>NZ_MINO01000008.1 GCF_001757355.1 Sphingobium phenoxybenzoativorans
CATGGCCAGGATGCCGATTGTGCCCGTCGCGAGTTCAGTCGCGCCGAGCAGAAGGACGCGGCGATGCCAGGATGCCGGTGCCGGGACGTCGGTGGGGTACGACCACTCGCTGGGGAGCGGCCGTCCCGGCTGCGCATTCTCGGTGCGATTGGGCTCGGAGGGTGTGGCAGCGAAAGCTCGACGGGCGACGTCGAAAATGTCGTCGGGTTGGCCGCCGCCATCCAAAAATCCCTGGCGGTAGGCAGGTCGCCGGACATCGGGATCACCCAGTCGTGGCGGTGACGGCGGCCTGGATTCCCATCCCGCCCGGGCAGCGTAGAGTCCGTCGGCGTAGGCAACGGCAGCATCCCAGCCATAGCCATGCACGTCACGACCATGGAGGATCGCGGGGTTTCGGCTGTCGGTGCTGCCCTGGGCGATCTGGCGCTCGATGCAGGCAAAGTTCGCGGCCACGCGCTGGCGCTCGGTTTCCTGGGCGATCGCTTCGTTGAGGGGACGAAGCGCCTGAACCCGCTCGCGGGAACGCGCCATGCGGGCGTCGAGGGGCGCATCGTTCGGCAGGTCGGGGAAACGGCGCCAGGCATCGGCCAACGCATGGGCGTGATGAGCCGGACGGCCGCGCGCCATCCAGCATCCCGCATCGGCGGGATCGAAACTGTCGGTCATGACGATCTCCGGCCTGGAATGTCAGCGGCTGGCGAGAAGCAGGTCGAGCGCGCGCGCGAACACCTCGTCGCCAGCGTCGTTGACGATGACCGCGGCGGGATTGGTGGCGCGCACGGCGCGGGCGACCGCTTGCGGAGCGGATATTGCAATATCCGGCCACTCTCGATTGTGAGAAGGTTAGTGCGTAAAAGGCGCTTTAGGCGCCGGGACTCGAGTTCGCGCGCGAGAAGGTCGGCTACCTCGATCTCGAGATCATGGTCGCAGCCGAGATTTTCATCCAGGGTGCGCACCGGCCGGTTGGCCTTGAGCCAGGCATCGACCTCGGCCACGGTCCACCGGCCAACCTGGTGATAGAAGTCCGCTCCGCCCGTTCCCTGGTTTCGGGCATGAAAGGCGAGTTCGCCTTCGATCCAGACTTCCGCCGAGAAAGCCGCGGTTTCCTGCGATAGCGCGGCGCTGTAGGAGATACGCCGTAGTTCGATTTGCATGGGGATTCTCCAGACTGCTCCATCATGCGGAGCACCCTCCCCTGTTCCCTCTCCCCCTTTCTAGGCGCAGCCCGGACTGTCGCCCGCGCCGCAAGGCCGGTATTCGGCATCGTAAGAGCAGCTGTTCTCGAATTCGGGATCGTCGGTTTCATCGACCAGATAGCCGGTGACCTCTTCAGCCGGCTCCGCCTCCAGCACACCAGCGGCGTTCGGAAGGAGACGAACGGGGAATATCCCGCGTCCGACGATCGCGTCAGCCCGCAACATCGCGCCCGCATGATCCTCGGCGGTCACCGCGACCTTGACCCTGATCGTCGTATAGACATGGACGTGAAACCCTCTCATGCCGGGAGCTCCGACCAGCCACCGGCGTCGCTGATCCAAACCATTCCGAGCGCCCGGAGCGGCATTTCCATGCAATCACTGGTCTCAGCGAGGGGATCGCGCACGAACACGCTGCCGCGGTCGTTGGCACGCTGCGGGGCGCGTCCGCCGAGCACCATCAAATCGTTGGCCCCACCCGGCATGGGGACGATATCCCCCGGCCTGACCTTGGCGGCCAGCACCCGGCCAATGGTATAATGAAGGGTCCAGCCCCTCTGGGAAAGTGACGCCATGTTTGGTCTCCTTGTGTGAATTTGCGAAGGCGCGATTCTCCCGCCGCTCCGCCGGACTGGCGTGCGGTTCCGGCCGGTGCAGGCCGACTGACACGGGGTGATGCGGGTAGGTTCAGTCGCCGCGCGGCAACGGGATCGGGACGGCCTGACCGCTGGCGAGGTTGAGGAATGCGCCGGCGTGACCGATGGAGCCGCGTCCGAGAAGGTCGAACAACAACGCCAGGGCATGGCTCGCAACGACGCGGTTGACGAACAGCGACTGGCGTTCGAGCGCTTCGGCGACCGAGCAGGAAGGGGCATCGTCGTCGGGCAGGTTTTCGTCGGCGAGTTCGGGGAAATATTCAAGCACGGTCGGCAGGCGATGGCGGTGCTTGTTGGAACAGTGCTCCGGGGAGCCTATGAGATATTGCCCGTCGCTCGCGCGATTGCCGAGATCCATCCAATAGGCGGGAACGGTCCCGCATTCGGCGAGCGCGGCACCGATCGCGCGGCGGGCCGATGCCGTGTCGACACAGGTGATGACGATGTCGGCGCCATCCATACTAATGGCTTCAGGGGCGCGGCCGTGCACTGCCTGCCAGGCCAGGCCGTGTGCGAGGTTGATCCGTTCGGTGAGCGTGCGGGCCTTGGAACTGCCGACGTCGCCCCGGTAATATGGCTGCCTGCCGAGATTGGCTTCGGTCACGATGTCGTCGTCAATCACGACGACATGCAGCGATCGCGAGGAGATCGCGCGCAGCGCGGTGTCGAGCGAGGCGAGTCCCATCAGCATCTGCCCGCCGTTTCCGCCGCAACCGACCAGCAGGATGTTGATCGTGCGATTATCGAACCCGGCGGGCAGATAATGACGATCCGTGAGGTCAGTCGGCATGACGGTCTCCTGAAAACGGGCTCCGTGGTAACGGCAGGAACATGCCGTCGGCGCAAAGGCGCGCGAGCATCGCCGGACCACAGGGATCGTCGAGCCGGCCGACGACGATCGCGATCTTCGTCGCATGGGCGTCATCGGCATCGTCGGTGGTGCTGAAGAAGGCGGGACCGACCCCGTGGCTGTGAAAATCGCAGACAACATGCCAATCGGGCTGCGGAATCGGCGTGCGATAGACGAGGCGCGAGGGTGTGGCTTCGTCGATGACAGGAAGGTCCACCGCGAATTCCCGGGTCGCTTCGTTCCAGAGGACGAACGCCGCGGCTTCATTGGGCAAGGCTGCGCGAAAATGATCGAGAATATGATCGAGATGCTCGCGTGGAATGAGCCCGCAGCGCAGTTCGGCGCGACAGGCGCCCGTGCTGCCATAGGGCATATGGAGGGAAAGCGGCGGCGTGATCGGGAAATCCAGTTCCAGCCAGGGCCGGCGCAGGATGAGCATGACGCCGTCTATCCCGATCGCAAGGCCGCGTCCGGCGCGGGCGGCGCGCAGCATAGCGAGGGCGGGCGAGCGTCCCTGTGGCGGGACCGGATAACAGGGCACGGCGGCAAGGACCGCGGCCGCAGTGGGATCGTCAGCAAGCACGGTCATTGGTTCGCCCCTCTCGCAAGGAGCTTTCCGAGAGTCATCTGATCGGTCCGGGTTGCTCGCCGGGAGGCCTGTCGTGTCCGACCGGGATCGAATGGCCTGAGACGCCTGACCGGAAAGCGCTTCGCCTTGCGCGCGGCGAGGTCGTCCCAGAGCCGAACCAGACCACCTTTGCCGGTGATGGTCAGTTCCTGTCCGGGATTGGGGTGGGTGGACCAGCTATCGAACACCCCGCGCTCGAATTCCGGGATGGAGGCTGTCGTCAGCGTTTTTGGCTTCGGAATGTTGCCCCAGCAAAGTTGCCCGTCGAGATAGACATTGAGCACCGGCGAGTGCAGCACCGGGGTATCGATGCCGGGGCGTTCGTTTGCCGGCAAGGCGTAAACGCCGAACCCCGATCGGGTCGCGATGAACAGATGCGGCGGATACGGGACCGGCATAGTGGTTCGCGCGGCGAGCACCTGCAGGCCGGCGGGCGGATCCGTGAGAGCGAAATAGGCCGGGCGAACCTGGGTCGGGATCCACCATGCGAGCATGTCGGGATGAGCGACCAGCACATTGTCAGGCAGGAATTCGGGAAGAACGGTCCGGCCCAGGGCCTCGGTCCATTGACGCAGATGCGCGCGCGACAGCGATGTGCCCGCGCCGATGATCGGCTTTCCCTCATCGTCATGCTCGATCGCATGGATGCTGGCGAATGCGGCGGCGCCCGCGCGAGCGGTGGCATAGGGACTGGCGTTGCGGATCGGCTGGCTGCGGTAAAGGAGAATGGCGTTGGTCAGCGCGAGGCCGCCGGCGGTCGCTTCGAACTGGGTGCGGTGGTCGGACATAAGGAACCTCAAAGGTTGGCTGGATCGAGCTGGATCAGGTCCTGCGCGGCGAGCAGGAACCGCGCGCCGACACGCAAGGACGCGAACCAGTCGTCGATCGGGACTGAATCTGGCAAAGGGCAGAAGCCGGCGATGTCCATGAAGCCGTATTCCATCCCGTGGCGTCCGACGTCATCGACCTCGCGTGCGAACTGCTCGACCGGAACGAGCGTCAGCGGGGGCAATGTCGAGCATTCCTCGATGCCGGGGAGATACTCTTGGGCAATCTCGATATCGAATTGCCAGGCGCTGCGCTCCGGTCGGAGTTTCCCGAGAGCGGCGTACGCCTTGCGGAGTTCCTCCAGTTTCCGGTGTAAGCCGTTCGGAAGTTCCGCCGATGCCCCCGCGTTTGCCGCGATCATCCAATCGGGCCGGCGAGACTCCATGTTGGATGGCAGAGTGAGTTCCTCGATATCGTCAGGATCCATGCCCTGATATTCGACGATCCACTGCCGCGCGGTTTCATCATCGGTCGCGCCGTCCCAATAGTACATAGAGATTTCATCGAAGAGGTCCTGGTAGCCGAAGATCGGAAGGGCGCGGCCCAGCATATCGTCGAGGGCCTTGTAGGCTGCGGCGCGCCAGGGAATGGGCGCATCGCTGTCTTCGATCCATCCGAGGTCGAGTTGCCCCATGCTGTCGCAGATCACCGCGATAGCCGGCGGATAACCTTCGTTCCCGTGAAGAACCGCGACCCTGAAGTCCGCGAATTCGACGGAGCCCAGAATGTCGAGCACCGCCTTGTCGAACAGTCGTTCGATGCGCTGGCGCGCCTGGTCGCGAGTATAGCGTTTAGCCGTCGTTTCCCGAGACGTGGCCCAGCGGCCTATCAGCTTGTGATGGGACGCCAGTGGAGCATCGAAGAGGGCGGGAATGTCGCCGGACAGTGCAACGGCCCGCCCCGCGAGGTCAGCCAAGGGGTGGAAGGCGCAGGCCCGGTGGCGGCGGGAGCGGCCTGGGAGCCTTGCTCCCGCCGTCCCCGGACGCGAGAAGGATGCACGCGTGGAGCGCCTGGGTTTGCTCGCTGCAGATTGGCTGGGTGAATTCGGATGTGTCGCCATTGCCGGGCTCGATCCATTCGATGAGCGTTTTACGAACTGCGGACGGGATCGCCGCGCTGCTGCCGCGCGCCACGGTCAGCCCTTGGTGCCGACGGCGCGCCGGTATTCGGTGACGTGAGCGCCGCCCGACACGCCGGCGTCGACCATCTCGGCGTTGAGAACCGCGGGGTAGAGCGTGGCATGGTAGGCACGCAGACCGTCGGGATCGTTGGCGAGATGCGGCGGAACCGGAAGGTCGATGCCGTCATAGCGGTACGCGCGGGTGAGATGGTTGATCTGCATGAGGTAAAACTCCCGGCTTGGGTCGTGGCGAGATTTGAGCGGAGTCCGGTCAGAACAAGGTGGCGGGTTGGTCCGGTTTGGCGTCGACCGGCGGGGTGACCGCGTGCTGGAGCTTCGGAGGACTCACAGGCACCGTCGTCTTTGCTGTCGCGGCCTTCGTGGCGGCCTTGGCCTTCGCGGCCTCCGCTGCGGCGATCCTTGCGTCCTCGGCCGCCTGGCGCTGATCGGCGATCTGGTCGGCAAGGGTCTTGCGCGTAGCGATGAGCTGGCCGAGTGCGCCGTCCGATCCACGGCCAAGTTCCGCATCGATCTCCACGGCGGTTGCGGTGATCGAGATCGGGCGGGTCTCGCCGGATTCGAGACCGTGCTTCGCGCCTTCCGCCTTGCGGGGAATGACGGTCAGCGTGACGGTATCGTCGGGGCCGGCGACAAGATCGAAACCGAGCGAATAGTTGGCGAGAAGCGGCAGCAGGTTGGCAATCAACATGGGCGTTGGTCCTTGTCTGGAAGGGTGAGGGTGTCGGTCAGGCGGCGATTTGCGAGATGGGAGCGTCGGCCGGCTGGGCAGCACGATCCGGGGGCGGTCCATAGGCGCCATCGAGCGTCATGCAGCCCGGCAGACGTCCCGCCCAATCGAACCCGATGCGATTGAGCATGCTGGTGACAAGCTCGGTCTTTTTCGATGCGAGCAGCTTGGCGAACCGTTTCTCGCCGACATGCGCGATCAGGCCGCATTCCTGGGCGATGAACTTGAGCTCTTCCTTTGTGTAGCGCTCGAGAAAGGTCTGATCGACCTGCCACGTCTCGCGCAAGTCGACCTCGAACACTCTCGCAAGGTCCGCGACATGATCGAAGCTGAGCACATCCTTGGCGTAAGCGCCGCCGATGACGGCCAGCACATTGGCGGCCCGCGCATCGGCAAGCGCCCGGATTTCCGCGATCTTGCCCTTGAAGTCGAGGTCCGGGAACGAGGCGCCGACGAGGATGCCAGCGCGGGACGTCAGCGTGTCGGGCTTGATCTGCGAAAGCGTGCCCGACATCGCCGCCACAAGGATCGTGGTCCGGGCGTGGACAGCATTGCCCGCGAGCGCACGGGCAAGCGCGGTTCGCCATGTCGCCTCGCGAAGCTCGGCGGTTCGGGTCGCGATCGACCTGGCCGTGACGGTCGGCTTATGCGCCGTCGACGCGGCCGGCACGGTCTCGGCAGTGCGTGGCGGGGGAGGCTCGCGGTTTTCGACAGCACTGGATGATATGGCGCCGCGTTCCGGCTGCGGCTGGAGATCCATCGATGGCGCGGGTTCGACGGTGACATCGTCCTGCGCATCAGCGTCGGCATCATCGGCAGCAGGAGGCATCGCTCTCCTGGCCGCCTTCGCGGCGCGCTCCTTTTCCTCGAAACGGATCACCTCGGCGGCTTCGGTCTTGAGCTTGAAGCATCCCGGATTGGTGCAATGGCCATCATCGACATGGGTTTCGAAAAGGACTTGCTGCGCCGCCGAGTTGAACGGACAGGTGGCGCACTCGGTCTTGTCGAAACAGGCGCTCGCGAGGCTATGCGTGATGCGCATCAGTTCCTTGCGCGTATCGTTCACGTCAAGATTCAGGCGCAGGATCGTGTCGAGGGCCGTGTCCTGCTTGTCCTTGGGGATGACGGCGAGCAGTTCGGCGTGACCAACCTTGATCCGGCGCTCATCGAGGGCGGTCTTAGCGGCGTCGGTGAGTTCAGCGAGCGCCAGGCGGCGATCAAGCTTGGCGCGGGACCAGGCCAGTCGCCGTGCGGCCTCGGCGCGGTCGCCGTTGCATGCCGCGAGGTAGCGGACGGCGGCATCGGCCTGCTCGGTCTCCGACGGATCGTCACGGTCGTCATTCTCGGCGATCGCGGCATCGAGCGCTTCCTGGTCCGTCATCACGCGGATGATGACCGGCACTTCGCCGTCGAGCCCATAGACTTCCAGCCCTGCCCTGTACCGGCGCTCGCCGGCGACGATGGCATAGACGTCGTCCTTCGGCCGGAGCAATATGGGCTGGAGTATGCCGCGCTGCCGGATGGAAGCCACCATCTCCTCGTGCTTCTTCCGGTCGAAATACCGGCGGGGATTGTCGCCCTTCACGATACTGGCGAGCGGCAGCGTGGAGGGATAGCTCGGTTGTAGCGAGGTCAAGGCTCGTCTCCTGTGTGGATTGTAGCAGGCTCGCGTTCAGGGTTGGCTGGACGCCCATGCCGCTGCGCGTGTCGGAATGTGCGGGACGCGGCTGATCATCAGTCTGCATTCCGCAACCATCTCCCTCCCCCTTCCCCTCGCCCGGTAGAGGTCGTTCCAGTCATTGAAGCCCGGCGGTGGAGGCAGCGGCTCGATCGACCGGCCGTCTCGCGCATGCGCCTGTTTCGCCCGCGCCGCGCCGCGCCGACCGGAAAGGTCGTTGTCGTGAAGGAGGAAGAGGCGTTCGACCCGCTCAGGCACAGTGACCAGGGGGAAGCGGTCGGCACCAAGCGCGGCCCAGACAGGGATGCCGAGCAGCAAATGAGCGGACCAGGCGGTCTCCCAGCCCTCAGCCAGCCCCAGCACATCGGTGGCGGCCCCGAAACGGACGGTGCCACCGTGCGGGCGACCCAGCATCAGTTTGGGCGGATCGAGATCAGTGGCCGGCAATCCGGTCCGGGGGTCGAGGAACAGCCGTTCGAGTGCTATGACGCCGGTGTCGGCTTCAACGGCGGCGAGCAGCGCCGGACGGAAACGGACGTCGGCGCCCCGGCCGAGCGGCACATGATCATGGTAGCGCAGCGCCGGATGCGGCTCGTTGAAACCACGCGTCGCCATATAGACGCCCGCCGGCGTATCGGTAACGGCACGCGCTTCCTTCCAGAGCGAACGGATCCAGCCGGCCAACCGTCGCTCGCTGCCATCCGCGCGTGCGAATTCCGTTTCAGCATCGGCCGTCGGTATAGGGCGCCTGTCGCTGCGCAGCGCGCGAATGACATCGATCGTGGAACAGCCGGCAAAGCATTTGAACAATATGCTATGCTCGCCGACCCGGACCGAAAGGCTCGGGCGATGGTCGTCATGCGCCGGGCAACGGCACATCGCGCCCGATGGCTTCCATGTTCCACCGAGTGATTTGACGATGCTGGCGGCAGCGGCATGGAGACGAGGATCGGCGCTCGTGCGCGACAGGGCCATGGGAGGAACTCCAGCATAGGGAAAACTCCCTCGCCCCACTCCTCCTTCTCTTCAGGCCGCGGCCGACGCTCGCTGCCAATGTGATCTCAGGTCGGATCAACGGGCAGCGCGTCCCCGTTTCACCGGCGCAGTGCTGCACGCTACGCTGGCCTATTTGCTGACCACTGATACCGGCGCTGAACTTCTACCGTCGGAACCGCCGGACGCCGTCTATCGCAATGCAGAACGGGACTTCCTGCCGGGTCCCGTCTGGAACGTCGCCGCATTTGCGGGCGCAGTCGTGACAGGTTTGCGCATATCCGGACAGCAAGGTCTGGAAACACGCATCCATCTTATCCCGCCCGGCGGCGGTCAGCTGGACATATATCCGGCGTTTATCGAAGGGATCAGGGAAGCGCTCGACTATGCCTTGCGCCTCCATCTCGCCAAGGCATCGCCGACCGGTCATCTCCGATGCTTTCGACGCGAGGCAGAAGCTGGTCAGAGAAGTCTTCAATCCCTGGCTGTCGCGCCAGTAGAGATCGAGCAACATTTCGCATCCTGGGTCGGCGCAGAGAGAGCCGAACATGGTGGCCGACGCCGCTCTTGCGCTAATGATCGACCTGCATAGAGGTGCGAAAACAGCCGGACGGCCTGTGTCGTCCAGCATGGGGTCAATTCGGGCATCGTGTCGCATGGGCATTTGCTCTCCATCCCATTTGGGTAGCATCATGGCGAACCGTGCCGATGCCCCAACGTCTGGTTGCCCCCCGCTATCCTGAACAAAGTAGTCCAACAGGCATGATGCTCGAATCCTCCTGTCCGGCAAGGTGCCTTTTGGAGGGGAATTTCGATACCGAATTGGTTAACATTGCGGGATATTCCCACATTGCCTGCCCAGCATCGACGCGCGGGCAACTGGCGGATCGTGAAGCGAACGCGAAGCCAAAGTCGACACATTAGCGTGCGGTCTGCGCCTGAAAGGCAAGAAGCGTGAGGAACCCATCCAGCAGCATTACCGTGGCACATTTCGTGGCACATTTAGGGTAATGGAGGGGAGTGGAGGGCAATTGGCGCACCGCAAATCAAGGGCTTGCTTCCCCTGCGTTACCCTGTATTACCCCGAAGGCCCGGTTCGATTCCCGTAGGGGTCACCAAGCAATTCCAACAACTTAGCGTGAAAATAGCTCGGTAGTATCGGGCGCTTCGGTAATATCTCGGTCATATCCATTGCGGGATAGACCGGGACGGAACGGCGTATATGAGGAATTGTTCGAGATGCCTGGCAACGATCAAGCCCTAAGCATCATCCATCAAGCGGCGGCGGATCCTAGCCAACCGGAAACGCGCTGCTGCAGACATCCCTAACGGATAACTGGCTTCCAGTTGCGTGCGCCAAAATTTCTTAGGGCTGCTGCCTATCGGAGGAAGATCCTCATGGTCGAGGTCGAGGGCGTGTCGCAGGCGCTTCAATCGCGTGCTTCGGTTCATTGGCATATGGTCGCCTGTCCATGGCGTTGGATCGTGAGAGCATATCTAACCGCCGTCGCATGTGTGCGAATGCCACACAGAAGCAGAAATAAATTTTGTAGCTGTGCGCAGGGGTGAACCTCAGGACAATATGGTCATTAGGGCCATTAGGCGATTTCTTCCATACGAACCGTCATCAGCTCACCGCAGCCTCATTTCACATGTTCTTATTTTGTTCTATCCCGTCTTTCCCCTGATTCGTCGGAAGGAGACTGACATGAACGCCATACTCAACGGGCCGGAACACAGCACGCTTCTTCACGATGTCAGCATCCAGTTTGAGGGCCAGCAATTCTTCGTAGCTGTACGTGACGATGCGGCCGACCCCGCCACGCCCTTCGTTAGGCTGCCTGGCGGTTATGCGACAATCGATGATGTACTCTTTGCCGCTCAGCATTACGCCCGCGAGAACGGCCTGGCCATTCCCTACGCCGATGATCTGCACCAGTTTCATGCCGACCACCTCGACCTGATGCAGTTCGAAGCCGAATTGCCGTGGTAAAGTGGCGCGCTCCAGCAAGGGCGGCCTCAAGATCGCAACCTGCATCTTCGAAGCAGCGTTATGGCGATATTCGGTCAGGGTATCCTGCCGGTGCCGCAATACAGCCTATTTCGAGCCAAAGAGTCTTTGGTGGCGCTTTCATCAGAAAGGTTGGAATGATGCTTTCTGGACGGCGAAAGACCGCTTCCTGTGCCTGCGATGCCTGCACAAGACCCGGACCAAGGTTCGGCCTGTCGGTATGGAGCAAAGCACGACCGAACCCACAATAAGGCTGCCGGAATGGCCAGACGAGCGGGAATGGAAGCGGGCGATGGATCAGTTTCGAGGGTGATTGGCTCAGGATGTGGGGCCGGTATTTCCCACGCGGACTGCAGCGTGAGACGGCAATGCTGAGACGCGTGCCTTGCCCGGACGTCCCGGAAAATGAACTGATTGCGATGATCGACGCGCAGATGGCCGCAGGGCTGCATGCGATCACATATATCCGGATAGCGCCGCAGCGCCTTTGCGCCGTGCAGGTCGTGTCGGTGCAGGATCAGTCGATTGCCGAGTATGAACTTCCAGAGGCGGTGGCTCGGCACGCGCGGCAGTATTTAGGGCGTCGTTAAAATGAGCCTGGATCTCGCAGCCAAAAAAACGTCGCTGAGTTTCAACGGGTTTGAGGGTCGCAGCCGTTCTGGGCCATATTTGGCCTGTCACTCGACCCACCAGCGGCGCTATATTCGGCTATGCCCAAACCACTGCTCATAAAGTGGGAGACCACCAATACCACTGGAGAGAGCGTTTGGATTTCGGCTGATGACGGCCGGGCTTTCTGGATAAGATTGTCCCGGTCCGCACTCGCTGACGCATGTGCAACTCTAACGCCTGAAAGGCTGGACGCACTGGGTGGCGCGCGCGGACTTACCGAGAAAGCGATAGTTCATCGGTATAAATTAGCGTTGCTGGCCGGAACACTTCATCAGGAAGTCGGCTTACTAGGCTTTATTCTCGAACTGGAGGAGGCAGACTTCAGCGCCGTCCAGGCAGAAAAATAGCCCGGCGCAGGGAAGAGCACCGGGCTAGTAAGAAGCGTTGGTTTAACGCTCGGGTCGCGCGGCGGCTTTGCACTAGCAACGGCCCGGACACAAACGAAATCACCTTAATCTGGGTATCGAACCGCGACTTCCGAAGGACCCCGAATCTTCTATTAGGTCCATAATGGCGGAAACGGCGGCGACTGCAATGAGAAACCAATATGCGATCCGGTCTTGGGAACGGAATGCGTGGGACAATGGTCCCTCTGGTTAACGTGCGGATTTATAAAGGTCTGCAGTGGTTTCGAACAAGGCGCGAGTAGAAGGGCTTGTCCGATCCAGTAAATTTGAGATGCGCAGTTTCAGTTCGGAGCGCTCTGGAGAACGGCCATCATCAAATGCCATTGCCCAGCTACCAAATTCGCGTTCGTCGATTTGTTTGCGATCCAACTCTACGACCGCGCGATGGCGAGGGTCGAGGCTAATCTTCTGAAACAGATAGTCCACTGATCGCTCAGGCCCTTCGAGCACCTGAAGAAATCTCTTTAAGTTAAACAAAAGCAGCCCAGTGACATCAAATTTCGATTTATTTGTGACAGCCGCCTGAAGAATATTTTGGCAGTCAGCTGATCCCAACATAGGCCGGGCGGAGCTAATGTAAATTATTTGAAGCACTGCATTCACTCCGTTATCTCAGACTGAATGTAGCTGCTATTTCCTAACTTCTTGTGCTTAACATTTGTTAGTATTGATCGCGTCCTGGACTTGGCGCTCATCAGCTACGATTTGAGTGCACCTAGCAAAGCCTTTACGCACCGGGATGGAGAGGCCGATCCAAGTTGTCTATGAGTTAGCCGAAGCGGAGTGGGCCGCCAGCAGGTTCCGTAACCCGGAAGCCTTTTAGCGGGAACAGTAACTGTCTGCTAACCAGTCTCGCCCCATAGCGACGAGGCGACCTAGGGAACATCCCTTCCCTTCACTCAGCCCGGCTTCTCAGGAGGCCGGGCTTTTTGCTATGTGAACGATTCCGCCGCTCGCGCGTAATGCGGACATGGCTAACAGTACGGTAACTATTCAGCGCTTTCTTGGCAAAGCTGCCACCGATCGCGAGGTCAGATTCTCCGCGTCGGTTGGGAGCATGCCGGTCGAACTGCGCGTACCCCGCAGGCTTTGGTCGAGGGCAAGCAGTGATGGTGACGGTCCCCTGGATGCTCAGGTGCTCAGATTGCCCCGGCGTGCTTGTCGGTTGATTGAAGCAGAAGCAGGCTTGCAGATCATGATGGGAAACTGCCCAAGCGGATCGGTGCTTTCGCTAAGGTAGCAACACATCCGGGAATGGTCGGGTTTTCATTTTCCGGGACGGGTGGCTTGCTGACTGACCGGTTATGGCAGATCATATAAGGAAGCAGACCTAGATCGGATAGTGTTGGGGGGCAAATTGGCAGACAGGAAACTGATCACCCGAGCCTTTCTTTGGCTTGCCGTGCTTGTGGGCGGTCCGCTCCTTGGCGCAAAGCTGTTCGACCTTCTGGTCCTCGCGGGCGCTTGGAGTGCCACTCCGCCGCAATCACTTGCGATGATGCCCTATGGGAAGGCGTGGCCAGTCGATACCGGCGTGTTCTTCATCCCGTTTTCGGCCGCTATGCTCATCGCCGGATTTGGCGCACTTATCGCAGGATGGCGGACGCCTTGGCACTATCGATGGCTGCTTTGCCTGCCTTCGATCGGCATCTTGTTGTTACTTATCCTGACAGTAGTGGCGTTCTGGCCGATGAACGCCGCGCTTTACTACCACGGTATACACTCTCCCAAGGACACCATCACAGATGCGCAATCCATTGCCATGACACGTCAGTGGATCTCCCTTGATTGGCTACGGGTAGCAGGCGCAACCGCCGCGTTCGTCGCCCCTCTACGAGCGCTCACCCTCCCGTGGCCCGCCGAAGTCGCAGCAAAAGACCCACCCATTGTGCGTCTAGTACTCGCACTTGCCCTTATCGGCGTAGCGGCTTTCATAGTGTGGTTTATATCAAACCTATGATGGATTAGTCGCCGAGGCGACTGGCGGCTATTTCACCGTTGCACCCTCTTGATCCGAATCGTTCGGCATTGATATTTTTCCCGTCCCTTCTCTCCCTTGGGAAGGGTGGGCAGGTGCGAGCGACCCGTGCCTGCCCATTGCGCTAACTCATGGAGGAACCCGTGTTCGATACTATCGATCGTGCGTATTATGAGCGTCGTGCGAGAGACGAAATTGAAAAGGCCGAGAACTGCCTGGATCCGTGTGCCAAGCGCGCGCACCTGGCAATGGCTGAGAAGTATCGCCAAAAGGCAGCCGCCTTTGCGGCAGCCGCTCGCATCCCTGAAGACGCCTGACATTCCAAAATAGAGTAACTGCCGGTTATCTATGGCCCCGGTCCCAGCACAGGCCGGGGCTTTTCCTATGTGGGTATGATGGCGGGCAGCATCGCCGACCGCTCGGCAACTCACTATGGTGCCTCCAGACCTTCGTATAGCAGCCACATCTGGGCAGCGATTTTCGAATTGAAAACGGCCATGTCCGCAGCGCCTAATAATCCGCGGACGTGCGCTTTGTCGTCCGCGTCGGCAACAAGCACTGCTACCCGATCGCCTGGTTGAAACGTCTGTCCAATTTGCCACATCGTTCGCTGCTCGACCGCCGCCGATTGTCGCTCGGCTCGCGTGACGTCTGATAGCAGCAGGATGGGGAGGCCTTTTTCCCGACGAGCGGCGATCTCCCACTTTAACTCCTCATAATGCTGATCGACCTCACGTTCGCTCCATGCGCCAGTGGCAGTTACCAGTATGATTCCGTCTTCATCGCTATAGTCTCGGCTGATCATAGGTGCCATTTCCCCATTTCCAGATGCTATATAGCACGCGAAAGCCATCTGCATTTGCCCAACTATTCCGTTTCGGATAGGAACCAACAATCGCGCCCGACGCTATCACGACACAGGCGTCATGCGGCCCGTCCCTCCCTTGCCCCGCGGCCTGAACTGGCGCGGGGCTTTTTTACCGGACCTCGATTCAATCGGAATTGGGGCCTTTTTTGCAAAATAGGCACTACCAAGCTTTCGTCACACAGCCAATAATTCGCAAGACGACTCGCCGAAGTCGAGGGGCAAAAAAGAGCGTGTTCTGATTGAGACGGCATTTCCACAAACGGTCTACCGTATCTTGGACGCGCCAAAGATCATTCAGGATTCGATGGTTTGGCGGGATGGCAATCACGGTGATTACGCCGCATGCGATCTTCGAGTAATAGCACCAGAAGAACCCAGTTGGAGGTTGCGGTTCAGTATGACGGCACACGTACGCAAGCTGCCTCGTAAATGTTCTTTCATGCTTCTATTCGGGGAGCGCATTTACTCGCTCGACGTCAATCCCGGCAGGTTCCACAATAACAAGACGGGTAAGTCTGCCGTTGCGACCACTCATTGGTCCGGCTGGCCTTGCGATATTGCTGAACCTGATCCGAGAGATCAGATGCACGTTCAGTGGTTCAATGAGTTTTTAGGCAGGACCAACATATCTTTCTTTGGTAAATATGAACGGCCGCCATACACGGCCGAGCAGTTGGATTTTAATGTGTGATGATCGAGCGAGGATTAACAGCGGATATAATTAAGGCCTCAATTTGCGGCCTAACTGAGGCCGTCCATACTAATCAAGGTTTTGAGGTCACGCTCCCTCAGATGTACCACAACGGCCAAAGCGTGGTCGTCATGATCCGCCCAGATGATGGGGGCTTTATCGTTCACGACAATAGCTATGCTGCGATGCTGCTGAGCAATTTGGGTTTTGCTGTTGGCAAGAGGCTTGGCGACGCGCTTGCCCCGCAAGTCGCTTCTTACGGATGTGACCTGACCGAATTGCGGGTTTGGCGGCGTTGCGAAACGCTGGAAGACATTGGCGCAATTCTAGCTCTGGTCGGCTGCGCCTCGCGACTTATCGCTGATCAGGCTCTCAAGGCTGATCGTCCACCATTACATGACTTCAAGTCGTCCCTACTGAGCAAAGTGGTCTCAGCCGTGGGAGTGCAACGCGTGCGCACAAACGAGGAGGTCAGCGGCCACCTCGGCAGCAGGTATCGCGTGAGCACAGTCGTGCTCGATCGCGCTCAACATAAGCCCATTGCCTTTGTTGAGCCGATAACAGATCGCGACGCGATCGCTCGAAGGTTCAAGCAATTCTATGACCTATCTCTAAATCCCAATTATGAGCAGATAGAACGGATAGCGGTTTATGATGAGGCCACGCCGATGCCGAGTGGGGATGCCCTTTTAATCGAGGAAGTGGGCAACCTTGTCCGCTTCGCGGACACCACGCAGCGCTTCCGCTCCTGGGCTACTGTTCAATAATTGGCGATGAAGGGCGGAACTTGGGTTCGGCCGCGAGTAAGCCGCACGCAGGCGCACCTTATCTTGCCTGTATTTTACGGTCCGATGCCTATCCCCGCATTTCATCCAGCACCTTGCGCAGAGCAGGATGAGGCTTGCGGACATCAAGGGCAGGAGCATCAATCCGGTCGAGAACTTCGCCAAGGGCCAGATAGGGACTGCGATCCCCTTCAAGATGGGCGATGCGGCGCTTATGGGTCATTTGGGTCATTTTCCTGATCTTTCCTCCAATGTAGTTAACCGGGCTTCATGGTCGCCGGTCTCGACAAGGCGGCGATGGCTTTCCAGCAGCGACATCACTCTTGCACCTTCGTCCGGGCTGACCTCACCAGCGGCCACGGCAGCGAGCAATGCCGCCGAAGCACCCAATGCGTCCTGCGCGGTAGTGATAGGCGGCAAGTCGAAGGTGATGGGCGCATCCTTGCGGGGAGGCGCTATGCGCTCCAGGCACAACCGTAGCGCAGGCACATCGCCTTCCAACGCCTTGTCGATGGCCTTGCGGGTCAGCTTTTCATGCTCACCTTCCAACAATGCTTCGATTGCTAGTGTCGTCCGGTGTCGCGCTCCTGGCGTTTTGCCGCCCAACTTATTTCCCTGAGCAAAGGTGCCGTCCGTTTTTCGACCGTTATTTTTCGGCATTTCGTTCCCCTTGTTCCGCTTCAACAGCCGCAGAAATTTCCGCGATCCACCGATCGGCTTCAGCCTGTTCCTCGGGCGTCAGCACTGGACGCGGACCCGGTCCAATCGCGTTTCTCAAAAATTCCAACGTGGCTTGTCGCCTCTTTTCAGCATCATCGTCGCCAGACTGCTGCTCCAACTTATTTAACCGTGCTCCGATATTCATGATTTACCCTCCAACTCCCAAACCGGCACCAAACCCCTGATCCACCCACGGGAACAGCGGCCAATTTCACCATTTCGATATTCGAACATCGCCATATCCACGCCGACCGACAGCAGCTTCCGCCCCTCCAGCCGCCAAGCCAATCCACCGACGATCGATCCCGACGCGCCAGCCGGATCAACCCCAAACAAATCCTCAGCCGTCCAGCCATCCGCCGCAGCCTGTTCTCCGATGTCGTTGAAGATCAGCACGCAGTCCGCCACTAAATGATCCCAGCGCCGCCAATGGAAACCGCCGCGCGGCTTCTCCGGATCGAGGGAGGCAACGCCTTCGCGCCAGGCAAGCTGGACAGCGCGATTTCCCACATCATGTTTTTGAGGTGAAACAGGTGAAACGGGTGCAACATCAAGGTTTTCTGCGGGTTTCCGCGTTGCACTGGCCAAGGTGTCAAGGTGCAACGGGTGCAACATTTCCGCCCCGTCTGTTGCACCTGTATCACCTGGTAAAATCTGAGGTGTTACAGAATTTCCTTTTGCTTTCCGCGCTGTATCACCTGTTTCACCTGTTTCACCGGAATTTGCAGTAACTCCGGCAATGAGGTGGGCGGTAAGGTCGAAGCTGGCGGCTTCCATCTTCATCACTCACCTCCGAAGATAGCTGGCAGGATGTGGTAGACCCTCGTGTTGCCAATGCCAGGGCAGCGCTGCATGACAGAGAATTTGCCATTGGCTTCCCGGAGCATCCCCTTGGACGCCAGGACACGGGCAACGCGAGTAGCGTCGATCCCAGCGCAGACTTCGGACCGCCACACCTCTGGCAGAATAAAGTGCTCACGCAGGCTGTCATCATCGCTCCGCCAGAAACCTGCCCGGTTCTGGATACGAAGATCGGAGTTGATGTCCCGGTCCATCGCTTCGAACCGGCTGGCCCCATGTAGTTCGAGGAAAGCCCGGACCTTGGCGATGGCGTCCGCATCTTCAGCAGCACCCACACCGCCGCGACCTGCGAGCCATGTCTTGAGCACCGCTTCTGCCGCCCGCCCGGCGTCGCCCTCTGACCAAGGCAGAATGCCTAGATGCGTTGCAAGCTCACCCGCAGCGGCGATTACGCCGAGCCTTCTGGCGGCGCGCTGGACCTGCCCATTGGCATCGGCAGGGACATGGGCATCGGCGAACGCTTTTACCGTCGCTTTAAGTGCGCGGGCATAATGCTCCCGGTTCTCGCAGACCATCTCGACGAATTTGGGACCGGCCATGCCATAGGCCGTCGCGGCCCCTTCCTTGATCCGCTGCGACAGGACGCCACCGCTTGGAGCGTCATGCAGCGTGTCGAACAAGCCAAGCCCGACGCCCGCATCCGCCTCGATATCGAGGATGCGGATTTCCTGACCGGCAGCACTGCGCTTGCCAACGCGTCCATCCCGCCCAGCCAGGTCGGCCAAGCTGATTTCGCCCGACGACAGGAAGAACGCCCGCCAGCGCGCAGCCGCCCGCGCAGCGCCAGATCGACCAGCACGGGCCTTGCCGACGCCATTGGCCAACATATATGCCACGCTTCCGGCCTCTTTCGGATCGAGCTGGGCCAGTTCATCCAGGCAAAGGAGCGTTTCACTATGCTGACAGGCCACACCCTCCAGGCCATTGGCGGTTGCGCGCCACTGCCGGACATAGGACGGCGCACCCCATACCGAGGCCGCTGCGAACAGCGCCGTGGACTTGCCGATAGATGACGGCCCACGGAGATTGATGCCGCCGCCTTCTTCGCCGATCAGATCGAGCAGGGGGCCGACAAAAGCGGACGCGATGGCGACCGCGATCCGGCTGTTCCCCGCGCCATAACGAGCAACGCGCTGCTGCCAATCCTCCAGCGTGCCGATCTGGCGATAAGGGTGATCCTGCTGCGCTGGACCCTGATAGATGACCCGTTGGGATGGCGTGTCGCCGATCGTGATGTCCGGTAGCACGAATGCGCCTTCAGCCCAACCAACGCTATCGACGGCCATTGCGCGGGTATCGATGGAGACTGTCGCCAGAAGATCGAGCAGCTTGGACTTAGACTTGGCGCTGGTGCCGAGACGGCAGCCACGATCGAGTAGGCTTGCGCGGATTTCGCTGCCGTCCCCGGCCAACATGGATTTGTGCATCGCCCAGCGGTACTCCCGGTCATCCTGATCCCGCCAGGACATCAGCACGCCCCAAGCCGATCCGCGATCGTCGCGGGTCTGAGCAAGGAAGTCGATATGTGAGCAGACCCAGAGCGGCGGATTATCGTCGTCGCCGGAGGTAAAAAACTGCCTTCCCGCTTATACGAGAACCCCCACGGCGACTTAGGTTCAGGCGGTGCGCCGTTGATCGCGTCGCGGATTGCGGCATCGCTGCGGCCATCTGCGAAATCAACGCCGATTACGTTATTCGCTTCCATCACATGTCCTCCCTGGGCGGGAGCGCGACACGACCGCCAACCGCCTGAGCGGCGGCGCGGGCGTCTTCCAGACCCACGTTGCGTTTAATTGTTGGGTGATCGACCAGATGCGCATCATCGTCGGCGAAGATCACCAGATCGCAGTCAGGATATCCAGCCGCGATGGCCATTGCCGTCACCATGAGATTGCCAGCAGAGAAGGCAACCGCGAACGCATGGCCGGTTGCCCGATGCGCCGCCGCGCAGGTCGCGTAGCCTTCGCCGATCATCACGACTGCATCGACGGGGCCGACCAGACAAAACAGCCCATTTTGCCGACCGTCCTTGGCAAAGCGCTTGGCACCATCCGGCCATATGGTCTGGATATTCCAGAGCGTGCCGTCCGCACCGAACATCGGCACAAGCAAACGGTTGCCCTCTTGCTTCAAGCCCCATCCGGATATTCTCTTTTTCACCAGGTAGGGATGCTGATGATCTACCGCTCCAGCACGATCCCAGCGTTCTCGGCACCGCTCTGCGGCCTCTTGCTGAGCCTTCAGCTTTGCAGCCTCGCGTTCCGCCTTTTGCTTCCGATATTCCGTAGCCCGACGCTTGCGCTCGATCGGCGATAGCGGTTCAGACTTCTCAGCCCGCCATGTCTCGCTGACCTGCAAACGGTAGTTGCCAAACGCGCCTGCTGGTCGGCCGTCCGTATGGAGCACTGCCCAGCCGTTGCGCTTTCCTGCCCGGTCCCCTTCGCAGGAGAACCGGATCAGGTCAGAACCAAGCCGATCAGCCATAGGTTCGGCAGGTCGCATACCTGCCGCTTCCATCGCGGAAAGGAAGGAAGGGATGATGTCCGTCGCCATCATGGTCGGGCCTCCTTCACGAGCGCCCGCAGCAGCGGTCGATCCGGCGCAAGCTTGTGGATCAGGCTGGACCAGGCTTCTTCCTGTTCCGGCCGCGTCTCGACCAGCATGACGTTCTGGCGCAGAAGGACGGCGCTGGAAGCTACGCAGGCATAGACGGCTGGGAGCGGCTCGCAGCTCACAACGGCGAAGGCATGACAGTCACGGACTACCCGACGCATCGAGGCGAAGTTGAAAGCCTTCGGCCCCAATGCCCGGTCGGTATCATCGCCGACGATTACGATGGCGGGCCGATCGCCCGGCAGGCGGAACGGCTTCTTCGTTTGACCGACCGTCAGCATACCGCATCCATAATTGCGGACCGCCTCAATCATCGGCCGCAAGAATAGCGGGGCTGCTTCGAAGGCCTCGTCAAGACGAGCGCGTGACGCCGGGGCATGGGTGAAGAAGGCGCTATCCATTGCCCACCTCCACCTTCTGCGGGGCAAACTGCGGCAGCACCCACACCGCAGCTTGCCGACCCGACGCATTCTTCCGGCGTCTGGTGCTGTCCGCGATCTCTTTCCTCGCACGCAGGCCGGATATGCGCGGCCGGGCGGCATAGTGATTGGGCAAGCCGATCTTGTCGGCGACCTCGTCGCTGGTTGCGCCCCACCATCCAGCGTCACGGATGACGCGCAAGGCGCGTGCCTCGATGCTGGCTGCACTCTCCGCCATTGATTCTGCGGCGCGCCGGGCAGTGTCGGGTGAACCCCGACGAAAACCGGGATTGTTGGGATAACCGCCGTTCATGAGCGGCCTCCCTTCGCCAGATCGGTGACGGAATTATTCTCAAGCGCGTGATCGACTATCCGCCAGCCACGCGTCATGCGAATGCCGCCAGCCCAGCCACGGGCGTTGCGATAACTGTCAAAATCGCCGTCTAGGTCTTCACCTTCAATCGGGGGATCGATCCGGACGGTGAAGCCGGAGCCATTTGAGGTCAGGATGATCTTGTGGTCTGGATCAGACATGCGCGCCTCCCCAGATCAGGTTGGAAAGCAGCTTTGCGCGTTGCCCGGTAACGCCATGCCTCGTGCTCAGCAGTTGAATGCGAAGCCGGTCTGCGCTATCTTCGATGACGTTGCTGATGCTGAATTTCGGAGAGGGTCGCCCTGCCAGGCGGCCTTTTCCATTTCCGGTGCTATCGGCGCACCGAACCGTTGCTGTCGCCATGATCAATCACGCCGCGACCGGATATTCAGGAAGGGACGCCAGGAACGCGGTCAAATCTTCCCGGAGGATGATCGTGCGCTTCCCCAGTTTCTTGGCTTTCAAGCGACCTTCACGCATTGCGATATACAGCGCAGAGCGCGACACCGCGCCATTACCTGCCTCCACCGCCGCAGGCACTGTGTAAGCAAGGGCGGTCTCGTCAGCCGCCAATCCTTGTTTAGTCACAACCATTGTTGTCCTCCGTTGTATTGCAACGACCAGAAACAACAGCGGACAATCGGTAAAAACGGACCTTTACCGATAGTTGGTTAGCTTGGCGGATTTAAGAGCTTCATCCAGGGGTGAGAGATAATTTCGTGCGCCAGCGCCTTTGCGCGCGCCTGGGAAAGCGGCCAGGTAGCTTCACCCCAAAATTCGGGATTGCTCCGGAACCTCATGTAGTGGCCCGTTAATTCTTGATCGTCAGTTTCGGAGCGCCAGTTTGCCACAGTAGAGGCGGGGAAATTGGTTCGTGACTTCTTCCCGCGATAACCCTCGCGATAGAGCAATTCCGCCACATATTGGTAAGGCTTAGGGACGCTCGACTCTTTCAGGATGACGGCGGCTGCAAGCACATAGAGCTTAAATTCTCTTTCAGCGGATGTGGCAGGCGCGCCGCTTCCTACGCCGTCATCGCTTGCAATGAGCGGATGAACCCGACCAAGGCGAAGTCCTTTCAACGCATGTCGCAGCGTCTCCAAATCCTCAATCCCCTTTCCGCGCTTTAACAGCGGATGCTGCATAAAAGATTTCACGACGACACCGAGAACTGCGGCCGCTCGATCTCTTGCGTCATTGTTTTGAGGCTTTGAGTAATATCTCCGCGTGCTTTGAAGCATATCAAGGATGTCATCGGCCCACGCGTCGGGATCAAACACCGGCTTGATATCGCCCTCGTCTAACGCCAGTCGATCGACAGTCCGCTTTCTCCGAGCGCGTCGCGGCGCGTCGGTCACGCGCTCGCCTCGGCTATTCTTTCAACATTCGATTTTTCGACGATCCCAAGTCCCGCTGCATTGGCGCGAACCGTATCCGCAACATAGCTGGGCGACAGGTGGGCATAGTGACGCCGGGTGATGCGCTCGTCCTTATGGCCCAGCGCTTCCGCGATCACGGCCATCGGCGTGGCCCGCAGAGCCAGTCGCGCACCATACGTCCGCCGTAAATCATGAAAAGAAGCCGGTGGCGAAACCTTTCCCGCCTTACAAGCCTCATTCATGCGCCGAATTTGCTGCGCATCGTTCCACCGCGCACCGGTCGGGCCAGGGAATATCAGGGCGTTACCGTCCTTCCCTGCCATTTGCTGTTTGAATAGCTCGCCCCCTTCAGCTTCCAGATAACAGACGCGGGGCACATCACCCTTGGTTTCCTGAAGCCACGCTGTTGCGGTTGAAAGATCAACATCAACGCAGCGCAGCCGCCGCAACTCACCCCAGCGCGCACCAGTTAGAAGCGATGCCTGAACGATCTTCCGGAAAACCCCTTCCGCTCCATTCACTACCCGCCGCGCCTCGTCATCCGTTAGGTAACGAAGCTTCGCCCGATCGGCACCCTTGAATGGCTTCACCTTCCGCCACGCTGCATCAGACGCCACATGGCCCTCGTTAAAGGCGAGATTGAGCGCCGCCTTCAAAACGGTCATGTCTCGGTTTGCAGTGGACCGACGCTTGCGCTTGGCATCGTCAGTCTCAAGCGGGCGATACTGCTGCTCCTTCCCCTTCCCTGTCCGCAGACGCGCTGGTGCGTTGGCTCGGTCGGTCAGGAACTTCTTGATCTGTGCGCTGGTCAGCTTCGACAGGTGGACATGGCCCAAAATCGGCCGGATCAGCTTGTCCGCCCGCCTCTTGGTGTTGACCTTATCCTTGCCGGTGAAGGCGTTCAGATAATCATCCAGCGCGTCGCCTACCGTATAATTGGCGGTGACCTTCTCGACACCAGTCTTACCCGTCAGCCACTTCCGAGCGTGATCCTGCGCTTGCCCATAGTTCAGCACGTCTACGTCATCGGCATCGGAGTAATCATCCGGTTCGCCAAGCGTGCCCTTCTCATATCCACCGGCCCGGCCAGGCGGACGATAACGCACCACCCACTTGGCGAGCTTCTTCCCACGATAATAGCCCAGGTGAAAGCCTTCAGAGATGAGCACCCAATAGGGTTCCGCACGCACCGGCAGCTTCAGCCTGGCAGTGCGGTTTTCCAGCCGATGATCGCGGACAGAGCGGGGCATGATATTCCTTCGGTAATGCGTCGGTAATATACATGCCGGGACACCTATAGACAATAGAAGACAGAATATGGCAGAAAAGCTGAGGTTTCAAAGTCCCGCGATGTCCCGATATGTGCCGGTATCTGCCCTCTCACGGCTGAAACACGGGTTCGATTCCCGTAGGGGTCACCAAAACAGCGCTTACCGCGGCAATTCCACGCAATAGCCCGATCTTCGCCGGGCATGTCATGGCAGCGTCCTCCCCGTCATAATGGGAAGTGCTTCGCCTTTTTGATTTCGCCAAGGCTCAGGGCGTCAGATGCAGTGAGGAAGGCGATGCGGCGCGGGCTGCCCATTCCTTCCCGTGCCGCATCGGCCGCAGATCACTCCGCAAAAAGCGGGTTTATGTCGATATATATCCAGAGACGATCGAATTTGCCGCTGGCGTTACGCCGGATATGGCTCGCCACTGGCATTGAGACAGTTTTGCCGTCCTTTCTGGTGTAGGTGACAATACTCATCTGCGCGCCATTATCGCCTTTCACCACCAGTTCTTCGGCGCGATGGCTCATGCCGGAGAGATTGGCCCAGAAGTCGGCAAAGGATTTTTCCACAGCGGACCAGCCGATAACGGGCGGCATGTTCGCGATCCGCAGGTCGATGTCCTGGGCGAACCAACTCATCAACAAAGGCAGATCAAGCTTGTCTGCATCGCGAAAAAAATCGGTCATCCACTGACCTTCCGCATCCAATATGACGCTGCTCTCCGACATAAATAGGCTCCTGTTTTCAGTTAAAATTGATCGGCAGGATAACAGCGCCGCTCAGCCGCCACCGCCCAGGCTCCGCAGCCCGGACTGAAAAAATCCATTCTCCCGCCTTCTGCCAAAACCGACCACATCATGTTAGTGCATACTCTTTTGTTGCGTCCACCCACTTTATTGATAAACGCCTTACACATCCTATTTTTCGGGATTATCCACGAGATTCATCACCATTCTTCGAGGATATCCTTCAAAATCGATTTCCGTCAATATGTATACAGATGTTGACAAATGAGCACCGTCAATAATAGTGCGTACACTTATTCAACGAAGGTGAGAGAGATGCCCAAGCTGCTGATTCTATATTATTCCTCCTTTGGGCATGTTGAGATGATGGCGCACACCATTGCGGAGGGTGTCATATCAGCGGGTGCCGAAGCTGATGTTCGCCGCGTGGCGGAAACAGTGCCGGCCGAGGTGGCAAAGGCCATGCATTTCAAACTTGAGCAGACAGCCCCGCTTGCCGATCCGGCGGATCTGGCCGGATATGACGGCATAATCATGGGCGCACCGACACGATTTGGGCGCATGCCGACCCAGATGACGGCGTTCTGGGATCAAACTGGCCCGCTCTGGATGCAGGGCGCGCTGGTCGGGAAAGTGGGAGCGGCCTTCACGGCAACGGCCAGCCAGCATGGCGGCCAGGAAACCACGCTCTTTTCCATGCTGACCAATATGATGCATCACGGCATGGTGCTGGCTGGCCTTCCTTCGACGTTCCAGGGTCAGATGGGGGTCGATGAAATCCGTGGCGGCTCGCCCTATGGCCCGACCACAGTAACGGCCGGCGATGGATCGCGCCTCCCCAGCCCTTCTGAATTGGACGGCGCCCGGTTTCTCGGCGCGCATGTCGCCCGCATAGCGGCGAAACTTGCAGCTTGATCAGCCACCGCCAGCAAGGTGCATTGCGATGATCGACCTCTATTATCACTTCGGGCCCAATCCGACGAAAATCGTCCTCTTTCTTGAGGAGGCGGGACTTCCTTACAAATTGGTCCCCGTCGATACATTCAAGGGCGACCAGTTCACGCCGGAATTCACCCGGCTCAATCCAAACAACAAGGTGCCGGTCATAGTGGATGACGGCATTGTCGTTTTCGACAGCAGCGCTATCCTTATCCATCTGGGCGAAAAATCCGGCCAATTCTACCCGGTAGGAACCGCAGAAGAACGCGCCGAATTGCGCTCCTGGCTGATGTTCGCGGCGACCGGCCTCGGCCCTTATTGCGGTCAGGCAGTCCATTTTCGCCATTTCGCGCCAGAGCCAAAGGACTATGCGGTCAACCGTTACATGTTCGAAGCGCGGCGGCATTACGCCATTCTCGACGACCGGCTGAGTGAACGGGAATGGATCGTCAACGGCCAATATTCCATTGTCGATATGGCGGTCTGGGGCTGGACCCGGAATATCGATTTCATCCTGGGCGCTGACGCACGGCAGGAATATCCGTCGCTCATGGCGTTCGTTGACAGGATATCCGAACGCCCGGCGGGAAGGGTTGCGGCGAGCCTGCGCGACAGCGGCGTATTCAAACAGTCCTACGATCAGGAAGCCCATGACCACATGTACCGCCATGGCGGCACGCAATGATGATGAGGGCGCCGCGGAACGGAACTTCAGCATGCACTTAAATGACAACCCAATGGGACAAGGCGGGGAATAGAAATGACGGAATTATACCGTTTGGCGGTGGTAAGCGGCGCGGCCGGGAAAGAAGCGATGGTCGAACATGGTGGTATGTTGCTGCCGATCGACACCTTGCTTGATGGAAAAATTGGAAACAGCACCGGCCGCCCTGTGGATGACCTTGCCCCGGTTCTCGACCACTGGTCAGGATGGAACGCAAAAATCGCCGCGAAGGTTGAAGCTGGAAAGTCTCTATTTTTGGAAAAGGGCATCCCGGTTCATAGCGCGAAATTTGCTTCGCCTCTCGCCAATCCCGGCAAAATTGTCTGTATCGGTTCAAATTTTCACGATCATATCGCCGAAATGGCGATCCCGATGACGCCCTCTTACCCCTACAGTTTCTTGAAACCCGTAAATAATACGGTTCGCGGCAATGGAGATCCCGTGGCGGTGCCGCGGCGGTCGCAGATGATGGATTGGGAGGCTGAGCTGGGCGTGGTCATTGGCAAGCGTTGCGCCAATGTCAGCGCAGCCGACGCGCTCAATATGGTCGCAGGCTATCTCAATTTTAACGACCTGTCCTGCCGCGACTGGTTGGCGACACGGCCGCCAGTGGGCATCGATTGGGTGCAGCATAAGGCATTTGACGGCTTTGCGCCTATGGGGCCTTTCCTGGTTCCGGCGCAGTTCGTGACCGATCCCCAGAATATACCGATGCGCCTTACAGTAAACGGGATCACCAAACAGGATTCAAATACCGCGCAAATGGTGTTCGGCGTTGCCGAAATCATCGAACATCTCAGTTCGATCATGACCCTGATGCCGGGAGACGTCATCGCGACCGGAACTCCGGCGGGTGTAGGCCATGGCGCAAAGCCGCCGCAATATCTGAAAGCCGGAGACATTGTGGAGTTGGAGATAGGCTCTCTGGGCAAGCTGGTGACGCCAATAGTCTGACGTGTGCGATGAGGCCGTTTCGCGCCCACCCCTGTCGCAATGTCGCGGAAATATAGCTCGATATCGACGGCTGCGCTCATCGGCGAACATGTTTGGGAGTATGATATGCAAGGCAAAATAGCCCTGGAAGAACATTTCGCCATTCCAGAAACGCTTCAGGATTCGGCTGGTTTTGTACCGGACGACTATTGGACGGAATTGTCGGCGCGCATTCTGGATATCCAGGATCGCCGTCTGCGGGAAATGGATGAAAACGGCATCGAAATGATGCTGCTCTCGCTCAACGCTCCCGCTGTGCAGGCCATATCCGATCCCGCCAAAGCCATAGAGATTGCGCAGCGCGCCAACGACTATCTGGCGGAGGAAATCGCCAAGCGGCCGGACCGATTCCAGGGGTTCGCCGCCCTCCCTCTGCAGGACCCCGATGCCGCGTCGCAGGAGGTGATACGCTGCGTCAAGGAACTGGGTTTCCGGGGAGCGCTCGTAAACGGTTTCTCCCAGTCCGGGGATGGCGACCAGACCCTATATTATGATCTGCCCATGTATCGCTCCTTCTGGGCAGAGGTCGAAAAGCTGGACGTCCCCTTCTATCTGCATCCGCGCAATCCCCTGCCTCAAAATGCCCAAATCTATGCTGGCCATGAATGGTTGCTTGGGCCGACATGGGCATTTGGGCAGGAAACCGCTGTGCACGCGCTGCGCCTGATGGGTTCCGGCCTATTCGACGAGCATCCCGGCCTTACGATCATCGTTGGTCACATGGGAGAAGGATTGCCCATATCCATGTGGCGGATCGATCATCGGAACGCATGGGTTAAAATGCCCAAGAAGCACCCGGCCAAGCAGCCCATATCCTATTATTTCCACAATAATTTCTACATCACGACCTCCGGTAATTTCCGGACGCAATCGCTGGTGGATGCGATGATGGAGATAGGATCGGATCGCATCCTGTTCTCTGCGGACTGGCCTTTCGAAAATGTCGACCATGCCGCCAACTGGTTCGACAACGCCACCATCAGCGAAAGCGACCGGTTGAAGATCGGCAGGGCCAACGCCAACCGGCTGTTCCAGCTTGGCCTGGACGAAGGCAAGACAATGGCGGCGACACCGCCCAATCCTTCCAATGTGGATTAAAGGGTAGCGTCGAAAGATATGCTTTTCTCCCCAGGCCAATCCTTCACCTACACCGCCAATCCGGGCCGCGTGATTTTCGGGCATGGCACGATTGCCCAATTGCCCGATGAAATAGAGCGGCTCGGCCTGAAACGGATGCTGGTGCTATCCACGCCCTTCCAGCGGAGCGAGGCAGAAAAGCTAGCGCAGCGCATCGGCGATAAAGCCGCAGACATATTCGCTGGCGCTGTCATGCATACGCCGGTGAATGTCACACAGGACGCCGTGGCGGTCGTGAATGCGCTGGGCGCTGATGGCGTCGTCGCCATCGGCGGAGGATCGACCACCGGCTTGGGTAAGGCTATCGCTCTTCGCACCGGACTGCCCCAGATCGTGGTGCCGACCACCTATGCCGGATCGGAGATGACGCCCATCCTGGGCGAGACGTCTGACGGCACAAAGACCACCCGATCCGACCCGGCGATATTGCCCGAAGTGGTGATCTACGATGTGGATCTTACTCTCGGACTGCCGCCAATGCTTTCGGGCACGAGCGGCATCAACGCGATCGCCCATGCCGTGGAAGCGCTATATGCGCGGGACCGCAATCCCGTGATTTCCTTGATGGCGCTGGAAGGCATCTCCGCCTTGTCAGGGGCGCTGCCAACCATCAACCACAACCCTTCGGATAGGGACGCGCGCGCTGCCGCGCTTTATGGCGCATGGCTGTGCGGCATCTGCCTCGGTGCGGTCGGCATGGCGCTGCATCACAAGCTCTGCCATGTGATCGGCGGCACATTCGACCTGCCGCATGCAGAAACCCACACGATCATCCTGCCACATGCGCTTGCCTATAATGCGCCTGCAATTCCAGAAGCCTGGCAGCAGCTCCAATCCGTTCTCGGCGACGATCCGGCGCTTGCCCTCCACCAACTGGCGCGGAAGGTCGGTGCGCCGCACGGCCTGGGGGCCATCGGCATGCCGGAAGAGGGCATAGACGAGGCGACCGGCCGGGCATTCGCCAATCCTTATTGGAACCCCCGCCCCCTCGAAGAAAATCCCATACGCCAACTGATAGCGCGCGCCTGGCAAGGCGCTCCGCCCGCCAAGGATTGAGAGAAGCGAAATGACCGACATTTCCTGGTTCGAGGAAGATCGCTCTGCGGAGATCGTAAGCAGTCGCACTGGCCCCGCCGCCAATCCTCGCCTTCGTGAAGTAGTCAATACCCTGGTCCGCCATATGCACGCAGCAGTCAGGGAAGCGAAGGTTACGCCGGAAGAATGGATGACGGGCATCCAGTTCCTCACCGACACCGGCCATATGTGCAATGAATGGCGGCAGGAGTTCATCCTGCTGTCGGATGTATTGGGCGTGTCGATGCTGGTGGATGCTATCAATCATCATCGCCCCAACGGATCGACCGAGAATACTGTGCTCGGCCCATTCCATGTCGCCAATGCGCCCGAATATCCGTTGGGCGCGAATATCTGCCTGGACGGAAAAGGAGAGCCGCTATTGGTGCGCGGCCGTGTGACCGATACGGAGGGGCGGCCCATTGCCGGCGTCACGCTGGATGTGTGGCAGGCCAATGAGGACGGCTTTTACGACGTGCAGCAGAAGGGCATCCAACCCGACTTCAACCTGCGCGGCATATTCAGGACAGATGCTGACGGTTATTACTGGTTCCGGTCGGTCAAACCGCGCTGGTATCCCATTCCGGACGACGGGCCGGTGGGCAAGATGCTGACGGCCCTTGATCGCCACCCGAACCGTGCGGCGCATCTGCACTTCATCGTGGAGGCTGCAGGCTATGACAGGTTGGTAACCCACATATTCACACCCGACTGCCCTTATCTGCCCGGAGATGCGGTTTTTGGCGTAAAGCAGTCCCTTATCGCCGATTTTGAATTGGTCGATGAACCGGGGGAAGCTGCAAAGCTGGGCTTCTCCAGCCCCTATTGGTCAGTCCAATGGGATTTCACGCTTGCGCGCGAAGGCCAGCTCCGTCCTGCGGATATCTGATCCCCTCCCCCGCCCAACCACGAACCACAGATCAAGGATAGGCCATGACAATCATAACCCAGGACATCGCCTATACTGGTGACGGCCTAGCGATGAAGGCCACGCTCTATATTGACGACGCGCGGACGACCACGGCGCCGGGCGTGCTCCTCTATCCCGAAGCCTTTGGCCCCGGCCCGCATGTTCATGCCAAGGCCCGGCGTCTGGCTGACGAGGGCTTTGCAGCCATCGTATGCGACCTGCATGGCAACGCGCAGACATTCTCAGACATTGCGGAGGTGATGCCGCTGCTGGACATATTGCGCCCCGATCCAGCGCGTATTCGGTCACGCGCCGCGGGCGCGCTCGACGCCGTGATGAAAACGGAATGGGTCGATCCGCTCCGCATTGCGGCCATCGGTTTCTGCTTCGGCGGCACGATGGCGCTTGAACTTGGGCGGTCGGGCGCGCCGATAAAGGCCATAGTCGGCTTTCACAGCGGCCTCGCCACAAATGCTCCGCAGGATGCATCCAACATCTCCTGCCCGGTACTCGTCTGCATTGGGGCGGACGATCCGGGCATTCCCGCCGAACAGCGCATGACCTTTGAAAAGGAAATGCGTGAGGGTCAGGTTGACTGGACGATGCATCTTTATGGCGGCGTCGTGCACAGCTTCACCAACCCGGACGCTGACAAGATCGGCAGACCGGAATTTGCCCGTTATGACGCTGCAGCGGATGCGCATTCTTGGAAGGCGATGATGGAGCTGTTCAGCAGGGTGCTGATATAAAACGGCTTCTTCACGCTGTTTTCCCGACTGTCTCAAATCAACTGCGGATCGCACCGCCGTCGACATGGAGATTCTGTCCGGTGATGAACCGGGCGTCGTCGGTGCAGAGAAACGCAACGGTGCCGCCTACATCATCCGCTTCCATGACTTCGGGCACGGGTTGCTGCGAAGCAATCAGGTCGAACATCTCCGGTGACAAAGGCACTTGCGCGCCGGGAGTCCTTACCGGGTTCGGCGCAATGGCATTGACCGTAATGCCATGACGGCCAACCTCCGCCGCCAAAGTGCGCGTCAATCCCACCAGGCCCGCCTTGCTGGCGACATAGGCTCCGCCCATCGGCGGTGAATTGTCCACAGAGGATGAGGAAATATTGATGATCCTGCCCCAGCCGAGCGCCTTCATTCCTGGCAGAAGCGCCCTGATCAACAGAAAAGGACCATCCAGATTGACCGCCATCGTTTTCCGCCAGAAGGCTGGATCGATCTCCTCGAAAGCGACGGGCACGGGGTGAATGCCCGCATTGTTCACCAGGATCTGCACAGTCCCTAACATGGCGGTGACCCGGTCTGCGGCTTCGACGATAGATTCCGGGGCGGCCATATCCACCTGCGCGGCGAGGCCCTTTCCGCCTGCCGCCTCAATCAAATTCACGGTTTCCGCACAATCCAGTACATCAAGCGCGGCGACCTGCGCACCCATAGCGGCCAGCCGCAGGGCAAAAACCCGCCCCATGCCTCTGGCCGCTCCTGTAACTACCGCCGTTTTTCCTTCGAGCATCAAAGGCCAGGCTCCCTAAAAATGGGCGGCGACGGCTTTCCAGCCATCGCCGCCTGCAGTTGCAATCAGAAGTTGAAGCCCGCGCGAATGCCGATCTGGCGGCCCTTCGACGGGAAAGCGACAAGGCCATCCTTGGTGCCGGGCGAGATGCTGCCATATTCATTGTAACGGTTATCGGTCAGGTTCCTGCCGAACAGGGAGAAGGTCCACGTGCCGTCGCCCGCCTTCACGTCCAGATGCGCATCGACAGTGATATATCCCTTCTGCTCCAGCAGCGGCTCATCATTGGCGGACGTGTTGTAGTGCGACCGGCCAGCGAGCACCGCGCCGCCGCCAAGCATCAAGTCGCCCACCGGCTGTTCATAGTCGATGGAGAAGGTGCCCACCCAACGGGACGACATGGGCGTCCGGTGTCCCGAAAGGTCCTGGACACACACGGCAAAGGGATTTCCGGTCGCCAGAATGGTGTCGAGATCCTGCTGGCGCGTACAACTCCCACCAGGAAAATCCTTATATTTTGCGTCGGTGAACGCGCCGGTGAAACCCAGTTTCAAACCTTCAACGGGCGCATAGTTGAACTCCCATTCAAACCCCTTGCTACGCGCCTTGCCGACATTCGCCACCACCGCGACAGTCGCGGAACCGACATAGGCATTGGTCTGCAGATTGGTGAAGGTCGTATAGAAGGCGGCCAGCGCAAAACTGAGTTTGCGATCCAGCGTGATGCCCTTGTACCCGATCTCAAAAGACTCCGCCTTTTCAGGCAGGAAGCGCGTCCCTTCCGGTTCGACGATGACCGGCGTGCCAGTGGCCGGGTTGGCCGGAATGCCCTGATAGGCGACATCGAAACCACCCGCCTTGTCGCCCTTTACGAATTTGGCGTAGACCTGATCGTGACTGTTCACCTTATATTGGGCGATGACCTGCGGCTGAAAATGGGTTTCGCGCAGATGCAGGCCGGAGAAGCTGTGCGGCGGCACCCCGAAAAAGCCGAAAAACACCGGATCGAGAGCGGGATTGAGATCCACCCAGCCCATGCCCTGCCCGAAATTCTTGTTAGGCACGATATTTCCCGCCAACGCCGATTGATTGCCATCCCGCGTGATGATCGCGTAACGCGCGCCAGCTTCGATGCTGAATGCGTCGGTCAGGTGATAGGTGACGTCGCCAAATCCCGAATAGCTTTTCGTCTTTTGCAGGGACAGGAGGTTAAGCGCGAAAGGCGGCAGCGGGACGCCAATGGCGGCCGCATTGAAATCCGCCACGGTAATATTGTCGCGCTTCTCCCACTGATAGAATCCGCCGAACAGGATATCGAAACTTCCATATTTACCGGCGAAGCGCAGTTCCTGGCTGAACTGTTTGTTGCGATAACCGATATAGCCGGAAAACAGCGGCACATCCTGCCCGCCTGCCGCGCCAAGACCCATTTCCAGGTCCCGGTATCCCGACGTTGAGGTGAGCGTACCGCCTAGCAGATCGGCGTTCACATCCATCTGGTACGTCTGGTTATTGAGCGCCTGGAAATCATTCCCAAAAAGCGGCGCTACGCTGTTGTCCGAATTTATCCGGCCATCATAATTCACTTCCGGGAACTGATATCCGAATATGGGCGGGATAAAGAGCGGCTGCGCAACAGGTTCGCCAACCATCCCCTTGTTGCGGATATGATCATATTCGGCCTTCAACATCACTTCGATGCCATCCGCAGGGTTCAGCCGCAAAATGGCGCGCGCTGCATAATTCTCATCGGTGGAAACATGCCTGCCGGTCGCGACGTTGAAATTGGGACCTTTGTTCAGATCCTGATACATGCCCGAAACGCGAAGGCTCGCACCTTCCGCAATGGGGAGCGTCATCCCGCCCTGAACCAGAATTTCCTGATGATTGAACTCATATGCGGCCGATCCATCCGCTTCGAAATCATCTCCCGGCTTACGGGTTGTGATATTGAGAGCGCCGGCGGTGGAGCTGTTGCCAAAGAGCAGAACCTGGGGCCCCTTCAGAACCTCGACACGTTCAACATCGAACAAGGGAAGCCGCGCATCCTGATCCCGGCCATAGGATATGTTGTCGATGAACTTGCCGACCGCCTGATCGAAGGATTGGCTGTTTCCGGTGCCAAAGCCGCGAATGAGCACAGCAGGCTGGGTCGCGGAATAGGATACCACCAATTGCGGAATGCGCGATGTGAGGTCGCCAATCTGGGCGATCTTCGCTTCGGTCAATTGCTGGCCGGAGACTGCCGTTATCGCAACGGGAACGTCCCGTAAATTCTCCGACGCCTTGCGCGCCGTGACGATAATATCGTTCACTCCGGCATCGGCATTGTCCGCCGCAGGCGCGGTTTGCGCGACGGCGGGCAATGCGCAGCCAATCACCAACATCATTGCCGTACCGCAAGCCAATGCGCGGTGAATGCATGAGCCGCTCATACAAATCCTCCCCAGATTTTTATTGATCTCTGCGCACACTCTTGAACGCCGCAGAGGGATATTGACCATCCGAAAACGATTATGTATCCACTTGACTACTTTGTCAACGCCGATAAAAATCCCAGAAAATACGGGATATTTCGGGGATATTTTTGAGAATCGCCAGACTGGATCGAGTTTAAGAATATGGGATCGGAAAATCTTTCCGCCAAAACTCCATACAGTTTTGGCGGAGCTGACCGACGACCGGGAGGGAATATGGAGCTTGAAGGAAAGACCTGCCTCATCACTGGCGGCGGATCGGGCATCGGCGCCGCAACGGCGATGCTGTTGGCAAAAAGAGGCGTTCATGTGGTCGTAAGCGGTCGCCGAGCCGACACGCTCCACGCTGTGGCGGCGGCTATTCGGAACGAGGGCGGAAAGGCGTCCGTCCATCAAGCGGACTTCTCGGTAGAGAAAGAGGCTGAGGCAGTCGTGTCAGCCATCGCCGACACGCACGGTCAGTTGAACTTCGCCGTGAATGCCGCGGGCGCCGCGGCTGTAGGGACGGCCGTGGATTCGGACGAAGCGCTCTTTGCGCGCGTCATCGACGCCAATCTGAAAACCGCCTGGCTGGGCATGAAATATCAGATACCCGCCATTGCTGCGGCCGGTGGAGGCGCGATCGTCAATCTATCGTCTGTCGCCGGTCTTGGAGGAACGCCACACGGCTCCATTTACAGCGCCGCGAAGCATGCGGTCATTGGCCTGACGAAGTCTGCAGCATTGGAATTTGCTGCGCAGAATGTTCGCATCAACGTCGTCTGCCCCGGAACCACGCGCACTGAGCAATTTGATGGCATCGTAAGGCAGGTGATGGGCGAGATTTCGCCTGATGAAGCCGCCATTACGATGGGAAAGAAATATCCGCTGGGACGCATTGCCCAGCCAGAGGACATCGCCGGCGCCATCGCCTGGCTGCTCAGCTCCGACGCCGCTTTCATGACCGGTTCTACGATTGTGGTCGATGGCGGCAAGCGCGCCGAATGACCGGCCCCCTCCCCCTCTTACCCATCAACCAATTCATGTCTGAATTTCTGAAAGGAGACCTTAAATGACCAGTACCATCAACCTGTTAGCGGACGATATCCAGGCAGCCGTGGATGCGGCATATGAGCGGGGCGCGCCTGTGGCGGTCGCCTATGTCAATGAGAAGCAGGAGCCTTCCCTCTCCCTGCGCGGCAGCGCGCAAGTGCTCAACGCAAATGAAATAGGTCTTTGGGCGCGGAGCACTGACACGGGGCTGGCCGCTGCGATTGAGAAGAACGCCAATTTGTCGCTCATCTTTTTTGGCCCTCTGCCAAGCGGCGACAAGATGCTGTTGTCGATAAAGGGGCAGGCCCGCGCCGATGCTTCCCGGAATGATGAGGTCTATAATGGGATGATCGAGAATGAGAGGAATTTTGACCCGGACAAGAAGGGCGTCGCCATTATCGTGAATGTCGATTCCGCATCCGGCATGTCGATGAAGGGCGGCCCCTTCTCCCAACAACGATGACATGACATCGGCCGCCGCGCCGGCACCTTCGGGCGGGATCGCCGCCCGGTTTTATCCGGCGCGGCCGCCCATGCGAATGCGGCTTGGTATTTGCATCCACATTCCAGTGGATGTTACACAAGGCGATGACCAAAGCAGCCGACAGCGCCCCTCCCCGCCCGCGAAATTCCACAAAGACGAAGGCACGCATCCTGGAGGCTGCACAAAACGCCTTTTCGACGCGGGGATATCGCGATGTCGGCATTCGAGACATCTCGGCCGCTGCCGAAGTAAATCAGAACCTGATCACCCGATATTTTGGCGGCAAGGCCAGCCTGTTCCGGGAAGCGCTGGCTTCAATCCTGAAGCTTGACGATCTGCTGATCGAAGATCGCGCCGATTTCGGTAACAGGCAGGCCAATATCCTCCGGGAAAATCATGCCACGACGATGAATTCCGGCGCGATGCTGGCGCTTTCAATCGGCGACCCGCAGGCCAGAGCCATCAGCAGCGAAAAATGGAACCATCAACTGGTTGACGTTATCGCAGACTGGCTTGACGGCCCGGACGCCAAAGCCCGCGCGCGTTTGATATCTATGCTCTCGATGGGATTCACGGTTGTCCAGCTCCTCACCGCAGAGGAAAGCGAGGAAAGCCGGGAAGAACAGATTTTCATCGACCAATGGTTGGCGGAAACGCTGCAAAAGATCGTGGATATGCCGGAGGGTTCCGCTACCGGAACGCTGCCCAGCTCGTCAGACAAAATCTCCGGCAAAGTCGCCTGAATAGTATTCCAGCGCCTGCCTAAAATCGCGGGCGAAGCTTCAGACGCAAGATGGCAAGCGGATGCCGGCAGACCTTTCAATCGGCCTGCCGGCAATCTTTATCAGACACCGATCACTGGCGTTTTCGCACCTTCCACAAATGTAGGGGACCAGTCATTGCCAGGTTCCGCAGCCAGGGGCGGCACCCGCTCGCGCGAAAGATCGCGGGCGGACAGATCGTAAAGGAACTGCCACCCATGGCTGAACAATTGGGAATAGTCGCGCCACAGCCGCTCCATCCGCTCACCGCGGCGAATTCTGGTCGAACCGCAGGTGCGGACAACCTCCTGAATCGCTTTCCACGCCAGATTGTTGACGACTTCATGGCCGATGCCGACGAAACGGACATCCTCCTCCCGCTTCCACGCTTTGCGGGCCGACAGATCAATCCATTCGCGGGCGACCGCATCGAGCGCGCATTCGGCAGTGGCGATCTGGCCGACTGAGCGGCCAAACCAGCGCTGATAGTCGGCATCGCTCGACCGGGGCGTGAATGGCGGGCTGGGAATGGTTTTCGATCCCATCAGCTCCTCATAACAATCAACGGCGCCTTTCGCCGTGCCAGTCGCCACATTCGACCCACCGAGCATATAGAAGCTGAGCGTGCTGCCGCCGTAGAGCGGATTGCCGTGCAGATCCATGCCGATCGCGCTCTTGGGATCCATCGTCAGAAAGGTTTGCCCCGGCGTCGCATAGTCGGAAGGAATGATGGCATCCACAACCTTGATGCTGTGCGATCCCGAACCGCGAAGCCCCAGCACATCGCCCCAGTCATCCATGATTTCATATGTGTCGCGGGGCGCGATGAACATCATCGGCGCGCCCTTCTTCCCCGTTTCGGGGTCGATGAGGAACACATGCGACATCATATGGGTGGAATAGGGCGCGCCCGAATTATAGTGGAAGAATCCGTTGATCTTCCAACCGCCCTCGACCTTCTCGGCCGTACCCTCCGGCTTCGCCGTGAGCGGGGCGCGGAACTCGCCGCTGGCGAAAATTTCCGCCTGCGCCCTTTCCGCGAAAAAGGACGCCACAGTCAGCGTGTGGTTGATCGACTGGCTGAGCATCCAGCCAGTCGAGGGACAACCCCGCGCCACCTCACGCACAATCCTGAAATAGGTGAGGACATCGCATTCATATCCTCCATACCGCTTGGGCACGAGCATCTTGTAGAAGCCGGCGTTGGTGAACTCCTCATGCGTGGATTCGGGATAGAAGCTGCGCGCTTCCGTTTCCCCCTGGCGCTCCACCAGGCGCGGCCGGATTTCCCGCGCGCGTTCCAGCAATTCTTCATCCGTAGGTATCGCCGAAGCGGCGGATTTCATGTTCGCGTTGGAAGCCATTATCCCACTCTCCTAAAAATATCCGGTCAGGCGAACGCAGCAGATTTGGCTCGGCCTTGAACAAGCGCCCTGCTGCGGCCTTTCGCCGACATGTATCCACTTGCATACATATGTCAATAGTGTATGCAAGTGGATACGGCTAAGCCGCATGATCTTTTTGCTTATCGAGCACCACCGCATCCTGAAGGACCTGGCACAGAGCTGTGCGCGGACAGGCGTTCTGCGGCATTTGGATTCAGTTTTGGGCACCGTGGATTGGAGAAGATTGAAACATGGAAAAGACACATTCCGGGCGGGTGGCGATCGTCACTGGCGCGGCGCGCGGGATCGGCCAGGCCATTGCCGTCACCTTGGCCCGCCGTGGCGCCAAGCTCATTCTGGTCGACATGCTGGATTCGATCGAGACCAGTGAGATGATCGAAAAGGAAACGGGCGCCAAAAATACGAGCGTCACCGCAGATATTACATCACCGGATGCATGGCAGCAGCTTGCCAAAACCGCCGATGGGATGTTCGGAAGGGGCGATATCGTCGTCAACAATGCTGGCATCTATCCCATGTGCCCGCTGGACGAGTTGGACGATAAGCTCTGGCGGAAAACCTTTGCCGTGAACATCGATGCGCATTTCTATTCGGCCAAGGCCTTCGCGCCGCTCATGCGCCGCGAAAAATGGGGGCGCTTCGTCAACATCTCGTCCAACTCCATTGGTTACGCAATCCCCGGCATGAGCCATTATATGGCGAGCAAGATGGCGGTGCTGGGGTTTGTACGCGGACTGGCCAACGAATTGGGCGTCGACGGCATAACCGTGAATGCCGTATTGCCCGCCCCTACGGAAACACCCGGGACTGCCTTCATGTCTGCGGAAAACAAGGAAATGCTGGCGCAAACCCAAGCGATCAAACGGATATCCGTGCCGGACGACCTGGCCGGACCAGTAGCGTTCCTGACCAGCGATGACGCGGCGTTCATCACCGGTCAGTCTGTTGTGGTCGACGGCGGGGCTTACAAGATTTCCTGACGCTCGTTGAAATTAGCCCCGCCTGCAAAGCTGCTGGCGGGGCGGCAACCTACAGCGCTGAAACGCGGCCTGGCTTACTGCCGTTCGGGCTTCCACCGCCTGAGCGCCGTTGTCTTGTTATAGAGTTGCCCCTCAGGATAGGTCACGAGTTCGATCATCGCGCCAAACGGCGCCATGATAAAGCAGAAGCGGTTGCCATCGCCGCTCTCCGGGCCAATCATGTCCCATGGCTCGGCCATTTGCCGGCCGCCAGCGGCCACCATCTTCGCAACGGCGGCGTCGATATCATCGACATATAACGCCACATGCTGCCAGCCGACATCGCACACCCTCAATGCCGGGCGCTGATCCTTCAATGTATATTGGAACAGCTCAATCGCGGGTCCCGTGGGCAGCTTATACATGCGCGCCACATTGATCTCCGCGCCCTCGGGTATGCCAACAAGCTTTTCCACTTCCGGCCCCTTAAGCGGGGGCATTCCGGCCCCCAGCAATTCATACATGAACTGCGCGCCCATCCCCTCCACCAGGAAGCTTTCGGCAGGCCCGATCTCCGGCACCGTCAGGCCGATATGATCCACTCCACGCACCACGTTTGTCATGTCGCACCTTTTTCTGCGGAACAGGGGCCTCTCCCCAACAATGTGTTCAGATGTCAGCCTTGCCACAACAAGTCAACAACTGTATACATAGTGCGACAAGGCAGACAATGTCAGCCGTGACGATGACCGCCCCAAAGAAAAAGGGTCGCGAGGAGGAGGAGGAGGAGTATGCCGGACCAAAAGCCCATATTCCGCGAGATGCGTCAGGAATCCCCTGCATCATATCTGTGGCGTGCCGTCTCCACGTCGCGCCGGTGGTCGCTGGCCCACGCGGCAAGAGCGGTGAGCGGCGCGCAGAGGGATTGGCCCAGAGCCGTAAGCCTATATTCCACCCGTGGAGGCACGGTGCCAAAAGACCGTCGATCCACCAACCCGTCGCGCTGCAGCCCCCGCAAGGTCAGCGTCAGCATCCTGTGGGAAATGCCCGGAATCGCGCGCTGGATCGCATTGAAACGCATCGCGCCGGATGAAAGATGTCCAACGACCATTACAGTCCATTTGTCGCCGATGCGGTCGATGACCTGCGCCAGCGCCACGCATTCCCTGCCGGGATCCTCCGCATCTTCGCCCGCTATTCCTAAAGTTTCCGGATTTTTCATTCCATTCTCCCGATCCAATCTGGCGATCCGCAAACGAACAAATTTGTGCGTTCTTGTGCATCCACTTTCTGCCAAGCATATCCGCACGCACAAAATGTTCGTGTCAACTGTCTTGGAGTATCCAGCATGAAAATCGGTGTGAGCGGCGCTAGCGGCCAGTTGGGCAAAGTGGTGATTGCCGAACTGGCGTCCCGTGCGGGCGAAGCGTCCATAGTCGGCATTTCACGCACACCGGACGCTGTACCCTCCCCTGCCGAGCCGCGCAGCGGCGACCAGGACGCCCCCCAAAGCCTTGTCAGCGCCTATGCCGGGCTTGACCGCCTCATCATCATTCCTGGCCCTGACCTGATGCCGGGCGTACGGGCGCGTCAGATCGTCGCCGCAATCGATGCCGCCATCGCGGCTGATGTCGGCCACATATGCCTGCTGTCAGCCGCAGGCACGCGCGAGAAATCCGAACCTGCGATCGGCGCGGCATATTGGATCGCCGAGCAGCATTTGATCCGGCAGGCCAGGAACAAATGGACGATCCTGCGGATGAATTTCTTTTCGGAGACGCTGGTCGAGGAAGCCCGGATGGGCCTGGGCATGGGAATGCTGACGGGACTGGGTGAAAATCGCGTGTCCTATGTGTCTCGAAACGATGTCGGCGCAGCCATCGCCGGAGCGCTGACGAGTGAAGGGCATTCGGGCGCGATCTACAATCTTACCGGCCCCGTAGCGCTGACTGGCGCGGAACGTGTGGACATTCTCGCTGCCGCCGCCGGCAAGCCGCTGGCCTTCATGGCGATGCCGGAGGATATGCTTCGCGGTGGCATGGAGAGCGCCGGTATCCCCGGCTTCATTATCGATGCCGTAATCAGCATGCAGCACAGCTTTGTCGATGGCGCCTATGACATCGTAACCGGCGATATCGAAAAACTGTCGGGCAAATCTCCCACGCCTTTAGCCGCGGCGATCGCCGGTGCTTTCTGATCCCCCAACTGGAGACCTTATGCAAATCCCCACCATATCGCCGCCACAGCCCGCCCCGGCGAATGACAGTCCCGTCGATGGCCTCGATGGTTTTCGCCATCATTTTGCAGACGTGAATGGTACGCGCATACATTATGTGTCGGGAGGCGCCGGCCCTGCCGTCGTGCTCGTACATGGATGGCCCTACACCTGGGCGCTGTGGCGCCAACTCATGCCCTTGATCGCTGATGCGGGCTTTACCGTTATTGCCCCTGATCTGCGCGGGCTGGGCTATTCCGCTCATGCGGAAGACGGCTTCTCAAAAGTCAGTGTCGCGGAAGATATCCGCGCGATCGTCCAGTCGTGGGGCTTTGCCACGATCAACCTGGTCGGCACGGATATCGGCACGATGGTCGCTTATGCCTATGCGTCCCGGCACCCCGAAGAAATCGCTCATCTCGTTCTGGCCGAATCCCTGATACCGGGCTTTGGTCTGGAAGAACTGATGAATCCCGCCACCGGCGGCTATTGGCATTTCGGTTTCCATGCCCAGGCGGACCTCGCCGCTTTTCTGACGGAAGGGAAGGAAAGCGCCTATCTTTTGCCGACAATGTCGATGATGTCCGCATCGCCGGACGCTGCCGAAACTGCGATGGGCTTGTTCCTCCCTCACTATGTCGCGCCGGGCGGCATGCGCCAAGGGTTCAAACATTATGCAACGATGGTCTCCGATGGGCAGGAGAACCGCGCCGCATTCACTGCCAAACTCGCCATGCCCGTTCTTGTGCTGAGCGGAGAACGCGGCATTCCTCAGGCCCAGACCTTGGCCTGTGTCGAAAAAGTTGCGGCGGATATACAGACCGACATCGTACCGGCGTCAGGGCACACCTTCTCCCTCGACAATCCAGTTTGGGTTGCGGATCGCCTGAACCGCTTCTTCAACGATTAAACGGCTGACTGTCCAAAATAGCAGGCATGCGAGCGCTGGAACCCTTCATGGGAATGCGCCGCATGCCTCGGCCGGCACGCCGTCAGATCATGCCGCCTCCGCCCATACGGGGCTTTGATCCAGATAGGCATATTGTTCGCAGATCTTGTCGCCGCGAATGCGGATCACATCGCAGCATGGCACCGTCACCCATTTCCCGTCGGAACGCTCATAATCGACATTGGCTTCCACAAAGACCATGTCGACGGCTTCGGTGACCCGCCAGATATTATGTTTCAGCCTGCCGATCATAGACCAGAACAACAGCACCTGTTCGCGCGCATCGGCCTTGCCGATCACCGGCGGGCGGCCGCCAAAGACAAATTTATGATCGTCGGTCAGCATGTTGAGGAAACCGTCAATGTCCTTGCGGTCTACCGCCCGGAAACGCTCAAGCACCCAATGATCCTGCATGACCCTCTCCCATTTTATGGTTCCAGTTTAACGCAAAGCCTCAAATGGCTCTGTACCGCACGTCTGCCTATACCATTGGTTCAGTTCGCCGCAGGTGCCGAGCCAAACCTGCTCATGCCCCACGACATGCTCCAGCGCGCGGCGCAAATGGCGCGTCCTGAACGCATGCCCTGAAATAAAGGGGTGAAGGGAGATAGGCATGACACGAGGAATGTCCGCGCCTTCCCGGTAAAGTTCATCGAACTGATCGATGATGACATCAGCGAAGTCGCTCGCAGTCAGCCCCTTGCCGAGAACACCCGGCACGTCATTCAACTCCAACGTGTAAGGCATGGACAAAAGGCTGCCCTGCCGGACCCGCATGGCGAACGGCTGATCGTCGCAGGCATAATCACACACATACTCTATTCCCGCCTCGGCCAGAAAGTCCGGCGTCGACCATGTTTCAGAGAGATGAGAGCTTAGCCAGCCCTTGGGCCGTATACCCGTAGCCTTCTCAATGGCGGCGACAGAGCTCTCAATGACGGCGCGGGCTTCATCTTCCCCCATGGCGCCCAGGATATTCGCGGCTGTATGCCCCTGCGCGATCCACTCCCACCCCAGCGCCTGTCCCGCCCGGACAAGTTCCGGATATTCGCGGCAGACATCGGCATGAAGGTTGACGCTCGCCCGCAAACCCAGAGAAGTCAGCAGGTCCATCAGCCGCCAGATACCGACCCGGTTCCCATAGTCCCGCCACCCATAATTCAGGATGTCGGGCACCAGATGCTGCGTGCCGGGATAGACCGCATGGGCTGGCGCTGGCACGTCTATCGGGAAATGTTCGATGTTGAGGTAGATGACCATCGCCACCCGCGCCCCGCCCGGCAAGGCAAAGCGCCGGTCACGGGTGATCGGGCAATAAGGATAGCGGGGCGTCTGGGTCAGCCCTGCAACTTCCGCCATTACAGTCATAACGCGCCCAGCAATGCCTTGGCGGCGTTGAAATTCTCCTCGCAGAATATCTGCTGCATGGTTTTCATCAGCTCAGGCTCATGCACATCAAGCAGGGAGTCATTGCCCGACACCCATTGGAAGTCATGCTTCACACGATTGATGAGCCAGCCGTCCCCGGACCGTTCGAGCCAGAAATCGTACCAGCCATATTGGGTATTGTCCGATGATCCCCGGTCCGTACCCTTCCAGTGGCGGGCGGTCATGTAGACAAGCGCATGTGCCTTGTCGCCATCCACCGTGATATCCCAATTGGTATAGACATGATGACGGCGCACCGGCGTCAATATCTGCTCGGCGAATTTGGTCCACAGGTCGGCATCGACGCTAACCTCGTCCATGCCGGTCAGCCTTTTGAAATCGATATTGACCGGGTTCGTGAAGCAGGACCGGTATGCCGGCCAATTACCGGTATCAAGCGCGCGGCCGAAGCGAAGGAGGACCTTCGCGACCTGCTTGTCCTCCCACAGTTCGAGCAGTTTCTCCTCATTGGTCACTCGAACTCTCCTTCTTGTTCTTTTGCCGTATGCTATGTCAGAATGTGTCGGCCGGGCTCCATTCACCAGGCGCGCACGCCGCCATCGACCGCGATGTCTGCTCCAGTCACATAGGAGGCATCATCGCTGGCGAGGAACGCCACCACGCTGGCGACCTCCTCCGGCTGGCCCATGCGATTCATCATGGCGCGGCCTAGCTGCACCTTGCACCATTCTGGGTCCTCCAGAATGAAGCGGGTCTGGTTGGTTTCGATCGTGCCGGGTGACACGGAATTTGCGCGGATGCCGTGCTTTCGGCCCTCCATCGCCAGTTGACGCGTCATGGATAGCACGCCGCCCTTCGCTGCGGCATGGGCAAGGCCGGGCAATAATTCGATCCCCGCCCAGGCCGACAGAGAGGCCGTGTTGACGATCGCGCCCTGGCTCTTGATGAGTTCGGGCCACGCCGCCCTGGTCAGTAGAAAGACGAGATCAAGTTCCTCATTGATCGTCTTGTTCCAGGTGATGTCGTCCATCTCCTCGATCCAGGCGAAATAGGCCATCGCACCATTGTTAAAGAGCACGTCGATACCGCCGAACCGCTCCACTGCAGCAGCAACCAGCCGCTCGCATTCGCTCTTGCTGGTCAGGTTACACGGGTGGACGGACATGATTGAGCCGCCCGCTTCCTCGACCAGGCGCACCGTTTCCTCGGCCCCTGCCGCAACGACATCACAGCCGACGACATTCGCGCCCTCGGCGGCGAGGCGCAGCGCGGCTGCGCGGCCGATGCTTCCTCCTGAGCCAGTGACGACGCAGGTCTTTCCTTCAAACCGCCGCATACGGATAGTCTCTCCTGCTATGTCTTGTTTTTTAGAGTTCGCCGTCCTGCACCATCTGGCGCACCCGCTTCAGGGTAGCCTCCACAGCGCCGACATAGGCGCCGCGCATGCTGTCCCCCTTCTCTTTTTCCGCAGCGCTATTTTCTTCGATACCGGGGAATTTGATGCCGAAGGTGAAGGTCAGCAGCAGGCCCTGCTCTGACTCGCTCAGCGTGTTGTCGATCCAGCCTGTGCCATCCAGCCGTTCGAACTGGACTTTCACAGGCTCGAACAGCGTCAGGAATTCCTTGCTCTGTCCGCCCATAAAGGTGATTTCGCGCAGGATCGTATTGTCCTTGCGTTCCAGCACGTCGCATTGGGTCATGCCGTTGACGAACGGCACGGCATTCTCACACTTCATTTCCAGCCCGCGCCAGACCTGGGCCTGAGTGACCTTGGGTTCGACGCCCTCAGGATTCACGGGAATGGTATAGGACAGGGTATACATGTGCGTGACTCCGTTCAGATGGATAGATAGCCGCCGTCCACAGCAATGGCCGCGCCCGTGACGAAGGAGGCATGGTCGGACAACAGCCAGGCCACGGACTCGCCGATCTCGCCCGGTTCGCCGAACCGTCCCATGGAGTGCCTCAACCGCAAGCGGTCAAATGTGGCGGACAATTGTGGATCCTCGCTCAGGCGCTGGATCATCGGCGTCCGGGTAATGCCTGGCAAGACTGCATTCACGCGCACGCCCTGCGTGCCATAATCGGCCCCCGCCGCACGGGTCAGGCCCAAGACGCCATGCTTCGCCGCACAATAGTCCGAAGCCCCGGCCAGTCCCACCTGCGCCAGAGATGAGGCGGTATTGACGATAGCGCCCCCGCCCTGCTTCAGCATGGCACGCGCCTGATATTTCAAGCTTACGAATATCGCCGTCAGATTGACGCGGATGACGCGATCCCATGCCTCCATGGTGATCTCGTCCAGCGGCAGGTTGCTTTGTTCGACCGCGGCATTGTTGAACGCGCCGTCAATGCGTCCGAACTGCTTGACCGTGGCGTCCACCAGTCCGGCGATCTCCTGTTCGGAGGAAAGGTCGGCCGGCACGAAATAGGCTTCGCCGCCCTGGGCCTTGACCGCTGCGCAAGCGGCCTCGCCCCCTTCCCTGTTCACATCGGTCAGTATCAATCGCGCGCCGTGCCCCGCCAGCACCAGGGCGGAGGCGGACCCTATCCCGCCACCCGCGCCTGTCACCAATATCGCCTTGTCCTTCAGCATTGCACTCACATTTGTCTCCGCATTTAGAAATTGAAGGTTCCACGGACACCATAGGTGCGCGGCGCCTCCAGATAGGCGGTTGCAGGGCCGGGAATACCCGCTGCAGCGGTCGCCGCGATAACCGCTTCATTGGTGATGTTCTTGATCCACGCGCCAAAGCTCCACCCGCCATTGTCGGCATAATAGGTGATGTTGGCATTGGCCTTCACATAGGCTTTCTGACGAACGCCGGGCGTGTGCACGAAGTCGGACCAGAAGGAGCTTTCATAACGGGCGTCGCCCTGGGCGCGCAGATAGCCGCTGCCGAAATGGAAGTCGTGATAATAGCCGCCGCTGATCGTCCAGTCCGCCGCATAGGGCGTGCTGAAGCCGTTATAATTGTCACCGGCCGGCGTGATGAAGTCCTTGTTGCGCGCCTTGATGTAGCTGACGTTCAACTTGAGCTGGTCGTCCCGCGTCGGCTGGAACACGATGTCCAGTTCATTGCCCGGAATGGTGACCTTGGCGGCGTTGAAGATCTGGTTATACGCCTTGCTCGCGTCATATTGCTGCATGAACAGATCTTTATAGGTGTAGAAGAACACCTCATTGTTGATCTGCAGCTTGTTGTCGAAGAAGCGCGCCTTGAAACCGCCGCTGATGGCATCCAGCGTTGCCGTCTTAACCGCATTGGTTTGCGTTGGCGTGGCGAAAGTCTCGTTATAGGTGCCTGGCTGATAGCCGGTCTGATAGGTCGCATAGAGCATGATCTGCGGCGCCACATCAAATTCGACACCGACCTTATAGTCGAACCGCTTATAGGTGTTGCGGAAGGCATAAGGCGTAACCTGGTCCTCCAGCGAGATGCCGTTCGCCCGGCGCCGGTCGGTGCCAAGGCGGCCGCCGATGGTCACGCGCAGCGGATCGGAAATGCTGTACGTGCCCTGGCCGAATACCGCAGCGCCCTCCAACTTGTTCGAAAGCACGTTGGACGAGAAGAATTCGAGCGGCGTGTTGATCAGCACCCTGCCCTGTCCACGCCCGGTCACGCGATAGCCGTAGAGACCGAGCAACCAGTCCAGCTTCCCGCTATTCCCGCTCAGGCGCAGTTCCTGCGTAATCTCCTTGTACCGGTCCAGCTTGTAGGCGGGAATGACGCCCAGCCAATAAGGCTCAACCTCTGAATGCAGGAAGAAATAGCCGGGAATATAGGTCAGCTTCACATCGTCGCTCAGGTTGAAGTTGACCTCTGCGCCCGTCACCCAGTTGCGATAATTTTGTTCCGACCGGGTCGGCTGGCCGAACGGCGCGGTTCCTGCCAGCGCCCCCGGACGCAGATCGTCCCACGGGCGATCGCGCAGGAAAGCGTTCTCGCTGAAGGTGAAGGTATTGGGGTCCAGACCCTTGTTCACAAGGTTCGGGGTCGATCCATATTTATGCGCGGTATAACCCCACCAATAGATCGAAACGTCGGAGTTCGGTTCATAGAGCAGGCCGATCCTGGCCGATATCGTATCCTTGGAATCCGACCCGGTTTCCATATAGCCCTTGTGATAGATGTAATCGACGGCCAGGCGGATCGCCAGCGTGTCCGTGAGCGGCGCGTTGCCGACCACCGTGCCATGGAGAAGGCTGTAATTGCCTGCCTCCAGAACGCCGGAAATTTCTGTCTTATGCTTGGGGCGGGCAAAGCTGACATTGACCGTGCCGCCAATTGCGCTTCGGCCGTAAAGTGTACCCTGCGGCCCCGGAAGCGCTTCAATACGCTCCAGATCGTAAAGTGGCGCACTAGTGCCCTCACGCGGGATGTAGATGCCGTTGAAGTTGAACGAGACTGACTGCTCGATGCTTGCAAAGTCCAGGTTCGAACCGATGCCGCGCAGGAAGACCTGCGTCGTGTTGCCTTCCGGCTGGAACCGCGCTGCAGGAACGAGCGCCTGCACCGAACGAAGATCGGTGACGCCCGCCTGCGTCAACACTTCCGGCGAGAGCGCCGTGACCGCCGCCGGCGTCTTTTGCAGATTTTCGCTGCGCTTCTGCGCGGTCACAACGATGTCCTCAATGCCGCCGCTGCTCTGCGCGCCTTCTTCGCCGGCCTGCGCAAACGCAGTTCCCGGCGTTATGATTGCGGCCAGACTCGCGCCCGCCAACCACAGCTTTCGAGTGCCCTTCATGTTCATCTTCGCCCTCCGGTAAGTTATATTTCGTTGACAGATCCACTCTCCGCATCCGGTTCATGCGATGGATCATCGAGAAAAGTGTATCCTCTTTTGATTCACATCCGTCAAGATGGGACTTATACCTCCAATTAATTTCCTGACATGCGGCGCTTCCAGCGCGGCAAAGTGCGTTCAGAAGGGAGAGGTAGTCGGAACGCCGAGCCTGTCCTGACCGACCAGACTATATATGGTTTGCACATCCAGCGTCGCGTGGCGGGCGGCGGCGTTTATATCCCGCCAGTATCGCTGGATTGGCGCATCCAGACTCGCCGCGGATGCCCCCGCACCCTCGAACAGCAGGTTAACCGCTCGAACCGACTGCGCCGCGGCAAAGCCGATGTCGCGGCGAATACGAATCCGCTCCGTGACGGTCAGCGACTGCTCCTCCATCACCTTTTTCTCCACCGGGGCGAGATCGGCCAACAAAAGACAAAAAGCAGAATCTATCGCCGCCGAGGCCTCACCGATTCGCGTCTGGGTGAACGGACTTTGGGCAGCCGTTCCTGCGCCACCCGGCTTCAGGCTGGTCTTCACCTTTTTCTGCATGGTGTCGGAAAACCAGTCCAAAGCGCCCTGGGCCATGCCCAGCAGCGGAGCCACAAGACCAAGCGCGCCAAAGGTCGTGAAGGCGAACATCGACATGTCCAGCCCGGCCTCCTTTGGCCCCGGCGTTGTCCCGCGCATGACATCCGAAAATCTGATGATCCTGTGATCGGGCACGAATAGCGGGTCGTTGGCGAACAGGGTCTTGCTGCCAGTGCCCTGCATGCCGCTCACCCGCCAGCTATCATGATCAATGCCCAGTTCGGCGCGCGGGATCATGAACCACCCCACATCCGCTGGCTTCCCGTCCGCATCGGGCAGCGCCGCGCCAACGAACATCCATGCGGCATGATCGCAATTGCTTCCGAACGGCCACCGTCCGCTGACATGATATCCGCCAGGCGCCGGTGAACAGTTACCAGTCGGAACGAAGGTTCCAATCACCAGATCGTCGCTGCTCTCCGCCCAGATTTCCTGCTGCGCCTCGATCGGCCAGTAAGACGTCATCCACGCATTCACATTGCCGATCATGACGCACCAGGCGGTGCTTCCACATGCGCGGCCAAGCTCAAAGCCAACCTGCAACATGACCGAAGGCGGCAACCCGTATCCGCCGAACCGGCGAGGTTGGCAGATCCGGTATAGTCCTGCTCTAACTAGTTCGGCCGTGACCTCCTTGGACACGCACTGGTCCCGCTCCGTCTGTGCAGCGCGGTCGAACAGCATGGGGCGCAGAGCAGCGGCCCGCTCGATCAGTTCATCCACATCAGGCGCAGGCTCCATACTCAGCCAGTCATCGGCCTGCGGTGGATTGGTCATCCGGTTCATGTCCTCATCCCTTATGATTGTGATTGGATCGAAGGGTAAAGACGCCGCCTGTCGTTGAAAAATGCCCGGACCAAATGATGCTATCGGCTTTTCCGATAATTGGGTACACTTCTGAAACAACACGGCCGACAGGAGAGGCCATGGCTGAGCTGGATTTGAATCTGCTACCCGCCCTCGACGCCCTGTTGCACAGTCGGAATGTGACGGTGGCGGCGAGGCAGATTGGCGTATCCCAGCCGACGATGAGCGGCATGTTGGGCCGCCTTCGCGATCAGTTGCATGATCCCTTGCTGGTAAGAGTGGGAAAGTCGATGCAGTTGACGCAGCGCGCCGGCGCGCTTCTGCCAGAGGTGCGTCAGATGCTGCTGGCGGCGGAAAAGCTGACCCTCGATCCCGGTCCGTTTGAGCCTGAAAATCTGGAACGCCGATTCACAATGATGACGTCGGAATTTGGACTGTTCATCATTTTCCCGCAGGTCATGGATCAGATGATGGCGACGGCAAAAGGCGTGCAGTTTGACATCAGCGCCATCGATCAGCCTGTCGAGAGCGTATATAGCGGCAAGGTTGACCTCTGCGTCACTGGCGATCTCATCGATGATATCGGTGGAGAAGCGGCGCGATCAGTGCGCACAAAGACGCTGATGACTGACCGGTTCGTCGCCATCGTGGACAATGACCATCCGTTGACAGGCCGGATCGGCCTCGACGAACTTCTCGCATATCCACATGTCGCCACCCAGTTTCTGGGCAGCAAACGGGCCGTCGAGGATGTCGGCAGCCGGAACCTGTCCAACCGGCATCCGCCGCGCGTGCGCGTGCCAAGCTTCCTGTCGATCGCGCCCATGGTGGCAGACACCCATTCGATCGGCATCGTTCCAGCCCGCCTGGCTCCGCGGCTATGCTGCGATGCCGACGTCCGCCCCCTCATCCTGTCCGATGAGTTCGCGGAGATCGCCATAAAGATGCTATGGCACATCCGCGACGATCATGATGCCGCGCATGCCTGGCTCAGAGGCATGATGGTCGCCAGATGCCAGGAGCTTGTCAGGGAAACAGCAATCTCCGCAGACGCGCACTGAATGGCCGGACGCATCCGCCTAGCTTGACAAACATACCCTCATCAGGAATCTGTATCCACAATTGGAAGCGCAACATCTTGCCGCGATGAAGCGCCTGCAATGCGCCATGAGCTTTGTCCATTCGCCAGAACCATAATCGGGCATGCGCAATCTCAAAGGCCATGGATGGATTGAGAGGGAACCATCGATCGGGTCGGCCGGAGCCGGCATTTCAACAGCATCGCGAACGGCTTTGCACCAACCACAACACCATCAGCATGACGGAGACTGGGCATGATCAGCTTCTATTATTGCATCGGTCCCAATCCGATGAAGGTCGCGCTTTTCCTTGAAGAATCCGGGGTGCCTTACGACGCGATCCCGGTGGACATATTGAAAGGCGAGCAGCTCAGCCCCGAATTTCTGCGCCTTAATCCGAATGGGAAACTGCCTGTTCTGGTGGATGAAGGCGTCACCATTTTCGACAGCAACGCCATCTTGCTTTATCTCGCCGAAAAATACGGGAAGTTCCTTCCGGGGGAATCCTTTGCTGCGCGCGGAACGCTTCTGTCCTGGCTGATGTTCGTGGCAACCGGACTTGGTCCCTATAGCGGGCAGGCCGTGCATTTTCAGCATTATGCGCCGGAACCGAAAAGCTACGGGGTCCAGCGCTATGTGTTTGAAGCGCGCCGTCATTACGGGGTGCTCAACGATCATCTCGCCTATCGGGAATGGATGGTTGGTGACACCTATACCATAGTCGATATGGCGGTCTGGGGCTGGTGCGCCAATATCGATCGGGTGCTGGGCGTCGAAGCCCGGCAGGATTTCCCCCATCTGATGCGGCTGGTCGACAGGATCGGCCAACGCCCCGCAGCCTTGGCCGTACATGGCCTGCGTGAACGCCATGCATTCAAAATGCAGTTTGACGAACAGGCGCGTGCTAACATGTTCCAGCACCTTCCTGCATGATCGCAGCTATCTAAAATTCCATAACTGCATCCACTATATTGCGCGATGCCACGAATTGGCTATTGAGGATGCACGACTCCGCATCTGAGCAGTCACGGAGAGGGAAAAGGGATGCCGCTAATTTCGGTGCAGATGATCCGTGGGCGCACGGCTGAACAAAAGAGAGCCTTCATGAAGGAACTCGCAGAAGCGGCCATTCGGACGCTGGGCGTTCCAGAGCAGTCCGTTCGCGTGATCGTTACGGAAATTGAGCCGGAACACTGGGGAATCGGCCTGACCACAAAAGCGGAAAGAGACGGGGGAAGCGCATGACGGACCAGTATCGCCTGGCGGTTGTCCAGATTGAAGGACAGAGCGCGCCCGTGGTGGAATATGCCGGCCATATGCTGCCGCTGGCGGATATTCTGCCGGGCAGCGAAGGCAAGGCGCCGGGCGACCTGCTGCCGCTATTGCAGAATTGGGACGAGTCCGAGCAAATTATTTCCGCATATGTGGATGCAAATTTGTCTCGATTTTCTTCCGAGGGATTGTCCGCGGGCTCCGTTCGGTTCTTGTCCCCGATACAAGCCCCCGGAAAGATTGTGTGCATCGGTTCCAATTTTCACGATCATATCGCCGAAATGCCCATCCCGATGGTTCCGACCTATCCTTACAGCTTCCTGAAACCGGCGAATAACACGATCCGCGCTTCGGGCGAGGCCGTCGCCGTGCCCCGCCGCTCCAGCATGATGGATTGGGAAGCGGAACTGGCTGTCGTCATCGGCAAGCAATGCGTGGATGTGCCCGCATCCGGCGCCCTCGATGTGATCGCCGGCTATGCGAATTTCAACGACCTGTCCGCCCGCGACTGGCTGGACAAGCGGCCGCCGGTTGGCGTCGATTGGGTGCAGCATAAGGCGTTCGATGGCTTTGCGCCCTTCGGACCCTATATCGTCCCAGCGCGCTTCGTTCCCGATCCGCAGGACTTGCGGATGCGGCTTAGCGTCAATGGCGTGACGAAACAGGATTCCAACACGCGGGAAATGGTTTTCGGCGTGGCCGCGATCATTGAGCATATCAGCTCGATCATGACGCTGTATCCAGGCGACATCATCGCGACCGGCACGCCGGCGGGAACCGGGCATGGCCGTGGCGAATATCTGAAATCCGGCGATACGGTCGTCATGGAGGTTGGCCCGCTGGGCGAACTGGTCACGCCTATCGCTTAATATGCGCACATCCCTTGCGCTACCGCTGGCGGAATGGCGGTCGACACCGGGCGCGCGGACCCGAAATAAAAGCGGCGATTTCCTCCCCAGGCAAAAACCAAGCCGCCGGCCTGTCCGCATGTGAATACAATTTTACGCCGCCTCGCATGTCTGAATATTTCCGGCATCCTGGGGCTGGGGCCGGAATGGCCGATCCTCTTTGGGAATCCGGCCGTTGGCGGCGCGCGCCTTTCCCATCCTCCGTGCCTATTGATTAAACTGCATCCGATGTTATCGGTCCTCTATGGCTTCTCTTGCGGACGTTCTGAAACCTATCGATCGCAGCGATGGACGGCGCACGGCCGTTGAGGTCTATGAAACCCTGCAGCAATCCATTCTCAGCGGCCAACTGAAACCCGGCACGATCGTCTCGCAAGTCGAACTCGCAAAGACCCTGAATGTCAGTCGCACGCCCGTTCGGGAAGCGATGCGCATGCTGCAGGAGGGCGGCCTGCTCGTCGGCGAACCAAATTACCGCAGCCGTGTCGTCGGTTTCGATCCCGTCGATATCGAAGCGCTCTATATCAAGCGGCTCGCACTGGAATCGCTGGGTGTGGCCATCACCACAAAACGGATGACGCCTGCGCTGCTCGACGAATTGCGCGAGGTTATCCTCGCGCTCGAGAGCGAGGATGCGCATGACGTCTTTGAACAGTGGCAGAAACTGCATCGCAGGCTCCACCGGTTGATCGTTGCCGAGGCAGGCGAAGTTCTGGCGAATGAGCTGGAACAACTGGAATTGCGTAGCGAGCGATATCAATCCGCGTACAAGGGCGCTCATCTTGTCGGATGGTGGCAGCGCGGCGAAGCGGAACATAGGGAAATGTTCCAGGCCATGTCCAATGGCAACGCATCGCTGGCCGCCGAACTGGCGGCGCGCCATCTCGCTCGAACCGCCCTAGAATTGCTGGCCGCCCTCGCGCCGGAATATGACACGTCGCGCCTCAGGAGCTGCCTCAGCTTCTCCATCGCCGGCGCAAACGCCGCCTGACCCCCATCTCTGTCCAAAAAAATGGCCGGCGGTGATGCAGCACCGCCGGCCGTAGAGCGCCCTGTAACGCATCAGCATCGGCAAACCGGGCTGACACAGGGAGAGACATCAGAGATTCTGCGCCACCTCTGATTGCTGCATGATATTCTGGATACAGTTTGTGTCCACACCTTTTGTGCGGTCTCTCCCAAAATTATCGAAAATTCCCAGGCGATGGTGATTGAGCGCGTCAATTAATCGCCATTTTCATGCGATTTCCATCATGCGCACTCCCCGGTGCATGGGTCAGGAAACGATATGCCCGCAATCTTCATGGCATCAGGGTTGCATCCATATTCTTTAGGACGTATACATCCATAAACGACTCAAGATGGAGAGGTGAATGATCGCGCACGCAAGCCAGACCGCTCTTGCCAGCACGGCGGCGGAACGGCCGAAACGGATTCTGCGCAACTTCATCGGTGGCAAATTTATCGATGGCGGCGCACCGTTCGATATCTTCGATCCAGCGACGGGATCCGTTCACGCCACGGCCTATGAGGCCGATCGCGCCATCGTCGATGAAGCCGTTCGCGCCGCCCGGAAAGCGGTCGAGGGCGAATGGGGCAATATGACGCTGGCCAAGCGCCGCGCATTGCTGACGCGGGTCGCGGACCGCATCGAGGAGCGCTTCGACGAATTTCTGGAAGCCGAGATTGCTGACACGGGCAAGCCCCATGATCTGGCCCACCATCTCGATATTCCGCGCGGCGCGGCAAATTTCCGGGTTTTTGCGGATGCGATTGCCAATCTGTCCACCGAAACCTTTGAGATGGATACGCCCGACGGCGGCAAGGCTCTCAACTATGCAGTGCGCAAGCCGCTGGGCGTGGTTGGCGTCATCAGCCCCTGGAATCTGCCGCTGCTGCTCATGACGTGGAAGGTCGCCCCTGCCCTCGCCTGCGGCAATGCGGTGATCGTGAAGCCTTCCGAGGAAACGCCATCGACCACAACCCTGCTGGGCGAGGTCATGGCCGAGGTCGGCATGCCGGACGGCGTGTTCAACGTGATCCACGGCTTCGGCCCGGATTCCGCGGGCGAATTTCTAACGAGCCATCCCGGCGTGCGCGCGATCACCTTCACCGGCGAAACACGCACCGGATCGGCTATCATGAAGGCGGCTGCTCCTACGGTGAAAGCGCTCTCCTTCGAATTGGGCGGCAAAAATGCTGCCATCGTCTTTGCGGACGCCGACATGGATGCAGCCGTCGCCGGATTGGCGCGTGCGGCCTTTCTCAATACCGGCCAGGTATGCCTCGCGCCTGAACGCATCTATGTGGAGCGTCCCGTGCTCGACCGCTTCGTCGCGGGAATGAAGGAGAAAGCCGAAGCATTGCTGCCGGGGTTGCCGAACGACCCCGGCGTGACGCTCGGCCCGGTAATCTCGGAAGAACATCGGGGCAAGGTTCTGGGCTATTACCAGCTCGCCGTGGAGGAAGGCGCCACTGTCATCACGGGCGGCGGCATCCCCGATTTGGCGGGCGATGCGGCGGGCGGCTATTTTGTCCAGCCAACCATTTGGACCGGCCTTCCTCATGAGGCGCGGGTGTGCCGTGAGGAAATCTTCGGCCCCGCATGTGCGATCATCCCCTTCGATACGGAGGAGGAAGCAGTTCGCATGGCCAATGACAGCGAATATGGCCTGGCCTCCTCCATCTGGACCACCAATCTTTCGCGCGCGCATCGCGTGGGCAAGGCGATGGAGGTCGGCATATCCTGGGTGAATTGCTGGTTCCTGCGCGATCTGCGCACGCCCTTTGGCGGCGCCAAAATGTCGGGCGTAGGCCGCGAGGGCGGAGAGCATTCCGTCAATTTCTATTCCGAGCCGACGAACATCTGCATCAAATTATGATCGAGGGAGCGGGCATGCCGATGCCCGATAGTCCAATGCGCTGCATCAACTTGACCAGGGATATGTAAAATGGGTGCCGACCTTCATGACATCCGCTACGTGCGGATCGGTTGCGACGATCTGGATACCAGCGTCCGCTTCGCCACCGATATCCTTGGCCTTGAACTTATGGAGCGGGATGGCAATCGCGCCTATCTGCGCGGCGACGATCGCGACCATAACATCTGCTACACGCAAGGGCGTGAGAGCGGCCAGGTCACTGGCTGGGAAGTGGCAAGCCTGGACGCGCTTGATGAGGCGGCAAAGGCGTTCGAGGCGTCGGGCGTCACAGTCCGGGCAGGCACGAGCGAGGAGCGCGAACTGCGCCGCGTGCGCGGTCTGATTGTGGTTTCCGATCCCACGGGAAATATCATCGAACTGGTCGCACGGCCGGACGCTTGCGGCAGACGCTATTTCCCAACGCGCGACGCGGGCATTTTGAATTTCAGCCATGTCGGCCTGCACACCCGCAACCCCAGCGCGGATGAGGCGTTCTGGGTTCGCAATCTGGGTGGGAAAGTCAGCGACTGGATCGGCGACGCGGCTTTGATCCGCATCAACGACGTGCATCACAATGTCGCCCTGTTTCCCTCAACCCGCGCAGGCATCCAGCATGTGAATTTCCAGGTGGAGTCGATCGACGACATCATGCGGTCATTCTACCATCTGCAGAAGAATAATGTGCGGATCGTGTTCGGCCCTGGCCGTCATCCCACATCCGGCGCCCGCTTCCTCTATTTTCAGGGGCCGGACGATATCGTCTACGAATATTCGACGGGCGTCCGCCTGATCACGGCCGAGGACGAAAAGACCTATGTCCCCCGGCAGTTCCCCAAGGCGGAATCCAGTTTCTGCATGTGGGGCTCGGTGCCGGACATCCCGGAATTCAGGGTGCCCCAGCCAAATGGCTCAGCGATCGCCCGTGCAGCCTGACCCGTCACGCACGGTAAGGATGGCCGCGCGCGCAATGGGCAGGCACGGACTTGCCCACGCCTATGGCCATGTGAGCGCGCGGTTGAACGCCGAAAGCTTTCTCGTATCTCCCGCGCAACCGCTGGGGACTGTCGGCCTGGACGAACCCGGCGTGCAGGTGCCGCTCGACGGAGACCTGCCGCCCGGCGCCTTGCCGGAGGTTCGCATTCATCGCGAAATCTATCGCCGACGGCCCTCCATTGGCGGCATCTGCCGGGTGCAATCTCCTGCGGTGATGGCGCTGTCCGCCCTTGGTGAAACGCCCCGCGCGCTGCACGGCCTGGGAACCTATTTCGCGCCTGCTCCGCCTTTGTGGCCTGGCGTCGCCCTGGTGCGGGACGACGCGCAAGCAGTTGCCGTGGCCGAGATGATGGGTGACGCCGCCGCGATCGTCCTGTCGGGGAATGGCGCGGTCATCGCGGGCGAGACGCTGGAGGAAGCGGCGAGCCTTGCCTTCTTCCTGGAGGACGCGGCCAAGATCGAACTGGCCCTGCTGCCTGCCCGCGCCGCTGGGCGGACCCCGCGTGAATATACCGCCGATGAGGTCGCGAAGCGCGCCGTCAGGGCGGGCGCTCTTTTCGAGCGCATGTGGCAATTTCTTTGTTTCGGAGATCCCGAATGGCAAGCGTAATGACTGCGCCCGCGCTGGGCAGCGATATGGTGGAACAGAAGGCCGCTTCCTTGCGCGGCGCATATGACACTCTGGTTCCGGTGGAGCCGATCCGCATCGATTTGCCAGACGCTTCGGTTGAGGACGCCTATGCCATTCAGGAGGCCAATACCGCCCACTGGCTGAAACAGGGGCGCGTGCTGGTCGGCGCGAAGATCGGTCTCACCGCAAAGACCGTGCAGAAGCAGTTGGGGGTGGATCAGCCTGACTTCGGCGCGCTTTTTGCCGACATGGCGATCGCGGACGGCGATGACGTCGCGCCCGGACGCCTGCTGCAACCGAAGGTCGAGGCGGAAATCGCCTTCGTTCTTCGCCGGACGCCCAATGCGAAGGCGCTGACCACGGCCGAGCTGATCAACAGCGTCGACTACGCCCTGCCCGCCATCGAGATTGTCGATAGCCGGATCGCGGATTGGAACATCCGCATTGTCGACACGATCGCCGACAATGCATCCTCCGGCCTGTTCGTGCTGGGCACGACGCCGGTCAAGCTTGATGCGCTGGACCTGCGTCTGTGCGGCATGGTGCTGGAGAAGAATGGCGAACAGGTATCCTTCGGCGCTGGTGCCGCATGCCTGGGCAATCCGCTGCATGCGCTGGGCTGGCTCGCCGCCAAGATGGCCGAGGTGGGGCGGCCGCTCAAGGAGGGCGACATCGTCCTTGCCGGGACGCTGGGCCCAATGGTCGCCGTCAAACCAGGGGATAAGGTTGAAGCCCGGATCGAAGGACTGGGCAGCGTTCGCGTAGGTTTTGGAAAGGAATGATGACGATGAAGACCAAGGTGGCCATCATCGGATCGGGCAATATCGGCACGGACTTGATGATCAAGATCATGCGGCTGTCCGACGTGCTGGAAATGGGGGCATTTGTCGGGATCGACCCGGAATCCGATGGGTTGAAGCGTGCGGCGCGCATGGGTGTTCCTATCACCGCCGGCGGGCTGGATGGATTGATGGCCATGCCTGAATTTGCCGACATCGGCATCGTGTTCGACGCCACGTCCGCAGGCGCCCACGCCCGGCATAGCGAAGCGCTGATCGCACATGGCAAGCGGGTGATCGATCTTACGCCCGCCGCGATCGGCCCCTACACGATCCCGCCCGTTAATGGCGACGCCAATCTGGATGCGCCCAATGTGAACATGGTGACATGCGGCGGACAGGCGACAATCCCCATCGTCGCCGCAGTGAACCGCGTGGCGAAGGTGCGTTATGGCGAGATTGTTGCCTCGATCGCGTCGAAGTCGGCCGGTCCCGGCACCCGCGCCAATATCGACGAGTTTACTGAGACGACAAGTCAGGCGATCGTCGATGTCGGCGGCGCGGCGCGCGGCAAGGCCATCATCATATTGAACCCCGCGGAACCGCCCCTGATCATGCGCGACACCGTATATTGCCTCACCGACGACGCAGATCAGGAGGCTATCGCCGCGTCCGTCGAGCAGATGGTGAAGGAAGTGCAGAGCTATGTGCCGGGTTACCGCCTGAAACAGGCGGTGCAGTTCGAACATATCGGCTCCAACAAGCCGCTCCGCATCCCGGAAATGAATGGCGAATTTACCGGCCTCAAGGTCTCGGTGTTCCTGGAGGTGGAAGGCGCCGCCCACTATTTGCCCGCCTATGCCGGCAACCTCGACATCATGACTTCCGCGGCGCTCAAGACCGCGGAAAAGATCGCCCTGCGCGACCGTGAGCAGATCGCCGCTTAAGGCGCTATTGACCCCTTTTATCAGGACCGGACCATGGCCTTCGATCCCACAACACAAAAGCTTTACATTCAGGACGTGACGCTGCGCGACGGCATGCACGCCATTCGGCATCAATATGGCCTGGGCCATGTGCAGGCCATTGCCCGCGCTCTCGACCGCGCCAAGGTCGATGCGATCGAGGTCGCGCATGGCGACGGCCTTCAGGGGTCGAGCTTCAACTACGGCTTCGGCGCTCATACCGACTGGGACTGGATCGGCGCGGTTGCCGAGGTGCTGGAGCATTCCATCCTCACCACCCTGCTGCTGCCCGGCATCGGCACCGTACATGACCTGAAGCATGCCTATGAAATGGGCGTCCGGTCCGTGCGGATCGCTACCCATTGCACCGAAGCCGATGTGTCGAAACAGCATATCGAGGCCGCTCGCAATCTGGGCATGGACGTGTCCGGCTTTCTGATGATGAGCCATATGAGCGAACCGGACGCGTTGGCGAGCCAAGCCAAGCTGATGGAAAGCTATGGCGCGCATTGCGTCTATGTGACTGACAGCGGCGGCGCATTGACGATGGACGGCTATGCCGCACGGTGCCAGGCCTATGACCGGGTGCTGAAGCCGGAGACGCAGCGCGGCGTCCACGCCCATCATAATCTGTCGCTCGGCGTCGCCAATTCCATCGTCGCTGTCCAGAATGGCATAGTCCGGGTCGACGCCAGTTTGGCGGGCATGGGCGCGGGCGCGGGCAATGCGCCGCTGGAAGTCTTTATCGCCGCCGCCGATACCTATGGCTGGAATCATGGCTGCGATCTCTATGCGCTGATGGACGCGGCCGAGGATCTGGTTCGGCCGCTGCAGGACCGCCCGGTGCGGGTAGACCGCGAGACCCTGACCCTCGGTTATGCGGGCGTCTATTCCTCCTTCCTGCGCCACGCCGAAAAGGCGGCGGCGGATCATGGCCTCGACACGCGGGCCATCCTTGTGGAGCTGGGCCGTCGCAAGATGGTCGGCGGACAAGAGGATATGATCGTCGACGTCGCGCTCGATATGCTGAAACAAAAGGAGCAGGCCGATGCCTGAGATCATGGACATCGCCGCGCGGCTCGATGACGCCGCGCGCAACGCGACCGCCACACCGCAGTTGGAAGATCCTCTGACGCTGGACGACGCCTACCGGGTTCAGGCGGCATCGCTGGGCCGCCGGTATCAGCGCGGCGAAAATCGCGTTGGCATAAAGATGGGTTTCACCAGCCGCGCCAAAATGGCCCAGATGGGCATAGACGAAATGATCTGGGGCCGCCTGACGGATCAGATGCTGGTCGAGGATGGCGGCAGCATCGATTTTTCCGCCTATGTGCATCCGCGCGTCGAACCGGAAATCGCCTTCGTCCTGAAGGCGCCCCTTGCCGGCAAGGTAACGCCAGCCGGGGCGCTGGCGGCTGTCGGCGGAATCGCCCCCGCGTTGGAAATCATCGATTCCCGTTACAAGGACTTCAAATTTTCGCTGACCGATGTGGTCGCCGACAACAGCTCGTCATCCAGCTTCGTCGTCGGTCCCTGGACTGACCCTGCGGCCGACATCTCCAATCTGGGGATGATCCTGGAGATCGACGGACAGCCGGTACAGATCGGATCGTCCGCCGCCATTCTAGGCCACCCGCTGCGTTCGCTCGTGGCGGCCGCGCGTCTGGCGGACAGCGCCGGCGAACCTTTGAAGGCGGGGGATATAGTCATGGCCGGAGGAGCCACCGCCGCCGAACATCTTGCGCCGGGACAGCATGTTCGCCTCCTCGTGCAGAAGCTTGGAAGGGTGGAGTTTTCCGTGAGGGCGTGATTTCCTTCGTCCGATGCTGCATAGGGGCGGCGGTCGGACAAGGGAAAGAAAGCCGAAGAAGTGAAGGATCACGATCTGCCCGCGAAATTGCGTCACTTCGACCTTATGTCCGCGCCAGGCCATTTGCTGCGCCGGAATCACCAGCGGTCATTCGACATCTTTACCCGCCTCGTCGGCGATGTTCTTACACGCCAGCAATTCGCACTGATGCTCGCGCTGGGCCAGCGGCCGGGCGCATCGCAGCGCGATCTTGTAGAGGCGACAGGCATCGACAAGAGCACCTTGAAGGAGATGCTTGGCCGCATGGTCGCGCGCGGCTGGGTGGAGCGCGAACGGGATAAGGCCGACAGCCGGGCGTGGACCATGCATCTGACGGCCATGGGCACTGAGCTGCTGCTGGAAAATTTGCCCAAGGTGCAGGCCGCCCAGCGTGAAATACTTGCGCCATTGTCAGAGGAAGATCGCGCTACCTTCATGCGCTGCCTGCGCAAACTGATCGATCACGATATCGCGCCGGACGGCGGGTAAGTGTCCCTAAGGGCCATCCGGCATCCACTCGCAAAAGAAGCGATGCCGGTTCTTTTCCCGATGATCAGTGCTACGCCTCCCGTGGGGCGAACGACACATGCAGTTCGGGGATGAAGGAATAATCCCCTCCCCCGAACTGATAGATGGGAACGCCGCTCTCGATCCGCATATCCGGTATCATCGTCAGCAATTCTTCCAGCATCACGCACAGCTCCATTCTGGCAAGGGGCGCGCCAGGGCAGATATGGATACCGAAGCCGAAGCTGAAATGGCGGCTGGCTGGGCGATCGATCGAAAATTCGGCCGGGCACTCGAATATCTGCGGATCGCGGTTGGCGGCAGCCCAGCCCATATAGACGTCCTTGCCCGCCGGAATTTCCACGCCCTGCACGTCCACTGCCTTTGTCGTGCGCCGGAAAAAGCCGAAGAAAGGGGGCCTCAGCCGAAGCGCTTCCTCCACCGCCACCGGAATCTTGCCGGGGTCGCGGATCAAAAGGTCGCGGACATCCGGCCGGGAAAACACCTCATAGATCAGGCTGGCCATGGCGGATGTCGTACTGTGATGCCCCGCCCCCAGGAAAGCGGAGAGGAGGACAACATAGTCATTGTCGTCCAGCGACCTGCCCTCGACCTCCACATCGGCAAGGGAAGTCAGGAAATCCTCCCGCGGCCGCGCGCGCCGTTCATGGACCTCGGTCACCGTCAGCGCGCCGAAAACGGCCTGCCGCCTGCCGAACTCCTCCGGGTCGCCCTGCGCTGCGAACATGGCGAGGGCAGCCTCCCGGATCGGCGGAACCTTGTCATCATCTATGCCGACAAGGTGGCAGATGGTCTCGGCCGGCACGGGTTCCGCCAGTTCCGCAACGATGTCGCATGATCCCTTGCCGATGAAGCTTGCGATATGCCGCCGGACGTCCTGCCGCACAAAAGGCTCCATCGCAGCGGGCGTGGCGGTCGTGACGGCCGCACTGAACAGGGCGCGCCAGGCGCTGTGCCGGGGCGGGTCCATTTCCAGCGCCGGAATCTGCTTTCGCGGCAACATGGGGCGCAGCACCTGCGGCTCCGAAGAAAATGTGCGATAGTCCGCCATCGCCTTGCGGACATCCTTATGGTCGAGCAGCATGTAGAAGCCGTCATGTTCGCTGCTATGGGCGACCGGACAGCGCGCCCGCGCACTTTCGAAAAGTTCCAGGCTTTCCGCCGGAGGGGTCGTATAGCAACTCCAGCCCTTCGTATCCCGCGCCAGGTCATGGCCCGGCGCAACCTTGTCCTCACTCATGAAGCTCTCCCGAATCCTCTCTGCAGCACATCAGGCTCACTGCCAAAGTGCACACAGTTTAATACGATACTATAGGGTATCGCATCAAGGTCTTTCTTCGGGGGTAGCCTTTCCTATTCCGGACAGGATCAATTCCACCGCCAGACTGATCTGCGCGGGGAAGTCCGCCGCGCTTTGCGCGAAATCGATCTTGCCCAAGGCAAGGCGCTGATAGGTGTCTCCCATCAACAGATGCATGAACGCCCTAGCCCGCATGTCGGCTTCGGCCGCGGGCAACAGGCCGGACAGAATGCGTTCGATCACGGCGATCGATCGCGCCGGGGCGGCGTCGTAGAAAAGGCGGCCAAGCTCTGGAAAACGCGCCATTTCGCCCATCAGCATGCGGAACAGGCCGAGCACGCCCGGTTCTGTGATGGCCATGACGAAGGTCTGGCCGAAATCCGACAGCGATTGCGCGGCTGCCTCCCGCGTGGTCGCCGGGTCATGCTCCTCCACGGCATAGATTTGTGCACAGTCCCGGTTGATCGCCGCCAGAAAGAGCGCCTCCTTGCTCTTGAAATGGCGATACAGCGTCATTTTCGACGCACCGGCCTCCTCAGCGATCCTGTCCATGCTCGCGGCCGAAAATCCTTCCGCCAGGAAGCGGTCGCGGGCGGCGTCCAATATACGCTCGCGCTTGTCCGCCATCTGCTGCACCCGCGCATGCGATGCCGACCACGCCTTCCGCTTCATTCTGGTTTCGCCTGTAATGATCGACCTCTCCGCTCATGGGGAACAGCCGAAGTCCAGCACCCGGCCCCGGCCGGTATCCACTTGGCTTTGTCATAAGGCAATCGGAAACCCGCCCAGCCGATGCCCTGCCTGCCCGTCAGTCGCGGCTCTTGGCGCTTTTCTTCGAAAGGGCGGGCAACGCCGTCCGGTATACGACCGGGCGTAGGGCAAAACTGGTCGTCACCTGCGACACGCCGGGCATGCGCGTCAGATTGTAGCGAAGGAAATCCTCGAAGGACGCCAGCGAGTCGACCAGCACGCGCAGTTGATAATCGGCGTCGCCGGTCATCAGATAGCATTCCATCACTTCGGGAATTTCGGCGACCGCCTTTTCAAAGGCGTCGAGATGATGGTCCCCCTGCTGGTCCAGCCGCACGCGGATGAATGCACTGACCCCCAGGCCGACCTGGCTGGGGTCCACCAGGGCGACATAGCGTGAGATCACCCCTTCGGCTTCCAGATGCTTCAGCCGCCGCAGGCAGGGACTTGGGGACAGCCCTATTCTCTCCGACAGTTCATGATTGGTGATGCGTCCGTCGGTCTGAACCTGCTCGAGAATCTTCCAGTCCAGCTCATCAAGATCGTATGTTGGCATATATATAATCCAAAACCTGATATATTGGCATTATATTCCAAAAATGCACTGCCCGCCATGCGAATTCGCAAGGACATGCCGCCCATTGGGGCGCTAATCGACGATATTCCCGGTTTGGGCAGAGGACGAACATGATCAAGACCATCCCCAATGAGCGACAGGACGTCGTCAGCGCCATCAGCACGCTGGAAGTGCGCCTCAGATGGCTCTCCTCCTGGATGGTGCATAACGCCAACCACATCCGTCCCAAGCGGGACGGGCTGAAGGTCGGCGGCCATCAGGCGAGTTGCGCCTCAATGACGGCGATCATGTCCGCCCTCTATTTCCATGCGCTGCGCCCGCAGGACAAGGTTGCGGTCAAGCCGCACGCAGGTCCGGTCCTGCACGCCATCCACTATCTGCTGGGCAATCAGTCGCTGGACCGGATGCAGCGCTTCCGCGGCCTGGGCGGCGTCCAGAGCTATCCGTCCCGCACGAAGGACGCCATTCCTGTCGATTTCTCGACCGGATCGGTCGGCCTTGGCGTCGCCGTCACGGCATTTAGCAGCCTGGTTCAGGACTATCTGATCGCGCATGGCCAGATGAAGGAGCAGGATGCGGGCCGCATGATCGCCCTGATGGGCGACGCCGAACTCGATGAAGGTAATATCTACGAATGCCTGATCGAGGGTTATAAGCACGACCTGCGTAACTGCTGGTGGATCGTCGACTATAATCGCCAGTCGCTCGATAATACGACCGCCGACCGCATGTTCCGCCGTTTCGACGACATTTTCGAAACCTGTGGATGGCGGGTCGTCACCCTGAAATATGGCAAGCGGCAGCGCGAAGCGTTTGAGCGGCCGGGCGGCAAGACGCTGGAACAGTGGATCGACAATTGCCCCAATGCGGATTTCGCGGCGCTGACCTATCAGGGCGGCGCGGCGTGGCGCGAACGGCTGGTCGCGGACATTGGCGGCAAGCCGCACGTCAAGAAGCTGTTGGAAAGCTTTGACGACGATGCGCTGGCGACACTGATGACCAATCTGGGCGGCCACTGCGTCGAAACGCTGATCGAGGCATTCGACGGCGCGAATGACGACCGGCCCACCCTGTTCATCGCCTATACCGTCAAGGGCTTTGGCCTGCCGCTGGCAGGGCATAAGGACAATCATTCGGGCATGATGAACCCGGCCCAGATGGAAAAATTCCGGGCCAGCCTGGGCATTGACGAGGGACGGGAATGGGAGCCGTGGGGCGGCCTCGGCGACAATGCCGCGGCGCAGCTCAAGGCGTTTGTCGAAGCCAGCCCGCTGGCGTCGAAAGATCCGGAGCCGGTCGCCCCTGCGGTCCCGGTTCCCGCCCGCCTGCCCGTTCCCGACGGCGCGGAACAATCCACCCAGGCTGCGTTCGGCAGGATTTTGCTGGATCTGGCGAAATCGGGCGAACCGCTGGGCGATCATATCGTCACAACCGCGCCGGACGTCACGCAGACCACCAATCTGGGCGGCTTCGTCAATCAACGCGGGCTGTTCCGCCGTCAGGAACTGGCCGACGTTTTCCACAAGGCCAAGATTCCTTCGGCGCAAAAATGGGCGCAGCATGCGGCCGGTCAGCACATCGAACTGGGCATTGCGGAGAATAACTTCTTCATCATGCTGACGTCGCTGGGTCTCGCCGCTCCGCATTTCGGCACCCGGCTCCTGCCTGTCGGCACGGTCTATGACCCGTTCATTTCCCGTGGCCTCGATGCGCTGAACTATGGCTGTTATCAGGACTCCCGCTTCCTGCTGGTGGGAACGCCATCGGGCATCACCCTGGCTGCCGAAGGCGGCGCGCATCAGTCGATCAACACGCCGTTGATCGGCATGGGCCAGCCCAACCTCACCTATTTCGAACCCGCCTATGCGGACGAACTGGCGCTGATGATGCGCTTTGCCTTTGACGATATGCAGAAGCCGGATGGATCGTCCGTCTATCTGCGCCTTTCGACCCGCGCGATTGAACAGACGGTCCGGGAAGATGGCGGCTGGGAAGATGACGCTCTCAAGGGCGGCTACTGGCTGCGCAAGCCGGCGGCGGGCGCCGAGGCGGCGATCGTCTTTACGGGCGTCGTCGCGCCCGAAGCGCTCCAGGCATGGGAGCAACTTGTCGAGGATATTCCGGGACTGGGCCTGCTCAATGTCACCTCGCCTGACCTGCTGCATCGCGGCTGGTCGGCAAAGGGCGCCGCGCGCTGGAACGGCAAGGACGCCGAACCCTGCCACGCCGACACATTGCTGTCATCGCTCGCGCCCGGCGCGGGTCTCATCACCGTGCTCGACGGATCGCCGGGCGCGCTGTCCTGGCTGGGCGGCGTGAAGGGCATGCGCGTCAGCCCGCTGGGCACGGACCGTTTCGGCCAGACCGGCGATCTTCCGGATCTCTACCGCACCTACCGGCTGGACGCCGACGCCATCGTCGAAGCGGCCGCCGAACTTTTCCTGGGGAACTGACATGCCGATCGAACTGAAAATGCCCGCCCTTTCCCCCACGATGGAGAAAGGCACGCTGGCCAAATGGCTCGTGACCGAAGGCGACAGCGTCAAGGCCGGGGATCTGATCGCGGAGATTGAAACCGACAAGGCGACGATGGAGTTTGAGGCTGTCGATGAAGGGCGCATCGCCCGGCTCGTCGTGACGGAGGGCACGGACGACGTCCCGGTCGGCACCGTCATCGCCCTGCTTGCCGAGGAAGGCGAATCCGTCCCCGCGCCGTCCGCCGCGCAACCCAGCGCTGCGGCCGAAGCGCCGAAGGCGTCGCCGCAACCGTCCGAAGCGGCAGTGGCCGTCATCGAAGCGCCCAAGCCCGCGCCGGCGGCTCCTGCTCCTGCGCCCGCCGCCGCTCCACTGACGGTGGAAGCAGGCGTTAACGCGACCCCCCTCGCCCGCCGGGTTGCTGCGGCAAAGGGCATTTCTCTCGCGTCGATCACGGGATCGGGCGCGCGTGGAAAGATCGTTCAGGCCGACCTGCGCCTGCCGCCTCTGGTCCGTCCGGCGCCAGCCAATGACGCCGCCCCCGTCGCTCTGGCGGCCGCCAAAATCGCGCCGCCGCCCGCTGGCGTGCCGGTGGAAACGGTCAAGCTTTCGAACATGCGGCGCACGATCGCCAAGCGCCTGACGGAGAGCAAGCAGACCGTTCCGCACTTCTACCTGACTGCGCGCTGCAATCTGGACAGCCTGCTTGCCCTGCGCGCCGATCTCAACGGCAGCCTCGCCGCGCGCGGCATCAAGCTCAGCGTCAATGATTTCCTGATCAAGGCGCTTGCGCTTGCGCTTCATCGGGTCCCCGACGCGAATGTGCAGTTCGGCGGCGATGATCTGCATCGCTTTAGCCGCGCCGACATTTCGATGGCCGTGGCTATTGAGGGCGGCCTGATCACGCCGGTCATCAAGGATGCCGGTTCGCTCTCGCTGTCGGCCATTGCTCTGGAAAGCAAGGCTCTGGCCGCTAAGGCGCGGGAGGGCAAATTGACGCCGGAGGAATATCAGGGCGGCACTGCCTCCATCTCCAACCTGGGCATGTTCGGCATTGATGAGATGTTCCCGGTCATCAATCCGCCCCAGGCGCTGATCCTGGGCGTTGCCGCAGGCGTCGAGCAGCCCTGGAAGGTGAATGGGGAGATCGCGCTGGCGACCATCATGGCCGCCACCGCCAGCTTCGATCATCGTGCGATAGACGGCGCGGTTGCTGCGCAATTCATGGCCGCCTTCCGCGACCTGGTTGAAACGCCGCTTCAGATCGTCACCTGACCGGTCAGGGCGAACAAAAAAGGCCGGGCCGGACTTCACTGTCCGGCCCGGCCTTTTGTATTTCGGGGCAATAGCCGATTAGTCGGAAACGCCCTTGGCCGCATCCTCGATCAGCGCCGCGACGGCCGCTGGCTGGGACATGAAAACGGCATGGCTGGCTGCAACTTCGACAGATTTGCTCCCCGCGCGCTTGGCCATCATGCGTAGAAGATCGGGATGGATGGCGCGATCTTCGGACGCGACCAGCGCCCAGCTTTTCTTGGCTCTCCAGGCTGGCGACTTTATCTTGGTGGCGAAGCTTTCCTGCGCCGGAAAAACCTGCGACCTGGCCATATATTCCGCATCGGCCTGCGGTACGTCCGCGGCGAAATCCTGCGCATAGACCTTCGGGTCCAGATACAGGAAGCCATCCGGCGTGCTCAATATGCCCTTGGTCGCGGCGGGCTGCTGCCCCGCCAGGCTTAGCAGCGTCTCCCCGGCATCCGGCTGAAAGGCGGCGATATAGACCAGGCCCGCGACATTCGGCGCATTGCCCGCCTCAGTGATGACGACACCGCCATAGCTATGCCCGACCAGAATGGCTGGCCCGTCCTGCATGGCGAGAATGCGATGCGTCGCATTCACATCATCCTGCAAAGACGTCATCGGCTCCTGCACGATCGTCACCTTATAGCCCTTGGCGGAGAGCAGATCATACACTTTCCGCCATCCCGAACCGTCGGCAAGAGCGCCATGCACAATGACGACATTCTTGACCTCTGCGGCCTGCGCAGGCGTCAAAGCAGCGGCGGCCACGATAGCGGCCGTGGACAGAATGGAGGATTTCAACCACCGGAATATTTGCATGATACGCTCCCTTGCGTTTGAAATGTGCAGGTAAAATCCTTGCGCTTGCCGGGAGACCGGCAAGCGCAGGGACACAATGGAAATGCGCGTGCGGCTTTGGATCAGGCTGGCCAGACGCCAGCCCTATCCCCAGTGCGGACCGTCAATGCTGGCGAAGCCCAAGAGCTTGCGAAGCGTAAGGTCAGCCGTTCCTGTAATAATAGCTGTAGCCATTGAGGGCGGGCGCGCCGCCCAGATGCGCGTAAAGCACCTTCGATCCTTCGGGGAAGAAGCCCTTCCGGGTCAGGTCGATCATGCCCTGCATCGATTTGCCCTCATATACCGGGTCGGTCATCATGGCCTCTGTGCGGGCGGCCAGGCGGATCGCCTCATTCGTCTCCTCGGAAGGGACGCCGTATGCGGGATAGGCATAGTCGGGATTGATGACGATTTCATCCTCGCGCACTTCCCGGCCAAGCCCGACCAGTTCGGCCGTATTGTCGACAATCTGCCGGACCTGCGCGCGCGTCTGTTCAAGCGTGCCAGAAGCATCGATGCCAATCACCCGGTCGGCCCGGTCCTGGGCCGCAAAACCGACGACCATGCCGGCCTGGGTGGAACCCGTCACAACGCACACCACGATATAATCGAAAGTGAAGCCAAGCTCCTTCTCCTGCTCGGCGACCTCCTCCGCAAAGCCGATATAGCCAAGCGCACCGAATTTATGCACCGAGGCGCCCGCCGGAATGGCGTAAGGCTTGCCGCCCGCATCCTTGACCGACTGGATCGCGTCTTCCCAGCTTTTGCGGATGCCGATATCGAACCCGTCCTCGACAAGGCGGCTGTCGGCGCCCATCAGGCGGGTCATCAGGATATTGCCCACCCGGTCATATACCGCGTCATGATGCGGCACCCATTTTTCCTGGATAACAACGCTTTTCATGCCGATCTTGGCGGCTGTCGCGGCGACCATGCGGGTGTGGTTGGATTGCACGCCGCCGATCGACACCAATGTATCGGCGCCTGACGCGATTGCGTCAGGAACGATATATTCCAGCTTCCGCAGCTTGTTGCCGCCCATGGCCAGGCCGGAATTGCAATCCTCCCGCTTGGCGTAAATCTGCACCTTGCCGCCAAGGGCTTCGGTAAGCCTGGGCAGATGCTCAATCGGCGTCGCGCCGAATGTGAGCGGATACCGTTCGAACTTCTCCAGCAGGGACATTTTGGACACTCCATAAAGGCTTTTGACCTCGCCTTTATGCCGAACTTTCGATGAAAGGTGCTCTCTAATTTTCCCGATTTTTTTCGTGAGTTTTTTAATGTTTCTCAAAAATTCAAATGATAATCATCCTATTTATCCAAAAATCGGAATATTCTTTCATATCGCAAAAAATCGAATCACCGTCGCATTCCCCGTCGCTTTTGCGGGGCCGCTTTTTGGCGGATCTCCGCTCTGATCGGGGGTCAAAATTACTGGCTAAGCATCATATTTTTTTGCGACGGCAAAGGGCGTGGGTCATCACGGCCGGAGACTGGGCGGACAAGCGAATTTCGCGGCCTGTGTCGTCCATCTCAACCAATCCCTGCTGCTGCAGGGTGCGGGCGAAAGCCAGAGCGTTGCTGGCCTGGAAAGTCCCGTTGATCGTCAGGTTCGCGGCTGACGTACTGACCGTCAGCTTGCGTTGGGAATAGCGGTTCATCTCTTCGGCGACATCGCTCAGGCACCGGCCGTCAAAGACGATCAGCCCCTTGGTCCAGATCGTTTCCTTGCGAACATCGACTTTGCCGACCTTCAGGGTATCGCACAGCATCGACAATTTGCTTCCCGCCGGCACCAGAGTCGGCTGCAGAGCAGCGGAACGGACATGCGGCTCGACGCGGACCAAACCCTCCATCGTCGTAATGTCCGCGCCATCCCGCCCCCTCCGCACGTCGAAGGCGGTGCCGACGGCAATCACCTTCAGCGCGCCGGTATCAACCACGAAGGGGCGGCTCTTGTCCTTGCTCACGGAAAAGAGTGCCTGGCCTTTCACCAGCCGCACGTCGCGGCGATGACTGGAAAAGGCGACCATGACTTCGCTGCCGCTGTTCAGTTCAATTGTCGATCCGTCGGACAGGCTCACAATCCTGCGTTGCCCCACATCCGACGCATAGATTTGCCGCATATAACCGTCGCGCGCCATGGCCGGAGCGGCCTTCACGCCGGGATCGTCCTTCTGGTGCAGACTCCACCAAATGGCCGGCGCGCAGATCAGCCCGATCAGACATGCCGCCAGCGCCATCGGCAACCACCGCCGGGAAGCGGCAGAAGCCGGAACGGACGCAATATTGTTCTGGGTGCGTACGCGCATGCTGGCCAGCAGCGGCTCATGCCGGGCTTCACCAAGAAACGCCCATAGCGCAGCGACCTCCTGCCAGGCTTGTTCATTCTCGGCCGCTTCGCGCCGCCATATAGCGGCAGCCTCCCGGTCCTCGCCGGTCGCGCCTTCATTCTGGAGCCGCGCAAAAAGCTCCGTCGCTCTTTCTATGCGCGCCTTGGCAGGATCTCCCTTCGCCATCCGTCAGCGACATCCATCAGCCGGCAGTCCGGCGCAGGATATGCCGCATTGCCTTGGCGACATGTTTTTCAACCGCGCTAACCGATATATCGAGTCTATGGGCGATCTCGGCATAAGATAGTTCCTCGAACCGTCTGAGAACAAAGACGTCCCGCGTACGCTCTGGCAGTTCTTCCAACGCTGCCGCGACAAGGGCTATCTGTTCCCTTCCTTGGAGGACGCGCTCTGGAGACAATTCCTCAACGGGATGATCCAATTCGGACAGTTCTCCATGAGACGACCGGTGACGGACTTTGTCCCGCCGCGCATTATCGGTCATCACACTCGCCGCAATTCGAAAGAGATAGCCTTCCATATTCTCTATGGCTGTCTTGTTTTCCTGGCGCACATGCAGGCGAAGCATGACTTCCTGGGTCATGTCATCGGCGAGGGTCTGATCACGGACATTGCGGACAAAGAAGGCTCTGAGTGCAGGTATGTAGCTGGCCAGCGTCATCCCGCCGCATGGCACGGTCGATTTGTGCGCAGATTCCATTCCCTCATCCCCCTGAGTTCCTGTCCTCCTCTCCTCCGTTTTGCTGTGCCAGAACCGCCTCGCAATCGTGCCGCTTCGCTGTTCTCGCCGCACATTTGATAACGAGCGGCGCCAGGAAGTGCGTTATCCGCGCGACCTCCAGTTTATCGGGTTTCTCCTTTGCATTTTTTGCAAAAATCCAATCATTCGTAACGAATTCAAGCCACTTTCCGTCATTCTAACGAAAACTAACATCACCTAACGCATCTCCGGCGATTTCCGGCATGCGGCTTCCCTTTGCGCCTGCGTCATCCTCCACAGGAAGCGGCAAGGGGCGAAAATGAAGGCTGGAATTGTACGACTGGTGGGTGCGTCCATTCTGGCGGCATTGTGCGCCGGGCTTGCTGCCGCTCAGGATTTTCATGATCGGCGGACAGTGCAGTTTCCCGATCAGGCGACGTCCGACAATCCCCAGCGCATACCGGTCATTCCAAAGAAACAGGGTTTCGACGGCACATTGGTGTTGAAGGGCGGGCGCATCTTCGATTCCGTAAAAAGCGCCGCCTATCCCGGATCGCTCGTCATCACGCAGAACAAGGTCGCGGCCGTGCTTCCGGCCGGATCGACTGATTGGCCTGCTGACGCAACGGTCATGGACGTGACCGGCAAGACAGTCATGCCCGGCATGATCGACATGCATGTCCATATCTATTCCCCGAACGTAACCTCGTCCGACACGCCGGCCGACCTTAAGGCCATGGAAGGCTATGCCGTTCTGCGCGGCCTCACCAATCTCCGCTATTCGCTGGAGAACGGCATTACGTCGGTTCGCGACATGAGCGGCGTGATGAACGCGTCCTATATCCTCAGCGAATGGCTGGAAAAGGACATGTCGCCGGGACCGCGCGTCTTTGCGGCCGGGCATATCATCACCGCCACGGGTGGTCATGCGGCCGAGCGTTCATCCACCTACAGCGCGATCTATGTGCGCGAGGCCGACGGCGCTGACGATTGGCGTAAGGCGGTGCGCGAGATGTTCAAGATGGGCGCCAGCCACATCAAGATCGCCAGCCACTTCGCCCCCGGCGAAGTGAAGGCTGCCGTTGAGGAGGCCCATAATCTGGGGCTTAAGGTCACCTGCGATTGCGAGACGATTTATACGCAAATGGCGGTTGAGGCAGGCGTCGATTCGATCGAGCACCCGCTGCCGCGCACCGACGAGACCATCAAGCTGATGGCCAAGAAGGGCGTAGCCGCCATCCCGACGATGCAGACCTATCAGGATCTGTTCGACATGCGCGGCGCCTACACAGGCTCCCCTTCGCGCCGGTTCTCCATGACGTCGCAATCCAATTTCGACATGCTCAAAAAGTTTATCGCCGCCGGCGTCACGATCGGCGTCGGTACGGACAGCCTGGGCCTTCCGGCATTCGAAAAGTCGCCCAATTACTACATCGCGGAACTCAAATTCCTGCAGAAGGCGGGCTACACGCCGGCCAAGGCGCTGATCGCCGCGACGCGGACCAATGCGCAGATCATGGACATGGGCGACAAGCTGGGAACGCTGGAGCCGGGCAAGCTTGCGGACGTGATCGTCGTTGACGGGCGACCCGATGAAAATCTGGACGATCTTGCGAAGGTCGAAACGGTGGTCCGCAACGGCAACATCGTGATCAAGGACGGCCGCCTGTTCGTCCCGCGCCATGAACCTAAGCCGCTGCTCAAACCCTCACCGCCTGAAACGCTGCGGTGACCGGCGCTTCTTTCAGGGAGCGAATGCATGATTTCGGGGGTAAAGGAATGACGAATTTCGGACGGCTATTGGCGTGTCTGCTGGCCGGTCTATCAGTGCCGGCGCTGGCCCAGGATTTCCATGACAGGCGGACGGTACAGACCCCTGATCAGGTAACTGCGGACAATCCGCAGCGCGTGCCCGTTCTCCCTAAAAAGCAGGGCTTCGATGGCACGCTGGTCCTTCGCGGCGGCCGCATCTTCGATGCCGTGAAGGATGCGGCTTATGCCGGGTCGCTTGTCATCAGGCAGAACAAGGTCGTGGCCGTGCTTCCGGCCGCTTCGACCGATTGGCCGGCGGATGCGACCGTGATGGACGTAACCGGGAAAACGATCATGCCCGGCCTGATCGACATGCATGTTCATGCGACATATCCGATTCCAGAAACACCGGCCGATCAGATCGGCAGCGAAGGCAATGCAACCCTTCGGGCGCTACGCAACCTCCGCCTCTATCTGGAAAATGGCGTCACCTCGATACGCGACCTGGGCGGGCCGCGCGACGCCGGCACGATCATCAGCGAATGGCTGGAAAAGGATATGGCGCCGGGCCCCCGCGTCTTTGCGGCTGGCCATATCATTACCGGCACCGGCGGCCATAGCGCCAATCGGGGTTCCACCTATCATGCGATGATCCTGGAAACGCAAAGAGCTGGCGGTGAGCAGCCCGTCTATACGCGCGAAGCGAACGGCGCCGACGATTGGCGCAAGGCGGTGCGCGAGACGTTCAAGATGGGCGCGAGCCACATCAAGATCGCCAGCCACTTCTCCCCTGACGAAGTAAAGGCCGCCGTTGAGGAAGCCCATAGCCTTGGCCTGAAGGTCACTTGCAACTGCGAGACCATCTACACGCAGATGGCCGTCGAGGCAGGCGTGGACTCGATTGAACACCCGCTGCCGCGCACCGACGCGACCATCAAGCTGATGGCCAAAAAGGGCGTGGCCGCCATCCCGACGATGCAGCTCTATCAACAGGTGCTCGACATGCGGGGCGGCCTGTATACCGGACCGTCATCGCGGCGCTTCTCGATGAATGCGCAGGGCAATTTCGACATGCTCAAGAAGCTGATCGCCGCCGGGGTGATCATCGGCGTCGGCACCGATACCGGCTCGGAAGGATTTGAGCGCGCACCCAATATCTACATCGCGGAACTGAAATTCCTGCAGAAAGCGGGCTACACACCGGCCAAGGCGCTGATCGCCGCCACGCGGACGAACGCGCAGATCATGGACATGGGTGACAAGCTGGGGACGCTGGAGGCGGGCAAGCTTGCGGACGTCATCGTCGTGGACGGCAACCCGGATCAAAATCTGGACGATCTTGCGAAGGTCGAAACGGTGATCCGCAACGGCAACATCGTGATCAAGGACGGCCGCCTGTTCGTCCCGCGCCATGTGCCGAAGCCGCTGCTTAAACCCTCACCGCCGGATGCGCTCAAATAGAGCCAGGATCGCCGGACAAAATTCGCGCGGATTGATTGGCGCGCTCTCAACGAAGTGTCGTGAACACACAGAAAAACAAACAAAAAACCAAACAGGGACGAGACAGGGAGAGGTTCTCGATTTTCAGTTTCAGCAAGTTGCGGAGAACCTAAAATGACATACAAGAGCCGACTTTGGGGAACTGTCGCCGCCCTGGCGTTCATGGGTGGCGGTCAGGCATTTGCGCAGGAAGAAACGCCAAGCGACGGCGTGCTCGTGGTCACGGGAACGCGTGGCCAGCCGCGGACGGTAACAGAAAGCGCCGCGCCGATTGACGTGGTCAGCGGCGATCAGCTCGAGAAAATGGGCGGCGCGACATCGCTTCGCGATGTGCTGACGCAGTTGGTCCCGTCCTTTCAGGCACAGACGGTCGCCTCATCTTCATGGGACAGCCTTGCCCGCCCTGCGGGTCTCCGTGGCCTGGGCGGCGCCCATGTCCTCGTGCTGGTCAATGGCAAGCGGCGTCACAACAGCGCCCTTATCAACCTGTCCAGCTTCAGCATGTCGAGCGGCAGCAATCCTGTCGACCTGGACCTTATTCCGAACGGCGCAATCCGCAGCATAGAGGTGCTGCGTGACGGCGCGTCCGCGCAATATGGCTCGGACGCGATCGCTGGCGTCATCAATATCACCCTCAAGGAAGATGACAGCGGGCAACTCGTCCTGAATGCGGGTCAGCGCTATAAATGGCATGACCGGTCCGATGGCGAAACCTACTCGTTCGATCTCTATAAGGGTTTCAAGCTCGGCGACGCCGGCTTCCTGTCGTTGACGGTCGCCGGACGCGACCAGAGCCGCACCGTCCGCAACTCCACCCATACCGAACAGCTCTATTTCCGGGTCAATGGCCAGCCCGATCCGCGCGAGACTACGGTTGACAGGAACTGGCTGGTCAAGGGCGGCCTGCCGCGCACCAGCTCGATCAACATGATTGCCAACGCCGGTTATGATTTCGGCGGCGTAGAGGCTTATGCGACCGGCACCCTCGGCTATCGTGACGCGACCATCGGCCAGGGTTTCCGCAAGCCGAACAGCAATCAGAACATCCTTCAGGTCCACCCGGATGGTTTCGCGCCGGACTACACACTGAGCGAGAAGGATTTCCAGTTCCTCGCCGGCGTGCGCAGCGAGGCGGGTCCGTGGAGCTGGGATCTCTCGTCCACCTTCGGCCGCAACTTCGACACCCATGGCTCGCAGAACTCGCTTAACGCATCGCTGGGTCCGCTAAGCCCCACGGAGTTCACGACCTTCACATCGGCGTTCAATCAGTGGACGACCAATTTCGACGTCACCCGTGATCTCGAACTCGGCTTCGCCAAGCCTCTCACCCTGGCCTTTGGGCTTGAGCACCGGTGGGAGAATTTCAAGACGGTGCCCAAGGATGAAGCGGCCTACAGGAACGGCGGATATATCTATCCCGCCAATTATGGCGGCCTGGTCGGTCAGGCGGCACAGGTGGGCGCGCAGGGCGCGATCACCCTTCATCCCAGCGATGCCGCAGACCTCTCGCGGAACAGCTATGCCGCCTATATCGATCTTGCGACCAACATCACTGATCCATGGTTTGTGAACGCCGCAGGACGCTTTGAGCATTATGACGACAGCTCCGGCGATGTGTTCAGCGGCAAGCTGTCGACGCGCTATGAGATCATGGATGGCGTGGCGCTGCGCGCCACGGTCAGCAACGGCTTCCGCGCGCCGTCCCTGTCGCAGATCGGCTTCGCCCAGACCTCGACGCAGATTTTCGTCGTGAATGGCGTGATCCAGCCGATTGATTCCAAAACGGTAAAAACCGATTCTCCGGTTGGCATCGCGCTTGGCGCACAGCCGCTGAAGCCGGAAAAATCGCTGAACCTCTCGGCTGGTCTTTCATTGACGCCATTGCCGGGTTTCTCGGTAACGGCCGACGCCTATCGCATCGAACTGCGCGACCGCATCCTGCTCTCCAGCTTTTTGACGGGCGCGGGCGTCAACGCGATCCTCGCCACAAACGGGTTCCAGCCTTACTCCGTCCGCTACTTCACCAACGCGCTCGATACCAACACGCAGGGCGTCGATGTCGTCGCGACCTACAACACGCGGCTGGGTGATCTTGGATCGCTGCGACTGTCTGCGGCATTCAACTATAACAAGACCAAAATCCACAAGCTTGCAGCCAATCCGCCGCAACTGTCCGGGCTGAACGTGACAATGTTCAACCGCCAGCAGCAGGGCTTCATCACCGACAATACGCCGACGACGAAGCTGGTCCTGAGCGGCGACTGGTCGCTGGGCGGCCTCAGCGTCAACCTGCGTGAAACGCGCTACGGCAAGATCGATTATATTCAGTCTGCCGCGGTGAACGACCAGCATTTCAGCGCGAAATGGATCACCGATCTCGATGTAAGCTATAAATTGACGGAGAGCACGACGGTCGCAGTCGGTGCGAACAACCTGTTCAATGTTTATCCCGACCTCATGACGCTGGTGAACACGATCGGCACCGGCAACTACGCTGCCAACTCGCCGTTCGGTTTCTACGGCGGTTATTATTACGGCCGTTTAAGCGTCAAATTCTGATCTGCCCCCTGGGGGAGCACGCGCCTACGGCGTGCTCCCTCCTTTTTCCCGAACACATTCCTCTACAACATCTGGCTACTCCAAACGGCGTAGATCATCCGATATCGGTTATGTGACGGCGACGCATTACAAGCGCAATGCGCGCCTGAAAAATCTGCTTCCCTGTTGAAAAGGGCAGACATTGAAACCCTAACTATCGGGCGGCCGCCCATTCGACGGATGGAACAGATGCTAACGCTGCTCCGCCCATGTGAGCAGCGCGTCCAGCGCGGGGCATAACGCCTGGCCCCAGTCCGTCAGACCATATTCCACCTTCGGCGGCACCTGATGATGGACAATACGCCGCACAATGCCGTCGGCCTCCATCTGCCGCAACTGCTGGATCAGCATCTTCTGCGAAACCTTGGGGATCGCGCGCTCCAGTTCGGAAAAGCGCATGATCTGCCCACCGAACAGGTGAAACAGGATGATGAGTTTCCAGCGACCTTCGAGAAGACTCAGCGCATTCTGCACGCCTTCGGCCGCCGTTTCCTGCGTATATTCCTTCTCCATACTTTTCCGTAAGTACCTTACTTTTTCGTGCGTTCTTGTGCTTTCTTACAGTAGGCGCGATGTCTCCGGCGCACAATCGATACCGGAGATCAGCCATGCCCCTTGCCTTGCCAGACCCCATATCCGCCTATTTCGCGGCCGATGTCGCTGAGGGCAGCTCGGTCGCGGCCTGCTTCACGATCGACGCCGTAGTGATAGACGAGAATGAGACCCATCATGGCCGGGAAGCGATCTCCCGCTGGAAGGCGGAAGCATCCGCGCGCTATCGCTACCTTGCCGAACCGATTGCGATCACGGCGGACGGCGGCGAACAGGTCGTTACCGCGCATCTGACTGGCGATTTCCCAGGAAGCCCTGTTGACCTCCGCTACGCCTTCACCCTTGCAGGCGGAGAAATCGCCCGTCTGGAGATCCGGGCATGAGCTTTGACCTCGGCTTGAGCGGCCAGCGTGCGCTCGTCACTGGCGGCACGAAAGGCGTGGGCGCGGCGGTGGTCGCCAGCCTCCTTGATGCGGGCGTCACCGTCATCGCTGCGGCTCGCACCGTGCCTTCCGAAGAACAGCATGGTCTGCATTACGTCGCGGCCGATCTGATGACGGCGCAGGGATGCGCCGACCTAGCTGCCGTGGCGCTCGACCGGCTTGGCGGAGTCGACATCCTCGTCAATGTGCTCGGCGGATCGAGCGCACCGAGCGGCGGATTTGCCGTACTGGACGATGCGGAATGGGAAAAGGAGCTGAACCATAATCTCATGCCTGCGGTCCGGCTCGACCGCGCATTGTTGCCCGCGATGATAGCGCAGGCAAAGGGCGTGATCATCCACGTCACTTCGATCCAGCACATATTGCCGCTGCCCGATTCCACCACCGCCTACGCCGCTGCAAAGGCCGCCCTTGCGACCTACAGCAAGAGCCTGTCGAAGGAAGTAACGCCAAAAGGTGTCCGCGTGGTTCGCGTCTCACCCGGCTGGGTCGAGACCGACGCCGCCGTGGCGATGGCGGAACGGCTCGCCGCAAAAGCCGGGACCGATTATGAAGGCGGCAAGAAAATCATCATGGATGCCCTCGGCGGCATCCCGCTGGGCCGGCCGGCTAAGCCTGAAGAAGTTGCCGATCTCATTACATTCATCTGCTCACCACGGGCAGCGTCGATTTCCGGCGCCGAATATGTAATCGACGGAGGCACGGTGCCCACGGCATGAGGCTTCAGGTGGAGGCGCCGTCCTTTGAAAGCCGTCCAGCGGAGACCTCTGAAGGCGTTTCTCCACCAATCGCAAGATCAAAGTCCGGGGTGATCCAGCATACACCCCACCCCCGCCATTGGCATGATGGCGGGCATTTTTGATCTGCGACGAAATCATCATGTGCCGTTCAGTCAGGTAGAAGCCATTGCGCGTTCGTTACGAAAAACTTCTTGATCACTTGTTGGCCAAGCGGCTCCAGCAGTGCGTATAGTTTGCCGATTGGATCCGTTCCGCCTTCCACATGAGGATAGTCGGACGCGAAGCACAGAACATCCTCAAGCTGGTAGTGCTTGATGTAAGTGTCAAACGGCTCGAAGTCGAAGCCGGACACGCGGATATTTCGCTTCATATAAAATGATGGGTCTTTGGAGAGACGATATGTTGTCCGCTCCTTTCCTTTGACCCGGCCCGGGTCCTGAGAATGCCACAAGTCCATATGGTTGCAGAGAGGACCGATCCAGCCTGCCCCCAGTTCAATCACGCCGAAACGCAGCATTGGATGGCGCTCAAACACACCGCCGAGAACCATCGTCAGCACGAAATTCTGCGAAGTGATATGTTGGTTCGCCATCGACCATGGATCGAGCCGGAACTCGTTTAGCGCTCTGAAACCTTCAAAGGCGGGCGCGTTCGACCATTCGTCGGTTCCAAAGATTTTACTGTCGAGTCCAATATGCAGACAAACGGCAATATTTCTCTCCTCCATCAACGACCAGAAACAATCCAGATCCGGATGCGCTGGAGATTTTCCGCCGGGCAGCATGCCGCTTGGCATCCAGATTGCCCGAATGCCATTGTCGATCAGGTCCTGCGCTGTTTCCATCAATTCGTCGACAGTGTCGGCAAATACAGGAAGAACTGGACGGACGCGGTCCGAGTAACGCGCTACTTTCACGCCCCACTTGTTATATGCTTTCGTCAGTTCTCGGCCATATTCTCTGCAATCGCGTTTGAGTTCCTTTCCATATCCGTAATCGGGATGAAGGTAGGTCAGGAATACGCCAAACATTCCTGCCGTTGGAAACATGAGCTGGCGCTTGATGCCCATCATATCCATCACGGCGGGGCGGCGACTGGGATCCGCGGCGCCTGGCGCCGTCGAACCCTTCTGCTGCCAGATTGTCGCAGCTTCGATCACCCTGTCATCGCTCAAATAGCCCGGCACGTTGGGGTGATTGCGATCAGAACTGATGTCTGCGCCATTATGCAGCCAAATATCGGCGAGATCGTCACTGACCGGCCCCAACTCGCTAGCCCAAAGCTGCACTGGAAGCATCTCGTGACTATCAATGTCTAGGATTTCGCCCGCGAAATTCTGCAACGCAGAGGGCAGTGTTTCGATACCCATGGCACTCTCCTGATTAGAATTTTCAATGCCATCATGTGGCAAGGCTATTGGGTCCTAATATTTGACGGATACCGACACGCCATATGTGGCCGGTCTGCCGGCGAAGCGGAGCACGGCGTCCGCTGATTGGGTTGCCTGAGTCCAGTAGAATGTATTCGTAATGTTGCGCCCCCAGATCTGAGCGCTCCAGCGCCCGTCGTCCGCCTCAACGCCAATACGTGCATCCAGAAGCGCGCGGGGCTTGATTTTGATGAGGTCGTCACCTGCGAACCCGGAGGATGATGCGCTCTGATAGCTGAGGTTGCTTCCAACAAACCCCACAAGCGAGCTGCCAACAGGGCGCTTGTAGTCGACCCCACCATTGACCTGCCATCTGGGTGAATAGGGAAGTCCGGTTCCGGCGAAGTCAACCAGCGAACCGTCGGAATTATATCCGATGAATTCCTTGATCTTCGTATCGAGAAAGGTGGTGGCGGCGGTGAAGGTGAGGCCGTCGGCTGGTTTCCAGACGATATCCGCCTCTACGCCATACAATCTGGATTTGGGGATGTTGATCAGTTGGAACAACAACCCGAAAAGTGGATCGAGCACGCGTCCGAGCAGTTGTTTGTCGCTATAGTCATAATAGAATGCCGCTGCGTTCAACTGCATTGTACGACTAAACAGCGGTGTTTTTATTCCGGCCTCGTACGCGATCAGTTTTTCCTGCCCGATCGGAGAGTTTGCTGAGTGAAAAGCCGTGGGCGTCGTGCCGATAGTGCCCGCCTTATAGCCCTTGCTGGCATTGGCGTAGAGAAGTAGCGGACCACCTCCCGGCTTCCAGTCTACGCCCAATCGCCAGGACACGTTATTCTCAGGCAGGCGTCCAATGAACGGCCCGGGAGCAAAATTATTAGCTCCATCGAGAGACGCGCAATCCCCGATGCCGATAACCGGCGCCGGCGCAGGCCCGTTGAGCAGGTCCGACAGAATGGAGAAAAAGGCGGCGTAATTGCCGTTGCCGGCATCGGCCTGACACACATAGGCGTTACGCACTGTCTTGGTATAACGGACGCCTGCTTTTAATGTGATTTCAGACGAAGGATTATATTCGATATTCCCGAATGCCGCGCGTGACGAGACGCGTTGCCGGCTTGATGTCCGTGGGAAGTCGTAGCGAAGGCCAGGCGCAAGTTCTGCGGTCGAAGCATCCGCCCCGATCTGCAAGAAGGCCTCCGACGCCCGACTGTGAGAATAATTTCCGCCAACCACCCAGTTCAAAGCGCCGGAATTTCCAGCAAGCCTGATCTCCTGGAAAACACTGCGCGCCGAGCTGTTGACCTGACGATCGATCCCGCCCTGATAACTGGTGCCGTCGCCTTCATAGAAGGCATCGATCTTCAATTTCTCAAAAGCCGTGATGGTTGTGAATATTATCTCGTCAGTGACGTCATAGTCGCCGCGTAAGGAGAACTGATAGAAGGTATCGTTCCGGCGATGCGCGTAGCGCGGGTCCCAGTCGGCCGCGCGGGCGCGATCGGGCGAGACGGGATAGTTGAGATAGCCGGGCAGGATTGCAGACGGCACACCAGGCAGTATCTTGATGAGCTGCGGGGCCTGCGTATCGGACTTGTCGACCCAGCCATTTGCATTGAACAGGATAGACAATCTGTCTGTCGGTTTCCAGTCAAGCAATAGCCGACCTTGATACTGCCGGGTCCGGCCAAGTGTTTCAGGCCTCGTATAGCTTTTTTGCCAGTCGTCACCGCTAAGTACCCGGACGGCGATCCGGCCTTTGAGATTGTCAGAGAGAGGGCCGGTCAGATGGCCTTGCAGGTCGGTCGTATTAAAGCGGCCATAGCTGGCGTTAATGCCGGCGCCTAATTCATCTTTTGGCTTGGCGGCGATATAGTTGAATGCGCCGCCGGTGGAATTTTCGCCAAATAACGTGCCCTGCGGGCCTTTCAGCACCTCGATGCGCTCAAGATCCAGCGCGGCGGCGCGCGCCATGGTCGAGAACGGCAAAGGCACTTCATCTACATAGACGCTGACCGCCGGAGAAGCAGACAGCGTCTCATCGACATAGCCGATGCCTCGCAGCGTGTAGACCGGAGTGCCGGTGGGACCTTCAATATAGGTGAAGCCCGGAACGATCTTCATGAGATCGGCGGCGCCGGTTATGCCTCGTTGTACCAAATCGCCGCCGGAAACAGCGGTAACCGTCATACCGAGTTGATTGAGGTTCTGTTCACGCTTCTGCGCAGTTACAATGATGTCTGCCAGCCCGACGGCTTCGCTCCTGTCATCTGCCGGCAACGGCTCGGGTGCGAACGCTTTGGATTTTAGGGCGACCTGAGCGACAGGCCGCAAAGATGCAGAAACTTTCTCCTTGGCAATGATATAGGATCTTGCATCGGTCGCCTTGACCGATAGGCCGGTTCCACGCAGCAAGATCGCGATCGCTTCGGCGGGAGAATAGTTTCCGTGGATCGCTGGCGCCATACGCCCACGGACCACGTCTGGATCAAAGGCGACAGTGATGCCAAGCCTGCTGCCCAGGGTACGTAACGACACAGCAAGGCTTTGTTGCGGCATCTCCACATTGGAAAATTGTGCGTGAGCGGGGTCTACCGCCAAGATTGTTGAGCTCAGGACAGTTGCCCACAGAATCGCGTTGCGCCGCAAGGCCTTGCGCATCATTCATCCCCTCTTTTTCCCCTTCCTAGATTGTCTGGAGGGTTCATTAGTTAGACGAACGAATTCCGGCGTCCGGACATCATATTAGAAAAATGCGGATTTGGCTGGCTGATGCGGAGCCGGTTCAAGAATTATCTCAGACCCTTGGCGCTGAATGTGCAGACCGTAGAGCGCTGCTATGGTTTCCGCGAATGCTTGCGGCTCCCTAATAGAGAAAACGCCGGAAATTCGCAGAGACGCGGCTGTCGGCATGACAATGATACGTTCCGTAGTCGTGTAGCGATTCAGTTCGCCCGCCGCTTCGAGTAGCGTGACATCGTCAAACATTACCTCGCCGCCTTGCCATGCCATTATGACGTCCATCGGTGGTTGATCGATTGCAGCGCCCGCCCCCTGGAACATCCTCAATCTCTGTCCAGGCGCTAATGTCGCAACATTCTGGGTCTGTCGATTGACCTCGCGGGTGATGACCACCTTCCCCTCGATCAGCGTCACGGCCAGGAATTGGGGATCGCGCCGCACCATAAATGTCGTGCCAAGCGCGCGGACCTCACGATCTTCTTCAGATACGACGAAAGGACGGGCCGCATCCTTATGGACTTTGAATAAGGCTTCTCCCCTTTCGAGGCTCACGCGCCGCTCCCTTCCTCTATAGCGGACGGCAATGGCGCTGTCCGTATTCAGAGCAACCAGCGTACCGTCTTCGAGCAGGATCTCACGCTGTTCCCCAATGGATGTTTCGTAGATTTGCGGACGGGTAAACCAAGCATAGCTTCCGCCCATTCCCAATATCATCAGCAGGAGCGTCGCTGCTATTGCCCATCCCCGCCAGGCGAATTGGCTGTGCTGATCTTCGAATGCATCGTCAAAGGCTACTGCGCCGGGTAGCAAATCCCAGATTTCCGTGGCGTTGTTGAACGCTGTTCTGTGCGCCTCATCTTCTTTCAACCATGCCTGAAGGGCGCGGTCGGTCGCCTCATTGCGATCCTGAAGACGCGCCAACCAAGCAGCGGCTTCAGCACGGATTCCGTCGGTTCTGTCAAGATCGGCGGGTGTCACCATCCGTCCATCCACTTCATCAAACTCAGCGTCGCCCGTGCGATCTGCTTCTCGACGGCCGCGACGCTCATGCCTTCCTGCTTCGCGATTTCCGCGACACTCTTATTGTCCAAGCGACGTGCGAGAAGAATCCTTCGGGTCTGTAGATTCAATCGATTCAAGCCTTCATTCGCCCTTCTTAAGCGATCTCTCACCGACAAGATTTCCTCCTGCTGGGGACAGGGGTCGATAATATATTCGAGTCCGGTCGATAGGGTTACGAAAGGCGATCTCTGCTTCCGGCGCGCAGCATCCGTAGAGAGGTTGAGGGCGGTCCTCACCAGCAGTGCTTCCCGATGGCGCACGATTTGCCCTTTTTCGTAATGCTCCACCTTAACAAAGGCGTCGTGAACAAGATCATCGACATCGTCCACGGAAACCCCGCGTCGAAGCAACGCAGACCTAGCTTTGCGCAACATGTCCAATGCGCTTTTCATCGGCCAGCCTGCTCTCCTTGTCGTTAAGACGATTCATTATCGAAAACCGGACAAAATGCGGAGTATTAATAGCCCTGCCTCGGTCCGATCTCAGGCGAACCCACGCGACGTGATGGGAATCAAGAAATCAGATACCAAGGAGCCTGAGAGCACAGATGTGCTCGCTATTCAGCCGGTGACGAGGCGATGAAGAGAAGTGATTTAGTGTACCCCGCGACGGGCATATTGCCCATGTTGGCATCGACCTTTGCCCGTTCGTCAAATGAGAAGCGAAGCGAGAACGGTGCGGCTCGCTTGCCCTTCCGACTATAATGCATGGCCTCACTGCCTTTCGGCCTGCAACACCACTCCGCAGAAAAGCGATCGTCCTAAGCTCAGGAGCTTAAAAACGAACCGACTTCGATACCTTGGAAATGTCGTATACGTTGAACAGCAGGTTCAAGCTGTAGGTAGTGTTGGCTGGGGCGGCAGGATTCGAACCTGCGTATGGCGGCATCAAAAGCCGCTGCCTTACCGCTTGGCGACGCCCCAGCAGGCTCCGGTTCTCGCCGGAGCCACGGCCTATAGCGCTTCGGTCGTGAAATGGAACCCGGCAAATCCCTTTGCAATCCGGATTACATATCCGCCTTCCTATGCGAGATCAGCATTATGCAGACGGCGGAGAATCTGTATGAGAGACGCTCACCGATAGCCCGGCAAAAACAGATAGACATGACCGCTCAAATCTCACCCGCCTCCCCCCTGTTCCTGCGTGAGGATGAAATCCGTCGCGGCGTGGAACTGCTGTATTTCGGGTACAGCAACCTGATTCGTTCGATCGACCAGATGCTGGAGCCGCAAGGGCTTGGCCGCGCCCATCATCGCGCCCTCTATTTCATATCGCGCCAGCCGGATCTGACTGTCAGCGAACTTCTGCGGGTGCTGGCGATCACCAAGCAATCGCTGGGCCGCGTCCTCAATGAACTGATCGAGCGGAAATATATTGAGACAAGCCCAGGGATACGCGATCGCCGGCAAAAGCTGCTGCGATTGACGGAATCGGGCGTTGCGCTGGAGGCCGAACTGTTCCGCGCCCTGCGCGAAAGGATGGCCGCCGCCTATACGCAGGCGGGGCAAGGCTCCGTCACGGGATTCTGGCGCGTTCTGGAGGGGCTGATTCCCGTTGAGGACCGCTCAATGGTGGCGGCCCTCCGGGGCAATGGCTGACCTCTGCAGCATTGTGGAGGAACCCTTCCGCTAGCCCATCGATTGATAGCGCAGCCCAACAATCCCCAAAGGAGCAACCATGCGCATATCAATCATTACGGCAGCAGCAGTCCTGTCCTTGGGACTCGCCGCATGTTCGGAAAAGGCGGCGGACAAGGTTGAGGATGCGGGCGATGCGATTGGCAGCGACATCACCCGCGGCGTCAACAACGCAGACGATCATATCCAGTCCGGCTTGCACAAGACAGGCAACGCCATTGAGCAAACCGGCGATCAGATCGGCGATGCAGCCTCCAATGCCGCCCGAAAGGCGGGGCACGAAGTGGACAAGGCGCAAAAGGACGTTGGGTCCACGCTGGAGCAGGCGGGCAAGGATATGAAAAAGGACTGACGCGCCTCGGCCTCCGCCCGTTTTCTAGAAAACGACATTGCGCACGAAGCGCACATTACCGGCCGATCCGTTGGAGAAAACATAGGGCTGGGCGCTGCTGAATATCAGATAGTCGCCCGGTTCCACCACATGCGCGCCCTCCGCCGTTTCCACCACAAGCGTCCCTTCGATCACGAACAGCATCTCATGCCAGTGACCCGCGTCCGCTTCCGCAGGATAGCGCTCCCCTTCACCCAGTGACCACAGCCACAGTTCCGCCTCCCGAGCGGCCGGGGTTGTCCCCAGCAGCGTCGCATGGCTGTCGGGATGCGCGCCGGCCCATGCCAGCGTGCCTATTCGCCGGTTGTCCGGCGCATCCGGCGACCGGACCATTTCCGAAAAGCTGACGTCGAGCGCCGCGGCCAGACGATCCAGGCTGGAAAGGCTTATATTGGCCTCCCCGCTTTCCAGACCCACGATCATGCGGCGGCTGATGCCTGACTTCTCCGCAAGCGCTGACTGGCTCAGATCCTTTTCCTGCCGCATGCGGCGCAGATTGGTGCCGACATGCGCCAGAACATCGGGGCGCGAGCGATCGGCACTCTCCTCTTGACTGTGCAATATAGTGCTCATAACGGTCTGCGCAGTATGTTGCACAATCCTTTCCTAGACAAGACCCCTGCGCCGCGGCTGATGATCGGCCGCGCCGAACTTGCGCTGATCGGCATCACTTTGCTGTGGGGTGCGACCTTCCTGATCGTGAAAAACGCCATGACGGTTACCGGGCCGTTGTTCTTCGTCGGGTTGCGCTTCGCCACAGCCACCATCGCGGCAGCCATTGTGGCCGCCCCCCTCCTGCGCGGCGTGACCCGCAAGGAATGGATTGCCGGCAGCGCGATCGGGCTTGGCATATTCATCGGCTACACGCTGCAGACCTGGGGGCTGCAGACCATTCCCAGCAGCACGTCGGCATTCATAACCGCGGTCTATGTGCCGCTGGTGCCGCTGCTCCAATGGGCAATATTACGCCGTCCCCCGCATCTGATGAGCTGGATCGGCGTTGCGCTGGCCTTTGGCGGACTGTTGCTGGTGGCGGGGCCGCAGCAGGGATTGGCGTTGGGCAAGGGGGAGTTGCTGACGCTCGTCAGCACGCTGGCCATTGCGGTGGAGATCATCCTGATCAGCATGTGGGCGGGTCAGGTCAATGTATTGCGGGTGACCGTCATTCAGCTTGGCTTTACATCCCTTGCGGCGTTCCTGTGCATGGTCCCCGCCGGGGAAGCGATTCCGCATTTTTCCTGGCTGCTCCTTCTGTCCGCGTGCGGGCTTGGCCTGATGAGCGCCGTGATCCAGGTGGTCATGAACTGGGCGCAACGGACGGTTTCGCCTACGCGCGCGACGGTGATCTATGCCGGTGAGCCGGTCTGGGCAGGCATCATCGGCCGTATGGCGGGGGAACGCCTGCCCGCCGCGGCGCTGCTCGGCGGCTTCCTGATCGTCGCAGGCGTCATTGTCAGCGAATTGCGGTTCGGGCGTAAAGAGAAAGCCAGAATAGATTCTTGAGCCGTTCAACAGGCCCGCCCAACCGATCTTGCCCCTAAGCCTTCCGCGCCATTTCCTCGCCACGATCACGCGCAGCGCGCAGGGTTTCGGTGAGGAGGGAAATAAGGCTCTCTCCCGCATCGAGGACATTCATGCCCTCCCGCGTCATTCCGCCCGGACTGGCGACACGATCGGCAAGTATGCCCGGACTCTCGCCCGCCTCCACGGCAAGGGTCGATGCCCCCCGCACGGTCGCCAGCGCCAGGCGAGCCGCCTGATCCTCCGGCAAGCCCAGCCGCGCCGCAGCAATGCCCAGCGCGTCAATGAAACGGAACAGATAGGCCGGTCCGCAGCCTGACAGGGCCGTCACCAGATTAAACTGCGCCTCATCCGCGATCCACTCGGCCAGACCCAGCGGCCGCATCAGCGCTTCGGCGGCGGAGCGGGTGGCCAACTCCGTCAGCTCATCGGCATAGAGCGCGCACACGCCCTGCCCCACGCCCACCGGCGTATTCGGCATGACCCGGACGATATTCGCGCCTTTGGGCAAGGCGGCGCGCAGTTGCGCAGCGGTTGTACCGGCCAGGATGGAAATGAACATGGTTGACGTGCCCGCAACCTTGGCAAGCTCTGCGGCCACATTTTCAAACTGATGGGGCTTCATGCCCAATATCAGCGCAGTCCCATCGGGCAAACGCGCGGGGAAATGCGTGATGACCTCAACGCCCGGCGCAACGGGCTTGCCGCTGGGTCGAAGCACAGTGACGCTGGCGGGGTCGAGGCCGCAAGCAAGCCAACGGGACAGCATCTGTCCAGCCATATTGCCGCAGCCAACCATGAACAGATGCTGGGGCCAGGCATCGACCATTTTAGGTTTCCTTCCGGCGGACGGCGGTCAGGCTTCGCCGCGCGTCTCGATCATGCTGGCCGAAATGGCCTCCGCCGGCGTCTTGCCTCCCCACAGCACGAACTGGAACACCGGATAGAAGCGTTCGCATTCGTCGAGGGCCGTCTCAACCAGAATCTGCGCCTGATCCAGCGTCATCGTTTCGCCCGCCGCCAACAGCGCGCCATGACGGAACAGGACAATGCCGCTGGACGACCAAAGCTCGAAATGGCCCAGCCAGAGCTGCTCATTGATCAGGCCGATGGTTTCATAGATCGCGCTGCGCTTGTCGTCCGCGACGCGAATGTCGGGCAGGACCAGAAGCTGCAGAACCTGATCATCCTCGCGCCAGATCGCGCGCAATTCATATTGCGCCCAGCTTCCTTGCGTGTTGGCGATGATCTCATCCTCGCCGGCATGCTCGAACGCCCAGCCATGCGCCTCGAAATAGGCGGCCAGCATATCGATGGGAGCAGCCTCCTGCCCCTCATTTTCATATTCGTCGCTATCCATCATGCCACTTGTCTTTGTTCGGCTGATCCCTGCCCCATTCTCTTAGCACCAGCCCCCTGCAAAAGACAGGCGCGCGCTGTGAACGAATATGTGGACGGCCTGTGGATAATGCCGGTCAGTTTGCCTTGGATGCGGGCTTCTTCGCCGCAGCCTTGCGAGGCGCGGGCGCCTTGCCCTCCAGCGCGTCGAGGCGCGCCTTGAGGATTTCCACTTCCTCGCGTGCCGCTGCGGCCATCGCCTTTACGGCGTCGAATTCTTCCCGGCTGACGAAATCCAGACCACCGATCCAGTCTTTCGCCCGCTCGCGCGCATTGGACTCAACCTCGCGGCCGACGCCCGCGATCGTCCCGGCCGCACCGTTGATCAGCTTGGCGAGATCGTCGAAGAAACGGTTTTCACTTTGCATAACGCACCTGTCTGTTCAATCCGGTGACTTACATCACCAATACGGCTCTATATCTGGGTACGCAGAGCCGGTGTGACAAGGCTTTCGGCCTCCGGGTTCAGCCGCTTGATCTCATAGTTCAATGCAGCGGCAAAGCCCAACCAGATGAGATAGGGCAGCATCAGCAGCGCCGCAGCCCTGCGGATCTGGAGGAAAAGGATCGTGGTGATCAGCGCCAGAATGAATATCCCGCCGATCAGGTAGAGCGCCGGGGTCACCTTGTGCATGGCGAAGAACAGGGGCGACCAGGCCAGATTGGCCACCAGTTGCAGCAGGAAAAACAGGATCGCCAGCCCTCGCAGGCGCGCGCCGCGCGCATGCAGGATCACCGCCAGCGCAAGACCCATCAGGATATAGAACGCCGTCCAGGCCACCGGGAAAACCCATGGCTGCGGCATGAAATCGGGTTTGACCAACTGCACGAACCAGCGATTGCCATAGCCGCTGTTCGACACGCGAGCCGACAGGAACCCAAGGAAAACAACGGCCGGTACGGTGAACAATGCCCACCGCAGATAGGACAACCGCAACTGCCCTTTCGACGCGATTTCGTTCATCGGCGGTGATTTCCTCCGGGAAGAAGGCTTTCAGGGAGCTTTATCCGGCGCATCCCCCAGCGCCGAATCGAGCCGTCGTCCTACCGTTTGCGGGGAAACGGTTCGCCCTGCAACCCGCGAATAGAGGATTGGGATCAGGAACAGGGTTAACAGTGTGGCGAAGGAAACGCCGAACACCACCACAACGCCAATGCTGGCGCGCGATGCCGCACCGGCCCCGGTGGCGATGACCAGCGGCACCGCGCCCATCACGGTCGCCACAGAGGTCATAAGGATCGGGCGGAGGCGGCGCGTCGCCGCGCGGCGGATCGCCTCGCCAAACTCCAGCCCTTCGTCCCGGAGCTGATTGGCGAATTCCACGATCAGAATGCCGTTCTTGGCCGCCAGGCCGACCAGCATGACGATACCGATCTGACTGTAGAGATTGATCGTACCCCCCGTCAGCGCAAGACCGATAATGCCGCCGCCCACCGCCAGCGGAACTGTGGCGATAATGATGCCGGGATGGATGAAGCTTTCAAACTGCGCCGCCAGCAGCAGGTAGACGATCAGGATGGTGAGGCCAAAGACCAGCCAGATCGCGCTTCCGGTTTCGCGCAGGGATTGGCTTTCGCCGCGATAGCCGATGGCGGAGACTTCGGGCGACTGACGAGCCTGATCCTCCAGGAACTGCAGGGCCGAACCCAGGGAATAGCCCGGCGCCAGACCAGCGGTCAGCGTGATGGCGCGCAATTTGTTGTAGCGGTTGAGCTGGCGGGGTCCGGCTATCTCGCGCACCGTCACCACCGATGACAAGGGCACCAGCGCGCCGTCACGCGTCCGCACCTGTATCCGTGCGAGATCAGCCGTGGTCTGGCGTCCGGGCTTGTCCGCCTGCACCAGCACCCGATACTCCTCCCCTCGATCGACATAGGTCGATACGCGGCGCGACCCCAGCATGCTCTGCAGCGCCTGGCTGATATCATCGACCGATACGCCCAGGTCGCCCGCCCGCCGCGTATTCACGTCGATCCGCATCTGCGGCTTGGTTTCCTTGTAATCGCTGTCCAGATTGATGAGTCCGGGGTTGCTGGCGGCCGCCGCCATGATGCGGTCGCGCGCGGCGACCAGTCCTTCATAGGTGGAACCGGCGATAACAAGGTTGACCGGCTGGCCGCGTCCGCGCGACAGGCCGGAACGCGGCGCCACATTCCCACGCGTGCCGGGCTGCTGGGTAAGTATCCTGTTGATACGGTCAACCAATTGAGCGGTATTGGTTTTCCGTTCTTCCCACGGCCGCAGGAACACGATGACAGTGCCGCTGTTATAATCGTCGCTGGGGCCAAAGCCGCCAGGCGTGATTATAACGACATTGCCGATTTCGCCTTCCTTCTTGATTGGCAACAGCACCTTTTCGATTTGCATCATATAATTGCGCATTTTGTCGAAACCGGTGCCTTCGGCCGCGATCACTGTGCCTTCGGCAACGCCAGTATCCTCTGCAGGGGCCAGTTCGTTGCCGAGCGTCAGGAAAAGTCCGCCGGATACGGAGAGAAACAGGACGATGACCGCCACGGATAGAATAGGCCGCCTTATTACCCTGTCCAGAAAGTTTGCATAACGGGTCTCAAGCTTCTGAAATCTTTCATCAATCCACTGCGTAAAGCGGCCCCGTTCCGTCCGCCGTAGCAGTTTCGAGCACAGCATCGGGGCCAGGCTGAGCGAGATGAAGCCGGAAAAGGCGACAGCGGCGATCATCGCAATCGCAAGTTCGCGGAATAACAGGCCCGTCTGCCCGGCTAGAAACATGACAGGCACGAATACCGCGCAGACGACCAGCGTCGTCGAAAGGATGGCGAAGCCGACCTGACGCGTACCCAGGAAAGCCGCGACGAGCGGGTCCTCCCCTTGCTCGATCCGGTGATAGACATTCTCCAGCACCACGATCGCGTCATCGACAACCAGGCCGATGGCGAGCACGAAGGCGAGCAGCGTCAGCAGGTTCATCGACAGGCCGAGCAGCCACATCACCGCGCATGTCGCCAACAGGCAGATAGGCACTGTGACCGCGGGGATTATCGTCGCGCGGATGCTGCCCAGGAATATGAAAATGACCAGGATGACGAGGACCGCCGCTTCGCCCAGCGTATGATAGACATTCTCGATCGCGCGGCTGATGAACAGGGACTCGTCCGTGCCGATCGTCACCACCATGCCCTTGGGCAAGGTCGGACGTATCTCCTCGATCATCTGTTTGGCGTTGGCGGCGACGTCCAATGTGTTCGCGCCCGACTGCCTGATGATGCCCAGACCAACGGAAGTCGCGCCGTTCACGCGGAAATCGCTATAGGGGTTCTCCGCCCCCTTTTCGATCCGGGCGACATCGCCCAGCTTGACCTGATACCCATCGGCGCTGCGCCGGACGACCAGCGTCGCAAAGTCTTCCGGCGACAGAAAGGCGCGCTCGACGCGCAGCGTTATATTCTGGTCCTTCGACTCCAGCCGCCCGGCGGGCAGTTCCACATTCTGCGAACGCAGCGCATTTTCCACATCGGCTGGCGTCAGGCCAAGCGCCGCCAGCTTTTCCGCGTCCAGCCATATGCGGGTCGATGGCCGCGCCTCGCCGCCTATAAACACGCGCGCTACGCCATTTATGGCGGAGAAGCGGTCGGAAAGGTTGCGGTCGACATAATCGCTGAGCTGGACATGGCTCCAGTCAGGCTTGGTGAACACGATAAACAATATGGGGCGCGCATCGGCGTCGACCTTGCGGATCTGCGGCGCCAGCGCTTCCTCCGGCAAATCCTGGACCGCCGATCCCACGCGGTCGCGCACGTCATTGGCGGCGGAGTCGATGTCGCGGCTGGGGTCGAATTCGATGCTGATGCGCGACTGGCCATCTTCCGACCGGGAGGAAATGGTCTGGATGCCCTGAACGCCGGAGATCGCATCCTCCAATATCTGGGTGATGCGGGTTTCGATGACTGATGCGGCCGCGCCTGTATAGGTCGTTTCGACGGACACGACGGGCGGGTCCGTATCCGGATATTCCCGGACGGACAGGCTGACATAGCCCACCACGCCCACGATGCAGAGCAGAACCGCTATGACGGCGGCGAATACCGGCCTGCGGACCGAGAGGTCGGAAAGTTGCATGGTTCAGCCGCTAATGCCCGGACGCCGCAGGCGCCGCGCCCTTTGCAGCCGGCGGCGCATCCTCCGCCAGGCGGAAAGGCAAGCCATCGGACAGTTTCACGACGCCTTCGGTCACGATCCGCTGTCCCGGCGAGATGCCGCTGATGATTTCCACCACGCCATTCTGATGCGTGCCGGTAACAACCTTGACCCGTTTCGCCTTCCGGTCGTCATTCACGACGAACACGTACCGGTCCTCGCCATCTCCGACGAGGGACAGTTCCGGCACGGCCATGGCCGTCCGCTCCCGTGAAAGTATGCGCACGGTCATCAGCATGCCCGGCTTCAGCGCCTTGTCGGGATTGGGCAGGATCGCGCGCACGCGCACGGCGCGGGATGTCGGGTCAATCACCGGATCGATCGTCGCGATCGTGCCGCGGAAGGGCTTGTCCCCGAACGCCGCAGCCGTCGCCACGATCGACTGGCCCTCCCTTATGGAGGTCAACTGCGTTTCTGGAACTGTGAAGTCCAGCTTGATCCTGGAAATATCGCTGATCGTGGCGATGGGCGTGCCCGCCGTGACGACCGCTCCCGCCGAAACGGTGCGCAGCGAGGCATAGCCGGCGAAGGGAGCGCGAATGATCCGGTCTCCGATCGTGGCATTGGCTTGCTGCGCCGTGGCGCGCGCTTCATCAGCCACCGCGATCTGGTTTTCCACGCTGGCGTTTGTCGCAAACCCGCGATCTTTCAACGCCTTGACGCGGGTAAGCTGCAGCCCGGACTCCTGCACGCGGGCCTGCGCCGCCGCCAGCTCTGCGCGCTCCTGCGCCTGCGCCAGCGTAGCGATGATCGCGCCGCGCGGAACAAAGCCGCCATCGGTGAAATGGATCGCCGTAATCCGCTCCGTCACCGGCGCGGACAATATCACCTGCTCATTGGCGAGCGCCGTGCCAACCGCATCCACGGCGTCGGAAAAGGTCGCCTGGCCAACCGGCTTCGCCTCGACCAGGGGCGCAGGACGCTCCCTCTTGTCGCCGCCATTGCCACATGCGGCAAGAAAGAGCGCCGCGACGCATGTAACCCCAAGATATCGCATGGATAGGTGCGCTACTCCGTGTCTTGCTGCCATGCAACAGTGCTTGCCTACTGCGCCTCAACGAAGTTTCGGTTACAGTCCACCATGCCCATCGCCATGCCGGGCGGCGATAAGAAATTCGACATTGCCTTCCGGCCCGGTGATCGGGCTTGGCACGATGCCATCGACGTGCCAGCCCAGACCTTCGACCCATGCGCGCACTTCGCCGCAAACCCGGTCATGGATGGCGGGATCGCGAACCACGCCGCCCTTCCCCACTTCCTCCCGCCCGGCCTCGAACTGCGGTTTGATAAGGGCGATAAGGCGCGCCTGCGGAGCCGCGAAGGTCAAAGGGCGGTCCAGAACCTTGGCAAGACCAATGAAGCTGGCGTCGCACACGATGATATCGACACGCTCAGGAATATGGTCCGGGGTAAGGATGCGGGCGCTGGTCTTTTCATGGACGATAACGCGGGGGTCCGACCGCAATTTCCAGGCAAGCTGATTTGTGCCGCTATCGACCGCATAGACGCGGGCGGCGCCCTTGCTCAGCAATACGTCCGTGAACCCGCCCGTCGAGCTGCCGACATCCATGGCCACCGCGCCAGTGACATCCCAGCCGAAATGGTCGAGCGCATGGGCAAGCTTGATGCCGCCGCGCGACACCCAGGGATGGTCGCGGCCGCGCACCTCGATGGCGGCGTCCTCGGCGATCTGCTGCCCGGCCTTCTCGACCTTCCGGTCGCCCGAAAAAACGAGGCCCGCAAGGATCATCGCCTGGGCGCGGGAGCGGCTTTCCACCAGTCCCCGGTCGACCAGCATCTGGTCGGCGCGCTGCTTAGCCATTGACGAGCGCCGTCAAAGTGGCGGGGGTCAGCACCTGCGGCAAGACCTGCGCGTCTTTCCCCGGCGCATACCACAGATAGAGCGGAACGCCGGAGCGGCCATGACTTTCGAGGAAGCGCCCGATGGCGGGATCGGCATTGGTCCAGTCGCCGACCATCATGGTGACGCCCGCCTTTGCGAAGGCTTTGGCAACCTCTGAGCGGTCGATGGCGGCGGCTTCATTGGCCTTGCAGGTCAGGCACCAGTCGGCCGTGAAATAGAGGAACACCGGCTTTCCCTCGCCACGCAGTTGCGAGAGCCGGCCCTCGTCGAACGGGATGCTCGCAGTGGAGCTGCTGGCTGCGGCGGATGCCGATCCGGCGGGCGGCAGAAGGACCATTCCGCCCACAAGGATCAAGGCGGCAAGAACCAGCGCGACGATAGCGGTTGACCGCCCCGCATGCTGACGCAATCCGACCAGCCAGAGCAGCAGACCCGTCGCAAGCGCCGCGCCAAGGCCAATGGTCATGCCCCCCACACCCACCTGCCGCCCCAACAGCCAGGCGACCGCAAGCGCGGTGACGAACATGGGAATGGAGAGCCAGCGCTGGAATGCGCCCATCCATGCCCCCGGTTTTGGCATATGGGCGCGGATCGCGGGCATGAGAGCGATGAGGAGGAAGGGCAGAGCCAGACCAATGCCCAGCCCCACAAAGATCGCCAGCGCGGCCAGCACAGGCAGAACCAGCGCAGCCCCTAGCGCCGCGCCCATGAACGGTCCGGTGCAGGGCGTCGCAACGAACGCGACAAGGACGCCGGTCCAGAATGCGCCCGCGACGCCGCGCTTGCCGGCAAGCCCCTGCCCCGCGCCGATCGCCCGCAATTCGAACAGCCCGGCCAGATTAAGGGCGATGGCGGTAACGAGCACAAGCAGCAGCAGAATGACGCGCGGGTCCTGAAGCTGAAACGCCCAGCCCACGGCCGCCCCGCCAGTCCGCAGGGCGAGCAGGCCAGCGCCGAGCGCCAGGCAGGTCGCGATCACCCCCGCGGCATAGGCCCATGCTTCCCGTTTCACCCCTGCCGCATCGCCGCCCGCCTTGGCAAGGCTCAACGCCTTGAGGCTGAGGATCGGAAAGACGCAAGGCATGATGTTGAGGATCAGGCCGCCAAGGATCGCGCCGCCGAATGCGAGCAGGATCGTCGAAAGACCGCCGTTGCCCCCAGTCTGGCCCTGCGCGCCGCCCACCGGCGTTCCGGCGGCGGGGACGGCGCCGGGCCGGGCGTCGATCGACAGGCCGACATGATCGCCTGTGCGCAAAACCCCCTTCACCTCTGCAGGGGCCGTTTCCGCCGCATCGCTCTCGACGATCAGCATGTCGCCATTGCGCGTGACCCGCTGCGGCGTGGCATATTTGAGCGCGCCATCGGTCAGGGCGAAGAACCAGGGCTGGGAAATCTGCGCGGTGGCGGGAAAGGGAATGGCGAGGCGGAATTTGCCATTGGCCACGGCAAAACGCGCCTGCGATCCAAGAGAGCGTGGCAAATGTGCACGATAACCATCAAATGTCGCACGCATTTTTGGAGAAATCGCGCCGTCGCCGACCGTAAGGTCGAGCGCAAGGTCGGCCCCGGCCGGTACGCATATCTGGTCCGTGCAAGCCAGCCAGTCGCCGCGGACACGCAGCGGAAGCTTCGTTCCCGGCTTCAGGGATGCAGGAATATCGAGTGTGGTGAGGATGGCATATCGCCCCTCATAGACATGGTTCATCAGGCCGGAGATCAACAGCGTTTCCGGCACCGGATAGCGCAACACGCCCGCCGTAACGCCGGACGGCAGCGTCCATTTGGCCGTCATGCCCAGACCGGCGTCGCCCGGATTTTCCCAATAGCCGTGCCAGCCGGGTTCCGGTTCCATGACGAAGGCCAGCGTCACGCGGCTGCCCGGCGCGGGCGCATCGCTCTCCGCAACCAGCCGGGCGGCGATGTGATCTGCGCCCGCAGCGCCCGGCAACTGCGCAACAGCCTGCACTGGCGCAAGCAGCAGCGCCGCCATTGTCATCAGGAGGAAATGAAAAATCCGCATCGGGCCTCTGTGCAGCACCCCCTGCGCGGGCTAGGTCTCGCCGGTGCAGCCGTCAAGCAAGGAGTTTCCCCCGTGATCTTTCGCCGCGCTCTTGCCACTGCCTCCGCGATGGCCGCCCTCTGCGCTCCGGCGCTTTTGAACGCCCAGAGCGCCGCTGCAAGCGCGCCTCCGGCCGCCGCGACGCCCGCCGTGGCCGCCACACCGCCGAAACTGATCGTCGCGATCTCCGTAGACCAGTTTTCGGGCGATCTCTTTAACGAATATCGCCAGCATTATGTCGCGGGCATGAAACGGATGACGCAGGGCGCGGTATTCCCCCGCGGCTATCAAAGCCATGCCGCGACAGAAACCTGCCCCGGCCATTCCACCATCCTGACCGGCAGCCGCCCGTCGCGCACCGGCATCATCGCCAATACCTGGTTCGATCTGGAAACGGCGCGGGCGGACAAGGCCGTCTATTGCGCCGAGGATGAAAGCCAGCCGGAAACGACCAGCGAGGCCTATGTCGCCTCCGCCCTCCATCTGAAAGTCCCGACGCTTGGCGGGCGCATGAAGGTGGCGAACCCCGCAACCCGCGTCGTGTCCGTGGCGGGCAAGGACCGGGCGGCGATCATGATGGGCGGGCCTACCGCTGATCAGCTCTGGTGGTGGGGCGGCAAGGGTTATGTCACGCTGAAAGGAAGGGCAGACAACGCACTGGTAACGCAGGTGAATGCCGGCGTCGCCAAGATGCTGAACGAGGATCGTCCGGGAATGGAGCTTCCCGCCGAATGCGCGTCGCGCGATTTCGCCGTTGATATCGGCGCGGGCAAGAGCGTCGGCACTGGCCGTTTTGCGCGCAAGGCGGGCGACGCCAAGGCGTTCCGCGCCTCTCCCGAACAGGATGCCGCAACGCTGGTGCTGGCCGCTGCGCTGATCGAGAATATGGGCCTGGGCAAGCAGGCGCAGACCGACATCATCTCCATCGGCCTGTCGGCAAACGACTATATCGGCCACACCTATGGCACCGAAGGCGCGGAAATGTGCATTCAGCAATATTCGCTGGATCGGGAGCTCGGCGCCTTCTTTGACCGGTTGGATGCGGACGGCATCGACTATGAAGTGATGCTGACCGCCGATCATGGCGGTCACGACCTTCCCGAACGCCATCGCCAGAACGCCATGCCGATGGAAGCGCGCATCGACCCCGCGCTCGAACCGAGGGCGCTGAACGCGACACTGGCGGCAAAGACGGGCCTGTCCGGCACGCTGCTCTATGGGGATGGTCCCGCTGGCGACATGTATTTGGCCAGGACGCTTTCGCCGGCTCAGCGCAAAAAGGTCACCGATGCGCTGATGGCGATCTGGAAAACCCATCCGCAGATCCAGACAGTGCTGACCAATGCCGAGATCGCGGCGACACCCAGCCCGTCCGGTCCGCCGGAAAGCTGGAGCTTGATCCAAGAGGCGCGCGCGAGCTTCTATCCCGGCCGGTCCGGCGACTTCCTCGTCATGCTGAAACCTCGCATCACGCCGATCGCCGATCCGACCAAAGGCTATGTCGCAACGCATGGCAGCCCATGGGACCTGGACCGGCGGGTGCCGATCCTGTTCTGGCGCAAAGGTCTGGCGAGCTTTGAACAGCCGTTAGGTGTGGAAACGGCGGACATCATGCCGACGCTCGCTGCAACCATCGGCCTTTCCGTGCCCAGGGGAGAGATTGACGGGCGATGCCTGGATATCATTGCCGGGCCGGGGGAAAGCTGCCCGAAATAAGGGGTGCTCCAGCCTGCGCGCCTGGGACAAAATGCGCAATTGAATGCGCCGCCGCGCCGTCCGATATCGCCGCCAAGGAGATTTCCGATGGACGCATGGAATAATGGCGCTGCGGCAGGCGACGCAAATGGGACCCGACGGATGCTTTCCCCGGTGCAAACCGGCGTGCTGGGGCGTTGTCCACGCTGCGGCGAGGGCCATATTTTTCAGGGCTTCCTGACCATCAGGGACCATTGCGAGGCGTGCGGGCTGGATTATTCCTTTGCCGATCCCGCCGATGGCCCCGCCGTATTCGTGCAGCTTTTCGCCTGCGTGCCGGGCGTGATCTTCATCGTGATGCTGGAGATACTGGCCCGCCCACCGCTCTGGGTCCATTTGCTCGTCGGCCTGCCGATCTTGCTCATCACCACTGTCCTTCCGTTACGGCCCATCAAAGGATGGCTGGTGGCCGCGCAATATGTGAACAAGGCGCAGGAGGCCGGAACGGCGAAGCTGTGGGACTCCCTCCACGGCCGGACCGGCGCGGCTCAGGACCGCCCCAGATAGAGCGCGGCGAACCGCATCAGGCGGCGCGCCATGTCCGCGGCGAGCGGGGCCAGCAATCCGGTCAGGCCGAACAGGGCGATGGCCTGAACCAGATGCTGCATCCGGCCAAAGGACAGCGAGCGGGCCAGCGCGTCAGGCACTGACCGGTTCCGCCGCAAACATCGCTTTCCAGTTCGCGATGGTTGTTGTCGCGAAATATTCCCGCTGCATCTCGGATGTCAGAAGCTCGATCATCTGGCGGCCTTCTATCCACAATTCGATGACGCCGAACTGATCGCCGCGCTTGCGATATTTCGCTGGCCAGCCCTCCCGCGCGGCGATCGCCAGCACCTCATCCTGGGACAGTATCGTCGCGATGGCGGCGTGGGTCGCCGTGTAGCGCCCCTCATGCCCCCGCTCGCCATAGGCGTCGGCGTCGCCATCCGCTTCCTTCAAGCGCGTGTCGATCGGATAGACCTCCATCGCGGTGGCGCGCTCATCCCCGGCAAAGGCGATCCAGCACCCTTCGCAAACCGGCGGAAAGGGCAACGCCTCCCCTCCCCAGAACTCCGCGATAACCTCCGCCACATGGCGCGGCTCATGGGCTGCGATGGACAGATGAAACAACATGGGCTTGCCCCTTTCTCATTCGCTGTGGCAGCGCCTCATAAGGATGGCATAAAAAGTGTCAATCTAAATTTGACACTTTTTGTGCCGCACATTATCGGGACGGCATGACAGACAAGAATGATACGCCCACTGGTCGCGCGGACGCCAAGGAAAATGCACGATCACGGATGGTCGACGCCCTGATCGCACTGATCGCCGAGGGCAGCGACATCAATCACGACCGGGTGGCGGAACGCGCCGGAATCGGGCGGCGCACCGTCTATCGCTATTTCCCGGACCGCGAGAGCCTGATGCAGTCGGTGTGGGAGCGCGTGACCGGGCTGGCGGGACCATCGGTCACCTTCCCCCGGTCAGAGGAGGAGATGCTCTCATCCCTCCCCGCCATCTATGAGGGGTTTGACAGGATTGCGCCGCTGGCGACGGTCATCCGGTCCACTCCGCAAGGGCGCGCGGTCCGCATGTCGGAGCGCAAGCGCCGCACGGAAAGCTATCGCGCGGCGGCGGCGGACGCGACGCAGGATCTGAGCGAGGAAGATCAACTGCTCGCCACCGCCATGCTTCAGGTGCTGCACACGACGCCCTGGCTCGAAATGCGCGACCATTGGGGGCTGACCGGCGCGCAAATGGCCAAGGCGTGCGGATGGGCAATGCGCACGCTGCTGGCCGACCTGCGCGCGCGCAAGGGACGGCCGCTGGAGGATGTGGTTTGAACGCACGCGCCGCGTTGCCGGGCATGAACTGGCCTCCTGCCTCCGCAGGAGTTCACGGCATTTCCGGATAATCGCGCTGCGACGGATCGAACCCTAACGCGACCACCGTGCCCAGATGGCGGTGGGGAGCAGCAGCCCCCTCGCCTCCTCCCGCACGGCGAGTTCGCCTGCTTCGACCTTGCCAGGCAGGTCCGCGAAGGCTTGGGCCAGCAACTCGCCGATCGCCAGCGCCGACATGCGGACGGCGTAGACCGTCAGGAACAGGAAATTGCTGTCGGCGTTGAGCAAAGCGCGGCAATTGCCTATCAGGCCGGGCAGATCCTCTTCCAGCCGCCACACTTCGCCATCCGGCCCCCGGCCATATTTGGGCGGGTCGAGCAGGATGCCGTCATAGCGGCGGCCCCGGCGCACTTCCCGCGCGGCGAATTTGGCGGCGTCATCGACGATCCAGCGGATCGGTCGATCGGCAAGGCCCGACAGCTCGGCATTGGCGCGACCGGCGGAAACGGATTTCTTGGAGGCGTCGACATGCACCATCTGCGCGCCGCTGGCCGCCATCGCCAGCGTGCCGACGCCGGTATAGCCGAACAGGTTCATCACCTGCGGTTCCGCCTTGCCGGCCACCTGTCGGCGCATCCACTCCCAAACCGGCGCCATGTCCGGGAAGAAGCCAAGATGGCGGAATGGCGTACAGCTTGCCTTAAATGTCACTTCGTTCCACGCCAGCGGCCAGCCATCCTTCGGAACCGGCTTGTCATAATACCATCGGCCGCCGCCCTCATCGTCCGATCCGGGAATGAACTCGCCATCCGACGCCCAGTCGGTTGTGGCGGGCGCCCACATCGCCTGCGGTTCGGGACGGATGAAACGGTAGGAGCCATAGCGCTCCAGCTTCCGCCCATTGCCCGAATCGATCAGGCCATAATCGGGCCAGGGTTCGCCGATGAGGGTTTGGAGGTCCATCTGTCATCCGTTCGGGCTGTTCAAGCGAGACGCGTGGCTCGCCTGAATGTCGAAGCCCCGCACTTTCTTAAGAGGAAGGACAGTCCTTCGACAAGCTCAGGACGAACGGTGGAAGAAAAACGTCAGCCCCTTGCCGTCGCATGCTCCGCCACGAAGCCGGTAATCGCCTCGAACGTCGCGGGCAGCTTCGTATAGGCTTCTTCGCGGTCGAACAGGCTGCCGATGCGGGCGGGCAGAGCAGGCCGGGTTCCGGTTGCGCGTTCCACGGCGTCGCGAAACTTCGCCGGATGCGCTGTCGCCAGCGTGACGATGGGGATTGCGGGATCGATATCCGCCCCCTTCGCGGCGCAGAGGCCAACTGCCGTATGCGGATCAATGACCTGCCCACCGCCCTCATAGGCCCAGCGCATGGCGAGCGTCATGCCATCGGCATCCACGCGCGCAGAGGAGAATAGCCCCGCGGCGCCCTCCCGCTGCGCATTGGTAAGGCGCATGGCCTTCGTCGCTTCAAACCCGCGCATCTGTTCGGCCAGCGCCGCGCCATCACGTCCGCCCGCATCGAACAGCAGCCGCTCAAAGTTGGAGCTAACCTGGATGTCCATGCTCGGCGTGGCGGTGGCGACGACCTTGCCCTGGCTGTAATCGCCATCGCTGAGTGCGCGATGGAGAATATCGTTGACGTTGGTGGCGACGATAAGCTGCCTGACCGGAAGGCCCATGCGCGAGGCGACATAGCCGGCGAACACATCGCCGAAATTGCCGGTCGGCACGGAGAAGGCGATCTCCCGCTCGGGCGCGCCAAGCCGTACAGCGGCGTAGAAATAGTAGACGACCTGCGCCATCAGCCGCGCCCAGTTGATGCTGTTCACGGCCGACAGACGGAAGCGGCTGGAAAAGCCGGGATCGTTGAACATCTGCTTCACCAGCGCCTGCGCGTCGTCGAAGCTGCCATCAATGGCGATGTTATGGACATTGGGCGCGCGCACCGTCGTCATCTGGCGGCGCTGCACATCGGACACCCTGCCATCGGGATGCAGCATGAAGATGTCGATCTTCTCCCGCCCCGCGACGGCATCGATGGCGGCGGAACCGGTGTCCCCGGAGGTCGCGCCGACGATGGTCAGATGATCGTCACGGCGCGACAGGAATTTCTCGAACAACAGGCCCAGAAGCTGCAGCGCGACGTCCTTGAACGCCAGCGTCGGTCCGTGGAAAAGTTCCAGCAGCCAATGCTGGTGATCGAGTTGAACCAGCGGCGTCACCGCATCCACGCTGAAACGGCCATAAGCCTGCGTGCACAGGTCGCGCAGTTCATCTTCGCTGAGCGATCCGGCGACGAAGGGAGCCATCACGCGCACGGCGGTCTCGACATAGGAGAGACCCGCGAGGGCCGCGATCTGATCTCGCGTGAAAGACGGCCAGGCTTCGGGCAGATACAGCCCCCCGTCCGATCCGAGACCGGCGAGCGTGACCTCCTCAAATCCGAGCGCGGGCGCGCTCCCCCTGGTGCTTATATATTTCATGGTGGCTGGCGCGGTAGCGTTGTGCGGGCCGGGGAGCAAGGGTTTAGCGCTAAGGGAACCCCTATGTACCGTTCGGGCTGAGCCGGTCGAGACGCAATCGACCGTAGGTCAACCTCTGTCCTTACCTTCAAAGAAGGACAGGGCTTCGACAAGCTCAGGGCGAACGGGTGTCTGTAGTACCGGCGAGCCGCCTGCGCACCGCCAGCCCGTAGATCACTGCCGCGATCCCCGCGAACAGAAACCATTGCACGGCATAGGCGATATGGTTGTTCGGCACGTCCTCGACCTTCGGCGGTGCGGCCGCCTTCAGCCCAGCCGCAGGAGCGCTGGCGATCAGCATCGGGCGCAGCGGCATGGGCTTTTCAACCAGACGCGAGAGCAGGGAGCGGTGATCAGGTTCCTCCGCGATCCAGCCTTCGACCTGTCCGCCAGTCCAGCCCGGCTTCAGGCCCGGTTTACCGCCCACGCCCAGATTAACGAGCACGCCCGGCCCCTCGGCCCCGGTCGCGCATTCGGCGATATAGCGAAAGCCCATGGAGCCGTCCGCCGCCCTTCCCGCTTCATCCCGCCAGCCGACGACGCGCAGGCAATGGGTCGACGAGCGGCGGAACAAGAGTTCCGGGGGAACCGGGCCAATGGCGGGGAAACTGGTGGAAGGCTTGGCGGGATTGGCGCGCAGGACCGCGATCATCGCCTCCTTCTCCCCGCTCCGCTGCCATTGCCAGACGCCAAGGCCGATCATGACCGCAATGGCGATAGCGACAAGGAGTGTCGGAATGAGCGGCAGGCGGCGGATCATGATGCAGACCCCGGCCGCGCCAGCGTACCCTCACGCGCCTTGTTGCGATATTCCAGGATCAGCAGCGTGCCCTTCGCGATGCGCAACAATCCCATCACAGCCACGATCGTCAGCGGCGCCCATAGCAGGATATGCAGCCAGAAGGGCGGATGCGCCTTCACCTCCGTTATCACGGCCAGAGCGGTGACAAGCGCGCCAACGATCAGGATCAGGAAGGCCGCTGGCCCGTCGCCCACATTGAATTGCGCGAAAGAAAGCCCGCAGGCGCGGCAGTCCTTTGAGAAACGAACCGTCGCAGCAAACAGGGTGGGCTGGCCGCATTGCGGGCACAATCCCCGCGCCGATGCGATGAGCAATGGCGTCGGAGCCGGTGCGCCGGCCTGCGGCTGCGTATCAGGCACGCCCCATGCACCAGGGGTCCGGCCGCAGATCCTGCGGCGGCCCGGCCAGACCCGGCTTGGGGAAACGCGACTTGAAGGTGAAGGCGTCAGCGCTTGGGCCGAAGCGATCGAGCAGCCAGAGGCGCGAGAGCGCGTCATTGACGGTGGGGACGGTTCCGGCGGGAATCCACCAGAGCGCCTGATAGGCGCCCCGAAACCGCTCGAAAAATTCCCGGCGGCGGGCCATGACCGGGGTGTGGGCGCTGCGATAGACGAAATCGAACAGGGATTCGGCATCCGCCCAGACCGACATATTGGGGATCAGCAACGGGTCCGGCGAATATTGGATATCGGTGGCGTTGCCGCCCTCATCCTTCAACCGCCAGATGAAGCCGGGCGACGCCTCCGCCAGCGCGTTGATGCGGTCCAGCGCATCGAAGAAAGGCTGGACGCGCGGGTCGCCCTTGGGAGCGACGAGGCGTCCGATGTTCACCTGAGCGAGATGGTAATCCTGCCCGGTCATCGAACGCCTCTCATTCTATCAGCCGGCGTGGACGGGCGCGCCCCAGCCGCCCCAGACATAGACGGCGCAAAAAAGGAACAGCCACACCACGTCAACGAAGTGCCAGTACCAGGCTGCCGCCTCGAAACCGAAATGCTGGCGCGGGGTGAAGTGCCCCTTATAGGCGCGGACCAGGTTCACGATCAGGAAGATCGTGCCGACGATCACGTGGAAACCGTGGAAACCGGTCGCCATGTAGAAGCCGGAGGAATAGGGCGTGCCGCCGAAGTCGAACGGCGCATGCGCATATTCATAGGCCTGGATGCAGGAAAAGAGCAGGCCCAGAAGGATGGTGCACCACAGGCCCTTGATCAGGCCGTCACGGTCGCCGTGGATCAGCGCATGGTGCGCCCAGGTGACGGTGGTGCCGGAGCAGAGCAGGATCAGCGTGTTGAGCAGCGGCAGTTCGAAGGCGTTCAATACCTCGATGCCCTTCGACGGGAACAGGCCGTCGATCGGCGGCAGGGCCGAGGGGAACAGCGAGAAATCGAAGAAGGCCCAGAACCAGCCGACGAAGAACATGACCTCCGACGCGATGAACAGGATCATGCCGTAGCGCAGGTGAAGCTGAACCACCGGCGTATGATCGCCGGCATGCGCCTCGCCAATGACCTTCGCCCACCAGCTATAGAAAGTGAACAGGACACCCGCGACGCCGGCGAAGAAGACCCAGCCGCCATGCGCGGGCAGCGCATCGGGATGCATCCACATGATCGCGCCGAACGCCATGACCAGAGCCGACATCGAGCCGAACAGCGGCCAGATGCTGGGCGGGAGAATGTGGTAATCGTGGTTCTTGGCGCCTGCCATCGTCTCGTCTTCCCTGTTCGTTATCTATCGACTGCCTTAGCTTGGCTTTTTCCCGTTCTCAACCGGGTAGAAGGTGTAGCTCAAGGTAATTTGCTGCGTATCCTTATTGTCCGGGTCGTCGAGGATCTTCGGGTCGACATAATAGAGGACCGGCATGCGGACCTCCTGCCCCGGCTGCAGCGTCTGCTCGGTGAAGCAGAAACACTGGATCTTCGTGAAATAGGCCCCGGCCTGCGTCGGCGTGACATTGAAGGCGGCGGTGCCGGTCACCGGCTTGTCCGACATGTTCTTCGCCACGAATATCGCCATGTCGCGCGCGCCGACCGTCACGGTATCCGTGCGATGTTCGGGATAGAATTTCCACGGCATGCCCGGCGTCACATTGGAATCGAAGCGGATGGACAGGGTGTGTCCGGTCGCAACATTGACCTTCGTGGCGGCGTCGGCGCGCTGGGTCGTCCCGCCAAAGCCCGTCTGTTCGCAGAATATGCGATATAGCGGCACGGAGGCGAAACCCATCGACAACGAACCGATCGCGACGAGCAAGGCGATCCGCATGGTCCGGCGATTGCGATGCGCGAGGGTCTGGGGCGCCGTCGCCATCAGTGGTTCGCGATCTTTGCGATGGTAATGCCGTAGAACAGGATGACCAGCGCTCCCAGCAGCAGGCCCATGACCAAGGCGCGCGACCGCTGGCGGGCGCGGACTTCCTTTTCCTCATCGGGCGTCATGCGAACACCCACCGGTCAATGACGACCGCCCCGAACAGCAGGAAAAGATAGAGGATGGAATATTTGAACAGGCGCCGCTCAGGCTGCATCTTTTCAGGATCGCTCTCGCGGCGGACGGACACCTGAAATGCGAATATCGCGAACAGCGCCGTGCCCAGGAACGCGACGGTGCCGTAAATCGGCCCGGTAAGCCGCAGGAGAACCGGCGCCATCGCCGCCGCGGCCATGATCGCGGTGTAGAGCCATATCTGGCGGCGGGTCGCCACTTCGCCCGCGACGACCGGCAGCATCGGGATGCCCGCCTTCGCATAGTCGGTCTTGACGAACAGGGCGAGCGCCCAGAAATGCGGCGGCGTCCAGAAGAAGATCAGGGCGAACAGCGCGACCGGAAGCGCGCTGACATCGCCTGTGACCGCCGCCCAGCCGATAACCGGCGGAAAGGCTCCGGCCGCGCCGCCAATGACGATATTCTGCGCGGTCCGGGGCTTCAGCCACATGGTGTAGACGATCACATAGAACAGGATCGACACCGCCAGGATCGCTGCCGCCAGCCAGTTGGCGGCGAGGCCGAGAAGAATGACCGAGAAGAAGGACAGGCCGACACCGAAATGCAGCGCCGATTGCCGGTCCATGCGGCCGGCGGGCAGCGGACGGCCGGCGGTGCGCTTCATCTGCGCGTCGATCTCCGCCTCATACCACTGATTGAGCGCGCCCGCTGCGCCAGCGCCAAGCGCGATGCACAATATGGTGGTGAAGCCCAGGATCGGGTGGATGCCGCCGGGCGCCGCAAGCAGTCCGCAAAGCCCCGTAAAAACGACAAGCGTCATCACCCTGGGCTTGGTCAACGCCAGGAAATCGCGCCAGTGGGCGGGCAAGGTGCGTGCGTCTAACGTAGCGGTCGTCATTTCAATTCCTCCCCTCCCCATTGAAGGGAGGGGTCGGGAAAGGCGCAGCGCCCGAAGGCGTGGGCCTTCCCACCCTGCCCCTTCCGCGAACGGAAGGGGCTATGCCTGTCAGTCGATAACCGGAAGGGTTTCGAACTGGTGGAACGGCGGCGGGCTGCTCAGCGTCCATTCCAGCGTCGTCGCGCCTTCGCCCCACGGGTTGTCGGCGGCCTTCTTGCCGGCGGCCAGCGACCAGATGAGGTTCACGAAGAAGATCAGCATGCCGACCGCCATGATCTCATAACCATGGCTGGCGACGGCGTTCCACTTGGCGAAAGCTTCCGGATAGTCGGGATAGCGGCGGGGCATGCCCGACAGACCCAGGAAGTGCATCGGGAAGAACAGCAGGTTCACGCCGATGAAGAACACCCAGAAGTGGAGCTGGCCGAGGAACTCGTTGTACATCTTGCCGCTCATCTTCGGGAACCAGTAGTAGAACCCGGCAAAGAGGCCAAAGACGGCGCCCAGCGACAGCACATAGTGGAAGTGCGCGACGACATAATAGGTGTCGTGCATCACGTCATCGACGCCGCCATTGGCGAGGACCACGCCGGTCACGCCGCCGACGGTGAACATGAAGATGAAACCGATCGCCCAGACCATCGGGGTCTTGAAGCTCATCGATCCGCCCCACATCGTCGCGATCCACGAGAAGATTTTGATGCCGGTCGGAACCGCAATGACCATCGTGGCGGCGGTGAAATACATCTTCACATTCACGGACATGCCGGTGGTGAACATGTGGTGCGCCCACACGACGAAGCCGACGACGCCGATCGCGACCATGGCGTAGGCCATGCCGAGATAGCCGAACACCGGCTTGCGGCTGAAGGTCGAGACGATCTGGCTGATAATGCCGAAGCCCGGCAGGATCATGATGTAGACTTCGGGATGGCCGAAGAACCAGAACAGGTGCTGGTACAGTTCAGGATCGCCGCCGCCGGCCGCGTCATAGAAAGTGGTGCCGAAATTGCGGTCCGTCAGCAGCATGGTGATCGCCGCGGCCAAAACCGGCAAAGCGAGCAACAGCAGGAAAGCGGTGACCAGCACCGACCATACGAACAGCGGCATCTTGTGCAGGGTCATGCCCGGCGCGCGCATGTTGAAGATGGTGGTGATGAAGTTGACCGCGCCCAGGATCGAGCTGGCGCCCGCAATGTGCAGCGACAGGATCGCCATGTCGACGGCCGGACCGGCCGAACCGCTGGTCGAGAGCGGCGCATAGACCGTCCAGCCGGTGCCCGCGCCATTGCCGGTGCCGCCGGGCACGAAAGTCGAGCCGAGGAGAAGCACGAAGGCGGGGATCAGCAGCCAGAAAGAGATGTTGTTCATCCGCGGGAACGCCATGTCGGGCGCGCCGATCATGATGGGCACGAACCAGTTGCCGAAGCCGCCGATCATCGCCGGCATGACCATGAAGAACACCATGATCAGGCCGTGGGCGGTGATCAGCACGTTCCACAGATGATAGGCCTGGTCGAGCGATGCGTCCGGGCCGTCCATCATCTGCGCCCAGGCGTGCAGATACTGGATGCCGGGATGCGCAAGCTCCGCGCGCATCAGGCCGGAGATGCTGCCGCCGATGATACCCGCGATGATCGCGAAGATCAGGTAGAGCGTGCCGATGTCCTTATGGTTCGTGGACATGAACCAGCGGGCGAAGAAGCCGGGCAGATGATCGCCATGATCGTCATGCGCGTGGGACCCGTGGAAATCGTCGGGATTGGCTGTGGTGGTCGTCATGGGTGTGGGGCCCTTACATCAAATCTTGGCTGGCGCGCCGGCGGGCGCTGCGGCTGCGGTCGTGGCCGGCGTTTCCGCCTTGCCCTTCGGGTTGCCGCCCTGCGACAGCACCCACTGGTCGAACTGCGCGGGGGGCAGAGCCTCGATCGCGATCGGCATGAAGCCATGGCGCGCGCCGCAAAGCTCGGAGCACTGGCCGTAATAGACGCCGGGCTTGTCGATGGTGAAGCTCTTTTCATTGAGACGGCCGGGCACGGCGTCCATCTTCACCCAGAGCGAGGGCACGGCAAAGCTGTGGATCACGTCAGCGCCGGTGATGATCAGCTTGATCGGCTTGCCAGCGGGCAGAACAAGGCGGTTGTCCGGCGCCAGCAGATAAGGTTCGCCATTTTCGGCGGCCTTTTCTTTCGTCAGCATGTTGGACACGAATTCGGGAATGCCCTGGTCGGGATATTCATAACCCCAATACCACTGATAGCCAGTGACCTTGACGGTCAGCGCATCCTTCGGCGCGGGCTTATACTGGTCAGCCAGCAGGCCGATCGATGGCACGGCGATCACCAGCAGGATCAGGACCGGGGCGACCGTCCAGATGATCTCGATCAGGGTGTTGTGCGACGTTTTCGACGGCACTGGATTGGCCGCACGGCGATAGCGGTACATCGTCCACGCCAGGAGGACCAGCACGAAGATCGAGGTGAAGGTGATGATCGGCAGAAGCAGCCAGTCATGCATCCACAGCGCCTGGCGGCCGGTGTCGGTGAACTGCTTCTGGATGGTGATTTCGCCCGGCATCGGCATGCCGATACCCTCGGTGGGCTTCATGCGCGGCGGCGGGGCGACCTTTTCTGCAGGAGCAGCGGCGGGCGCGGCGGCCGATTCGGCGGGCGCCGCCGCAGCGGGGGCGGCGGCTTCAGCGACCGGGGCGGCGGCAGATTCGGCAGAGGCGGCATTGTCCTGCGCAAAAGCAGTCTGCGTCATTCCCAGGGCTGGCGAAAAGGCCAGCAATCCTGCGAGAACAAGCGATTTCACCATTTTCATAAGCGTTATGTACCCCTAGCCCCTTTTTCCGTCCACGCGGTCCAGTCGCGCCCCCTTTTCAGGAGCTATTAATCCTTGGACTGCGGCGGCTTATAGGGATGCTTATCCCATGCCTCAAGCGTCTAAAAGCCTATTTTCTTCGCTGTTGCAACGTGGCTTGCCGCCGCCTATCTGCCTTGCCGCACAACAAGGGGTAATGATGGCATGACAGAAGACGAGGCACTGGCCGAATTCAGGGCGGCGGGCGCGCTTCTGGAGGGCCATTTCATTCTTTCATCCGGCAAGCGCAGCGCCAACTATCTGCAATGCGCGCGCGTCCTGATGAATCCCGAACGCGCCTCGGCCCTCGCCCGCGGCCTTGCGCAAAAGCTGCCGCGCGAATTGCGCAATGAGATTGAGGCGGTGATTTCCCCCGCCATGGGCGGCATCATCATCGGGCATGAAATGGGCCGCGCCCTTGGCGTCGACGCCATGTTCCTGGAGCGGCCCGAAGGCACGTTCGAGCTGCGCCGGGGCTTTTCCCTGCGCAAGGGCGCCAAGGTGCTGATGGTCGAGGATGTCGTCACCACCGGCCTTTCCTCGCGGCAGGCGATGGATGCGGCGCGCGCGGAGGGCGCGGAGATACTGGCGGAGGTCGCGCTTGTGGACCGCTCCGCCGGCGAAGCGGATTTGGGCGTTCCCTTCTATCCCCTCGTTCAGATCAACTTTCCGGTCTACGATCCCGAAGACCTGCCGCCTGAACTGGCGGCGATCCCGGCGATCAAGCCCGGCAGCAGGAAGGTCTGATCGATGACGCCGGGCACTTTCCTGCGGCTGGGCGTCAATATCGACCATGTCGCGACCATCCGCAACGCGCGCGGCGGCGAGCATCCCGATCCGGTAAAGGCGGCGCTGATCGCCGTGAAGGCGGGCGCGGACGGCATTACCGCCCATCTGCGGGAGGACCGGCGGCATATTCGCGATGAGGATATCGCATCGCTGATGGCGGCGCTGACCGTCCCCCTCAATCTGGAGATGGCGGCGACGGATGAGATGCTGGACATCGCTTTGCGCCACCGGCCGCACGCCGCCTGCATCGTGCCGGAAAAGCGCGAGGAGCGCACGACCGAGGGCGGGCTGGACGCCGCCGGGCAATTCGCCGCGCTGCAACCGATCGTCGGCAAGCTGCTGGACGCCGGCATCCGCGTCAGCCTGTTTATAGAGGCCGATCCCAAGCAGATCGACGCCGCGATCCGGCTGAATGCTCCGGTGGTGGAATTTCACACCGGCCGTTATGCCCATGTGACCGGGGCCGAACGCGCCGAGGAATTGCGCCGCATCGTCGATGGCGCGGCGCTGGCGGCGAAGAACGGGATCGAACCGCATGCCGGCCACGGCCTGACCTTCGACAATGTCGGTCCCGTCGCCGCTATCCCGCAACTGGCCGAACTCAATATCGGCCACTTCCTGATCGGCGAGGCGATCTTCGGCGGGCTTGAGGAGAGTATCCGCGAAATGCGGCGGCAGATGGACCTTGTACGGTGAGGGGCGCAGCCTTTCATCTCAACACAGCGTGTCATCCCAGCGCAGGCTGGGATCTCAGGCCGTCATGATCATCGGCCTCGGCTCCGATCTCTGCAATATCGAGCGAATCCAGCAGTCTCTCGATCGCTTCGGAGAACGCTTCGAGCGGCGCGTATTCACCGACGTCGAACAGGCCAAGGCCAATCGCCGCCCCTTCACCAAGGCTGGCACGCTTGCCAAGCGCTTCGCCGCCAAGGAGGCTTTTTCCAAGGCGGTCGGAACGGGGTTTAAAGCTGGCGTTTTCATGAAGGATATCGGCGTCGTCAATGCGCGCAGCGGCGCCCCTACCCTGCATCTGACGGGCGGCGCGCTGGCGCGGCTGGAGGCTATGGTCCCTGCGGGCCACCGCCCGGTCATTCACCTGACGCTCACCGACGATCATCCATGGGCGCAGGCATTTGTAATTATAGAAGCCTTGCCCCAATAAGGCGCAGGACACACATGGTGACTCCCTGATGACGACGGCAGCCGAGATGCAGACAGACGACCAACCGGCAGCCGCACCCGAAACGGCCGCACAGGAAAAGCCGCCGATCGACTGGTGGGGAGAGATAAAGAGCATATCGTTGCTGATCCTGGCGGTGCTCGCCTTTCACAGCTTCGTGGCCAAGCCTTTCTACATTCCATCGGAATCGATGATGCCGGTGCTGCTGAAGGGCGACCGGCTGGTCGTCAGCAAATATCCCTATGGCTGGTCCTATGTCTCGCCCAGCTTCCACCCGCTGCCATTCATGAAGGGACGCATCTTCGGTAGCCTGCCGGAACGCGGCGACATCGTCATCGCCTCCCCGCAGAACAAGCGGGAGGATTATATCAAGCGCGTCATCGGCCTGCCCGGCGACATCATAGAGGTGCGCGGCGGTCAGGTGCTGCTGAACGGCGTGCCGGTGCCGCAGCAGACGCTGGCCCCGCTGCGCATTCCCGTCGACGCCAACGCCCCCTGCCCGCCCAGCCAGTTCCCTGGCGCGTTGGTGGAGGACCGGGACGGGCGCAAATATTGCGAACTGCCGGTGAAGCGCGAAACGCTGCCCAACGGCAAGAGCTACACCATCATCGACGTCGGGCCGAGCGAGCTGGACTGGTACGGTCCGGTGCGCGTCGCGCCCAACCATGTTTTCCTGATGGGCGACAATCGCGACAACAGCGCGGACAGCCGCGCGACGCTCGCCGAAAACGGCCTTGGCGGCGCGGTGCCCTATGAGGCGATTGGCGGCCGGGCGGAATTCATCACATTCTCGCTGGACGGCGACGCGACCTTCAATCCGCTGAGCTGGATCAGCTCGCTCCGCAGCGGCCGGGCCGGCAACAGCCTGCACCCCGCCACCGCCGGACCGGCGCAGCGATGAGCGAGGCGCAGGACCATGTAGAGGCCCCCGGCCCATCGGAAATGCGCAGCCCGCTGGTGCGGGAGGAATTGAAACGGGCGGGCGTCTGGTTCGGCCTGGGCATCACGGTGGCGCTGCTCGTCCTGCTGGCCCAGCCGATCATGCTGATCCTGGGCGCGCTGGTCCTCACGACAATGATGGACGGCGGCGCGCGGCTGTTGAAGCGGGTCCTGCCTATTTCGCGCGGCTGGCGGCTTGCCATCGTCCTGCTGGGCGTCGTCGCCTTCATGGGCTGGACCGTCTATCTGACCGGATCGAACCTCGCCGCGCAGGCGCAGGCGATGCGCCATATTGTGGAGCTGCAGGTCGGCCGCATCGGTGGCTGGGCGCAACAACTGGGCATCACCACCACGCCGGAGGACCTGAAAACGCTGGGCAATCAGGCGCTCAGTTCGCTCGGCCGCGTGACTCAGGCGGTCAGCACCGCCGTCGGCGCGATCACCAGCATGGTCATGATGCTGGTGCTGGCGATCTTCATCGCGATCGAGCCGAAACTCTATGAGCGCGGCGTCGCCTGGATGCTGCCGATGGAAAAGCGGGAGAATTTCTACACGATCGCCGACAAGATGGGCTGGACGCTGCGCCGGCTGATGTTCGGACGGCTGATCGGCATGCTGGTCGAGGGCATTGGCACCTGGCTGCTACTATGGGCGGGCGGCGTGCCGATGGCGGCGCTGCTGGGCGTGCTAACCGGCATCTTCGCCTTCCTGCCCAATATCGGCTCCATCATTTCCGGCATCCTCATCATATTGGTCGGCTTCTCGGCCGGCACCGACACGGGACTCTATGCGTTCTGCGTCTATCTCGCGGTGCAGATGGTCGACGGCTATCTGATCGTGCCGATGGTGGCGAAGCGCGCCACGGACCTTGCCCCCGCCCTCGTACTGGGCGCGCAGATATTGTTCGGCGCGCTGTTCGGCATCATGGGCCTGTTCCTCGCCGACCCGATCGTCGCGATGATCAAGGTCTATCTGGAGGAACGGTCGAAGACGATGGCGGCGGCGAAAGGACAGCGGAAGGCGGAGTAATCCGCGCCGCAGGATCGCTTCAGGCCACGCGGCCGTTCATCATGGAATAGGCTTGCAGCCACATTTCCGCGGCATCCATCGACAAAAACGCCTCGCGCGTGCCGACCATCAAAGCTCTACGAAGCTGGATTTTGAAAACGGACGATTTCACCACCACGGCGATCCGGTCATCCTCCCGATAGATTTCGGAATTTGTCGATTGGAACCACAGGGCCGATTCCAAGGTCGGGCGGATCACGTCGCGCAAGTCGATCATCGCCTTGACGCTGCCGAAACGCAGCCGCGCTTCCCGGATGATCCGCTTATGCACCACCAATGACCGTTCGGCATCCGCCTGCGTCCATAGACCTCCGCTGGAGACACGGACGGTCTGCGTGTCCAGGTCCAGGCCGGAACTGAACTCCGCCTCGCCGATGGCAGATGGCGTCCACTGGACGTGCATCAACAATGAGCCGGATGCGGGGGTGGATGGAGATATGGCGCGCAAAACTGTCGATCCCACTGATGGAGAATCCTCAGTCGACTCCATATCCTTTCGCAAAAATTAAGCTGGCGCGCCGTGGCGGCGGCACCATACTAAAGTCGCAAAAAATGGCGACGCACCGCCAAATCCGCAGCGATGCGGGCCTAAAATCCAGCAATCATTTCCAGAAAAACGGGCGATTCGCGCTCACTGGCCCGGCGCGGGTGCGCCCGGCATCGGCGGGCCGCCTGCGCCGCCCTGCATCATCTGCATCTGCTGCTGCATCCGCATGATTTCTTCCTTCGACTTGAAGTCGCGCAGATGCACGTCGAAGATCAGCGTGGAATTGGCGGGGATCGGGCCGGCCGCCTTCGCGCCATAGCCCAGGCGCGGCGGGATGGTGACCTTGTAATGGCCGCCCTTCTTCATCTTCAGCAGGGCCTGGCTGAAGCCGGGGACGACTTCGCCGACGGGGAATGCCTGCTGCTCGCTCTGGTCAAAGACCTTGCCGTCGGTCAGCTTGCCGACATAGGAGACCAGCACCACATCGTCGAGCGTCGGGCTGGGGCCTTCGCCTTCCTCCAGCACCTCGAATCCCAGCGGCTGCAGAGACACGGTGCCCGCCCAGGCCAGGGCGCCGGCCGCCAGCAGAAGGATCGCAACGCCTATCCACAGCCGGGTCAGCGACCCCTTGGCGATCGGGAGAAGCGGGACAGCCGTAACGGTGGACATGGCGGGAGCCTTGCTATGTCGAGGGATAGGTCAGGAAGCGGAGGCGGCCGCGCCGCCCCCGATATTCGGTATTACCGGCAGTCCTTACCGGACGCCGTCACGCTCGGCGCGCTTGCGCTCCAGCTTGCGGGCGCGGCGCACGGCGGCGGCCTTCTCGCGAGCGCGCTTTTCCGACGGCTTCTCGTAATGACGGCGAAGCTTCATCTCACGATACACGCCCTCGCGCTGCAGCTTCTTCTTGAGAGCGCGCAGCGCCTGGTCGACATTGTTATCGCGAACGATGATTTGCATAACGCCTTCAGTCTCCAATCGAAAAACGGTGGTTCGCCAGGACATTCCCCGCCTGACGGGCCAACCGAAATGCAATAAAACGGGTTCGCCGCAGGCGCAGCCCGCGTCGTGTGGCTGGCCCACTACCAGCAGAGTCGCGCAATTTCAACCCATATGCGGCAAAAATGCCGGACCGGCGGCCACTCGCGCCTTCCCTCATTCCGCCTTCGCCTGCTCCGCGAAGCTGCGCACCGTCTCCGCCAGCGTCAGCGGATCGAAGGGTTTGGCGATGACGCCCAGCGCGCCCGCATCGATGAAACGGTCGATATCCCGTTGCCAGGCGCTGGCGGTGACGAACACGATCGGGATATTCGCGGTCCAGCCGCGCTCGCGCAGCGCCGCCATGACATCCGTGCCGGTCATGCCGGGCATCAACATGTCGATAAGCGCAAGATCGGGAACCCAGGCCCCCTGCTGCAACATCTCCAGCACATCCTGTCCTGAACTGGCGAGACGCACCTCCATCCCCGGATCGAGCGCGAGCGCCATCTCCACGATGGTTCGGATATCCGCTTCATCATCGACATATAAAATCTTCAACCTGTCGGTCATGACGCCTCCTCCCCCAGCTGGCGATCAAGAATCCCCATGACTGTTTCGACTAAATTAGGCAATGATTTCTTGGACTTGGTTAATATTACCTCGACATCGGTGGCCAGATCATGGCCGGAATCCTGCGCTGAATAGATGATGACCGGCGTGGCCGGCCCGCCTGCCGGTGACAAAGCGGGGAGAATGTCCAGGCCCGATCCATCGGGCAGCGCGATATCCACAATCGCAATATCGACGGCGTTCGTGGCGAGGAACGCCCGCGCGGAGGCAAGGTCCGTCGCCCGCGCGATCCGGGCGAGGCCGCTGAGCGCGTTTGCGGTGATCTCCAGCGTGTCGCTGTCATCATCGATGTGCAGGACAAGCGGCATTGACGTCGATGCGCGCCGGATCGCCGCGCTCACCGCTTCGTCCAGCCGGTCGGCGGCAATCGGCTTGGCTATCCAGTCGATAATGTCCAGCGCGGCCATCTGCGCTGGCTCCACCACAGGGTCGCTGGGCGCGATCGCGATCACGGGGAGGCTTCTGCCCGCAGGATTGTCCCGGATCGCCTGCACAATCTCCACGGCGTCGCCATCGGCGAACTGGAAATCCAGAACGAACGCCAGATAGGGACGCGTAGAGATGGCCGCCAGCGCCTCCTGCTGCGTATGGACGAGGTCGGCGCGAATGGCCCGTACCGAAAAGCCGGTGCTGATCGCCTGCGCTTCCGCCGCATCGGCATAGATCAGCAGGCGGGGGGCGCCGTTCAAATCCTCCTGCCCGGTCAGCGCATTCCACAGGGGGACGGCGAAAGCAAACAGGCTTCCGCCTCCCTCCGCATCCTCAAACCAGATCGTACCCCCATGATTATGCACGATTTCCCGCGATATAGTGAGACCAATGCCCGTCCCCGGCCCGGCCGTGTCCGACCGGCGCATCGCCTGCGCAAACCGCGTGAAAAGCCGCGCGCGCAATTCCGCGTCTATGCCCGGCCCCCGGTCGCGGACGGAAATGCACGCATCATTGTCCCGCACGCCAAGGGTCAGGGTGACGGCCGATCCGGCGGGCGAGAATTTGATCGCGTTGGACAGCAGGTTGGTGGCCACCTGCACGATACGGTCCTGGTCTCCGCGGACGATGACCGGCTGGCCCGGAAGGTCGATCTCCAGCAAGACATTATGCAGGTCCGCGACGGGACGCACGCCGTCCAGCGCCTGTTGCGCCACGATGCGCAAATCCATCGGCTGAAAATCGAACCGCATCTCGCCCGACTGCATCTTCTCCACATCCAGCAGGTCGTTGACGATGCGGATAAGGCGGTTGGCGTTGTTTTCCGCGATGACGACCAGCCGCTGCACCGGCGCAGGAAGGTCATGCGCCGCCCCGCCGCGCAGCAAGCCGAGCGATCCGACAATGGAGGTCAGCGGCGTGCGCAGCTCATGGCTGACGGTGGAGAGGAACTGGTCCTTGAGCTGTTCAACCTTGTCCCGCTCCGACACGTCGCGGAAAGACGCCACGATATGCGCTCCGTCGGCCTGCTGCATGATGCCCAGCGCAACCTCCACCGGAACGGTCCCGCCATCGGCCGTTCGCGCCTTCACATGAGTCCGCAACGGCTGGGCCAGCCCTTCCGGGGTCAGGCCCAACCGGTCGAGAAACGCCCCTTCCCCCGGCGCGAGGTCGGCGATCAGCGATATGTCGCGGCGCATCAGCGCGGTCTTGGGATAGCCGAACAGCTTTTCCGCCGCCCCGTTCAATATCTCTATTCCGCCGCTGGGGTTGATCAGGACCACGGCGTTAAAGTCGCTCTCGAACAGCGCCGCCTGCCGGTTATAGGCCTCCGCCGCGGCGCGGTTGGCCAGATAGCGGCCACGCCGGTTGCTCCACATCACATAGGCGATCAGGAAACCTATGAGCGAGACGGACAACACCATGGACCAATAGATCAGCCGCGCCATGCCGGACCGGTCGGCGGCCTGCTGCTCGCTGCTGGCTACCCTGATATCCTGCAGGCGGATCAGCTTGGCGGTTTCCGCCTCTATGGAGTCCATCAGCGCCTTGCCGCGGCCGGAACCCACCATGGCGGCTGCGGCGGCAAGCCCGGACTGGTCGCGCGCCTCAATCACGCTGCGCATCTCGACAAACTTGGCTTCGGTCAGGCGGTCCAGATGCCGCAGGGTGGTCTGCGTATTGCTGTCGCTGGCGGCGGCAAGACGGTCCAGTGCGGAAAGCTGCGCCGCCAGCCCGCTCTCCACCCGCTCGAACGGCGCCAGGAAACTTCTGTCGCCGGTCAGCGCATAGCCGCGCTGGCTCCGCTCCGCATCCTTCACGTCGCGGAGCAGCGTCTGCGCCGCATTCGCCTGCCTCAGAGAGAGGGAGGCGTCATGCAGATTGTGGAGATTGCGCTTATAGGCCGAACTGAGAGACAGGCCCAATATCGTCAGCCCTATGGGCAATATCGCGGCAACCGCCAGGCTCCGCCAAAGCCTGGGCATTGCGCGACCGCGCTCATCAGCCAGGGGACCTGTGCTCTCCAGAAAATGGTTCCCTCATCCAAGGACGAACGACCTTGCTCAAAAAGTGAACCTGTCCGACCTCCAAGTCGAGCACAATGCCAACTGCAACCGTTACGAATGCTTCCCTTATTGAATTATCGAAACATTCATTATCTTAATCTGGATTAAGCCGCCTTCGCTTCCAGATCGAGCAGATGCTTTTTGGCGGCAAGACCGCCGGCAAAACCGGTCAGCTTGCCGGTCGATCCGATCACCCGGTGACAGGGCGCGATGATGGAAATCGGATTCCTGCCATTTGCCGCGCCAACCGCACGTGATGCGGAGGGTTTGCCGATCTGGCTCGCAATCTCTCCATAGCTGCGGGTTTCGCCGAAGGGGATGGTGAGCAATGCGCCCCAGACCGCGCGCTGAAATTCGCTTCCCCGGAAATCGAGCGGCACGGAAAAGACTTTCAGCTTCCCCTCAAAATAGGCCGCCAACTGGCGCGCCGCTTGCTCCAGCACCGGATGATCCGCCTCGTCCGACACCGGCCCCAGGCGCACCCGGCCGGGATCGTCATCCTGCCACAGGATCGCCGCCAGCCCCTTTTCGCTGGCGACCAGCGTCAGGGCGCCGACCGGCGAAGCAATGATCTTGCGCGAATAGGCCATGACATATCTCCTTGTCCTGCAGACGGGCCGCGAAAATCCGGGGCCGTCTGTTTTGCAGGACATGCTATGGCCGATGCGGTTCGCCTGCGCTTCCCGGCGATTGCGTTCAAAACCGGTGTGCGCGGTCAGTGAACGAAACGCGCCACGACATCGCGATAGGAGCGGCTGACCTTCACCTGCGCGCCGGATTCCAGCACCAGGAAGCATTCGCCGTTGGTGTGCGGCTTCACCTGCCGCACCTGGCTCAGATTGACGATGGTGGAGCGGTGGACGCGCTGGAAATTGCGCGGATCCAGCCGCTTTTCCAGATCCTTCATCGTCTCGCGCAGGATCAGCGAATTGTCGGCGGTGTAGATGCACATATAATCGCCGGCGGCGTCGATCCGCTCGATCGAATCCACGTCCACCCGGAATATCTGGCCGCGATCCTTGATGTTGATCAGCTTTTCGAAACGGCTGGAGGCCGGCGTATCCTCCTCCGTGACGAAATCGCTCATCGCCTGCGGAGCGACCTCGGCCAGCACCTCGCGCAGCCGTTCCGCTTCCTGCACCTGCCGCTTCTGGCCCAGCCGTTGGCGCACGCGGTCCAGCGCGTCGGCCAGGCGGTCCTGCTCCACCGGCTTCATCAGATAGTCGACGGCCTGCGCCTCGAACGCGCGGATCGCATGATCGCTGAACGCGGTGACAAAGATGAACAGGGGCGGCTCTATCTCCATCATGCCCTGCACGACGGAAAAGCCGTCAAATCCGGGCATCTGGATGTCGAGGAAAACAAGGTCCGGTTTGTGGGTCTTGATTGACCGGATGGCTTCACGGCCGTTCATGCATGTGTCGATGATTTCGACATCTTCATGCGCCTCAAGGCGCAGTTTCAACCCCTGGATGGCAAGGCTTTCGTCATCCACGAGGATCGTTCTGATTGTCATGCGGCCACTTTCGTCTGTTCTTCCGTTACGAGGGGCATTTCTATGGTCACAGAAAAACCGCCTCCCGGCGTGGAACGCGCATCGAACGAATGTCGTTCCCCATAGGCCTGGAATAATCTGTCCTTGATATTCGCCAGGCCAACGCCGGTGGACAGGTTCGGCCTGACATTGGCTTCATTCAATCCCGGACCCGTATCGGACACGACGATCCGCACATTTTCACCGGCAGGCTGCGCCGTGACGGTGATTTCGGCGCCCTCCTCCTTTGGCGCGACGGCATATTTGATGGCGTTTTCCACCAGCGGCTGCAGCAACAGGGACGGAAGCCGGGCTTGCGAGACGGAGGAGTCGATGGCAAAAACCGACTGCAGCCGGTGCTCGAACCGCATCTTTTCAATGTCCAGATAGAGCTTCAGCGTCTCCACCTCCTGCTCCAGCGTCACCTGCGCCGTGGGTTCGTTGATCAGCGTGTAGCGCAGGAAGGATGACAGGCGGGACAGCATTGCGTTCGCCCGGTCGGTTTCCTTGAGCAGCACCAGGGTCGAGATGCTGTTGAGCGTGTTGAACAGGAAATGGGGATTGAGCTGATAGCGCAGCATCGCAAGCTGCGCGGAACTCGCCTGGGTTTCCAGATGCAGCAACTGGTCGGCCTGCTGCTCCACCGTCAGATAGAAATTGATCGCATAATAAAGGGCCGACCATGCGCCGAGCAGCGTGGTGCTGAGATAGGCGGCGCCCAGGAAAAGCTGCAGCCCCGCCGTATCGCTGCCCCGGTTCTGGGTGGAAAAGACCCAGGAGTCGATGAACGCGCACATGCCCGCCGCCACGAGAATCACCAGGATCGACACGCCCCAGGTGACGATCGGCCGCTGGCGCAGCAGCAGGCGGAAGATCACCGCCATCAACAATGTTACTGAATAGCCGGTGACGGTGGAGATCAGCACTGGCACCAGGCTGGACAATGGCTGCCCATTGGCCACGGTGGACGACGCGCGGAGCAGGAAGGCGCCAAGCCAGCCCAGCGTCTGCAGATTCCAGAAAGCGCGATTCTTGTCCGCAAAAAACGGTTCGGCTTGAAGTGGCGTGACCGACATCCGGCAGAGACTAGCGAATTATCGGAAAAGGGTGAAGGGCAAGCTGACGCGCGGACGCAGGATCAGGCGGCGATTTCTTCTTCGCCGCCCACCGGCGCGATTTCGTCCGGGTAAATCCACACCAGATCGCACAGGCCGAGCGTGCGGCCGTCATGCGACAGGATGTGGATCGGCTGGATCGGCTGACCGTCGCGGCGGTCGGCAAGCGTCGGCACGGACGGCACGCCGCATTCCCACTTTTCGCCCCACTGCCGCAGGGCGATCATCACCGGGGCCAGTTCCTTGCCCTTTTCGGTCAGGCGATATTCCACCTTGCGCCGGTCGCAGGTCATCGTCTCCCGCACCATGATGCCCTTTTCGACCAGCCGCGCCAGGCGATTGGCCAGGATGTTGCGGGCGATGCCCAGCGTGGACTGAAAATCCTCGAAATGCCGGATACCGGCCAACGCGCCGCGCAGGATGAGGAACGACCATTTCTCCCCCATCGCCTCGAGCGCACTGGGCAGGCCGCAAATCGGGGCGCAGGATAACTGCTCACGGGAAACTTCGTCCAGCATGACTCCGTAGATACTCCAAATCGCGCGGTGTTGCAAAATTGTGACCGCCGCGCGGAATCATTCTGCAATATAAGTTTGCAATCAAAACGTATCAATGCCCTGAAGGTCCGTCCGGTTTCTCGAGTGTGGCCAAAAAACCAAGGCGTTCCGCCAATATGCCTTACCGTGCCTTTTTTGTTGCATAGCGACAAAAATCCCCCACATCGGTAAACATATGTTGCGCCAGTATGAACTTGTTGAACGTGTGAAACGCTACGATCCGGACGCGGACGAAGCGATGATCAATCGCGCCTACGTCTTTTCCGTGCAGAAGCATGGCAGCCAGAAGCGCGCCAGCGGGGACCCCTATTTCAGCCATCCGATCGAGGTGGCGGGCATCCTCACCGACCTGTATCTGGACGATCAGACGATCGTGACGGCCCTGCTGCACGACACGATCGAGGATACGCTGGTCACGCATGACGAGATCGAGAGCGTGTTCGGCAAGGACGTCGCCCGCCTGGTCGATGGCGTCACCAAGCTCAGCAAGATAGAGGCGCAATCCGAAACAGAGCGCGCGGCCGAAAATCTCCGCAAATTCCTGCTGGCGATGTCGGACGATATCCGCGTGCTGTTGGTCAAGCTGGCCGACCGGCTGCACAATATGCGCACGCTGCACTTCATCAAGAATGAGGAGAAGCGCCGCCGCATCGCCCGCGAGACGATGGATATCTACGCCCCGCTCGCGGAGCGGATCGGCATGTATGATTTCATGCGCGAGATGCAGTTGCTGGCGTTCCGCGAGCTGGAACCGGAAGCCTATGGCAGCATCACCCGGCGACTGGAGCAACTGAAGGAAGGCGGCGGCGACAAGGTGGCGCGGATCGCCTCCGGCTTGCAGATGCTGCTGGGCAATGCGGGCATCCGCGTCACTGTGTCGGGGCGGGAGAAGCATCCCTATTCCATCTGGCGCAAGATGCAGGAGCGGCACATCAGCTTCGAGCAGCTTACAGACGTCATGGCGTTCCGCGTCATCACCGACAGCACGGAGGATTGCTATCGCGCCCTGGGCATCATCCATCAGAAGCACAAGATGGTGCCCGGCCGGTTCAAGGATTATATCTCCACGCCCAAGCGCAATGGCTACCGGTCGCTGCACACGACCGTCATCATGAGCGAGAATGCGCGGATCGAGGTCCAGATCCGCAGCCGTGAAATGCACCGGGACAGCGAGTTCGGTCTCGCCGCGCACTGGGCCTATAAGCAGGGCGAGGGCAAGCCGGACGGCCAGGCTGGCTGGCTCCGCGATCTGGTCGAAATCCTGGAGCAGAGCCAGGACCCGGACGAGCTTCTCGAACATACCCGCATGGCGATGTATCAGGATCGCATCTTCGCCTTCACGCCCAAGGGGGAGCTGCACCAGTTGCCCAAGGGGTCGACGCCGGTCGACTTCGCCTATGCCGTGCACACCAGCCTTGGCAACCAGACGGTCGGCGCGAAGGTGAACGGCCGGGTCGTGCCGCTGCGCACGACGCTGGAAAATGGCGATCAGGTCGACATCCTCAAATCCGACGGGCAGGAGCCGCAGCCCGGCTGGCTGACCTTCGCCATCACTGGCAAGGCGCGCGCCGCCATCCGCCGCTACATCCGCCACAAGCAGCGGGACGAGACGATCGCGCTGGGCGAGAAGCTGTTTGAGGAAATCGCCAGCCGCCTGCCGGTCGAGGTTGGCGACAAGGCGATGAAGGCCGGGCTGAAGCGCCTGAAGCTGACCGATCGCGCCGGACTGATGATCGCCATCGCGACGCATCGCGTCACGGACGGCGAAGTCATGGAGGCGCTGATCCCCGGCTCCACCAGCGGCGAGGGAGCGGAGGAAGCGCATCCCCGCCAGCATAACCCGGTGTCGATCCGCGGCCTGACGCCCGGCATCGCCTATCAGCTTGGCGACTGCTGCCACCCGGTGCCCGGCGACCGCATCGTCGGCATCCGCCGCACGGGGGAGCCGATCGAAGTCCATACGATCGACTGCTCATCGCTGGAGGCTGGCGCGGACGCGGACTGGGTCGACCTGGCCTGGGACGTGAAGTCGAAGGGCGGCACCGCACGCCTGTCGATCATCGTCAAGAACCAGCCCGGCGCGCTGGCATCGGTCGCCAACATCTTCGGCGCGAACAAGGCGAACATCCTCAACCTGCAGCTTGTGAACCGCGAAGGGCCGTTCCACACCGACATCATCGACCTGGAGGTGCAGGACGCCGCCCACCTGATGCGGATATTGTCGGCGCTGCGCTCACTGGAAATCGTCGTGCAGGCGGACCGGGTTTAGGGATCGCCAAGTTTAAGTAGAATCGTGCTCCTGCGACAGCAGGAGCCCAGTCCCACCGTCTGAACTGGACTCCTGCTTTCGCAGGAGCACACTGCATTAACAACGCATTAAAGCGCCGCCAGCTTCGCCTTGTCGCCAACCGCCGCATAGGCGCTGTCGAGATGCCCTTTCAGCATCGGATGTCCCGGCGCCAGCGCCAGCGCCTTTTCCAGCACATCGACGGCGCGCTGCTTCTGCCCGGCCTGCAGCATCGTCCAGCCATAGACGTCCGCCGCAACGGGATTGAGCGGCTGCAGCCGGTAAGCCTTGGCCGCATAGGCAAGCGCCCGCACCTTTTCGCCCTTACCGAGCCATGCCCAGGCGAGGTCAGCCATCAACAGCGCGTCATTATTGCCCGCCCGCGCTGAAAGCGGCTCCAGCAGCGCGATCGCCCGGTCCCAGTTGCGGACGCTGAGCCAGGCCGATGCGGCGATGCGGGTCGCCTCGAAACTTCCCGGATTCTGACTGAGATAGAGGCTCAATATCTGCGCGGCGCGCTCCGGCTGCCCGGCCCGCCGCCACGCCGACACCAGCCGCAGCGCCACATCCTCGGAAAAACGCAGGTCCGCCGCCTGCTCGTAGGCTCGCGCCGCTTTGTCCGGCTGCCCGGCCGCCAGCAACGCATCGCCCAGAATGACATGCGCCGCCGGCGCGCCCATATTGGCGTTGCGCAGCGCGGTCGCGCGGGACACCGCAGCGCCTGCCTGACCCATGGACAGCAGCGCCCGGACATAG
>NZ_MINO01000009.1 GCF_001757355.1 Sphingobium phenoxybenzoativorans
ATGGGCGATCTTCTCGGCAACGCGGTCCGCTTCGGCATAGGCAGCGATGTGATAGCGGCGGGCGAAGGCATCGAGACCGTCCTGTCGCTTCGTCAGGTCCTTCCCGACATGCCTATGCTGGCGGCGCTCTCCGCGGCCCATCTCGCTGCAATCCTGTTCCCCGACACACTGCGGCGGCTCTACATCGTCCGCGACAACGATCCGGCCGGTGACGCTGCGCGCGACACCCTCATCGAACGGGCCGACGCGGCCGGGATCGAGGCGATTGTCATCTCGCCGCAGCTGGGCGACTTCAACGAGGATCTGCGCAACCTCGGCCTGGACGCATTGAGCGTGGAAGCCCGGTTGCAGGTCGCGCCGCAGGACGTCGCGCGCTTCATGGCGTTGGCGGCATAGCCGGCAGGAGAACGGGCGTGAGGTTCGCCGCCGTGCTCGGCGGATGCATCATTCCATCGGAGGGGGCCCGCGCCTCGGCCTTCGAGAGGGCGATCGGCCCACAGGCCGGCCAACCGGGCAATGGCGGCGGCCGACTATTTTCCGGCGCGGCCGAGAGGCCGCTTTCCATCGCGAGGCAAAATAGCCGGCCTTAGCCATCGAGCCCTACGCTTTCGCTCCGGGTGCCCGGTCGTCCGGCCTGCGGGCTTCGTCGCCATGAAGGCCGCGACGGTCGCGGTCCAACCGACGGAGCATCCCATGCGCGAGCACGACGACTACGAACCGCATCACGAATCGTCACCCACCGACCATGTCCTCAACGAACTGCAACTCCACGGGTACCGCCCCTTCACCGACGAGCCCGACCAGCGGCTTCTGCCGGACGGCAATCAGGCCGCGGGCGCCGTCGCCGACATCTTCGACGCTCTGATCGGCACCCTGGCAGACACGCGTCTCGAACCTGACCTCGACGATCTCCTCTGGTCGACCGTGAACGTCTTCCACCGCGCCACCGACCGGATCGGCCGCGAACTGGATGACAATGAGCAGTCCCAGAAGCGGGCGCAGCGCGAACAGGACGGCAGCGAGGTGAAATCGGTCGAACTGGAGCGCCTGATCGCAGAGGGGATCACGCTGATAGAGCGCCAGAACGCCTTCGAGCTGATGCGCGACCAGGCCGCCGAACACTACGAACGCCACGTCGGCAAGCCTTGGCTCCCGCGCAGCGGATCGAAGGTCAACCATCGCAATCTGACTTCGGCGATGATCGACAGCCGCGACTTTCTCATGGCGAAGAAGCGCGCCGATCAGGAAGTACTACTTCCGCCCGGTCCCAAGATCATCGTCACCGGCGGCCTCGACTTCAATGATCACCAGCTTATCTGGGCAAAGCTCGATCAGGTTCACGCCAAGCACGCCGGCATGGTTCTGGTCCATGGAAAGTCGCCAAAGGGTGCCGAGAGGATCGCCTCGCTCTGGGCATCGAACCGCAACGTTCCGCAAATCGGCTTTGCACCCGATTGGACCAAGCACGGACGATCGGCACCGTTCAAGCGGAATGACCAGATGCTCGATATCGTGCCGAAGGGCGTGCTGCACTTCCCGGGCACGGGCATAAATGACAACCTCGCCGACAAGGCCAAGAAGCTCGGCATTCCGGTTTGGAAGCACGGCGGCGCGTGAGCGCCGCCACGCATGGGCCGCTGCCTAGCGCTTCATCTTCGTGACTTTGTAGACGCACCCGGAGCGATCATACGTGGTCCAATCACCGACTTGCTGACCGTCTTCAAAGTAGCCGGACCGCAGCTTCGAACCGTCGCGGCGAAACCACTCCCAGTATCCGGTAGGTTGTCCCTCCATCGTCTGGCCGACGACCCACAAGCTTCCGTCCTTGTGTCGCTTCTGGAAAGCGAGCGTCTCCGTCATCGGCAACCCCACGTTCAGTCTGGCTCGCCTGTCACTGCGATACGGGCGGATCGCGCGTAGAAGGCAAGCTCGGTGTCGTTTTCGATCAACGCGTCGAGGAGCGCTTTCATATCCGCTTGGTCCGAAGACGACTGGAAGGGGCCCGGCTGCCGCTCAATCGCCAGCACAGCGATCGTCAAAGCCTTTTTCACGAGGTGCAGATTACGTCCTGTGAACTCCGCCATCGTCCAGCCCTTCGCGACTCTACACTTGCCGCCAAGAGCATAGCGCAAATGAAGCCATCTGAGGACACGACGCGAGGCTGAGTCGAAAGCAGCGTCGAGACTGTAAAACGGGTCTCCCGACGCGAAGACCACCTCCGCCTATCAGCGCTGATCCTTGGTCCAGCCGCGGACTTGTCGCCATCAACCCATGAAGGGTCGGCTATGCGAGCATGCCGCCGCTGCGGCTGCGCCTGCGCGGTGATTGCAGTCCACGGCCGAACACTTCGGGCGCCTGTCGGCGGGGGATGGTCCCCCGCTCCAGCAGGAGCCCAGCAGATGTCCCTCAATCAAGCTCACGCCTTCGCCTTCAGCCTCGCCACCACCCTGATGGTCTCGATTGTCATCTTCCAGGCGGGCGACGGCAGCATGGGTGTCATGCCCGCGGGCGAATATGACGGCGAACTCGCCGCGATCGTCCATGAGGTTGATCCCTTCGCCCGCTGATCGCGGGCAAGGCTTCACGGCCGCAAGCGGAAGTCCGGCAGGATTTCCGCTCCCGTCCCGGCTTGTCATTCGCTATACTTCAGGCGCGCTGTGGTGGTGGTGGAGGCGCGATCGTCAGCCATGAACGATTGGAAACCACTGCCATGATCATCCTTGCCATACTCGCATCCCTCTTCGCCGTCGGCCTGCTCTGCTGGCTGGTGTTCACCTTGGCCGTTTTCACTCTGCCCGCCTTCGTCGGCGTGACGACGGGCGCCTGGGCCAACGAAGGCGGCGCCGGCATTGCCGGCGCTGTCGTCGTGGGCGCGCTCGCGGCGGCGATGACGCTCGCCATCGGGCACCTCCTGATCGCCTTCGTCCGCCCGATGTGGCTGAAACTCGTCGTGGCGATCGCCTTCGTCGCCCCGGCGGCGATCGCGGGTTTTCATGCCACCATGGCATCGTGAAGCACCTGATGCCGTCGGAAGCGTGGCAGATGGCGTTTTCGATCTTCGGGGCCGTCGCGGTCGGGATCACCGCCTTCCTCCGGGTCGCTGGACTAGTGGCGACTCCCAGCCCATCCAGCCCGGGCCTTACTCGGGCATAATCTTTGTCGAAGTCGTTCCGGCGGATCGGAACAGCACAAGACAAAGCATATCCTCGTAGCCTCCGAGGTTGCAGATGAAGCGGTGGGTGCTGATTGTTCATCGCCCCGAAAAGCAGCCCGCGGGGGAGCGCTTTGGGCAACACCGGCAGCGCATCCGTTCGTGCACCGAAGGCTGAGACGCTCCCGGTGGCAGTCGACGGAGATGCTGGAGCGATGCCTGTAGATGGGGAACGAAGCTGCTACGCACGCCCTGCGCCAACTTGCCGATGCGGGAGAGTCGCCATCTTCTCCGTTATCTGACCGTGCCTAGACCGCTCCAAACGGCCTCTTTAATGGCCTGATCTGGCCGAAGTACGGCTTCGCCTCGATCGCCTATGACACAACAGCCGCGTCGAACTTTCTTCCCCTGCCGGCTGCGCCGTCATTCCTCGCGAGACAAGAAAGCCCTCCTAAGCTGTCAGGCCCCTTCGGGGTGCGCCGTCGACCGCCTCCGGCCTGCCGATCGCCATCGAGGCCGCAATGGTGCGGGCTCGGAAACGGAAAACGGAGAATTACAATGGCGACCATCGGCACCTTCAAGAAGACCGACTCGAACGAGTTCACCGGCGAAATCGTCACCCTCAGCGTCCAGGCCAAGGGCGTGCGCATCGTCCCCGATACCCGCGCCACCGGCGAGAACGCTCCCAGCCACCGCGTCCTGGTGGGCCGCGCCGAGATCGGCGCCGCCTGGTCGAAGCGCTCCAACGAGGGCCGCGACTATCTCGGCCTCAAGCTCGACGATCCGAGCTTCAACGCCCCGATCTACGCCAACCTCTTCGACGACGAGGACGGCGACACCTTCTCGCTGATCTGGTCCCGCCCGAGCGGGCGGCGCGGCGACTGAGGCCTCCGCGCAAGGCCCCGGCCGGAAGGTCGGGGCCTTTCAGCTTTCTGGCAACCGAATCAGCTGACGTTTCCCCGATCGGCTTTGCGGTGGCCAAACTGGCATAGGGCGACTATTATAGTCGTAGTTCTGGCGTGCGCGTAGGTCCGAGTGGGAGGTGATCATGCATGATCACCGCCCGACAATCACGGGCCGCGCGCGCGTTGCTGGGTTGGACACAGGAGACGCTCGCTGACAAGGCTCGCGTATCTCTGACCGCCCTCAAGCGCCTCGAGTCGGCCAGTGGCCTCGAGGTGTACGAGAGCACGCGGGATGAGGTTAGGCGCGCTTTCGAACAGAGTGGCGTCGTGTTCCTGAGCTCCGACCGTGGTGTGGGAGTGATGGTGGTTGATCGCAAAGGGCAAGGCTAACGGCACGCGAGGAGCGAACTCGCAAACGCCCCTCTCATCGGGTTGCGCTAGAAGCTCGCTCGTAACATCGTTAACAAAATGCTCCAGTATGGATGGATATCCGCGCCGGGGAACGCCGTGACTACAAACTTATTTCTTGATGAACCGCCAAGCAGCGCGACGCCGACCGCCTATGACGCGGCCAATGTGAAGCTTTACCTGCGTTTGCTGGATGCCGAAGCGCAAGGCGCTTCCTGGGCGGACGTCGTCGAGACGATTTTCGGGATTTCGGTCAACGCCGAGCCCGAGCGTGCCGAGCGCGTTCACCGCTCGCATCTCGCGCGCGCAAAGTGGATGACGAAGAACGGCTATAGCGGTTTGCTGGCCGGCCGCGTGAACTGAACGTGATGCAGGTTTCGCATCACGTTGCTCCGCCTTCGTTATTCCCAGCCCCCACACAACTTGGAATCGTGTCCGCAGCTCAATTCGCGCGCTAAAACTGCGGAGGCTGTGGAGGATGTCTGAAGAAGATTCTTGGCGGTCAGAGGCCGCTTACGACTATGTCGATGCTCTGTCTCCCGGAGATCTCGCCTGGGAGTTTTTGCGGAGAAACACCGAGTACCGGCGATCATACGACGAATTCCTCCAGGCAGGCGACAACACCGAAGAACTGACCCGGGAGTTTACATCCCGATGGGGGTTGCGATTTCCCGGCAGATCCTTCTGCATCTGCAATCGTCTCTCCAGTCTATTGGGACGCCCACTTCGATCCATCGATCGTCGTCCTCGGCAAAATCCCGACGGCTCACACGCCTCCCTCACTTGACGATTTCATCAGGGCGCAGGCCATAAATGGCATCGATGGCGAGATGCTGCGCCTTCAGATCCGGGGCGAAATTTTCGACGCTTCTCTGCGCGACGGTGCCGGAAGTCTCGCGGCCATGGTCCTTCTTGATGAGCTTACGCCCGACCGCCTGAGCACGCTGGCTCGTTTTTGGGCGGCTCTCGCTGGAAAAACCGTCCCGCCGGATCCGCGTATCACCCGATCCCGACAAAAGCGGGCGCGCGAAATGCTGCGCGTCCTCGACGGTCGGGCATCCGGAGCGACGTATCGTGCAATCGCCGACGCCGTCTTTCCCAAACATGATCACGACGCAGCCTCGTGGGTAGGCAGCGCAATCCGCGAGACGACCATTCGCCTGGCTAGAGACGGCGCGAAGCTCGTCCAGGGCGGCTATCGTTCGATCTTGCGCCGGCCACGCCGAGACCGCTGACGCCCCAAGGGGTGTCGAACTTATCTCCTTTACTTCGACATCGTGCCGACCGCCGCAATCGCGCCACCGTGACCGCAATCCGCCGCCTGTCCGAGGCAGGCGCCGCGAAACCACGGAGGTTCGATCATGGACGAAACGGCCGCCCCCATGCCGCCACGCTACCTCAGGACAGAGGAAGCCGCGCGCTTTCTCGGGCTGTCGGAGCGCACGCTCGAAAAGCACCGAACATATGGCACCGGACCGACCTACCGGAAGCTCGGTGGACGGGTGGTCTATTCGCTGACCGACCTGCAGGCGTGGGCCGATCGCGGCTTGGTGACCTCCACCTCGGATCCGCGTGGCGGCATCGTCGCTCCTGCGAAAGCTGCGGCCTCCCAAGGCCGCAACGCCGGCACTTCCGGCCTTCGCTGATCCGGTCTCCGTGATGTCGTCCCGCCATCAACGCAGCGACGAGCGAGCGCAACTCGACCTCTTCCGGGCGCTGCCCGGTGACCTGGCGCCTCGCGATGCGCAGGACCTGATGGCCTATCCGTTCTTCTCCCTCGCCAAGTCGAAGCGGCTTGCGCCGATCGACTTCAAGGCCGGCTCGGTCAAGATCCGTGTCGAGGCAGTGCCCGAGCATGGCATGGCGACGATCTGGGACGCCGACATCCTCATCTGGGCCGCCTCACAGATCGTCGAGGCTCGCGACGTGGGGCTCCAGCCATCGCGGCTGATGGCCACGACCCCGTATGAAATCCTGAACTTCATCGGCCGCGGCGTATCGCTGCGGGATTACGATCGGCTCAAGGCCGCACTCGACCGACTGCAGTCGACTACCGTCGCGACCTCGATCCGCCAGCCGACAGAGCGGCGGATGCACCGGTTCTCCTGGATCAACGAGTGGAAGGAACGAGCCGACCAACGCGGCAGGCCGCTCGGCCTCGAACTCATCGTTCCCGACTGGTTTTACAGCTCGGTGCTCGACGACGCGCTGGTGCTCACCATTGACCGCAACTACTTCGGCCTGACCGGAGGGCTGGAGCGCTGGCTGTACCGCTTGGTGCGCAAGCACGGCGGCAAGCAGGAGTTCGGCTGGAGCTTCGACTTTCCGCACCTCCATGCAAAGTCGGGTAGCCTCTCGCCGCTCAAGCACTTTGCCTACGACCTCCGCGAGATCGTCCGCCGGCAGCCGCTCCCTGGGTATCAGCTCACCATCGAGCGGTGCGTCGGCGGTCCCGACATCCTGTCCTTCGCACCCACCGATCCCGACGCGCTTGGCATTCCGCGCCGCCGTCGCCGCTCGAAAACTCGCCCTGGGGATAAGCTGTGAATCGTCTCGTGCTATCGGGGACCGGCACTATCGTGCCATCGAGGACCGAAGTCTCGTGCTATCGGGGACCGGATTCGACGAATCCTCGCGCTGAATCAGCGACTTGCAAGCCCTGTAACTTATCTAACCTAGATTCCTACGGAATCTTTCTAACGCGACCGTGCTTTTCGGCCGCTGTGGACGAGTCCCCGATCGCCGGGAGACCGTCATGATCGTCGCACTGCTCAACCAGAAGGGCGGCGTCGGGAAAACGACGCTCGCCCTGCACCTCGCCGGCGAATGGGCTCGCCGTGGACAGCGCGTGACGCTGATCGACGCCGACCCCCAGGGTTCGGCGCTCGACTGGTCGCAGCAGCGCAACCGAGAGGGGTTGGAGCGGCTGTTCGGTGTCGTCGGCCTGGCCCGCGACACGCTCCACCGCGAAGCGCCGGAGTTGGCCCGCGACGTTGACCATGTCGTCATCGACGGCCCGCCGCGCGTCGCTGGGCTGATGCGCTCGGCGCTGCTCGCGGCCGATCTCGTGATGATTCCGGTGCAGCCGTCGCCGCTCGATGGCTGGGCCTCCGCCGAAATGCTCTCGCTGCTCGGCGAGGCACGCATCTACCGCCCGCAACTCGCCGCCCGCTTCGTGCTGAACCGGTGCGCGGCTCGCACCGTGTTGGCGCGCGAGACCGCCGAAACGCTCGCGGATCACGACCCGCCCTTGCTCTCGACCACGATCGGCCAGCGCATCGTCTTCGCCGATGTCGTGCAGACCGGCCGGCTCGCCGCCGAGCAGGACGAGGATTGCCCTGGCGCGCGCGAGATCGCCGCGCTCGCGGCGGAAGTCGCGAGGATCGGCGCATGAGCGCGCGGTCCCCAAAACGCAGCTTCGCGGCGCGTCCGGCCGATCCGGAGAGCTGGATCAAGGCGCCCGAGCGCCACACCCCGCGCGCACAAGCCGGCGAGGACTTCTCGGCGCGACTGACGATCGACGTGACTGCGGATATGCGCGGCCGCATCAAGATCGCCGCCTTCCAGCGCGGGCAGACCGTCGCCGAAATGCTGCGCGCGCTGTTCGAGCGCCAATTCCCACCCCCGTCAGGAGAAGGATCATGACCGGCCATGTCGCCGCGCCAATGCGCGTCGGCCGCGCTGCCGCCGAGCCGCCGCCAGAAGCTTTCACCCAGGTCGAACTTACTTGGGTCGAGAAGCGAACGGAGCACTGGATACGGTTCGGTCACGAGCTACGCGAACAGATCCTCGACCGGCGCCGACGCATCCTCTTCTTCCCTCCGGGAAGCATCTTTGCGCTGGTCCGATGGGCCGCGAATGAGCACGGGACCGTGCTCTCGCGCCTCGACATCCTGCGCGCTGTTGAGCCTGCTGCGCCATGCCAGACGATGCCGACCGTCACGCCCGGAGCGGACATCCTCTTGCGCGTCGACGGCTGGCCGAAGGTGGAGCGCATGCTCCAGCTCATCGACGCCATTGAGGCGCGCGGCATCGAGCCGATCGAGGTCTCGCCGGACCATTGGCGCCACGTCCACAACCGAATGACCGTCGGCGAAACGCCACGCGCTTATGGTCTTCGGCAGCATCGCGCCTTTCTCCTGCGCCAGGAGATCGGCGCATGACGCGGCTCTCCTACGCCATCGCCACAACGGCGGCGGTGTCGCTTCTAGGCCTCGCCTCGATCGCCTCATTCGCGCCGCGCCTCATCTGGAACGCTTCAGCCAGCACGCCGGTCGGCTTCTACACGATCGGCGATGTGCGCGCCCTCGACGTGACCGATCTGGTGGCGGTCGACGCGCCCGAGCCGCTCGCGACATTCCTGTCCGATGGCGACTACCTGCCACGCGGCGTGCCGCTCTTGAAGCGCGTCGCCGCGCTCCCGGGTCAACGGGTTTGCCGGACCGGGCTCGCCATCACGGTCGACGGCGTGCCGATCGGCGACGCCCTCGATCGCGATCGTCGCGGTCGCCCGCTCCCCGTTTGGCAGGGCTGCCGCTTGGTCGCAGCTGGCGAGTTGTTCCTGATGAACTGGCAGGTCCGCGACAGCCTCGACGGCCGCTACTTCGGCCCGCTTCCGGCCACCGCCGTGATCGGCCGGGCCACCCCTCTCTACACCGACGAGGACGGCGATGGCCGCTTCGTCTGGCGCGCGCCGACGCGGTGACGGCGAGCCCATGACCCTGTCCACCGCAACCTGAAGGAGACGACCAATGCCCGTGATCGGTCAATTCATGCGCGAGAATGATGGCTTCATCGGCCATCTGACGACACTTTCCCTGCACCAGGACATCATCGTCGTCGCGGCCGAGCCGTCCGATGCCGAGAACGCGCCGGACTATCGCGTTCATGTGCTCGACACCATGAGCAACGAGACCGGCGCGGAGATCGGCGCAGGCTGGAAGCGCACCGGCGAGAAGGCCGGCGAATACGTCTCGCTGCAGCTTGACGATCCGACCTTCGAACATCCGATCCGCGCCAACCTGTTCCAGTCGGCCGACGACAAGTCCGCCTGGGCCCTACACTGGAACCGCCCGCCAAAGCGCGGCGAGCGGGACTGAACGATGCCCGCCACACGCATCAAACCTGTCGTCGGAGGGAGGATCGCCCTCCGACGTGCAGCTCTCCTTCTCCTTTCCGGCCTGGTCCTCGCCGGATCCGCCGCGAGCACTGCCTACGCCCAGCAGGCGCAGGTCGAGCATCCATCACGCAGCGATCCCTATGGCGCGTACATTGCAGAGGCGTCTCAGCGGTTTGGCGTTCCAGAAACGTGGATACGTGCCGTCATGCGCGTCGAGAGCGCGGGCGATGTGCGCGCGATCTCGTCGGCCGGCGCAATGAGCCTGATGCAAATCATGCCCGCCACGTGGGAGGAGTTGCGCGTCCGGCATCGGCTCGGCGGCAACCCCTACGACCCCCGGGACAACATTCTGGCGGGTGCTGCATATCTGCGCGAGATGCACGACCGTTACGGATCGCCGGGGTTTTTGGCGGCCTACAACGCGGGTCCGGGCCGCTACGAAGAGTATCTCGCCGGCCGCCCATTGCCGGCCGAAACGCGCGCCTATGTCGCGACGCTCGCCCCCATCGTCGGGGGCGGTGAACTGACCGGTCCTGTCATGGTGGCGGCCGCCGATCCACTGACCTGGACGAGAGCGCCGCTCTTCGTCGTACAGTCGGCCGGCAGAGAGTCTGCCGTGCCGTTACAGTCTGACGGCAAGCCGGACACCGCCACGGCGGCGGAACCGGTGCGCGATCAGGGCCCCGTCGCTGCGCCCACCGATGGCCTTTTCGTTGCGCGCAGCGTTTCCGGGGGACCGCGATGACCGCGTTCGCACCCGTTCGTACCGTGGCGTGCCTTGGCGGAAGATGGGCAGTCTGCGGAGGGGGAGCAGTCAGCACAACCGAAAGATGGCGAGATAAAAGCCGGCGATGTGCGGCTTGGTGCGGTCGTGTGTTTTCAGGGGCTTATGGCGCATTTGCGCGAGGTGCACCTTGCCGGCGCAGCCTGCGCATTCGCCATTTTTCCAAGTGTTTCCTTCGCTTTGCGCGATGTGCGGAGCTTTGGCGATGAGCGGCGAGGACGATTTCCGCATCCGGCCTGGCCGCATCCGCTCGACCCGCGCGCAACAGGCACGGCCCTTCATCGCTCAGGCACTTGCGGCCGCACAGCGGGCTGGCGGCCGCGTCTCGCGATCCGGCCAGATCACCAAGAGCAATCGCTCGCGGTTCGGTCGCGGGCAGCGCGCGACAGTGCAGGCCAACCGGCTCCTGACCAGCCGGTCGCGCAACGTGGTTTTCAAGACGCGCGTCGTGCGGCACACCGCCAAGGCCGCGCCGCTTAGCGCCCACCTCAGCTACCTCAGGCGCGAGGGTGTTACCCGGGACGGGGAGAAGGCCCAGCTGTTCGGTCCCGAGACCGGAGACGCCGATCCCAAGGCCTTCGCTGAGCGAACCCAGGACGACCGCCATCATTTCCGCTTCATCGTCTCACCGGAGGACGCAACGGAGATGTCCGACCTCAGGACATACGCCCGCGACCTGATGGGGCAGATGGAAAAGGACCTCGGCACCAAGCTCGACTGGGTCGGCGTCGATCATTGGAACACCGACAATCCCCATGTCCACATCATCCTGCGGGGACGTACCGACGACAGCCAGGACCTCGTAATCTCCCGCGACTACATCAAGGAGGGCATGCGCGCCCGCGCGCAGGACCTCGTCACCCAGGAACTGGGGCCCCGCACCGAGCAGGAGATCCGTCGTAACCTCGGACGTCAGGTCGAGGCGGAACGCTGGACCGATCTCGATCGGCAGATCTCCCGCGACAGCTATCGCAGCGGCATCGTCGACCTCGCGCCACGTCCCGATCAGAAGCCTGACGAGTTCCACGCGTTGAAGGTCGGCAGGCTGCGCAAGCTGGAGACGCTTGGTCTCGCCGATCAGGTCGGTCCCGGTCAATGGGTTGTGTCGGAGACTGCGGAGAAGACTCTACGCGCCCTCGGTGAACGCGGCGACATCATCAAGCGCATCCATCGTGGCCTGACCGAGCGCGGCATCGAGCGTGGCGCCGCGAGCTATGTGCTCGCGGGCGAAAGCATCGATGACCCTGTCATCGGGCGTCTGGTCGATCGCGGTCTCGACGACGAACTGAAGGGCACGGCCTACGCCGTCGTCGACGGCACCGACGGGCGAACCCATCATATTAAGCTCCCCGATCTCGACGCGGCTGCCGACAGCGCGCCGGGTTCGATCGTCGAGCTGCGCAAGTTCGACGACGTGCAGGGCCGCCGCCGTGTCGCACTCGCTGTTCGATCCGATCTCGATATCGAACAGCAGGTCCATGCGACCGGCGCCACCTGGCTCGACCGGCAGGCTATCGCCCGCGAACCGGTGGCTCTCGGTGGAGGCGGCTTTGGCGCGGAGGTGCGGCAGGCAATGGACCGACGCGCCGAGCATCTTATCCACCAAGGGCTCGCCGAGCGTCAGACCCGCGGCGTCAGCTTCTCGCCGGGGCTGATCGAAACTTTGCGCCAGCGCGAGGTCGAAGCGCTCGGGGAGAAGCTCGCGGCCGAGACCGGCCGGCCATTCTCGAAGGCCGGAACGGGCGAGTATGTGGCGGGCACCTATCGCCAGCGCTTCGCGCTCGCCTCCGGCCGCTTCGCCATGATCGACGACGGGCTCGGCTTCCAGCTCGTGCCCTGGTCGCCGTCCCTCGAACGTCAACTCGGCCAGCACGTCTCCGGGGTCTCGCGCGGGGGCGGCGGCGTCGACTGGAGCTTCGGCCGCAATCGCGGCCTCGGCATGTAGCCCCACCAAGAAAGGAGTACCTGCCATGTCGGCGACGAAAATCCTCTGGGGGCAGATCCTCACCGTTTTCCTGATCGTGTTGATGACGACCTGGGGCGCCACGCAATGGACAGCCTACCGTCTCGGCTTCCAGCCCCAGCTCGGTCAGCCTTGGTTCGAACTGGCCGGATGGCCGATCTATTATCCCCCGGCCTTCTTCTGGTGGTGGTATTTCTACGACGCCTATGCGCCGCCGATCTTTGTCGAGGGCGCCTATATCGCCGCGTCGGGTGGCTTCATCTCCATCGCCGTCGCGATCGGCATGTCGGTATGGCGGGCGCGTGAAGCCAAGAACGTCGAGACCTATGGCTCGGCCCGCTGGGCACGACCGGAAGAGGTGAAGGCGGCAGGACTGCTCGGCCCCGACGGAGTCGTACTCGGCAGGCATGAGCGCGAGTATCTCCGCCATGACGGTCCGGAGCATGTGCTGTGCTTCGCGCCGACCCGTTCCGGCAAGGGCGTTGGCCTGGTGGTGCCTTCGCTCTTGACGTGGCCGGGGTCGGCGATCGTCCACGACATCAAGGGCGAGAACTGGACGCTCACCGCCGGCTATCGCGCACGGCATGGCCGCGTGCTGCTCTTCGATCCGACGAACGCGAAGTCGGCGGCCTACAACCCGCTGCTCGAAGTGCGCCGCGGCGAATGGGAAGTCCGCGACGTGCAGAACATCGCCGACATTCTCGTCGACCCGGAAGGCTCGCTCGAAAAGCGAAACCACTGGGAGAAGACATCGCACGCGCTTCTGGTCGGCGCGATCCTGCATGTCCTGTACGCAGAGGCCGACAAGACATTGGCCGGCGTCGCCGCCTTTCTCTCCGATCCGAAGCGCCCGATCGAGTCGACCCTCGCGGCGATGATGAAGACCGCCCATCTCGGCGAGGCCGGTCCACATCCGGTGATCGCCAGCGCCGCCCGCGAACTGCTCAACAAGTCCGATAACGAGCGCTCCGGGGTGCTGTCGACAGCGATGTCGTTCCTCGGCCTGTATCGCGATCCCGTCGTGGCCGAGGTCACCCGTCGCTGCGACTGGCGTATCGCCGACATGGTTGGAGGCAAGTATCCGACCACGCTCTACCTCGTGGTGCCGCCATCGGACATCAACCGGACCAAGCCGCTGATCCGCCTGATCCTCAATCAGGTCGGCCGTCGCCTCACCGAGGACCTGCAGGCGAAGAGCAATCGACACCGGCTGCTGCTCATGCTCGACGAATTTCCCGCCCTTGGGCGCCTGGACTTTTTCGAGAGCGCGCTCGCCTTCATGGCAGGCTACGGTCTGAAGGCGTTCCTCATCGCGCAATCGCTGAACCAAATCGAGAAAGCTTACGGTCCGAACAACTCGATCCTCGATAACTGCCATGTGCGCGTCAGCTTCGCCACCAACGACGAGCGAACTGCGAAGCGCGTTTCGGATGCGCTTGGCACCGCGACCGAAATGAAGGCCATGAAGAACTATGCCGGCCACCGGCTATCGCCCTGGCTCGGCCACCTGATGGTGTCGCGCTCGGAGACTGCACGGCAATTGCTCACGCCGGGCGAGATCATGCAGCTCCCGCCGTCAGACGAGATCGTCATGGTCGCCGGCATCCCGCCTATCCGCGCAAAGAAGGCACGCTATTACGAGGATCGTCGGCTTCAGGAGCGCATCCTTACGCCCCCCGCACTCACGAAGCCCGCAAGCGCTCGAGCCGACGATTGGAGCGCGCTCGCCATACCGGAACCTCCCGTACTGAGTGCGCCAGCTCCGGCAGATAACCTAGCCGACGACGACCCGACGGACTCCGAGCAGCGGCATCAGCCTGAACTGAGCCGCATCAAAACAGTCGAACGCAAGGCGATCGTCGACAACGAATTCGAGATCGATCCTCGCGACGACGTCGATGAGGATGCTGCGCGCCTCAGCCGCATGACGCAGACCATGCGCCAAGTCGCTCGGCAGGCATCGCTCGATCCTGGCGATGGCATCGAGCTATAGGAGGCGGGGGTGACCAAACCTTTGAAGAAGCAGCGGCTGTCGGTCTATCTCGACCCGGACGTCATGAAGGCGCTCGCAGCCCATGCTGCCCGGCGCGATCTGTCCCTGTCACTGGTAGCCGAGGCCGGTATCGCTTCATTCCTCTCGCCGGACGCTGCCGAGCGTCAGGAGGCCGCGACGACGAAGCGGCTTGACCAGCTCGACCGACGCATGGCGCGCATGGAGCGCGATCTGGGAATATCGGTCGAGACGCTCGCCGTGTTCATCCGCTTCTGGCTGACCTCCAACCCGCCGTTGCCGGAGCCGGCGCAAGTTGCGGCTCGCGCCAAAGCGTCGGAGCGCTACGAAGCCTTCGTGACCGCGCTCGGCAGACGACTCGCGCAAGGTCCGAAGCTCAGGCAGGAAATCGCGGAAGACATCCCCGCGCGCGACGCGGAATAATCACTGGTTGACGTATCACAAGTATTCGACCGTTCCGCCGTTTCCCTGTCTTTGTACGCCACAGTACGACGGCCACATGATGGTTGTTGTCACGCCATGATTTCTGCCTCTTCTACTCATCCCCGATCCAGGGCCGCCCGCGGCGGTCCCGCAAAAGAACGGGGACAGCGTGACGGCAGCTCACCAGAAATCGGAGGCGATCCTTCGCGGGGCTCGGATGCTGCGCACTGCGCTCGGCCCGGCGATCGCCACGTTTCTGGAAGACCCCGCAATCGTCGAGGTGATGCTCAACCCCGACGGGCGGCTCTGGGTCGACCGGTTGTCGGAAGGTCTCTCCGACACCGGTGAACGGCTATCTCCAGCCGACGGCGAACGCATAGTTCGACTTGTCGCACATCACGTCGGGGCCGAGGTTCATGCCGGGGCGCCCCGCGTCTCCGCCGAACTGCCTGAAACAGAGGAGCGGTTTGAGGGCCTTCTGCCGCCGGTGGTGTCCGCGCCGGCTTTCGCGATCCGGAAGCCAGCCGTCGCCGTGTTCACGCTCGATGACTATGTCGCGGCTGGCATCATGCTGTCCGACCAAGCCGAAACACTGCGTCAGGCCGTTCTTCATAGGCGGAACATTCTCGTCGCCGGCGGCACCTCCACCGGTAAGACCACGCTCACGAACGCCCTGTTAGCGGAGGTATCGAAGACATCCGATCGCGTCGTGTTGATCGAGGACACCCGTGAACTGCAATGCGCCGCGCCAAACCTGGTCGCAATGCGCACGAAGGACGGCGTCGCTTCTCTCTCCGATCTTGTCCGTTCCTCGTTGCGTCTTCGTCCCGACCGCATCCCGATCGGCGAAGTGCGCGGTGCAGAGGCGCTCGATCTGCTGAAGGCCTGGGGCACCGGCCATCCCGGCGGCGTCGGCACGATCCACGCCGGCACCGCCATCGGCGCTCTTCGCCGGATGGAGCAACTCATCCAGGAAGCCGTCGTCACGGTTCCGCGCGCGCTGATCGCCGAGACCATTGATCTGGTTGCGGTGCTCTCCGGCCGCGGCTCCTCGCGCCGCCTTGCCGAGCTTGCCCGCGTCGAAGGCCTGGGCCCCGACGGCGACTACTGCGTCACTCCAACAATTCCGTCCATCTCAGGAGACAGGTAATGATCAAGCATGCCCTGCGCATCCGCCGTCACATCGCCACGGCGGCTTCCGTCACTTTCATTTCCATAGCCCTCGCACCTGCCGCTCATGCGTCCGGTTCGTCGATGCCATGGGAAGCTCCTCTGCAGTCGATCCTCGAATCGATCGAGGGCCCGGTCGCAAAGATCATCGCGGTGATGATCATCATCATCACCGGCCTGACTCTCGCCTTCGGCGACACGTCGGGCGGAGCGCGCCGCCTGATCCAGATCGTGTTCGGCCTGTCGATCGCCTTCGCCGCGTCGAGCTTCTTCCTCTCGTTCTTCTCGTTCGGCGGCGGGGCGCTTGTCTGATGGCCGTTGGAGCGGATCATAGCGCGGACGTACCGGGCTTTTCCGTGCCGGTTCATCGTGCGCTGACCGAGCACATCCTGCTCGGCGGTGCGCCGCGCTCGCTCGCGATCCTCAATGGCACCCTGGCCGCCGCGCTTGGCTTGGGCCTTCGCCTTTGGCTGGTCGGGCTGGCGCTATGGGCGGTCGGCCACTTCGCCGCCGTCTGGGCGGCCAAACGTGATCCGCAATTTGTCGACGTCGTGCGCAAGCATCTGCGCATCCCCGGCCACTTGGCAACGTGAGGAGCCGGGCAATGATGAACCTAGCCGAATACCGCAATCGGAATACCCGGCTCGCCGACTTCCTACCCTGGGCGGCGCTCGCCGGCGACGGCGTCGTCCTCAACAAAGACGGCAGCCTGCAGCGCTCGGCCCGCTTTCGCGGTCCTGACCTCGACAGCGCAGTGCCAGCCGAGCTCGTCGCCGTCGCTGGCCGGCTGAACAACGCCTTCCGTCGCCTTGGTTCCGGCTGGGCCATATTCGTCGAAGCGCAGCGCCATGGCGCGGTGTCATATCCGGCAAGCACATTTGCCGACAGCGCTTCGGCGCTTGTCGATGCCGAGCGCAAGGCAGACTTTGAAGAAGCCGGCGCCCATTTCGAATCCAGCTACTTTCTCACATTCCTTTATCTACCGCCGGCCGAGGATGCCGCCCGTGCCGAGACCTGGCTTTACGAGGGTCGGGACCATGCCGGCGTCGATGCGCGCGAAGTGCTCCGAAGTTTTGTCGATCGCACCGACCGTATCCTCAACCTGATAGACGCCTTCATGCCGGAGTGCGTATGGCTCGATGACGCCGAAACGCTCACCTACCTGCATTCGACGATCTCGACGAAGCGCCATCGCGTCCGCGTGCCCGAAACGCCGATGTACCTCGACGCTTTGCTCGCCGATCAGCCGCTCACCGGCGGGCTGGAGCCCCGGCTTGGAGATGCGCACGTACGCATCCTCACTATCGTCGGCTTCCCGACCGCGACGACGCCCGGCATCCTCGACGAGCTGAACCGACTTGCCTTTCCCTATCGCTGGTCGACCCGAGCGATCCTGCTCGACAAGACCGACGCGACCAAGCTGCTGACAAAGATCCGGCGGCAGTGGTTCGCAAAGCGCAAGTCGATCGCCGCCATTCTCAAGGAGGTGATGACCAACGAGGCATCGGCGCTCGTTGACACTGACGCAGCCAACAAGGCCGCTGACGCTGATATGGCGCTACAGGAACTGGGCGCCGACTATGCCGGCCAAGCCTACGTGACCGCGACCATCACCGTCTGGGACGATGATCCCCGCGTCGCGGCCGAGAAGCTCCGGCTGGTGGAGAAGGTCATTCAGGGCCGCGACTTCACGGCGATGACTGAGACCATCAATGCTGTCGACGCCTGGCTGGGCTCACTCCCCGGGCATGTCTACGCCAACGTCCGCCAGCCGCCCATCAGCACATTGAATCTCGCTCACATGATCCCGCTGTCAGCGGTGTGGGCGGGACCGGAACGGGACGAGCACTTCGATGCACCCCCACTGCTTTACGGCAGAACGGAGGGCTCGACCCCGTTCCGGCTTTCCATCCACGTCGGCGATGTCGGTCATACGCTGATCGTCGGGCCGACCGGCGCCGGTAAATCGGTGCTTCTCGCACTCATGGCGCTCCAGTTCCGCCGCTATCAACAATCTCAGGTCTTCGCCTTCGACTTCGGCGGATCGATCCGCGCCGCGGCGCTCGCCATGCAGGGCGACTGGCATGATCTCGGCGGCGGTTTGACTGAGGGTTCCGAGGAGAGTGTGTCGCTCCAGCCGCTCGCCCGCATCGACGACGTCGCCGAGCGCGCCTGGGCCTCCGACTGGCTGATCGCGATCCTCTCCCGAGAGAGCGTGCCGGTCACGCCCGAGGTCAAGGAGCATCTGTGGTCGGCGCTTTCGTCGTTGGCGTCAGCGCCGGTCGCCGAGCGCACGTTGACCGGGCTGTCGGTCCTTCTCCAGTCCAATGACCTGAAACAGGCGCTGCGACCCTACTGCGTCGGCGGCCCCTATGGCCGGCTGTTGGACGCTGAGGCCGAGCATCTCGGCGAGGCGCATGTCCAGGCTTTCGAGACCGAAGGTCTGATCGGCACCGGTGCAGCGGCAGCGGTGCTCGCCTATCTCTTCCATCGCATCGAGGACCGCCTCGACGGCCGGCCGACACTCCTGATCGTGGATGAAGGTTGGCTCGCCCTCGACGACGACGGCTTCGCCGGACAACTCCGCGAATGGCTGAAGACGCTGCGCAAGAAAAACGCCAGCGTCATCTTCGCCACCCAGTCGCTCTCCGACATCGACGGCTCTGCGATAGCGCCGGCGATTATCGAGAGCTGCCAAACGCGCATCCTCCTGCCGAACGAGCGCGCGGTCGAGCCGCAGATCACCGCTATTTACCGCCGCTTCGGTCTCAACGACCGGCAGATCGAAATCCTCGCGCGGGCAACGCCCAAGCGAGACTATTACTGCCAGTCGCGACGGGGCAATCGCCTGTTCGAGCTGGGCCTGTCGGATGTGGCCCTGGCGCTGTGCGCAGCCTCATCCAAACAGCATCAAGCGATGATCGCCGACGTCCACGCCCGAAGCGGCACCGGGGGATTCCTCGCCGAGTGGCTGGCGGCCAACCGACTCGACTGGGCTGCCGACCTGATCACCGACCTCACCAACGTCAATCAACAAGACCCGGAGGCACGTCCATGACACGTCTGATTCAAACCCACAGTCGCGCACTGCGCGTGACGGCCGCACTCCTCGCGGTCCCGCTCGCACTTTCACCGGTCCTCAGCACCCCGGCTGCCGCTCAGTGGATCGTCTACGACCCAACGAACTATGCCCAGAACGTCCTCACTGCGGCGCGGACCCTCCAGCAGGTGAATCAGCAGATCACTCAGCTTCAGAACGAAGCTCAGATGCTGATCAATCAGGCGCGCAATCTTGCCAGCCTCCCGCACTCTTCGCTTCAGCAGCTTCAACAGTCGGTTCAGCGGACGCAACAGCTTCTGAGCGAGGCGCAGGGGATAGCCCTTAACGTCCAACAGATCGACCGAGCATTCCAGACCACCTATGGCAATGCCTCGATGTCCGCCTCGGATCAGGCGCTCGTCACACAGGCGCGGGAGCGCTGGCAGAACACTGTCGGTGGTCTGCAGGACGCTATGCGAGTCCAGGCGGGTGTTGTCGGCAACATCGACACCAACCGTACGGAGATGTCAGCGCTTATCGGCCAAAGCCAGGGCGCGACGGGGGCGTTGCAGGCGACGCAGGCCGGCAATCAACTGCTCGCACTGCAGGCCCAACAGCTCGCCGACCTCACCGCCGTCGTCGCCGCTAACGGGCGCGCTCAGAGCCTATCCGAAGCCGAGCGCGCCGCAGCGGCGGAACAGGGTCGTGAGCAGCGCCGTCGCTTTCTCACGCCCGGCAGCGGCTACCAGCCGGGCAATGCGCGCATGTTCCCGAACGGCAATTGAGAGGACCGACCGTGGACGGCAAATTGGTCGCTCGGATGGGCGCCGTGATTTTCGTCGCGGTTGCGGTCACCGCGACCGCGATCGAGATGTCCCGGAAAGAGGAAGTGCCTGAGGCTTGGTCGTCCGGACGAACGCCTCAAGAAACTGCGGATCCCCTGCGCGACGCGCTCATCCGCTGCCAGGCACTCGGTGAAGAAGGTCCGCGAGACCCCGCCTGCCGCCGGGCCTGGGCCGAGAACCGACACCGCTTTCTCGCGCCCGGTTCTCGTCCCGTCGAGCGCTTGCCGGACGTAGCATCACCCATCGGTGACGTCTTCAGCCCTCAACCACGAGGGACAGACGCGCAAGATCACGCGCCGACCGCGCCGAGCACGCCACAGATCAACGAAGCGCGATAGCATCATGGGCAACACCGGCGTCATCGACCACTTCCTCGAGGTCTTCACTCGCTACATCGACAGCGGGTTCGGCCTGCTTAGCGGAGAGGTCGCCTTCATCGCCACGACCCTGATCGTCATCGACGTGACGCTCGCGGCACTGTTCTGGAGCTGGGGCGCCGACGACGACATCATGGCGCGGCTGGTGAAGAAAACGCTCTTCGTCGGCGTCTTCGCCTACATCATCGGCAACTGGAACAACCTCGCACGTATCGTCTTCGAGAGCTTCGCCGGTCTCGGGCTGAAGGCGAGTGGCACCGGATTTTCAACTGCGGACCTCATGCGCCCGGGAAGAGTCGCGCAGACCGGCCTAGACGCCGGTCGACCATTGCTCGACTCCATCTCCAGCCTGATGGGCTACTGGTCGTTCTTCGAGAACTTCATCCAGATTGCCTGCATGTTTCTTGCCTGGGCGCTGGTCCTGCTCGCCTTCTTCATTCTCGCCATCCAGCTGTTCGTCACCCTCATTGAATTCAAGCTGACGACGCTCGCCGGCTTCGTCCTGATCCCGTTCGGCCTGTTCGGCAAATCCGCGTTTATGGCCGAGCGCGTGCTCGGCAACGTCATCTCCTCCGGCATCAAGGTTCTGGTCCTCGCTGTCATCATCGGCATCGGGTCAACGCTCTTCTCAGAGTTCACTTCCGGTTTTGGCGGGCAGAATCCGTCGATCGACGAAGCCATGGCGATCGTGCTGGCCGCGTTGTCACTTCTCGGCCTCGGCATTTTTGGTCCCGGAATCGCCACCGGGCTCGTTTCTGGCGGCCCGCAGCTCAGTGCAGGCGCGGCGATAGGAACCGGCCTCGCAGCGGGCGGCGTGGTCGCTCTTGGCGCCGGCGCCGTCGGTGCAGCAGCCTCCGGCGGCGCGGCCTTGGCAGGCGGTGCGGCAGCCGCAGCTCGTGGTGGCGCCGCCATCGCGGGTGGAGCGTCCACAGCCTACAGCCTTGGCGCAGCCGGACAGTCCGGCGCGGCCGGGGTGGCCTCCGGCCTCGGAGGCGTTGCGCGTGCAGGCGGCAGCGCGGCTGTCTCACCTCTGCGCCGTGCCGCATCGCGCGCTGCCGACACAATGAGGTCAAGCTTCAACGCAGGCGGCAAAGCGGCGTTCGAAGCGACAGGCGGAACATCCACCATGGGCTCAATAGGGGGTGATGCCGCCAGCGATGGCGCGGCGCCTGCGAGCGCTGGCGGGCCGCCGGCTTGGGCGCAGAGAATGCGCCGGTCCCAGCAAATGACTCACGCCGCCCAGGCCACGGCTCATGCCGTCCGCTCTGGCGACGCCCATGGCGGCGGTTCCTCGGTAAATCTGACTCAAGGCGACCGCTAATGTTCAAACGACCATCCACTCACTACGGCAAGGCACCCGAGCCGGAGACGCCGTATCAACGTGCTGCCCAAGTCTGGGACGATCGGATCGGGGCCTCCAGGATCCAGGCGAAAAACTGGCGGCTGATGGCTTTCGGCTCGCTGATCCTTACGGCGGGGTTCGCCACCGCCCTCGTCGTGCAATCAGCTCGCGGGACCGTCGTGCCGTGGGTCGTGCAGGTCGATCGACTGGGTCAGTCCCAGGCGGTCGCACCCGCCGAGGCCGACTTCCGGCCCACCGATCCACAAATCGCCTTTCATCTCGCGCGCTTCATCGAACAGGTTCGCAGCATCCCGGCGGACGCGATCATCGTGCGTCAGAACTGGCTACGGGCGTACGACTTCACAACTGATCGCGGCGCCATGGCGCTCAACGACTATGCTCGCTCGAACGACCCGTTCACGCGGGTCGGCCGACAGCAGGTTGCTGTCGATGTCTCAAGCGTCATCCGCGCCTCGCCCGACAGCTTCCGCGTCGCCTGGGTCGAGCGCCGCTATGAGAACGGCCAGCTCGCCGAGACCACGCGCTGGACCGCGATCCTGACGATCGTCGTGCAGGTCCCCCGCAACGCCGATCGGCTGAGGGCAAATCCGCTCGGCATCTATGTCAACGCCATCAATTGGTCACGGGAGCTTGGGCAATGAAGCCGTCTTTCCGTAAAGCCGGAAACCCGGCTTCACACGCACTTGTAATCCCGGCTCTCCGCCGAGCCGCAATCCCGATGGTCCTGCTGGCGACAACTGCGCTCGCGGGCTGCGCCACCACGAACCCACCGCCCGAGATCTCCTACGACAACGCGGCTCCCGCCGTGCAGACCGTCGATCCGCCAGCGCCCGTCACCGTGGTCGAACTGCCGCGGCCGCTGCCGCTACCCGGCCAGTTGCAGCGTGTGCCGGAGACGCGACGCGCGCCCGAGCCCGCCAACCCAACGGCGCGCGTCAACCAGGCTAATGAGGCGGCCCGCGTCCAGCCGGTGCGCGACGGCTTCATCAACTCCATGCAGGTCTATCCCTGGACGCAAGGCGCGCTCTATCAGGTATATACCGCTGTCGGTCAGATCACCGACATCGCGCTTCAGCCCGGCGAACAGCTCGTCGGCGCAGGCCCTGTTGCGGCCGGGGACACGGTGCGCTGGATCATCGGCGACACCGAGAGCGGATCGGGCGCGACGCGCCAGATCCACATCCTCGTGAAGCCCACACGGGCCGACCTGATGACGAACCTGGTCATCAACACCAACATGCGCACCTATCACATGGAGTTGCGGTCGACAGAGCGAACCTACATGGCTTCAGTGTCCTGGCAGTATCCGCAGGATCAACTCATCGCGCTGCGCCGGCAGAATGCCGACGCGCAGGCCGCTCAACCGGTTGCGAGCGGTGTCGATCTCGCGAACGTCAATTTCCGCTATGCCATCGAGGGTGACCGCGCTCCTTGGCGCCCACTGCGCGCCTTCGACGACGGTCGCCAGGTCTTCATCGAGTTTCCGCGAGGCATTGGTCAGGGCGAGATGCCGCCGCTCTTCGTCGTCGGGCCCGAGGGCAACACCTCAGAACTGGTGAACTACCGCGTTCGCGGCCACCACATGATCGTCGATCGACTCTTCGCGGCGGCGGAACTGCGGTTCGGTTCCGGTCGCGAGCAGAAGCGCGTCAGGATCGTCCGAACAGACGGGAGGCCCACCTCGTGAGCGCGAACTCGCCCACAAATGAGGAAGTGCCAGACGATGATGCACAGCCCCTGACCGGCGAGCCGGTCGGGCCAGCGCCGATGCGTCTGCGCGCCGAACCGCCCCGCGTCACTCGACTATCGCGCAAGGTCCTCGCCGGCCTTGGTCTTGTCGCCAGCGTCGGCCTTGGTGGTGCACTGCTCTACGCGCTCCAGACGCGCGACGCCGGTCGGCCCAACGACGAACTCTATTCGACCGAGAATCGCTCGACGGCTGAGGGCTTGGCCGGCCTGCCGCGAGATTACAGTGGCGTGCCCCAACTCGGTCCGCCCCTTCCCGGTGACCTCGGCCGACCGATCCTCAGCACCCAGGATCGCGGACAGCCGGTGCCCGCTCCCGTTATCGCCACACCCAACCCCGGTATCAGCGCGGAAGAGCAGCGCCGCCTTCAGGAGATCGAGACCGCGCGGACCAGCCGCCTCTTCTCCGGATCGGACAGCCGGGGCGCTCCCGCTGCAGCGGGAGCTGCCCCAGCACTCCCGCACGCTCCGGATTTGGCGAGCCTCGGCCTCGCACCTCCGCCGGCCACACCCTCCGCGCAGGAGCGTCAGAACGCTTTCCTGAACGCAGCGACCGATCGACGGACGGTGTCGCCCGATCGCGTCGTTGCTCCAGCGTCGCCAAATGTACTTCAGGCCGGCGCAGTTATCGCGGCAGCTCTTATAACCGGCATCCGATCCGACCTCCCGGGCCAGATCACCGCTCAGGTGACCGAAAACATCTACGACAGCCCGACAGGGCGCATTCTGCTCGTGCCACAAGGCACGCGCATTATCGGCCAGTACGATAACAATGTGCAATTCGGTCAAAGCCGCGTCCTGCTAGTCTGGAATCGACTGATCTTCCCAAATGGCCGTTCGATAGTGCTCGAGCGCCAGCCCGGCGCAGACGTCGAAGGCTATGCCGGCCTGCAGGATGGCGTCGATTACCACTGGTGGGATCTTGCCAAGGCCGCCGGTCTGTCGACTCTTCTCGGAGTCGGCGCCGAGCTCGCCGCCGACAATGACGACCGTCTCATCCAGGCGATCCGGAATGGCGGTCAAGACACGATCAACGATGCCGGTCAGCAGATCGTCAGACGGCAGCTCAACGTGGCTCCAACATTGACGATCCGGCCGGGATTTCCTGTCCGTGTCGTCGTGACCCGTGATCTCGTTCTCGAACCTTATGGGGGCTGATGATGTCGAAGCTCAAGCTAGGTCCCATCGCCGACGAGAAGCCGATCAAGGTTCAGGTGGAGCTGCCGGCGGCTCTCCACCAAGACCTTTCCGACTACGCGGATTTGTTAGGGCGCGAACAAGGTATGCCTGCTGTCGAGCCCGCGCGGTTGATCGTACCGATGTTGCAGCGGTTCATCGCAACCGATCGAGGGTTCTCGAAGGCTAGGCGTACGAAGACCCAGAACGCCTCCGATTAGCTGGCGCTGCTCCGCGTGAAGGCTGGCAGGACATCGAAGCACTTCAGCAGCAGCGGCAGAGCCGGATTGTCGTTATCGCTCGACGAAATCATAGCCGCCGTCGGCGCCCGCGCGGGTGTGAGCGGAACCAATGCAATATCAGGCCGATGCACGACGCTCGTTATCGTCAGCCCGAAGCCTTGCTCGACCATGGTCAGAAGTGTTTCCCTGCTGACCTGCTGGATAGACAGTTGGATCGCCTCTTCGGCAGCGCCCAGCATCCGCCGGAGAATAGCTGCGAGTTCGCGCCCGGCACCATCGGAGCGGACAAGAAAGACTTCGTCGCAAACGTCCTCCCAGGCGAGCCGCGGTCGCGACGCGAGTTGGTGTATGGGTGATAGGGCAACGAAGAGGTCGGGTTCGCACAACCGTCGAATCTGAAACGGAGGGCCCTTCGTTGCGGCCAGGCTGATCGCCGCGTCTAGCAGCCCGCGCTCCACGCCGAGGGTGTTCTGCTCTGACGTGCCTTCTTCGAGCTTCACCTCGATCGTCGGGTGTCGCTGTCTAAAGGTCGCCAAGAGGTCGATTATGGGACATGCCGGAAACGCCTCGAGCATCCCGAACCTGACTAGTCCAGTCGTAAGTTTACGGACCGATCGCATCTCAGTGGCGGCCTCGCGAAGATACCTCGCCCCGACCGCAGCTTGCTGCAGAAATCGCTCTCCTTCCGGCGTCAATCCAGCGCCCGATCGCGTGCGCTTGAACAGGGAAACGCCAAGCTGCCGTTCGAGCATCTGAACGCGGCGGCTGACCGTTGATTGCGATATCGAAAGGCGATCCGCCGCCCTGCGGAAACTACCCGCTTCGGCGACATGGATAGCATACTTAAGGTATCGAAGATCGAGCGTCAGATCAGGCATGACGCGCATTCCCGGTTCCCGGCTTCCGTTCGCACGAGCAGCGCGCGATGCTCCAAAGCCTTTGCTGGAGGCCCCGCTTTTCGATCTCAGATGGGGAATCCAAGCCGAGCCCATCAGTGAGCATGACCATCTCCGAATCCGTGATAGATGTATGCGCCGGTCATACATATTCGAGCGCTTGATGTCTATGCGTGACGCATATATTCTTTCCGGATGGAGCCCGAGGCCGCCAAATATCATTTTGGTGCACTTGCGCTCGCGGTAGCTGACAGCATCGCGAGCGCATCAGCCTCGCTTTCGCCGAGCGGCCCCGCGGCTGCATTGATGGTCTTCCTTAGCTTCGAGCCGGGATTACCTATCAGTGTCCTTGCGAGCCGGATCCGGCTTTCGCATGCGGGAACGGTCCGATTGATCGATAGGCTCGAATCCGATCACCTGGTGGAAAGGCGGCGACACACGGCGGACAAGAGGGCGCGCTTTATCCACTTGACCAATGCAGGTGTGAAAATGACCGGCGCTCTGCTCAGAGCGCGCGAACAAGTGATTGCAGCGTGTGTCTCGCCGCTGTCGCCGGCTGACCTGAACAAACTAGGCCGATTGTCCGAGCGGCTCCTTATCGCAAACGGTTACGAGAAATCTGGTGTCGAAACTATGTGGCCCGTGGTTGGCTACCGGGGACAGACACCGGCTGAAAATGCATCTCAGCCCGCCCGCCAGCTGCGCCGGCGCCCTTCGCACAAGGGCTGACGAGAAACCGAGGCAGGCTTGATATCTTTGGCATCGATCGCGTTCGACTTTCTCATATGCATACTGGCCTTCTGGTTCGGGTATTCTGCGAACCGAGGCGGCACGTGCTTGGTCGTAGCGGCTCATGAGTTGCAGCAACGGCGCCGACCAAGAATGTTCGTCGGATTTGTTGCGGCGTCTGCGGCTGCTGGCCTTATTGCGATACCGCTCGCTTGGTCGGGGACGCTGAACGCGACCCTCCCACTCTCGACGAGCGTCAACGGCCTCCTCATCATCGGCGCCATCGCCTTCGGCCTCGGCGCGCTCATAAATGACACCTGCCTGCTAGGTTCACTGGCACGGTTAGGGGATGGAGAGATGCGGTTGCTTGCCCTTCCTGCCGGACTGGCAATCGGCATCTTGGCCGCTGATTTCGGCCGGTTTGGCGCCGTCGCGACATGGCCAAGTTTCATCGCTAGGCCGAGTGTCCCTGGGGCCGCGACGCTTCTTGCCTTAGCCGTCGTGCTCGCGCTGGCGGTGATCTTCGTATCGCGGAAGACCCCACCGCGAAGAAGGCAGAGCTGGGCATTTGGCGCTTCAATGATCGGCCTCGGTATCACTGGTGGGCTTCTCTACGCGCTTTCGCCAGCATGGACATTCGCTGACCTTATCCAACGCGGCCTTCCTCTTCGAATGTCGCCAACAGGCGAGGTCGCACTGGTTGCGGTCATTGCCTCAGTTGCGGGAGCCATCACGGCATCCGTGCGCCAGGGTCGCTTGCGTTTCCAGCGGCCGACGGCCGCCGGCATCCTGCGGTCGATCGCCGGCGGCGCGTTGATGGGAATAGGCATCGGCCTGATACCCGGTGGCAACGACGCTTTAATCCTTGCCGCAATGCCTACGCTTTCTCCGGGCGGCATAGTCGCCTACCTCGTGATGACGACCACGATCGTTTTCGGATTCGAAGCGCGTGACAGACTGGCCAGGAACGGCGCGTCAGGCCAGGGGAAAAAGTAGACGGTCCGGCGTCGTTCGTGACACCTTTGAGTACCGGCTCCGCAGGTCGTACGCCTTTCGTGGACCAATGACCCTGATAACTGTCTCGAAAGATCCTGCGTCGAGAATTCGGTAAAAAGCGTGATAGGCGTCGTCACCGCAGAAGTGGGTGTCTGTTGCCTCGTACCCCCAATTCTTGCGCGAGAATGCAAGGTTGAGAAACAGCTTCCCGGTGTTCGGTCCGTCTGCGAACTGAACGTCTACTCGGTGGCCGACCGCGCAGTACCGATATTGCCGAGACGCTGAGAGTTCGCGGCCATCCCGAAGCCGAAGTATCCCGCTTTCTCGATAGGTGAGCGCGGATTCACCTGTCGAAGCGAAATCCGCGTCGCCAATCAGTTGTTCGCCCGTCGGATCGACGTTGCGACGAAGCGCCCACTCTCCACGGAGCGTGTCCAAGACCATCGTGCCTATGTTCACGACCGATCGATGGTCATCGGCCCAAGGCGCTCATTTTTGGGTTGGACCGACGCAAACAGCAGCACAAGTGATGCCGCAAGCAAAACTGCGTCCTTCAGCAAAAACTGGCCAGGAGCGGCGGATATCGCAGGAAAGCCTCCGGCAGTCGGCTCCCCGACCCCAGGCGTCGTAAAAAAGAAGGTCAGGGTGATGAAGTAGGTCGCCGCCGACATAAGCGCGCCAAGCGCTGAGAAGGATGGGCGGAAAGCCCCTAAGGCCAGCACGACTGCGGTCGACAGCTCGATGACGCCGACAAAGTAACTTTGGCCCTGTACCCCGAACATACCCAGCCAACTCATGATCGGACTATGGCCGATGAAAGGGGCGATGCCATCGGCCTCGTAAGCCGTGAATTTCATCGCGCCGAACCAAGAGAAAACGATCACGAGCGCCCATCTCAACAGCGCCAGTTCCTTCCGACTGCGCTCGGGCACAAGCAATTCATACCGATCGAAAATACTCATATCGAACTCCTCAAAAGGGGATGATCGTCAGGGCGTCACGGACGATGGTGGCCGACTGGGCAATCGGCACACCGGGCCTGATCGCACAGACGACAGATTGCCAAGCCGCCGTGGAGGTCCGAGAACAGCGACGACAGGATGTTGTCCGCGGCCCGCTCCAGCACGACGCGATCGTCAGCCGACACTTTGCTCAGCAGCTCGGACACCGCCGCGTTCCGCAGACCTAGCAGCTTGGTCCGCTCCACCTGACCACGCGAGGTCAGCGAGACATGAACTACCCGGCGGTCAGAGGGCGACGGCGATTTCGCCACCAGGCCTTGCTCGCCTAGCCTCTCGACGACGCGAACTGCACCTGCATGCGAAAGCCGGAGAGTTTGCCGTACCTGGCCGATCGACATTCCTGGCGCGTGACCGATCGCGATCAAAGCCGCGGCCGTCTCGCCCCCCGCATTGAATGCTTCAGCGATCGCCAAGCGCACGCGGTCAGACACCGCTTGAGACAGCGCGCCAAAGATGTTGATCAAGCGATCCGAGGGGTCATCCATCGCCGCGACTCACGCAATATATGCGTCGCGCATACAATATCTGTGGGCCGGTGTCGAGCCTCGTGCCGGAGTACAAGCGTTCGCTGGAAGGCTTAGACGTCGTCGGTGCCTACCGGCCCACCTTCGCCCTCCATCCGATTGATCGCACGCACATCCTTGGCGTTGAACTTGAGCCTTACGCCGAGCCCTCCGCTATTGTCCTCGCTGATGAAAACCGCGCCGCCGCGTTCGAGCGCGTCCCGCAGCCGCGTCAAATCCGAGGCTGCAAACACGCTGGCGCCGGCTTCGAATTGAGCTAGCGCCTCTTCCTCCAAGCCTGCGATCCTGGCGACATGTGATCGCGGCCACTGAATGAGCGCTCTCGCTGCACGTGCTAGTGGCCCATTCATGTTTAATGCCTCCGTTTCGCGAACGCATCCTGTCGCCAAGATACGACCTTTCCCGCAACCGATCCGCTAGATGAGCTTCGCCATCACCACGGCGACATCCGCCATGCGTGTCGCGAAGCTCCACTCGTTGTCGTACCAAGCAAGCACGCGAACCATCCGGCCATCGACGACATCGGTCTGGGGGAGCGCGACGATCGAGGATTCGGTCCGGTGGGTCAGATCCACAGACACCAGAGGCTCTGTCGTGAATGCGAGCACCCCACTCATCGGACCACTCGCAGCCTGACGAATGGCGTCGTTCACTTCGTCGATCGTCACCTCCCGGGATGCGGAAATAGCGAGATCGACGACCGATACGTTCGGCGTTGGCACGCGGATTGACGAGCCATGGAGCTTGCCTTTCAGTTCTGGCAGCACGCGTCCGATTGCGTTCGCGGCTCCGGTCGAGGTTGGGATCATCGACAGCGCGGCTGCCCGTGCGCGGTAGAGATCCTTATGCACCGTATCCAGCGTCGGTTGGTCACCGGTATAGGCGTGAACCGTGGTCATGTAGCCCCGCTCAATGCCACATAGATCGTTCAGTATCTTCGCGACGGGCGCGAGGACATTCGTGGTGCATGAGCCATTCGATACGACGACATCTTCGGTTGTCAGCGTTTCGTGATTGACCTTGAAGACGATCGTCTTGTCTGCGCCCTCGCTGGGCGCGGAGACGAGCACGCGCTTTGCTCCTGCACGGATGTGCGATTCAGCCTTCTCCTTGGAGGTGAACAAACCCGTGCATTCGAGCGCCACGTCGACTCCAAGCTCGTTATGCGGAAGCTTTGATGGATCGCGCTCCGAAAACACTTTGATTTTACCGGACCCGATGTCGATCCAGTCTTCGCCGGTGGCTATCGATCCTTGAAAGGGGCCGTGAACTGAATCGTACTTCAGGAGGTGCGCCAACGTAGCAACCGGCCCGAGGTCGTTGATCGCAACCACCTCGATGTCATCACGCCGTAGTTCGACGATCGACCGTAAGGCCAGTCGTCCGATCCGACCGAAACCGTTGATTGCGACCTTGACCGTCATGCCTGTGTCCCCTGGTTCGCCGAACTGGCTACGGCATACGCACTTCGCTCAGTGCCGCCTGGCACGCGGTGGTCGTCTCCAGCAGCGAAAGCTTGCCGATCAGACCATCCTCATTATGTATGCGCCACGCATAGACCTATCCGTCTGTTGGCTGCAGGTCAACGAGGCAATGTCGGCATGGAGGATTAGGTTTGCGCCGCCCGGTTTCACAATCGACCTGGTGAAGGCACGCATACCGGCGAGATGAAGTGGCGTTGATGTTTACCCAAGAAGAAGAGAGGAGGCTGGCTGCGGCTAGAGCAGTCGACGAGATCGAAGACGGCATGTTCGTTGGCCTTGGGACCGGAAGCACAACAGCCTATGCCATTAAGAGCCTGAGCGACCGCATTCGGCAGGGCCTTCGCATCACCGCTGTCGCCACCTCCCGAGCGACCGAAATGTTGGCTCGTCGTCTCGCGGTGCCGCTCGTTCCTTTTGAGCAGTTCAGTTCGATAGACCTCACGATCGACGGCGCTGACGAGATCGACTGCCACTTTCAGGCGATCAAAGGCGGCGGCGGCGCCTTGCTCCGAGAGAAGGTCGTGGCCGCCGCTTCTAGCCGGATGATCGTGATCGTAGACGCTAGCAAAGTCGTTCAACGACTCGGCGGGTTTCCTTTGGCGGTCGAAGTCGTGCCCTTCGCGAGCGAGTTCGTTCGAACGCATCTTGCCAACCTCGGAGCCAGTGTGACGCTTCGCTCGGTCGGCGGAGAACCATTCATCACAGACCAGAGCAATCACATCTTGGATGCAGCCTTCGGCAAGGCCCTTAGGCCGATCGAGATCGCCGGAGCGATCGATGCCATCCCCGGCGTAATGGAGCACGGCTTGTTTCTCAGCGAGATTGACACTGTGGTGGTCGGACGCGGTGAGACGGTCGAGGTGCATCTCAGAGAGCAAGCCCCCGGATCCCTCCGTTAGGTGCCGACGAGGGGTGGCACCTGGCGCAGGCGTGATGTGATTCGGCCGTCGGGCAGCCAAAATCACGACAGCCCACCCCGATCTATAGCCGCCAGGTATCGCCATTTTGTGTGTCCCGACGATCGAAGTCCTGTATTCCAATCGTCCGCGCCATCCGCAGCATATCCTAAGCCACTGTAAAGGCGCACCTTTCGGCTTGCCAGAATCCCCCGGCGCCGCAGGGGTATGGCTTGCTGTCTATGCTTCGCGCACATATAGATGGGGCAATGGATGGACCTCGAGATCGAAATATCTTCGGGGCGTTCGCACTCATGATCAGCGACGACATCGTTCGCGCTAGTTCATCGCGGGCGCCAGAAGCTGGACCCGCCGCCTCGGCGCTTGCGTTGATTGCCCATAAGCCAGGGCTATCGATCCGCATGCTGTCAGTTGGGGTGGGACTTTCCCATGCCGCGACCGTCCGCTTGGTGGACCGTTTGTCGACGGAGGGATTGGTCGAGCGGCGTGAGCATTCGACTGACGGGCGCACGCGGTCCCTCCATCTTACAGAGGCTGGCAAGGTCGCGAGCGATGCGGTCCTGGCCTCGCGAGACAAGGTGATCGCTGAGGGACTATCGATCCTCACCCCTACCGAGTTGGACGCTCTTTATAGCATTGCTGAACGCGTGCTGCGCGATCGCCTGGAAAACCTCGAGCATTCCTACCGCATCTGCCGCTTGTGCTGTTACGAGGGCTGCACGAATTGCCCGATCGATGCCGAGTTGCACGAGCGCGGCGTAGACCGCGAGAACGGCGGCGAGGCTTAGAGCTCCGGAAGTCGCAGGTTTCAGTGTTGAGCGATGAGATACGCCGCCAGAAACCCCACGACCGTGATCAGGCCTATGAACGGCGGCGCCTTCTCGAAAGCTTCGGGAATCATAGCCTCCGCCAGCATCGCGATGACCGCGCCGGCTGCGAACGACAGAATGGCAGGGGCTTGAGTGGACGCCGAGCCGAGCAGAAGGTTTCCCGTACCGGCGGCGATGCAGACAAGTAGCGGAATACCGATCCAGACCGCGTAGATATAGCTTCGCGATCGGCCCGCGACCTTCATTCCGGAAGTGCTCGATAGACCCTGTGGCACATTAGCCAAAAAGAAGCCTGCCACTACTGCAAGGCTGATCCTGCCTCCACCAGCCACGGACATCCCAATCACGAGGGCCTCTGGAATGCCGTCGAGGACGCTGCCAAGCGCAATCGCAGCACCGCTACCGCGGTGCTCCTGTTCAGTGGCCTGCTCGGTGCATTCACCGCATCGCTTTCGATGCTTCGCGCCCCTGCGAGAGAGAAACCAGTTTGTGCCGCTGAAGATTGCGGCCCCTGCGAGCAGCGCAAAGATCGCTAAGGGTCCCAGGCCAGCCGACACGCGATCACCGATGAGTTCGGTAGCGACCACGGCAATCAACACACCACCACCGAAGCCCATCACCGCTGAGATCATGCGGTGAGTGAGTCGCCCGTACAGCACGTCCGCAAGAACCGCCCCCACCAGAAGTCCGCTTCCTGACAAAAGCCCCCACAAGCCGGCGATTACGTATTCGGGTATCATCGCAAGAACCCGGCTGACCTAGCGACGCGGGGCGAGCGCCTTAGCGTCCGTATCGTTGATGACCGTCCCTGCGTGCTCATCGTTTCGCTCGGTCCAATCGCCAGGCCGGTCGCTCGAAGTGGCAGCTATAGCCGCCGGGTCGACGCTGGAGGTACTTCTGATGCTCTGGCTCGGCCTCCCAGAACGGCTCTTCCGGGTTGATCTCGGATACGACAGGTCCCGGCCAGCGCCCCGACGCTTCGATCTCGGCGATTGTCTCCAGAGCAACGTCCATCTGCTTCTCAGACGTGTAGAAAATCGCGGACCGATAGCTTGGTCCGACGTCGTTACCTTGTTGCTCGTATGTCGTCGGATCGTGGATTTGGAAGAAGAGTTCCAGGAGAGCACGATATGTCAGTATCGAAGGATCAAACGTGACCTCCACCGCTTCCGCATGACCATGGTGTCTCGTGTAAGTCGGGTCCGGCATTTCGCCGCCGATGTAGCCGACACGCGTCGTCACGACGCCCTTCGCGCGGCGAAGTAAATCTTCGAGGCCCCAGAAACACCCACCCGCAAGTATCGCTCGCTCGGTTCGCGTCGGCGTCTGGTCAGTAGTGGGCAGACTCTGCATTCGATCAACCTCCGCTCTGTGCACCACATCAGTTCGCCGGCGCCGCACCTGCAGGCTGCGCATCGCTCGAAAGTTCGGTCTGCACATCCGAGCCTCGGACGAGTGTCAGGTCGACCGGACACCGATCCGCGATTTCCAGAATGCGCGCCCGCTGTTCATCGCTGAGCGGCCCATCGAGAGAGACGGTGCGCGTGAAGCGGTCGGGAGGCATCATGTCCGCCACTTTCTCGTGTCGCACGGTCGTCGTCGCTCGCTCCAGCGGGAAGCCTTTGCGGTTCGCGTAAAGACGCATTGTCATCACCGTGCAGGCGGCCAGTCCGGCCGACACCAGTTCGTAAGGAGACAGGCCGCTGCCGAGACCTCCGACCGATTCTGGTTCATCGGCGAACAGCGTGTGCTCGCCACTACGGACCGTGAGTTGGAACTTCCCCGCCAACGTTTCCGACGCCACGACTCCATTCGCTAACTCGACTTGCGGAAGGTCCGCCGCGAGCGGCGGCAGGAAGCGGCTTGCCCACGCTGCGACCATAGCTGAGGCGTAGTTCGCATCTTCGACATCGGTGAGAAGGTGATCGGCCGTGTCGAGCGAAACAAAGCTCTTGGGATGGCGCGACGCGACGAAGATGCGCGAGGCGTGCTCGATACCCACGACTTGATCCACCGGTGAATGCATCACAAGCACCGGACGTCGAAGGGCAGCGATAGACCTCTCGATGTCCACTTCGTCGACCGTTTCAAGGAAACTGCGGCGGATCAGGAAGGGCCTGCCAGCAATCTCCACCGATGCCTCGCCCTCGCTCGCTATCGCGTCTAGGTCGGCAGGTTGAAAGACGCGCAATATATGCTGAAGATCAGCCGGGGCGCCGATCGTCACTACCGCTGCGATATCCGGCAAGTCGGCGGCGGCTACGATCGCAGCCGTGCCGCCCAGGCTGTGTCCGACAAGGAGGGAGGGGGCCTTACCGGCGACAGCCATGGCCTCCGCGGCGGCCTTAAGATCATCGACGTCGGAAGCGAAGCTTATCGCTTCATCCGCAGAACTCTCGATCCCGGTGCCGGCGAAGTCGAACCGCAAGACGCCGATGCCAGCCCGCGAGAGGGCGCGTGCGATGTACACGGCGGCGCGGCTGTCTTTCCCGCAAGTGAAGCAATGGGCGAAAATAGCCCAGCCGCGAGGCGTACCTTCGGGCGCCTCCAAATACCCGGCTAGATCAGAGCCTCCACCACCGGGAAACGTGAACGGTCTTCCTGTCATAAGCGTCGAGCCTCCCACGGCGACTTAGTGGGTGCACCGGAACCCTTGGGCCCTGGCGGAAGCGCCATCAGGCCCGGACTAGCCGTCCAAGACATTCTTTTTATATGCGTGGCGCATATAGACAAGCCCCTAAAGCGTGATTATATGCGTCGCGCATACTTCTGGTGGCGGTCGAAAAGACCGGTCCTGAAGCGGCATCATTCACGGCGTGCAGGCCGAAGGGCTATGGAACTCAATCAGGTCAGCTATTTCATCAACTTGGCCGAGACGCTGAATTTTACAGCAGCGGCGCGGTTGAGCGGTGTGTCCCAGCCAAGCCTGACACGCGCGATCCGCCGCTTGGAGGAAGAGCTCGGCGGTCCGCTCATTTATCGCGATGGGAAGAACAGCCGTCTCACCGGCCTTGGCCAGGACGTGGAGGCTGAGTTTCGGCGCATGTTAGTCGCGATGAAAAGTGTTCGGCATCATTCTGAAAACTGGGCCATGGGGAGGCACCGGGTGCTGGACGTCGCCGTCGCCCCGACCGTCGGGCCGAAGCTTTTTACAGCCTTCTTCGAAAGCGCGTTGGCAGAAGTGCCATCGATCGAGATCAAGATGCATTCGCTCGGGGCGAGTGAAGACACATCGGAGGTGCTGTCGGGCAAGTATCACGCATGCATCCTGCCGCGCGAGACGCGGCCGGACCGCAAGCTTGATGTGCGACCTCTGTTCCGTGAGCGCTTCGTACTCGGCTGTTCCGCGAAACACCCGCTCGCGGCGAGCGATATCGTGCGAGGCGAGGACTTGTTGGAGTTCCCGTTCGTTGATCGTCTGAAGTGTGAGTTTCGCGAGCAGATCCTAGACCATTTCGCACGACGGGAGGTACTGATGCGGCCGCGCTTCCGGTCCGATCGTGACGATTGGGTGCAACGGGTCGTCGCAGACGGCGAGGCCATATGCATCCTTCCGGAGCGGTCGGCTACAGCCCAAGGTTTGGTTACGCGTCCGATCGATGGGTTTGTCCTCGAGCGAGAGGTCGTGATCGCGACGGCCTCTGGCTCCACGGCGCCGGTTGAGATCAGGAAGATCGCGCAGATGGCGGCCAGATACGCGTGGAACTGAACGCCGCTGATCACAGCGGAGCTATCGAAACTATACGCACAGCGTATTGGATAAATATAATTGGCACTGCGATAGTCGAGGTGACCGTCAAGCAAGATAAGATGTCCGTAATGTGCCTTGGCCCTGAAACCAAGTATTGGAGACGATCATGAAGTTTGAAAAGTCTCAGGCAGCGATCGACCGCCTGACCCCCGAGCAACGCCGGATCACCCAGGAAGACGGCACGGAGCGAGCCTTCACCGGTGAATACAACGATAACAAAGAACCGGGCATCTACGTCGATGTCGTGTCCGGAGAGCCGCTTTTCGCATCGACGGACAAGTTCGAGTCGAAATCCGGCTGGCCCAGCTTCACCAAGCCCATCGTCCCCGCGCACGTGAACGAGGTGCGGGACAGTTCGCACGGCATGGTCCGGACGGAAGTTCGATCGGTCCATGGCGACAGCCATCTCGGCCACGTGTTCCCCGACGGTCCGGCCGACCGTGGCGGACTACGCTATTGCATTAACTCGGCCGCCCTTCGCTTCATCCCGCGCGATGAGATGGAAGCCGAGGGCTACGGCGAATATCTCGATCAGGTGGAGGAGGCGTAACATGCATCAGCGCGCTGTTCTCGCAGGCGGATGTTTTTGGGGCATGCAGGATCTGATCCGCAAGCAGCCCGGCATCGTGTCGACCCGCGTCGGATACACCGGTGGCGACGTCCCGAACGCCACCTATCGCAATCACGGTACTCACGCTGAAGGGATCGAGATCATTTTCGACCCGGCAGCGACAAGTTACCGTAACATCCTGGAATACTTCTTCCAGATCCACGACCCGACGACGAAAGATCGGCAAGGCAACGATCGCGGCCTCTCCTATCGATCCGGCATCTACTATGTGGACGATGAGCAGAAACGGGTCGCCGAGGAGACGATCGCCGACGTCGACGCCTCCGGACTGTGGGACGGCAAAGTCGTCACCGAAGTCGAGCCTGTCGGCGATTTCTGGGAAGCGGAGCCGGAGCACCAAGACTATCTCGAGAAGCGCCCGGGCGGTTACACGTGCCATTTCCCGCGCGCGAATTGGGTGCTCCCCAAGCGTCAAGACGCTGATGCTACCCAGCCTACCACCGGAGCGGCAGCAGAATAGCTGCAGCGCCTATCGCGACATAGCGCTCTGCATCGCAAGCAATGGGACCGCATCGGCGAACGATGCGGTCCTCGTACGGCCCCTCAAGCGGTCATGCCGCTTGCCGGCCATCGATTTGGTAGGATTGCCCCAGCATGCCAGACCTTTCGTCATATCCGATCACCAAGCGCTGGCCTGCCTCCAATCCCGATCTCCTGCAGTTCTATGCAGCGCCCACGCCCAACGGCGTCAAGGTCTCCATCATGCTCGAGGAGACCGGCCTGCCATACGAGCCCCACTTTATCGACATCAGCACAAACGAGGCCAAAGACCCCGCTTTCGTGTCGCTGAACCCAAACGGGCGGATCCCTGCGATCATCGATCCGTCAGGCCCCGATGGTGAGCCGCTCGGCGTTTGGGAGTCCGGTGCGATCCTCGTTTACCTCGCCGAGAAGACGGGCCGATTGATTCCACCGGGACAAGCCAGGCGTTATGAGGTGCTGAGTTGGGTATTCTTCCAGATGTCGGCGATCGGCCCGATGTTCGGTCAGCTGGGCTTCTTTCTGCGTTGGGGCGGAAAGGACTACGAGGACAAGCGGCCTCAGCAACGGTTCGCCGACGAGTCCAAGCGCCTGCTGGGGATCTTGGATCGCCAGCTGGATGGGCGCGAGTGGATCGTCGACGACTATTCCATCGCCGACATCGCGACGCTCGGCTGGGTCAATGCCCTGGTCAGCACCTATGACGCCGGCGACCTGTTGCGCATCGCCGAACACCGGAACGTCCGGGGTTGGTTGGATCGCGGCCTCGCTCGACCAGCCGTGCAGCGGGGCCTGGTCATCCCTGCGAGGCCCGCATGAGCGTCATCGCCGCTTACTATTACAACGAGGGTCGCCGCATCCGCGAAGTCGCTATCGACGAGCGGGTTGAGCTCGACAAGAACCGATCTGGCTTCTGCTGGATTGGGCTCAGCGAGCCTTCGGAAAGCGAACTCAGGGCGCTTCAGTCGACCTACAATCTGCATCCATTGGCGATTGATAACGCGATGCATCCGATGTGCCCGCCGAAGCTCGAAGTCTATAACGGCGAGCTTTACGTCGTCGCTCAGACGGCCGAGCTGGTTGGGGACCGCATACGCTACGGCAAGACCGCGATCTTCACTGGTCACAACCATCTGATCACCGTGCGTCACGGCAACGCCGGAGCGCTTGGCAATCTTCGCGAGCAGCTTGAGGGTTCGCCTGCTCAGTTTGGTAAGGGTGTCGACTACGTCCTGCATGCCATCCTTCACCGCATCGTCGATCAGTATCTGCCGATCTTCGAAATGATCGAGGACGACGTGCTCGCGATGGAGAGGCGATCGCTCGACGACTTCCTGGGGCGGGCGGAGGTCGCGCGCATCTTCGGCTTGCGATGCGAATTGACGCGTTTCCAGCGAACCCTTGGCGCTATGGCGGAACTGGTGCGCAAGCTCGTTCGCGGACATTTCCCGTGCATCAGCGCTGAGGTGCGGCCGTACTTCAACGATGTCGCCGACCATGTCGATCGGGTCCAGTCCATGGTCGATGGCCTCCTCCAGGTGCTGTCCACGGTCTTCGAATTCAGCAGCCTTCTTGAGGCGCAGAGGACAGGCGTCATCACGCGCCAGCTCGCTGCCTGGGCGGCGATCCTCGCGGTCCCTACGGCCATCGCGGGCATATATGGAATGAACTTCAGGAACATGCCGGAGCTGGACACAGCTTACGGCTATTTCGTCGTGCTCGGCCTAATGCTGACGTTCTGTCTTTTCCTGTTCGTCCGCTTCAAGCGAGCCAAGTGGCTATGATGGTGCTCCGCATCTTCAGTGCTGGTCGGTCGCGGAGCCAAAGCGCGCCTTCGGTCGGCGCGCAACCCCTACAATCCGAACTCGAGGTGCATTGATGACAACTCAAGTGAGAGACGTTCTGGACGCCGTACAGTCCTTCGTGGCTAAGGGCTATGACCGAGAGTACCGTGTGAAGGACGGCGCTCTTGTCGATCTCGAACTCGGATCGACCCTCGACGCGTGCAGCATTCGTGTCGATGCCGCATTACGCCTTGAGAGCGGCGATGGAGCCGAAGACGCTTCGAACATCTACGCCATCACAGATCCGGCGACCGAGCATAAAGGTCTGCTTATCGATGCCTTCGATGTGTTCGACGAGATATGTCACCGTGACCTGTCCGAACGGCTTCTTGAGCATCGTGAAACAGCTCCGGCCGGTGACGCCGACGTGCCGAGCAAGCATGGGCTGCGCAAAGTCTACAAAAGCGAGTTTGATCGCGACCCTGAGCGTTACGTTTTGCGGGAAGGCTTCCCTGACTTTCCGGCATGCCCGTTCGGGGGAGCCTTCAGCATCCTCGGCTTCGATACAGCAGAACAATCATACGTCTGGCTCGTGACGAGCATTATTCGGGATCCCCGGCTGATCAGGATTCCCTACCAGGGCGAAGACGTTATTACCGACGAATGATGTCGGCGGAGCGCGGGAAAACCCAGACCCCAACGATGGATGGGATGCCCCTTAAGGTCAAAAATAACGAGGCAGAGATGGACTGGAACAAGGACCATATTCGCGAGACAATGCTGTCGCTTGAAACCGCGGCGCTGCAAAGCGCTCGCAAGAAGTATCTGGATTACGTCTCCACCGCGCGCCTCGATCGCAGCGAGCCGATCGAGAACGACGAGCAGGCGCAAGCCGAGGTGGCGAGCGACTTTGCTGAGGCGCTCGATGACACTCTCGATGACTATGTTGATAAGCTCGACAAACTCCGGACAATCGATTTTGGACCAAAGTCAGAAGTCTCGGAAGGCGCCGTCGTCAAGCTGTCCGGTAAGCACTTCGTCATTTCGGTCTCGACTGGCAGGTTCATTTGTCATGGGCAGGAACTGATGGGCATCTCGACGATGGCCCCGATCTACGAGGCGATCGAAGGCGCGCGAGCCGGGGAAACGGTGCAGTTCAATGGCCGCGATTTGACCGTGGAGGCTGTTGCGTAGGCGGGACCCGCGGTCCTCGGATCGTGAGTGCGGGCCATCGACGTTCGCAGCCTTACTGGACGACCTCCGGCCTCCCCATTGCCGCTTCTCTCAGATGATCGGCACTTACGAGCTAAGCCACCCCAGACCTGCGTAGGCGAGCATTCCCAATACCATCGCCACGATGACCTGGTTCGTGGCGATCGCTGCACCCAGCGCGACACCGGCCGCGATCCAGGTTGGAGGTGGCTGACCGATCAACGACGACGCGACCAAGCTGACCACGATCAGCCCAGGCAACTCGTCCAGAACCCAAGCCTGCCTGGAAACCCTAATTCGTTCACCGGCAATCAATCCGGCGACCCGGATCGCAAACGCAGCCACAACGAGCAAACTGACAACAACCCAGTGCGAAGCGCTCATCGGGCTGCCGCCTCGATCCTGCGCTTCAAGAAGGTCACCACCAAGCCGAAGAATGCGCCGACGATGATCCCGTAAGCTTTGGGCATGCCGAGCGAGATGACGGCCATGGTCGCTGCCGCGGCCATGGTCCATGGCAGAACTTGGGAACGTCCCCGCCACAGACCTCGCGCCATCGCAATGAAGGCCGCCGTGAACGCGAAGCTCAGGCCAAAGCGTCCGAGATCGGGCAGCGCGGCGCCAAGCAAGGCCCCGAGCGTCGTGGAGGCTGTCCACATGGAGATGTTCACCAGCCCTGAGCCTATGAGGAATGGTGCTCCGACATCGGGGGACTTCGCCCGCTCGGACATCGTCAAAGCCCAGTTCTCGTCGCCAGTAATGTGGATGGCGAAGAGCTTCTTCCTCAGCGACAAGCCGGCCAACACCTCGGATAAAGAGGCGATGATGCCGACATAGCGCAGGTTGAGCGACGCACCGGCCAGAACCGCGCCCAACACGACACCTGTGGAAGCGAACTGCTCAACCGCGATGATTTGCGAAGAGCCCGCATGGGTAGAGGCGCTCATGATCGCGACGCCCCACCACGGGAAACCTACCTGTACGGCCAGGAAACCAAAGGCCAAGCCGTACACGCTGGCCCCCAAGGCCAACGGGAGGATGGCGATCGCCCCCCGTTTAGCCTCGTATGCGTTTCTCGCGGCTAGAGCGTTCACGCTCTCATCCATGACACGTTCCGCCTTGTTCTCAGCCAGGCTCCTCTAACAGCCGACTGGCAATCCTTCGGTCGTCGGCATAGGCGTCTCAGCGGCGCTGATCCGCCGGGGTTCGTATCATCGCGTCGAGCGACCCGGTGATCATCGCCGTGCTCGGGCAGCGTGTTGCTCTCGTCTTGACCGAGCGGTCTGAGTGCCTGCGGACACCGGCCAAGACCGCCAGGGCAGTCAGCAGTGCCGCTGCGTAGAGGAACAGGCCGCCAGGGCCGAGGAGGTCCATCACCAGGCCTCCGATGAGCGGCCCGGCGGCGGTTCCGATCCCGTTGAGTAGGAGAAGTCCGCGAGCGGTCCCCAGCAGCCGACCCGCAGGAAGGTCGTCATTCGCAACGGCAAGGCATAGCGAATAGATGGGAATACCGAAGCCGCCGAACAGCGCGCCCGCCGCAAGTAGCACAGGCAGAGGCGCCTCCGCAGCCAGCGCTACGCCGATCGCAGCCGCCGCGGAAGCCAGGGCGGCGCCGGCAATGACGAGTGTCCGCGACACGCGGTCCGATAGCCATCCCAATGGCCACTGCAGCACGAGCGTTCCACCAAGGACCGCAGCCATGAACGCAGAAATGCCGCCCACATCGAGGCCAATCCTCTGCGCAAAATTGGGGCCTAGTCCCCAGAAGCCGCCGATGGCCAGGCCGGCTAGGAAAACGCCGACCGACGGAAGGGGCGAAATTGCAACGAGATCGCGAAAGGCGACGGGCTCCTGTTGAACCTCGGCCGGGGGATGACTGGGCAGTAGCGTGACGGGGACGACGGCCGCAGATATCAGCAGCGAGACGAACAGGAATAGCGTCACGTCTGTAGGCGGCGCGATGTTGAGCAGCGCTTGACCAAGGGCCCATGAACCCATCGAAACAACGCCGAAGATCGACAAAAGCTGACCGCGCGTGGATTGAATCGCGTGCGCGTTGAGCCAACTCTCAGTCGCTAGGATCATGCCTGCATAGGCGAAGCCGGTCACAAGGCGAAGCGGCATCCATACGTTTGCCTCCACGAATGCGACATGAAGAAGAGCCGTCATTGAAGCCATCGCGGCGAAGCCAGCGAAAGTCCTCACATGGCCCACGGACACGATCATCTTGGGCAGCGTGAGAGCGCCAATGGTGAAGCCCGCAAAGTATAGGGACATCATCGCGCTGATCGTTTGAGCTGAAAAGCCTTCCTCCCCAGCCCTCACGATCAGGAGCGTACCCAGTAGACCATTGCCCAAGAGCAACGTGGCGACGCTCAACAATAGCGCTGCGACCGGCGCCAAAACGAGCCCCCGCGCGCAGGCCGCCTTCACGCTGTTCATCGCCTGACTCATTTCCGAGCCTGGCGCGGAGGCTGATACGCCGCAGAACTGATGAACTGATCAAAGGCTTCGCACCAGATGACAACGGCGCTGTAGTCGCGAACGTCGATGTCGGCGGGCACCTCCATAATGAAGCCGTTGAACGTCCTCACATCGCCGACCCGGGCCGACGCGTCCTTGATCGCGAGGAACGCTTCCTCGGTCTCGACGAAGTGCGGGGCGAGATAAAGCTTGTAGTCCGGCCCGGGAGAGAGACGGCCGATGTGTGCGATCCGGTGAGGCAGGATCTGCACTTCGCCTTCACCCCAGTGCAGCAGGTCGCTGCCGGCTAGATCACGAGAAAGCTTTCCCGAATAGAGCGCCTCAGGCGTCGAACTCCTCAACGCAGCTTCAGTGGGCGACGCCGGCGCGGTGAGGATAGGCAGCGTGTAGATGCCGGCAGCAAAGCCTGTGATGCCAACGACGAAGTGGGTGCAGGCTAGAATAAGCCACCGTGGCATGTTTCACGAGCTCTCCAAATTTGCCACCAAACGATCCGCGTCCAGGTGGAAATCCGAAAAGACGATGCGACCGTCGGCATTGATGACCGTGAACCACGGCGTTCCCCGTGTCCGGTAATCCTCCATGAACGTTGGAAACGCAGCACCAGGCGGCGGTTCGTCGTGCCCGAAGGCGACGGGGAGACGGTACTCCACCTGATTGATGCGCAACTTGTCGAATGTATTTTCGTGCGCTCCTTCGAAGACCGTCTGGATCACTGCGAATCCGACGCCTCTGGACTCCAGCGCACCATGCAATTTCTGCAGTGTGGGAAACCCATGCAGATGGCAGCCCCTGCACCAGTGCTGAAACGCGAAAAGGATCTTCGGCCCTACGCCAAGATCCGATAGCTTGATCGGCGTCTGGAGGTCGCTTCCATCCACGGCGATCCACCGATGAATGCGAAGCTCTGGCGCTTGACGATCGGCCGCGCTCATCCCTCTCTCCGAACACGAAGCATGTGCCCGACGTGCAGCGAAAACTCGCGAGCGCAGGGGAACTGCTATACTTCACCGCCCCACGGCCCGAGCGTCAAATAGTCGATAAGACCAAAATCTTGTCTCGCCTATACCCGACGAGGCCACGAGTTTACGTGGATGACTATGAATTCCAACGCCGGTCTTTTCCAATAGCGGCGTGACATAGTTTCTATGTCCTAGGCGGGAGCAAATTTAGCGTCCGTTCGACCCTTGCGGCGCCAGAAGCTGCACGTTGGAGGCCACAGGCAGCGCGCGCTTATGCGCGGTGGCTCGGTACGCTCTTTGGATCGTCTCGACCGCCGCCTGGGCCACACCCCTTCCTTCGAGGTAATCGTCTATCTCATCATAGGTCACGCCGTAGGCGTCTTCGTCGGGGTGTAACGGCATCGCGTCATCCAAATCTGCCGTGGGAACCTTACTGATCAGTTCCGCCGGGGCGCCCAGATGAGACGCGATCGCGCGAACGCGCCGCTTATTGAGACCGGCGAGAGGGAGAACATCGGCCGCGCCATCGCCGAACTTTGTGAAGAAACCCATCACCGCTTCGGCTGCATGGTCCGTGCCAATCACAAGGCCGCCCAGGGTCCCCGCGAGAGCAAACTGGGCGACCATCCGTTGGCGTGCCTTGATGTTCCCGAGCACCGTACTGCGCAGGCCGGGGTCGGCGGACTCGTAATTGGAGCCTGTCATCTCGCTCCACAGCGCGTCGGTCGCGGGCTTTATATTGATCACCGCAACGCGGTCGGGCCTGATGGCTGACAAGGCAAGCTGAGCATCGCGCTCGTCCATCTGTTCGCCATAGGGCAGCCGCACCGCTACAAACTCGCATTCGTACCCGATCTGACGCAGATCCTTCACGGCCGATTGCGCGATTAGGCCCGCCGTCAGGGAATCGACGCCGCCGCTGATTCCAAGCACATACGCTCGCTGCCCCGACGACCTCAGATAGTCGCGGAGGAAGGCGGCGCGTTCTGCCGCCTCGCGTCGGGCATCGAACGACGCCGAAACGCCGAGCGCTGCGATAATCTCGTCTTGGATGGGAATGACGACCTCCTGGGCACGCCGCAGTCGCATGCTGGCGACCTCACCTCGCGAAGCTTCTCTGTCCCACGAGCCATAACGCTCACGCAACACCGATTCAAAGCTATCGAAACTATAGCGACAGGGCATTGGGAAAGCAGTCTGATATAAAGCTATAGTCGAGGCGGGATTATCGCGAGTCATAGTGATGAATTGCGTGTCTCTACTGATTTAACACCCGGTTGTCTGAACATCAGCTTTGCGATCCGCTCGATATCTTTCCTTTGCGAGGGTCATCTACGCATTAGCCTGAGATGAAGTCGGTCGGTCTGTCGTGACGAGCAAGGGGGTTCGGCATGGTCACCAGAGGTTTCACCGGCCGCGGTTCAGGCGGCGACCACGAGGGCCGTATTCCGCCAGGTCAACATCTCGTGGAGAACTTTCCCGTTCTTACCGCTGGGCCAACGCCTCGTATCGAGACGTCCGACTGGAAGTTCACGGTCAAGATCGGTCCGAGACCCGTGAAGGTCTGGAGTTGGAGTGAATTCAACGCCCTTCCAAAGACCAAAGTGACCAAAGACATTCACTGCGTCACGTCCTGGTCCAAGCTCGACACGAAGTGGGAAGGCGTGCTGATCGAGGACATCCTCGCTGACGCTGAAGTTAAACAGCCAACAGACTTCGTTCTCGCGCACTGCTACGATGGCTATTCGACGAATGTTCCGCTCGCGGACATGTTGTCCGGCAAAGCTATGGTCGCGCTGAGCTACGCGGGCCAGCCGCTTCCCCGCGACCATGGCGGACCGGCGCGCCTTCTTGTTCCGCATCTCTACTTCTGGAAGTCCGCCAAGTGGGTGAATGCGCTGCAGTTCACCACTCGCGACGAGGCCGGGTTCTGGGAGTTGCGCGGTTATCACATCTACGGTGATCCGTGGCGCGAGCAACGGTACACCCATGACTGAGTTCGATGCGCAACCCGCGTCGTGGCAGTCAGGCGTGATCGACGAAATCGTCCAACAGACACCGAGTATCAAGAGCTTTTTCCTGCGATTGCAGGAACCATTCGTCCATACAGCAGGCCAGCACGTCGACGTCCGGCTGACCGCCCCAGACGGCTATCAGGCGATGCGCAGTTATTCGATCGCATCGTCGGCGGGCTCTTCACCGATCCTGGAACTCGCCATCGAGCGCCTGCCGAATGGCGAAGTTTCGCCATTCTTCCACGACGTCGCCGCAGCCGGCGACGAGATCGAACTCAGGGGACCGCTTGGAGGCCACTTTCTTTGGCCCGAGCCTACCGACAAGCCGGTGCTGCTGATCGGCGCAGGTTCAGGCGTGGTGCCGCTGATGGCGATGATCCGGCAGCGTCGGGCATCGGCACAGGCCGTTCCAGTCGCTCTGCTCTTGTCGGCGCGAACCGCTGAGGACGTGCTCTTCTCCAGCGAACTCCACTCAATCGAGATGAGCGATCCCACGTTCATCTTGACGCTCGCGATTACGCGAGAAGCGCCAAAGCGCGCCTCGGACTATGGCCGACGGATCGACGATGGGATGGTCCAGGCGACAATCGCACGTCTCGGTCGCGACCCGGGCCACGTGTTCGTTTGCGGGTCGAACGGTTTCGTCAACATCGCGACGGACGGCGCATTGTCGGCAGGGCTGGGCGTCTCGATCATCAAGACCGAGCGCTACGGTGGGTAGGGGCGGCCAGATGATCGCATCCCATCACGCGGGAGCGCCCAGCTCAAGCTCTGTCCGGGAAAGGCTTCGCCCATGACCATCATGGCCCGTCAATTTCACCTTAAAAGTCGTCCCGAAGGGCTACCGCAGGCCAACAACTTCGAACTCGTCGAGCAGGATCTCCCCGCGCCAGAGCGAGGACAACTGCTCGTCGCCAACCGGTGGCTCTCCGTTGACCCTTACATGCGCGGCCGCATGACCGGTCGAGAAAGCTATATGCCGCCCTTCCAAGTTGGCGAGCCTCTGGATGGCGCCGCGATCGGCGTCATAGTCGAAAGCAAGGATGAACGGTTCAGCCCTGGCGAGGTCGTGAGCCACTTTGCCGGCTGGCGCGACCGCGCGATCATCGACGCCGCATCCGCTACTAGGATCGATACGACGATTCCAGAGCAGGCGTATCTGGGCCCGCTCGGTTTCCCAGGCTTCGCCGCCTACATCGGCATGCTCCAGATCGGAAAGCCGCGAGCTGGCGAAACTGTGTTCGTGTCAGCAGCAGCGGGTTCTGTCGGATCGCTCGCTGTCCAAATCGCAAAGATCAAGGAATGCCGAGTCGTTGCGTCCGCGGGCGGCGAGGACAAATTGCGTTGGCTGCGCGAGGAAGCAGGCGCTGATGCCACGATAAACTACAAGAATACGGACGACATGGTCGCAGCACTTCGCGAAGCTGCGCCTAAGGGTGTCGACATCTATTTCGACAACGTCGGTGGCACGCACCTGGAAGCGGCGCTTGAGGCGGCCAATGACTTCGCACGCTTCGCTCTGTGCGGAATGATCGAGCAATACAACAGCGAGCCGGTCGGTCCCCGCAATATCTATGCGGTTATTGAGAAGAGCCTCCTGCTGCAAGGCTTCGTCACCATCCACAACATGTCGGTTTGGGAGGATTTCCAGCGCGACGTCACCCGGTGGATCGCCGATGGGAAGGTCAAATGGCAGGAGACGGTTGTTCACGGCCTCGAGAGAACCCCGTCGGCGTTCCTCGATCTCTTCGCCGGAAAAAACATCGGAAAGATGGTTATCGACCTCAGGGATGGGGAGACGCCCTGACGGGCGGCGCCTGCCGTCAGCGGACCGCACCACGCCACCTCGTCTAATTAGAATCTTTTGCTTTGGGAGATCACCGTGAGCCGCTTCGCTGAACCAGTTTTCATAGCCGCAGGCTTGCGGACACCATTCGGCCGTGGCGGAGGAGCGCTGGCAAATTATGACGCGGCCTCATTGTCAGTGCCAGTCGTCCAAGAAATGGCGAAGCTTGCGGAGCCCGATCTGACGATCTGGGGAACCGTCATCCCGAACCTGGGCTGGAGCAATATCGCTCGCGAAATCTGGCTGGACGCGAAGCTCAACCCCAACGTTCCAGCATTCTCCGTAGTCCTAGCGTGCTCGACCAGCATGACCGCGAGCTTCGCCGCAGCCGGGATGCTCGGCGGCGGGCTCAACCTGATACTGGTCGGCGGGTCTGAGGTCATGAGCCGACCATCGCTCGCTCTCACCGCTGAGGCATCTAAACGACTCACCGATCTCTTCGCGCAGGATCCGGCCGCAGCACTTGCCGCCCTGGGGGCGTTGACCCCTCAAGACTATGTGCTCCCCACGAAGGGCTGGGCCAACCGCCTTACGGGCAGGACGATGGGCGATCACATGGAGGAGACCGCCAAGGCGTGGCGCATCTCGCGTGAGGCTCAGGATGACTGGGCTCTAAAAAGCCACCAGCGCGCCGTCGCCGGCTGGAACGGCGGCTTCTTCGATGACCTCGTGATCTCGTTGCCGGAGCTTTCCCGCGATGCGAACCCGCGCGCGGACACATCCGCCGAACGTCTATCCGGTTTGAAGCCCGCCTTCGATCGTGAGAGCGGAATGGGTAGCCTGACAGCCGGCAACAGCTCCCCCATCACGGATGGGGCGGCCGGCTGTTGGGTGTCCAACGAGGAGGGTCTGAAGAGGCTGCCCGATGGCACGCCCTATGCGCGGATAATCGACTACGAAGTCTCGGCGGTCGACCTGCGCACGGAGGGGCTGCTGATGGCGCCGTCATATGCCGTTCCACGACTTCTCGCGCGCCATCACCTTGGCTTCGCCGACATCGCACTTTGGGAAATCCACGAGGCCTTCGCGGCACAGGTGCTGGCCAACGTCGCGGCCATCACCGATCCGAACTGGGTCCGAGAGAAGGCCCGTGTTTCGGCTGAGATGGGCAACTTCGATTGGGATCGCGTCAATCCGAACGGCGGCTCGGTAGCCATCGGACATCCCTTCGGCGCGACCGGCGCGCGTGATCTCAGCCAAGCTGTGAAAGAGCTGTGGGCCATGCCGGTCGGATCTCGAGGGATCGTCAGCATCTGCGCCGATGGTGGTCAAGGCACTGTCGCCCTCCTCGAACGCATCTGATCGGAGGACAAAAAAATGAAGGCGATCCGCTTCCATGAGTTCGGCGCTCCCGATGTTCTTCGCTATGAGGACGCGCTGACACCTGTGATAAAGCCGGGAGAGGTGCTCGTCCGTGTACAAGCGGCAGGCCTCAACCCGCCCGACTGGTATCTCCGCGAGGGATACAAGGCTCTGCCGCCCGAGTGGCGGCCGTCGGTGACATTCCCCGCCATACCGGGCTCGGATGTGTCCGGGATCGTCGAGAAGGTCGCCGACGATGTGACCGCGTTCTCGCCGGGCGATGAAGTTTTCGGAATGATCCGCTTTCCCAGCTTCGGCGAGAGCCTGGGATACGCCGAGTATGTTTCCGCGCCTGCTTCCGACCTTGCGGCCAAGCCCCGACACCTGGACCACATTCATGCAGCCGCCGTTCCCATGTCGGGGCTGACCGCTTGGCAGTTCCTGATCGAGCTAGGCCATAACGAGCAGAACCCGCTGCAGTCCGAGCGCCACAGCCCGGTCCCGTTGGCTGGGAAGAGCGTTATGATCAACGGCGCTGCAGGGGGTGTCGGTCATCTGGCATTGCAGTTGGCAAAGCACGAAGGCGCGCGTGTCATCGCTGTCGCTTCAACCCGGCACGAAGCGTTCCTCCGCGAACTGGGTGCCGACGAGTTCATCGACTACACGAAGACCAAACCCGAAGACGATGTGCGAGACATCGATCTTGTCGTCGATGCCGTCGGCGGTCCGACCTCCGGCCGCTTCCTTCGGACCATACGTCGGGGCGGAGCGCTGTTCCCGATTTTTCCCCTTGGCTTTGCCGGACATGATGAAGCTGCCGACCGGGGAGTGACCGTTTCGGCGACGCAGGTGCGTTCCAGTGGCGACCAGTTGGCCCAGCTAGCTCGCTTGCTCGACAGCGGCGCGGTTCGCGTCGCCGTCGACAGCACATACCCCCTTTCCGAAGCGGCCGCCGCTCACGAACGCGCAGAGGCAGGCCATATCCAGGGCAAGATCGTCCTCGCCGTCGGTAACCCCATCGCCGATCAGAGCGGCCAAGCGGGCGTGCCGTCATCGCAGTGGCCGCCCCGCATGAGGGGGCACTGACATGACGCGGGAAACGCCGATGATCGGCCACGCTCGACCTTCGAGGCATCATCCAGGAGAACTGCGGTGAGCCTGAGCGCTGACAGAACCGATTTCGGGGCGGCACAGCGGGTGCGGGCGCTTGCAGACCTCATGGTGCTCGACACACCGGATGAGCAAGCCTTCGACGATCTCGTTTTTGTCGCCGCAAAGGCCTGTGACGTTCCCATCGCGCTCATCACCCTGCTGGATACTGACCGGCAATGGTTCAAAGCCAAGTACGGGCTTGAGGTATGCGAGACGGAGATCGAACACTCGGTCTGTCGGATCGAGATCGATCAGGGCGATCTTCTCGAGATCGTCGATCTCACAAATGATGCGCGGACCAAGCGCAATCCGCTCGTCACAGGCGCCCGGCACTTTCGCGCCTACGCTGGCGCACCGCTCGTCCTGCGATCCGGAGCGATCGTAGGTCGCCTGTGCGTCATCGATACCGTTCCGCGGCCTGAAGGGCTCAGCGAGATGGAAAAGGCGATGCTGCAGGCGCTCGCCCGTCTCGCCAGCGAAAATCTCGAACTCCGCCGGATCGCAACGGCGAGCGAGCGCCTCACAGCCTTGCAGACCGCCCTGGTCGAAATCGGCGAAACCATTCGGAGCAGCCACGATACCGCAGGGATGGCTTCGGCGACCGCCGCCATCGTCGGCCGAGCGCTCTCCGCAGACCGAGCCGGGTTCGGATCCGTCAACGAGGACGTCGATACGATTGACGTCGAAACCGATTGGACGGCGCCGGGGGCCGTGAGCATTGCCGGGCGCCACCGTCTCGACGAGTATGGGAGCTTGCGCGAGCCGCTCGTCGTTGGCGACCCGCTCGTCGTTTGGGACGCCCTGACCGACGATCGCACTCTGCACAATCTCGAGAGCGCAATGCGGGTCGGCGTTCGGTCGTTGGTCGATATGCCGGTTCGAGATCGTGGCAAAACCATCGCCGTCTTCTTCGTTCATTCGGCGCATCCCCGACCTTGGCCCGCAGAGGAAATCTCGTTCCTGCGAAGTGCGGCGGACCGGCTTGAGGCAGGCGTCGCGAGGCATCGTACCGAGCAGCAGCAACTCATAGTGAACGGCGAAATTGCTCACCGCCTGAAGAACATGCTCACCATGGTTCAGGCCATCGCCAGCCAAACGCTGCGAAGCGTCACCGATCGCGAAGCGGTCTACGCCTTCGAGCGTCGGCTGATGGCTCTGAGCGCGGCGCACGACGCCTTGCTTCAAAAGAGTTGGACACAAGCTGATCTACAAGCTGTCGCAGCGACAGTGATCGACGCGATCGGGTTCTCAGATCGGGTCGACATGAGTGGGCCGGCGGTGGCGCTGGGGCCACGAGCGGCGCTCTCGTTCTCCCTCATCGTCCACGAGTTACTGACCAACGCCTGCAAATACGGCGCGCTGACCAGTGACGATGGCCACGTCTCGCTGTCGTGGGAAGTCGAGGTCGGCCTGGACGACGACCTTCTCCGCGTGAAATGGCGAGAACGGGGTGGGCCTCCGGTTGTGCCGCCAACTCGCCGAGGCTTTGGATCGAAGCTGATCAACATCGGCCTGGTCGGCACCGGGGGCGTCGATGTTCGCTACGAGCCCGCCGGGTTAACGGCCGATCTGCACGCCTCCATGCGTCACCTGGTTCAAGGTTGATGGGAGTATGGGTGGAATGGTGAAACCCGTGGTGCTCGTCGTCGAAGACGAACCACTTCTCCGTCTGTTTGCGACGGACATGATCGAGGAGGCAGGTTTCGAAGTCTTGCAGGCGCCGAATGCATCCGCCGCGCTTATGACCTTGGAGGAACGACTGGATGTGCGCGTCGTGTTCACGGACGTGAACATGCCCGGCGGGATCGATGGCATCATGCTCGCCATTTGCATCCGCCGGCGGTGGCCGACCATCCAGATCATCATCACGTCCGGGAGGCCTTGGCCGGTCGAGGCCGTCGTTCCAGCGGACGTTGTGTTCTTCGCCAAGCCATACCGGCAAGACCGGGTTTTGGACACGGTCCGGAAGATGGCGGCGTGATGGCCAGCGCCTCAAACAACTCGGACGCCAGAGCGGTGAGGTCCACGAGTGCACCTTCGAAATCGAGCTTCTCTACCCGGGGGCGCAAGCCTTTGCCTTCACCTTCGGATGACCCCCGCGAATCCGGCCGGCCCGTCATCCCTCAACGATTGGAGACACAACATGAAGCCTGAGGTTCTCATCTACACCACGAGTTGGTGCCCGTTCTGCCGCCGCGCGAAGGCGCTCCTTCAAGAGAAGGGCGTGGCATTCACCGAGCTTGATATCGAAGCCGATCCTGCACACCGGAAGGCGATGATCGAGTCGTCGGGGCGAAGCACCGTGCCGCAGATCTTCATCAACGAGACGCATGTCGGCGGCTCCGACGATCTCGCTGCGCTCGATGCAGATGGCTCGCTCGACAAGCTGCTTGCCGGACAAACTCCGGCAAACTGATTTGTCCCGCCAGATAGGGCCACTGGTCGATGCAAGTGGCTGAAAATTAAAAGAGGAGTCCGGTTTGGTCTCAGCAGTTTGGAACGATGCCACCCTCGCGGTCAGCGACGAGACTATGGTCGTGGATGGAAACCATTATTTCCCGCCTCAATCGGTTGACCGGCAGTATCTGGCACCGAGCGAGCACACGTCTGTCTGTCCCGTGAAGGGGACGGCGCAATACTTTCATCTCCAGGTCGGCGACCGGCGCAATGCAAACGCCGCCTGGACCTACGCCGACCCTTCTCCGGCGGCGCACTCCATCAAGGATCACATCGCCTTCTGGAAAGGCGTCAACGTCGCTTAGCCGTCAGCCCGCCATTAGACTTCAGAAAGGAACCGCCGATGTCGAAAGTTTTGGACGGCAAAGTCGCTATCATCACGGGTGGCTCTCGGGGCCTTGGCGCCGTGCTGGCGGCGACGCTCGCCGATCAGGGAGCCGATATTGCTATCACCTACGCTGCTTCGGCCGATAAAGCCGAGTCCGTCGCCGAGGTGGTGAGGGCCAAAGGCGTTCGCGCTCTCGCGATCCGATGCGATCAAGCGGATACGTCCGCCGCCCAGCCCATGGTCGAGCAGGTCGTAGCTGAACTCGGCAAGCTCGACATCTTGATCAACAACGCCGCAATCGCCGTCCAAGGAAAATTGGTCGACGATCCGACGCTCGATTCCGCTGCGTTCGACAGGCAGTGGATGGTAAATGTGCTTGGGACCGTGGCGATCACGCGTGCGGCGGCGCAGAAAATCTCTGACGGTGGCCGCATTGTCTTCATCGGTTCCGGCCTGGGCACCCGAGCGATCGTGCCGGGAATTGCCGACTACGCAGGAACCAAGGCAGCAATCGCAGGATATGCCCGCGGGGTGCAACGTGATCTTGGCCCACGCAACATTACCGTCAACGTCGTCCAACCTGGCATCATGCCGACCGACATGACCGGGGAAGTCGCTGAGAATTTTCCGCAGGCCGTCATCGATATGCATCCCATCCGTCGGATCGCCACGATTGAAGAAGTGGCGGGCGCCGTCAGTTACCTCGTTAGTCCCGCTGCAAGCTACACAGCTGGCGCGGTGATAGATGTGTCAGGGGGCGTCCTGGTCTGAATCGATGCGCGACGGGCGTGTCACGCGGATAACTGAAGGACGATCGCTTCCGCGCCTCAGCGCTCCGTTGAATTCCGGGCAGCAGATCGGCTGATCCTGCAGGGCCCATTATTCTCGAAGCCACAGCGGATAATGCTTCCGCATTTCAGGAGTTCATAGAGTGCCGAATGCAGAGCTGACCCAAGAGCGCATCGCCGTCGCCACCGACTATTTCCGGAAAATCGACAGTGGCGATCCCACCATTCTCGACATTCTGACTGACGATGTCGTGACGTACTTCCCGAAGTTCGGAGTTGGATATGGCAAAGCCGAATTCATGGAAGTCGCCAAGGGTCTGTTGGGGTCGCTTCAGCGGATCGAGCACGATTTCGATCGCATGACCTTCCACGTAGCCCGCGACCACGTGATCGTGGAAGGCTTTGAAGGTGGCGTTATGGCTGACGGCACGGCGTGGCCGGTTGAAGGCCGATCCGAAGGCCGTTTCGCCAACGTATTCGAGTTCGACGGCGCGCTTATCAAGCGTGTTTTCATCTACGTAGACCCGGACTTCGCTAGCGCTAATGACGCGGGGTTTCTTTGGGGCCGCAACGTCAGACTGACGCGATGACTCCAATCGCATGGCGCGGCACTCACGTTCGCAGGGCGAAGGCCGATTGGCGGTGATGCAGAATGGACCATCCAGAATTCGATACGGCTTTCGAGCGTCTGCCTGAGGGGTATAGCGAAGGCGCTTACGAAGGCAGGCGTTTCGGCGTGACGGTTCGTCGGTCGGAGGATGGACGGAGGAACAGCCTTTTTGCTCGAGAACTAGCCGGGAACGACATCGTCAGCTTCAATCTGTATCGCGTTGCTTCGGGCAGTGCGTCGCTGAAGCCGTGCGAGATGTCCTCGGAGAAGGTTATCGCTTTCGTATTGGGCTATCAGCCGAATGCCTGATGAGCATGTGGGGTTCGCTGCCTTCCCATGTTCCCGTGCCGCTCCAAGCGCCCTTCTGGTCGCCAGAACTATCGAAACTATAGACACAAGCCATTGGACTTCGATCTGAGGTAAATTCATCCTCTATACCTCAGCGTGCCAGAGAATCGGCGCTGATCTTTTGCGCAAGCCATCATCGAGGAAGTTCACGCGATGACAAACTCCAGTGCTGCAACCGTGCCTTCACCATCTGACCTCGACGAGAACGCGACCATGACGGTTGCCGACGCGCTGAAGATAATATTGGCGAACAGCTATGCGGTCTACCTCAAGACAAAGAACTTTCACTGGCATGTCTCGGGCCCGTACTTCAGGGACTACCATCTCCTTCTCGATGAGCAAGCTGCGGAAATCCTCGCAGCGACCGATGCGATGGCGGAGCGCGCCCGGAAGACCGGAAATACGACCATACGATCGATCGGCGATATCGCCCGCCACCAGACGATCAAGGACAACGACGCTGAGTTCGTCACGCCGCAGGACATGCTGGCGGAGCTGCGCGCCGATAATCTTCACATGGTCGAGTCGCTGCGCCGCGCAAAGGAAGTCGCCGACGAGGCGAAGGACAACGCGACCTCCGGCCTGATCGATACCTGGACCGACGAAGCGGAACGCCGAGCGTGGTTCCTTTTCGAAGTCAGCCGATAGGTCTGCTGCTCAACGGATCGGATCGTTTCATGGCGCCTAACGATGTGCAGACCCAGTTCCTTCAGACAGAGGGCGGTAGGATAGCCTTCGACGATACGGGTGGAACCGGACCTCTCGTCGTAGGCATCCCAGGAATGGGAGACCTGCGCTCCGAGTATCGGCTCATCAAGCCCATGCTGCAGCATGCGGGATGCCGAGTGGTGACGATGGACGTCCGCGGATTCGGCCAATCGTCGCCGGAGTGGTCGGATTACTCCGCGCGAGCGGTCGGCCGTGACGCCGTCGCCATCCTCCGACAGTTGGCTGACGGGCCAGCCGTGATCATGGGCAACTCGTTCGCAGCCGGCTCCGCGCTTTGGGCTGCCAAGGAAGCTCCTAGTCACGTCAACGGGGTGGTGCTGCTCGGTCCGATCGTTCGCGATCTTCCCCTCACGACGATCCAGAAACTTGTCCTTGGGCTCGGATTCGCGGGGCCATGGCGAACCTGGTTCTGGACCACTTACTGGAGCAGCCTATTCCCGACGAAACCGGCGCCGGATCATGCTGAGGTAAAAGCGGCGATTGCTGCAAACCTCAGGGAGCCAAAGCGCATGCAGGCTCTCTTGACGATGCTCTCATTGTCGAAGTCCGACACCGCAGCGATCTTGGACGAGATCTCTGTGCCGAGCCTCATCGTCATGGGCACAAAGGATCCCGACTTCACGGACCCTGTCGAAGAAGCCCGGAGCTTGGCTTCGAGGCTCCATGCCGAAACCATGATTGTCGAGGGCGCTGGACACTACCCTCATGTCGAAATGGCGAACGATGTCGGACAGCGGATCATCGCGTTCGTCCGCCAGCTCGATAAGTCTGGCCCGGCCGTTGTGCCTTTGCGCAGGAGTTAAGTATGGCAAAGGTTGGCTTTGGAGGAGGTTGCCACTGGTGCACCGAGGGCGTTTTCCAAGCGTTGCGTGGCGTCACGCAGGTCGAGCAGGGTTTCCTACAATCGGCCGCCCCGGCGAACACCTGGGCTGAGGGGGTGGTCGTGACGTTCGAACCCTCCGTTATCGGGCTGGGGACACTGTCCGAGGTGCACCTGCGCACACACTCCGCTACACGTGCCCGCTCGGTTGAAAACAAATACCGAAGCGCGATCTATATCTTCGACGAGAGTCAGCGGGTCGAAGCCGAAGAGGCGATACGCGGACTCGCTGAGGAGGCCGGCAAGCCGGTCCACACCCTCATCCTGCCGTTCGTGGGCTTCAAGGCTTCGGACGAGAGATACCAGAACTATTATCGCACCGACCCAAACAGACCCTTTTGTCGTCGATACATCGATCCCAAGCTCGACTTCATCCGCAAGCATTTTTCGGAGAACGCGCTTCCCGAGTAGCCACGGCTGTATCGGCATCTGTCAGAACGACCGAACTGCCAACAACTTCGAGCGAAAGATCGATGGTACCTTTTCTGAGAAGCCGCCGTCCGCGCTGCTTCCTATTTTTTTTAAAACGATGGCCAGCAGGATTCACGGACGCATCTAAAGACGTGAACGCTTGAACACTGGGATGGATCGGGATCGATCCTCGTCCAAGGTTTTCAGCCATCTCTGGCGAGGCACGACCCGCTCTAACCTCGTTTCCAAGCCGTCGAGGAAGGGGTGCCACACGCTATGAGTCTCTGCCAGGAAGATTGCGGTTCCACGGCGATGGCTGATCGTGAGGCAACGCGTCTCGTCGTAGTGCTGCTGCCCATAGAAAGCGGCGACCGTAGTAACGTCCTGCCAACCGAAGGCCACTCGATCGACGCCGTCGAAGGAAACCAGCTTGTCGCCATCGACGGCTAGCAGGCCAGCAAACACGCTTCGATAAAACGGCTCGCATTGCGGGAGGACATCACTCAGGGCTGCAATAATCGCTGCTTCGGCACCGGTTCGATCCTGAAGGCGAATCTCCAGATCGTCGCCGTCCTTGGTGAGAAAGAAAAGCGACAGGCCATCTTCATAGGGAAGAAATGTGTATGTGCGGTAGCGCCATTGTTGCCCCTGGCGATGGAGGCGTCCGTCATGATCACGGAAGTCGCGTTCGACGCGATAATGACGTCCGGGATGCAAATGCCCATACGCCTTCCCGAGAGTGTTCCTACTGAACCATCTTACGATCACCGCCACTCCGATGGGCCTAACGCCGAGGCGATCTCGTTACGGTCGGTTTAAGAGGGCACGGTCAGTGCCGCGCAACTCGACTGGGCGCCAATCGCCGGCACGCTCACATACCGCAACAGTGTCATCTTATTGAGTGCTCGGCGAGCGCTTGTAGCGCCATCCCCAAAGAGAGGGGTGGCGCACCCATCAGGATTCGAACCTGAGACCTCTACCTTCGGAGGGTAGCGCTCTATCCAGCTGAGCTATGGGTGCCTGTTGCTTACGCAGTGCTTACGCGGAAAACCTGTAGGGTGGAAGCCTCAACGGTAACTCCCGCAAACCTTTGTAAACAAACTCCTTTTCTACGTCTCTCACAAACCAGCAGCCCTTGACTTCAGCCTTCGGAGGGCAGCGCTCTATCCAGCTGAGCTACGGGTGCCGGGAGAGACAGCGCGCTTAGCAAAGGCGGGGGGCAGGCGCCAGAGGATTTCTTGCGCGGATTTCTTGTGCGGATTTCCCGCCCGGCTTTATCGCTCTGGCGCCGGGGCGCTTATTTGGCGGGCTTCGACATCTTCTGGAATTTGCCAAGGCCGCAACTGGCCCCCTGCATATAATTGCCGCCGGCGGTCTGCAGCACGGTGATGATATCGACCGAGCAGAGCTGCGACGTGCTCAGGCGGTAGGAAAAGCGCTGCTCGAACCCCAGGCTGGGGCAACTGTTGGGGAGCGTGTTGCGGTAGACATCGCCATTGTTCATCACGAAATCGATGGTGCTGTCGTCGCGGACTTCGGTGCTACGCAGGCGGTTGGGCATGATGCAGTCCACCGGTTCGCCTACCGCGACCCGGCCGTCATCCTTGGCGGGCTTTCGTGCGGATGCGCTGTCCGCGATCAACCCGGCGGCGGCCATGGCAGTCAGTGCGATCAGGGCGGCGCATGCGCGCTTCGTATATGCTGTTCTCATAACATCCTCCGTCATCCCATTGACGGAGTCACAGGCCCCGCGCCGTACCCGTCGTCCAGCCTTCCGGCGCTATCATCATGCGGGGGCGGGCGTCTTGGGCTTGTACCGGCACAGGTCCGCAACGATGCAGCGCCAGCATTCCGGCTTGCGCGCCTTGCAGACATAGCGGCCATGCAGGATCAGCCAGTGATGCGCGTCGCGGCGGAACGGCGCGGGCGTGTCCTTGTCCAGCTTCAGTTCGACCGCCAGCGGCGTCTTGCCCGGCGCAAGTCCCGTCCGGTTGCCGACGCGGAAGATGTGCGTGTCGACGGCGAAGGTCTCGGCGCCGAACGCCGTGTTCATCACCACATTGGCGGTCTTGCGGCCAACGCCGGGCAGGGTGGTGAGTATGTCGCGATCCTGCGGCACCTGCCCGCCGAAATCGCGCACCAATATCTCCGACAGCGCGATGACATTCTTCGCCTTGGCGTTGAACAGGCCGATCGTCTTGATATGACCCTTCAGCCGCTCTTCGCCCAGTTCCATCATGTGCGCAGGCGTCGTCACCTCGCGAAAGAGCGCGCGCGTCGCCTTGTTCACGCCGACGTCGGTCGCCTGGGCGGACAGGACCACAGCGACCAGCAACTGATAGTCGTTGCCATATTCCAGTTCCGTCCGGGGCGCGGGATTATGCTCCGCCAGGCGGCTGTAAAATTCGAAGATGTCAGCCTTTTTCACCGTGTCACAGGCCCAGCACGGCCTTCATGTCATACCGGCCGGGGTTCTGATCCTTCAGCCATGCCGCCGCCTTGATCGCCCCGCGTGCGAAGATCATGCGGTTTTCCGCGCGATGCGCGATCTCGATGCGCTCGCCCTCCGTCGCCAGGATCACTTGATGGTCGCCCGCCACGGACCCGCCGCGCAGGGAGGCAAAGCCAATCGTCCCCGCGCCGCGCGCGCCGGTGATGCCGTCCCGCCCGCGCTCGCTATGCCCGGCCAGCGTTATGCCGCGTCCCCGCGCCGCCGCCTCGCCCAGCAGCAGCGCCGTGCCCGATGGCGCGTCGACCTTGTGCCGGTGATGCATTTCGACAATCTCTATGTCCCAGTCATCGCCCAGCCGCCGTGCGGCCTCCTCGACAAGCGCCGCCAGCAGGTTGACGCCAAGCGAGGTATTCCCGGTCTGCAATATCGCTATCTGTCCGGCGGCCCGGTCGATCAGCGTATGATGCTCCGGCTCAAGCCCTGTCGTCCCGATGACGATCGGCTTGCCCGCAGCGATGCAGGCGTCGAGATGCCCGACCAGCGCGCCGGGGCTGGAAAAATCGATAAGCACGTCGCTCGCCTGAGCTAGCGCCAGCGGGTCGGGAAACAGCGGCAGCCCAATGTCCGGAAATCCGGTGTCCGGCAAAACGCCGTCCATATTCCGCTCCGTACCTCCGGCCAGCGTCATGCCCGCTTCGCCGGCGACCGTCGCAATCGCCCGGCCCATGCGGCCCGCCGCCCCGAATATGCCGATGCCCAAACCGATGCCAGCCATGTCCTCACGCGCTCCCTGCTCTATCCGCCGATGCCAGACGGCCGCGCACTTGTCATCCCGTTGATGGATGGATCAGAGCGGAGGATTCTTCACCAAAAAAATCGGGCCGATGCTTTCGCACCGGCCCCAGGTGTGTTCGCAGGAGGAACATCGTGTGGCGGGCGGGCCGTTCTTTCCGGCCCGCCCTGCCGAAACTTAGTAGTTGTAGGCGCGCTCGCCATGCTCACCGAGGTCGAGGCCTTCCTGCTCGACTTCGGGGCTGACGCGCAGACCGGTGATCGCCTTTGCGATGAAGATCGCGATGGCCGTACCGATGCTGGCCCAGACGATCGTGGCGAGAACCGCCAGAACCTGGGTCACGAGCTGACCGCCGATGGCATAGTCGTCGCCGCCGGGTCCGCCGAGCGACGGAGCGTAGACGATGCCGGTGCCGATGGCGCCGATCATGCCGCCGATGCCGTGGATGCCGAAGGCGTCGAGCGAGTCGTCATAACCGAGCATCGGCTTCAGCTTCGCAACGGCGAAGAAGCAGATGATCGAGGCGACCGCGCCGAGGACGATGGCGCCGAACGGACCGGAGTTGCCAGCGGCCGGGGTGACGGCGACGAGGCCGGCGATGATGCCCGAGCAGAAGCCGAGGGCGGAACCCTTGTGGCCGCTGAACTTCTCAGCCAGCATCCAGAACAGGCCTGCCGAAGCGGTGGCGACGAAGGTGTTGAGCATCGCAAGAGCGGCCGAACCATTGGCTTCCAGGGCCGAACCGGCGTTGAAGCCGAACCAGCCAACCCACAGCAGGCCGGTGCCGACGCCGGTCAGGACCAGCGAGTGCGGCGGCATCGGCTCCTTGGGATAGCCGATACGCTTGCCCAGGATGATGCAGGCCACCAGCGCGGAGACGCCGGCGTTGATGTGCACCACGGTACCGCCCGCGAAGTCCAGCGCGCCCATTTCGAAGAACAGGCCGCCGGCCGCCCACACCATGTGCGCGATCGGGAAGTAAACGATGGTCAGCCAGACGATGGCGAACACCATGACCGCCGAGAATTTGATGCGCTCGACAACCGAACCCAGCACCAGCGCAACGGTGATCGCTGCGAAGGTCATCTGGAAGCAGATGAACACATATTCCGGGATGACCACGCCATCGGTGAAGGTGGCGGCGGTCGTGTCCGGGGTAATTCCGGCGAGGAACATCTTGCCGAAGCTGGAGATGAAGGGCTTCAGGCCGTCAGAGGCGTCCGGCCCGAAAGCCAGGCTGTAGCCATAGATTACCCAGATGATCATCGAGAGAGCGGCGACGGCGCCGATCTGCGTCATCACGGACAGCATGTTCTTCGTGCGGACCAGGCCGCCGTAGAACAGGGCGAGGCCCGGCAGGATCATCGCCAGGACCAGAACGGTGGATACCATCATCCATGCGGTGTCGCCCTTGTCGGGCACGGGAGCAGCGGCGGCCGCCGCCTCCTGCGCCCAGGCGGGCATAGCGGCGAAGAGCGAAAGGCCGACGGCCCCGCACACGCCGGAGAGTTTCTTGGAAAGCGTCATCATTCCCCCCTTCTTACAGTGCGGTTTCGCCGGTCTCGCCGGTGCGGATGCGCACGGCCTGACCGACATCGAGGACGAAAATCTTGCCATCGCCGATGGCGCCGCTGTTGGCGGCTTGCTGAGCAGCCTCCACCACGCGGGGGGCGAGATCGTCATCGCAGACCACCTCGATCTTGATCTTCGGAACCATGTTGGTGCTGTATTCGGCACCGCGATAGATTTCGGTCTGCCCCTTCTGGCGTCCGAAGCCCTTCACTTCGCTGACCGTCATGCCAGCGATGCCGAGCGAGGACAGGGCCTCGCGGACATCGTCCAGCTTGAACGGCTTGATGATAGCCATGACTAGTTTCATGTCGCCCCCTGTTAATGGTGTGCGGGGCTATTACAGCAAAGAGCGTGCCAGAATCCTAATCAAGCGTTAACGCGGGGTTTTGCGGGCATGACCACCCGCGCAGCGCCGAAAAAATGGGCACGTTATGGATTCTGCCTAAAAAATAGGCGCGACATTTAATTTCAAAAGCGATTCCGCGCGTGAATCATTCTGTCGCGCGTTACCAGTGGTTCCCGGCTTCGATGGCCTCGGCTTCTTCCGGGCGATCCGCGCGGCCCAGCGCAGCGTTGCGATGGGGAAAGCGGCCATATCGCGCAATCATGTCATGATGCTTCTTTGCAAACTCCAGGGCATTGTCGTCACCATAGGCTTGGAAGAAAACGAGCGAGATGTCCTGATCCGCCATCGCCTCGCTGTGCTGGAACGGCATGTAGAAGAACATGCGTCCCGCGCCGCCGATCTGCACGTCATACCCCTTGGCCACGGCCCTGCGCGCAATGTCGCGGGCGAGGGAGTCGGTGGCGAAGGCGTCCGCCGTTCCCCGGAACAGGTTGCGGGGAATCTGGTCGAACAGGATGATCGCCGCCAGGGCTTCGTCCGCCCGGTCGAGAAACGCCTCCGCCTGCGCGTTGCGCATGTCCCGCCACAGCGGTTCGAAGCGCAGGCATGCCGCGTCCGTCCGCTCGGACTGGCCCCACCAGCCCTCCTCGCCAATTTCCTTGAACCAGAAATCCAATATGTCCCTGGCCCAGGGCGCGGTGACGGCGGCATGCGGATCGCAGGTGTCGGTCATGATGGCAATACCCGTGGGATGGGAGAGGGGTTCCGAAATTGCGCTTATACTCTGATTCCGTTCAGGCTGAGCTTGTAGAGAACAGCATCAAACATGTGCTCCTGCGAAAGCAGGAGCCCAGTTCCGACCTCTGGAGTGGACTCCTGCTTTCGCAGGAGCACATTGTCTCCAGCTAATCCCGCAAAATCTAAGCCGCCGTGCCGCCCACCGTTAGGCCATCCATCAACAATGTCGGCTGGCCGACGCCTGCGGGCACGCTTTGCCCGCCCTTGCCGCACATGCCCACGCCTTCGTCCAGCGCCATGTCATTGCCGATGCCGATGACGCGGGTCAGCGCCGTCGGGCCGTCGCCGATCAGCGTCGCGCCCTTGATCGGGTCGCCCAGCTTGCCATTCTCCACCTTGTACGCCTCGGTGCAGGAAAAGACGAACTTGCCCGACACGATGTCGACCTGACCGCCGCCGAAGCTCTTGGCGAAAATGCCCTTCTTGACGCGCGAGAGAAGCTCGGCCGGATCGTCATTGCCGCCGCGCATGAAGGTGTTGGTCATGCGCGGCATTGGCGCATGGGCATAGCTTTCCCGGCGGCCATTGCCGGTTGCCTCAACGCCCATCAGCCGCGCGTTCAGCCGGTCCTGCATATAGCATTTCAATATGCCGTCCTCGATCAGCACATTTTCGCGCGTCGGCGTGCCTTCGTCGTCGATGCTGAGCGATCCGCGCCGGTTCATGATGCTGCCATCGTCCACCACGGTCACGCCCGGCGCAGCGACCCGCTGCCCGATGCGGCCGGAGAAGGCGGAGGTGCCCTTGCGGTTGAAGTCGCCCTCCAGCCCATGCCCGATCGCTTCATGCAGCAGCACGCCGGGCCAGCCGGGACCAAGCAGCACGGTCATCTCGCCCGCAGGCGCGGCGACGGAGCGCATATTGACGTCCGCCTGCGCCAGCGCCTCGTCGATGGCGCGGTTCCATATCTCCGGCGCCATCACCTGATCGTAGAGGTAGCGTCCGCCAATGCCGAAGCTGCCGGACTCGCGCCGCCCGCCATCCTCCAGGATGATGGAGACGTTCAGGCGCACCAGCGGCCGGATGTCGTTGGCGACAAAGCCGTCCGCGCGGACGATTTCCACCACGGACCAGCTACCGTTCAGGCCCACCGACACCTGCGCGACGCGCGGGTCGCGGGCGCGGGCGGCGGCGTCGATCTGCGCGCACAGCGCCACCTTCTCGGCGAAGGGCACGATCTCCAGCGGATTGGCGTCGGTGTAGAGGTGCCGGTTGGTCCGCTGCGGCGGCGGCGCGGGCGGAGCCTTGGCGGGATCGAGCAGAGAGAGAGTCTCCGCCGCCCGCCGGATCGCCGCTTCGCTGATGTCGTTGGCGTGGGAGAAACCGGTCATCTCTCCGCTGACGCCGCGCAGGCCGAAACCGGCGTCGGTCGAATAGTCTGCGGTCTTGAGCCGCCCGTCATCGAAGCCGAACGCCTCCGACGCACGATATTGCAGATAGAGTTCGCCATCGTCGCAACTGGCGAGCGCCTGCGCGGTCAGCCGCTTGGCAGCGTCAGGGGTGAGCAGGCCATCGCGATAGAGCAGGCCGCGGGCGTCGGTGAAATGGGAGCTGATGTCGGTCATGGAGCCGATATAGGCGCTAGGCCGGCGATAAACCAACCCCTGCTGCGATTATCCTCCCCCGTTTCGCCCTGAGCGAAGTCGAAGGGTCCGCCGAGCATCGCGAGGTGTCTTCGCCTACGCTCAGACGAAGGCTTCGACTTCGCTCTCCTGAGCATGTCGAAGGGCGGAACGGTTGATTGACGAAACCTAAATACTCGCGCCCGACGCTATATCCGGCCCACCGTCATGACCCGCTGCGTCCGCAGGCCCGCCGACCAGCACGAAGCGTCGGTCGCAATAGCCGCAATCGACATAGCCATGCTCGTCGATTTCCAGGAACACGCGCGGATGGCCGAGCGCGGCGGGAATGTCGCCCGATCCGTCGCAGGAAACGCGGGACTTGGGCGTGCGGATGATTTCTGGCGGCTGAATCATTGCGCCGATCTAGCAGCGCCCCCACCGCGCTGCAATATGGCCGCGCGTCAATATAGGCCGCCCCGCAATATGGCCGTTTGCCCGCTGATCCGGCGCGAAACGATATCATGGTTAACAAACTTCATTCATTTCGCTCTCGATCGTCCCAATCAAAACAATGCGCGCCCGCCGGACGCTCCAATTCGGATAAGCTTGGGTTTGAGCGCCCGGGCCATTCCATGAGGACATGCCCCCACGCGCCCCTCCGTTGCGGGCGTCGTCTGGGGGTCCGATGCTTAAGCCTGTTCCTTACCGGCTGCGCCTGTGGAGCGCCGCCCTTGCCCTGTTCGCGCTGTCCGGCTGCACCTGCACGACATGCGATCTCGACAGTCCCTACAAACCCGTGCCGGAGGCGGAGAAGCCCGCCGGACTGCCGAAGGAGGACGTCTATGCCGTGCCCCGCAAGGAGGACGGAACGACGCCGGGTGCGGAGAAGCTGAACGTCGCGACGCTGCCCGCCATTCCGGTCGCGGCGGTGCTGGGCGAACTCAACAATATGGTGACGCAGCTTTCCAACATGGTTGGTCAGGTGGGCGGCGAAACCCGGACGGCGATCCTGAATCTGCAGACCAGCGCATCACAGGTTCTGAATGAAGCCAACTACGCGCTTGGGGACAAGCTGCAATATACGTTCGACAGGCTCGACAAGCAGGAGCGCCGCATCTTTGAGGATACGCAGGCGCTGACCGCGCAGATCAAAAGTTCGGCCGATCTCGTCAACGCCGGCCTGCTCGATTCCGCCCAGCGCAGCCTGTACGAAGCCGATATTCTCGCCTGGAACACCAGCTACTCCCTTCCATGCCGCGACAAGCCCGCGCGGCTGGTGTATCCGGTCACGCGCAAGATGCGCATCTGGGCGGACCCAGGCGCCCCCTCCTCGGAAACCGATAATGGTCAGGGCGGCCGCAGCCGCGACCTGTTCCTGCCGGTGCGCGGCAATTTCCTCGCGATCGGCATGCCCACTGTCACGGTGCGGGTTGGCGGGGACGGCGTTTCCCGCCCGGCAACGGTCCGCGGCCTCAACCACAATGAATTTACGGTCATCCCTTCCGAGGCAACGGTGAAGGAACTGCAGGCGATCAGCCGCCCGACGCGGCTGTTCATCACCGCCGATCTTGCCCGTTGCACCGTGAAGAAGGGGGAGGCGCTGACCGCGCAGAGCGAGGTGCAGGTGGAGGTGCTGCCGCCCCTGACCTATGCGATCGCAACCAGCATCACGCCGATCGCATCAGTGCCGAGCACGGGTGAGAAAGTCTTTTCCTTCTACGAGAAGGGCAGCGACAGTTGTAACGACCGCTATCGCGCCGACCGCATCTATTCCCTGGGTCCGCCTGCGGAAGCGATCGACTGGCGCGTTTCGGTCAATAATCAGAACGGCAATTCCTACATCATCCGCACGGTCGGCTCCGGCCCCTACAGTGTGCTGGTGGAGGCCATGATCGGCGGCAAGGGGCGGGATTGCTTCCTTGGCATCTGCAATTGCCGCGGACGGGGTTGCCTGGGGTATGACCTCTATACAGGCTACCGCACCCGGATCGACACGCCGCTGCCCACGGTGACGCACGCGCCATCTGTGCCGCAGACATCCTATAGCTTCGATTATAAGGCCGCGAACATCCCGGCCGAAGCGACGATCAAGTCCTGCACCTATAACAGCCGGGTGATCGTGTCGGAGGGCGGGCAAAGCTACATATTGGAAGCCAATGAAATCAACCGCACCGTCACGGGCGGTCCCAGCGGCGAATTCCAGCTCAAGACAGATACCGACGATTCGACCTGCAAGGTCACGGCCGATGTGACCATACCGTCCACCGCCAAGCTGGGAGCCGCGCTATGACCGCTTTTCGCCTAGCCATTCTGTTGACCGTGCTGCCGCTGCCCGTCCCGCATAGGGAGGCGCAGGCGAATGAGAACAGCAAGGTTGGGTTCCGGCTGGAACCGGAGGAAGCGAATTTCGACCAGGCGCGCTGGCGGATCAATGACGGGTTGCCGATCCCGCCGCCGCTGCCCGATGATGTGCTGCCGCCTGGATCGCCCGATCTGACCAAGATCGACAATCCGGTCGTGGAAAAGGCATGGCATAAAAGCGCCGAGGCTCTGAATGCCGTGCCGGACGGGCTGCATGTCGTGGAATTTCTCGACGTGCAGGCGACCGCGCCTGCATCGCCCTGCAAGCCCCCCGCCGCGCAGCGCATCTATGTCCGGCCGAACCTGTCGATCCTGGGGGTAGGGACCTATAAATGCGACGGCGCGGCGACCGCGAACGCCTCCGCCGTCAAGGCGCTTTCCGCGCCGGGGCTGACGGTGAACATCACCCCGGCCGCCGCGGTCAGCGGCGGCGGCAAGTGGCGCGTCAAAGGGGAGGGCAACTGGCGCGACAGTGGCGCGACCGCCGCTTCCCTGAGCGATGGCAGCCATGAAATCGAGTTCGGCCCGGTAACCAGCGGCCCATGCACCGTCACGCCGGAGGCGGAGGTCATCGACTATTATCATGGGCAGCAGATTGTCTGGACGGCCGCCTATGCGGGGCAGGGCTGCAATGCGCCCTGACCTGCGCGGTATCGCCATTCTCACCCTGTGCTGTGTGGTTGCGCTATCCGGCTGCAAATCCTGTCCGGCCGAAGGACCGGGCATCGGATTGCTCGCCCGTGCGCCCACGATGACCCGCACGGCCCCGCCTATCTGAGCGGCCCGGCCTATCTAAACAGCGCTGTCTGTCGTTGCCTTACTGAAACCAAAATGGCGCGATCACGTTCTCCCTTCACATGGATAGGGAAGGAAGAGCGCGATGAAGCTGTTGACCGGAATGATGAGCGCCGCGGCCATGGCCGCCATGTCAGGGGCCGCATTCGCGCAAAGCCTGACCCTGCCCGAAGGCACGCCGGTCCATCTGCAGACGCGGGACGACCTGTCGTCGAAGAACGCGCGCAAGGGTGACAAGGTGGAAATGACGGTCGCGGAACCGGTCATCGTGAACGGCGTGACGGTGATCCCGGCCGGCGCGCCCGCCACTGGAGAAATTTCCCGCGCGCGGGACAATGGCCTGCTCGGCCGGTCGGGCAAGCTGGAGATAGAAGTGACGCAGGTGTCGGCCGATGGCCGCATCGTTCCCCTGCGCGGCCAGCAGAACGCCAAGGGCAAGGCGGGAACGATCGGCGCGGTCGGTGCAGGCGTCGTGTTCCTGCCGCTCGCCATCGTCGTGAAGGGCAAAGAGGCGAAAATCCCCGCCGGAACGAAGGTCGACGTCTATGTCGATCAACCTGTCCAGCTCACCGACACCAGCCTTCAGAGCGACCTCGCTCCACCCCCGGCGCCGCCGGTGGGATAGGGTTCGATGGGGCCTATTTCGTCATCCCGGACGTGATCCGGGATCCATGAGCGCAAGCATTTATGCAGTCGCATCGCCGTAGAGCCAATAGATCCCGCATCAGGTGCGGGATGACGGAGGCGGTGTGTAAGGACGGTCGGCTATCCCTCAATCCGTTCAGGGCAGCTTCTAGGCTTCCTTCTTCGCCTTCTTGTCGATCAGCACCGCCTGTTGCCACCGGCTTGGGGCCTTGTCCGTCCGGTGAATACAGCCCGCCCAGCAGCAGGGCCGCTTTTTGCCCTCCAGCATTTCTTCGCGGCTCCGCGCGATGCGGCGCTGCCGTGTCGCAGGCTGTTTCGCATCCTCGACCCAGCAGATAAATTCGTTCCGGCCGAGCGGCGTCAGATTTTCCCATAGCGTCAGGACCGCCGGGTCCGAACGCAGCGCCGCCTGAAAATCCTCAGGCGTTTCATGGACAGTCCCGTGAAGAAAATCGGTCATGAGGCGCCCTGCGTGTCCCGTACCCGCTGCATCTGATGTGCAATGATCGTCAATGGCCAAGGTGATCGCAATGCGAGAAAATGTCTAGGACGGGTGGTTAGCTGCCATTGCTCACCGCAATACACTGCCGTCATCCCGGACTTGATCCGGGATCCATGAGCGCAGGCTTTCGCGCAGTCATGCTTCGGAGAGCCAATGGATCCCGCATCACGTGCGGGATGACGGGACGTGCGGATTGCGGACTGGCCGCTTATGGTCGAAACAAGCCCATCTCCTGTCCTACAGGCGGATGTCGTCTTAGGATGTGGATGGCTCTTTCCCATCGTTGTCCCAATTGTCGCGCGCATTCCGGTAGGATCACGCCTTCGTAATAAAATGTCGTGTTTTGCGGGAAAAGAGGGAAGTCAGTAGTTGCGGATCACGTCCAGAAACGCCTGCCCGAATGCGTCCCGTTTCTTCATGCCGACGCCCGTAATTTCTCCCAGCTCACCCAGCGTCGCCGGTCTGCGTTCCGCAAACTCGCGCAGGGTGCTGTCGTGGAAGATGACATATGGCGGCACGCCCGCCTCCTGCGCCAATTCCCGGCGGCAGGCGCGCAGCGCGTCGAACAGGGGATCGCCCACCGGATTGGCCTCGCTGCCCTTGCCGCCGCGCCGCCGCCGTTCGCGCCGGGGCGGCAGGACGAGCGAGACCTGCTCCTCCCCGCGCAGGATCGGGCGCGCATTGGGGCCAAGCTCCAGCCCGCCATGCTCGTTCGGCACCAGCGCATCGCGGACGAGCAGCGCGCGGGAGACGGGGCGCAGCAGCGCCGTCTCCTCGCCCTCGACAATGCCGAACACCGATATCCGGTCATGCCCGCGCTGGCGCACCTTGTCGGTGGTCGCGCCGGTCAGCACCGCCTCGATATGACCGGTGCCAAAACTCTGCCCGGTGCGGTAGACAGCGGACAGATATTTACGCGCGGTCTCCGTTGCATCGATGCTGGCGGGCGGGTTCAGGCAATTGTCGCAATTGCCGCAGTTTGGCGGCGGGTTCTCGCCGAAATGCCGCAGCAATATCGCGCGGCGGCATGTCCCGGTTTCGACCAGCGCGCCCAGCGCTGTGATCCGCGCCCGCTCGCCCGGCTGGCGCGCCGCCTCCACCTCGAACATGCGTTGGCGGGCGCGGGCGAAATCGTCGGCGCCCCAGAACAGGAAGGCTTCGGCCGGGTCGCCGTCGCGCCCGGCGCGGCCGCTCTCCTGATAATAGCCCTCGATGGATTTGGGCAGGCCCGCATGCGCCACGAACCGCACGTCCGGCTTGTCGATCCCCATGCCGAACGCCACGGTCGCGACCATGATCATGTCCTCCGACGCGATGAAGGCGGCCTGGTTGGCGGCGCGCGTCTCCGGCGGCAGCCCGGCATGATAGGCGCGCGCTTCCCGGCGGCCGGTGGCGAGGGACGCCGCCATCTTCTCCGTCGCCGCGCGCGTCTGGGCGTAGATGATGCCGGGACCGGGCTGCGCCGCGACCAGATCGGCGATCTGACGGGACAGGCTGTCGCGCGGCTGGACGGTGTAGCGGATATTGGGCCGGTCGAACCCGGCGACGATCATCCCCTCATGCGGGATGCCGAGCTGGACAAGAATATCCTCGCGCGTGTGCGCGTCCGCCGTCGCCGTCAGCGCCAGCCGGGGCACATCGGCAAACTCGTCCAGCAGGGGCCGGAGCAGGCGATAGTCGGGCCGGAAGTCATGGCCCCATTCGGACACGCAATGCGCCTCATCGATCGCGAACAGGGACAATGGCGCGCTGCGCAGGAAGGAGCGGAAGCCTTCTCCGCTCGCCCGTTCCGGCGCGACATAGAGCAGGTCGAGGTCGCCCGCGCGGAACCGGTCCTGCGTCTCGCGCCAGTCCGCATCCACCGATGTCAGGCTGGCGGCGCGGATGCCTACCGCATTCGCCGCGCGCAACTGGTCGTGCATCAGGGCGATCAGCGGCGAGACGACGACGCAGCATCCGGGAAGCGCGATGGCGGGCAATTGATAGCAGAGCGACTTGCCCGCACCGGTTGGCATGATCGCCAGCGTCCGCTGTCCCGCCATCACGCGGGAGACGACCTGTTCCTGAACGCCGCGAAATCCGGGGAACCCGAAGCTGTCCTTGAGTATTGTTCCAATGTCCGGGCTCATGGCCGGGGCTTTAGACCGCGATGGCGGCAAGATGAAAGGGGTCGATCAACAAAACAGGGCGAGGACAATGACCGATCTGGCGATTGTCCTTATTTGCATTGCATGTTACGTAATCGGCGGCATGTCGGGTATGGGCGTCATGCTGTTGCTGCGACAGGCCAAGCGCGCCGATGCGCGGCAAAGGACTCTCCGGCCGGAGATCCGGCGGATGCCGACGCCGCAGCTTCAGGCGGCGTTGCGGTCCTGGAAATCCAGCACGGTCAGATAATTTGCGAGCCGGTTGGCCTCCAGCGAAGCGATCAGCCGGTTTTCGTGATAGGGAATGACCAGGTCGGCGAGCGCATTGCTCCACGGCGCGTCGAGATCGAACAATACGCCCAGCCCGAACACCGCGGGCACTTCCGCATAGGCGAGTTCTCGCCCCGCTTCGTTGCGCTCGGCGATGAAGTCCTCCACCGCCGTCTTGACGCCGTTCTTCGGGCCGCCCTCATGCAGCGCCCAGGCGAAATGGCCCATGCCGCGGAAACCGCGCCCGCGCACCAGCGAGCCATGGCCCGGCAGCGCCCCGCCGTCGAAATCATGCGGATGCCGCGCAGCTTCCGGGATCATGTCCGGCGCATAATACATGTCGCGGCGGCCGGACGGCCAGGCGACGTCATGCAGGAAGGCAAGCAAAGGCTTGCCATCCCGTTCGCAGAGCGCATCGATAGCCTTCAACTCATGATAGACGGTGAACCAGTTATGGTCGCCGTCGATCAGCCAGGCGTCCGCATCCGCGATCTCGTCGAACGCGGCAAGGCTCGGCTTGCCGATATGGGTCACATGGTCTGCGCCGCCGACCCAATCGAGAAATTCCGGCTTGGGCAGGGGGTCGATGCTGGTCAGCCGCCCGCCCTGTTCCAGCGCATAATTCGCCAGCATGGTCGACATGCCGCCATATTCCGCGCCGATCTCGACCACATGTTCGGCCTTGGCGATGGCCAGACCGTCCAGGATGATGTCGGAAAATTCCGACATGGAATGGATCAGCAAATCGGGCATTTCAGGCGGCCTTTTGTACGGACTGAACAGCCTGCGGCCGCGTGACGACCGGGCGGAAGACAATGCTGAGCAGCAGGTTGCGGCCCGGCGCGCTGATCGGCGGCTGGATCAGCATGAACCCGGCTTCCGACTGGCAGCGGTAGAGTCCGGCGGACACTTCCTCCATCGCGTCGAACAGCGGATGGGCGGCGATTGCCCCTTCGGCCGCTTTGGGCTTCATATAGTCGTCGACATAATGGAAGCTCGCTTCCTCCACCTGCACCCATTCGAAATGCTGGCCGAGCTGGATGCCCGCGCTATATTGGCCTTCGCCGACCGGGATCATCGCCTGATAATAGCCCTCGCTAGTCGGATAGGCGTCCACCTCGATCTGCGCATGGCTGGTCTGGTCGATCAGGATCACCGGCAGCTTCATCGCGCCGACATCGAAATCCGCCTTGCGCAGGTCGAGGCCGAAACGGCGGGTCGAGAAGATGGAGAGGTTGAGCGGCAGGCCGTGCCGCTGCAATTCGCCCGGCAGATAGGCGCGCATCGCATTCTTCACATAGAAGATGCCGCGGCGGCGCAGACCCTCGGTGGCGGCGGCAGTATCGACGAAGCTCACCATGTCCTTGGTGCCAAGATTCACGTCATGATGGAATGTTTCCAGCAGCGCGACTTCGCTCTCCATCGGCAGGAACAGCAGGCGGGCGAGCGCCGCGCCGGCCATGCGGCGGCGGCATTCGGCGTCATCGGACAGCGGCGCTTTCACCAGCCCGGTCCCTACGCCGCGCACAAACTCCAGGCAGGCGCGCTGCGCCCGGTCGCGATTCTCGCTCTGCGCGCCCTTGACGCCTGCAGCGCTGCGGATCGGCGAACCGTCCGGCTTGTAATCGACGACCGAACCCTGCGCGAGCGTGCAGAGCTGCTCGACGATGGCGATGGATTCGGACAAGGCGTGCAGCGCCTTGGAATCATGGTTGCGGGTGTCCATGTAGCCGCGCTTGTCGAGGCCGGACAGGAAGGTCTCGCGCAGCAGCAGGTACCGGCCGGACACTTCCAGATCCATGCCTTTGCGCAGAACGGCCTCGACCGCATTCTGCACCGAGCCGTTATAGCCGAGGTCGACCAGCATGACCGCATCGCCGCGCTCGACGCCGTGGCTGGCGAGGTGCGCGAACAGCCGCTTGGCGAAGTCGCCGGAGCGGTTGACGATCTTGCGGACGTTGGACGGCTCCAGCACGCTTTTCAGGAAACCGCGCTTGCTGGCGTTGCGGCACAGCTTGGTGGACTCGTCGCGATTGAACAGCATCTGCTTGGCGAAGGTTGCGAACTGCGCCGTGTCGATTTCCGGCGCCAGATAGCGCTCGATCGCCGCCGCGTCGGTGAAGCTTGCGGCGGTGGCGGTGAAGCGGCTGAGTTCGACGGAAGCGATGCGGTCCGCCCAGTCGGGGAAGGCGGCGGCGAAGGCTTGTGCGGGCAGGTGGCCATCGCGCAGCAGGAACAGCAGCTTGACCGGGCGGCCGGTGGCGGTCGCCATCGCGTCGGCTTCCTCGCGCAGCCACAGCGCGAAGCTGTGCATGATCGGGCCGAGTACGTCATGGCCCAGCGTCTCCACCGCGTCGCATTCCTCACGCAGGGAAATCTGCGCACGATGCGGCTGCAGCGCGGGATGCTTGTGCCGGACGGCGGGGTCCAGGATCGTCGCCGCGACGGCTTCAAGCCGCAGGCGCTGTTCCGCCACATCGTCAAACTGTTCCAGATGGACGGTGTTCACGCCCAGCTTCGCCGGGGCAATGCGGTCGGCCATATGGTTGTCGCCGACATGCAGGATGGCGGAGGGGGAAATGCCAAGGTCCGCGAGGACATGAGTGAACAGCCCACCGGCCTTGCTGACGCCATATTCGCAGGAGCAGAAGATGCGATCGATCATGTCTGCGACAGCCTGGCCCGCCGCCGACGCGATCAGTGCGCGAAGCTGCGGTTCGGACAGATAGGTGTCGGACACGATGATGACCTGAAGCCCGCGCCGCTTGGCGTCGACAATCAGGTCGCGGGTCGGCGCGAAGGCGAAGCAATGATGTGCCTCGGCCGCCAGTTCGGCCTCAATGGCGGCTGTGCGCGCGGCGTCGTCGGCGTCCGGCATCAGCGCGCCGTAAATTTCCTCGATCGTGACTTCATCGCGGCCATTGATGAAGGGCAGGCTCTTGCGCGCCTTGATCTCGCCCCAGGTGCGCGCCTCGATACCGCCGCCGGGAAAGGGCAGGTCGGCGAACACATCGACGGGCAGGTTGACGTTGCGCCAGATCAGCGTGTCGAAACAGTCGAGCGACAGCACACGGATATTCTGCGGCGCGTCAGCCAGCAGGGTGGGCAGCGCGGCGGCACGGACGGCGGTCTTCATCAATCTCAGTCCCCTGGCAGGCGCAAATGCGGGCGTCCCGGCATCGCGCATGGTTCAGGGAGTATTGAAGATCAGGGTTATGAAATGGTTAATGCGGAACGGATTTGCGACTTCAAGCGGGTTAAAAACTGAGGGCCGTTCGTGCTGAGTGGTGACTAAGCTTGTCGAAGGCACCATATCGAAGCACCCTAGCACCAAGCTCCGGTCCTTCGATATGCCATTTCGACTTCGCTCAATGGCTACTCAGGACGAACGGTGTATGGAAATTGATAACTCAGGCCAGCACATCCTCCACGCCCAGACCTTCGGTCTTGCGCTCAGCCGCCTGCCGCCGCCACATCGTCGCATACAGGCCGTCCGCCGCCAGCAACTGCGCATGCGTGCCGCGCTCCACCACCACGCCCTGGTCCAGCACGACGATTTCGTCCGCCTCGACGACGGTGGACAGCCGATGCGCAATGACGATCGTCGTGCGGCGGCGGCTGATCTCGCCCAGCACCTCCTGGATCGCCGCCTCGGTGCGGCTGTCCAGCGCGCTGGTGGCTTCGTCCAGGATCAGGATCGGCGGGTCTTTCAGCAATGTGCGGGCGATGGCGACGCGCTGTTTCTCGCCGCCGGACAGTTTCAGGCCGCGCTCGCCGACCCGGCTTTCATAGCCTTCGGGCAGCGACAGGATGAAATCGTGGATCGACGCGCCCTTCGCCGCCTCCTCAATCTCCGCCTGTGTTGCGCCCGCGCGGCCATAGCCGATATTATAGCCGATCGTGTCGTTGAACAGCACCATATCCTGCGGCACGATGCCGATGGCGTCGCGCACGCTGTCCTGCGTCACCGCCGCTATATCCTGCCCGTCGATCAGGATACGGCCGCCGGTTACGTCATAGAAACGGAACAGCAGCCGCGCGATGGTGGACTTGCCCGCGCCCGAAGGACCGACGACCGCCAGCGTCTTTCCGGCCGCTATGGTGAGGTCCACGCCCTTCAGGATCGTCCGCCCCGGATCATAGCCGAACAGCACAGTGTCGAACCGCACCTCCCCAGCCGCAACCTGCAACGGCGGCGCGCCGGGCCGGTCGGTCACTTCCTGCGGCGTATCGACCAGCTTGAACATCGCCTCCATGTCGATCAGGCCCTGCCGGATCGTGCGATAGACCATGCCGAGTAGGTCCAACGGCCGGAAAAGCTGCGACAGCAGCGTGTTCACCAGCACCACGTCGCCAGTGCTGAACATGCCCCGGCTCCAGCCCCAGACGGTGTAGCCCATCGCGCCCGCCATCATCAGGTTGGTGATCAGGGACTGCCCGATATTCAGCCATGCCAGGCTGTTCTCCGACTTCACCGCCGCCTTGGCGTAGAGGCGCATGGAATTGCCGTAACGGGCCGCCTCCCTGTCCTCCGCGCCGAAATATTTGACGGTCTCGAAATTGAGCAAGCTGTCGACGGCATGGGCCACCGCGCCGGTGTCGAGGTCCACCATGTCGCGGCGGAGCTGGTTGCGCCATTCGGTCACCATGCGGGTGAACCAGATATAGAGGCCGACCATGACCAGCGTCGCGACGACCAGTCCTGGACCGAACTTCACGAAAAAGATCGCGCACACCGCCAAAAGTTCGACAATCGTCGGCGCGATGTTGAACAGCAGGAAATAGAGCATCGTGTCGATGCTTTTGGTGCCGCGCTCCACGACCTTGGTGACGCCGCCGGTCTTGCGATTGAGGTGAAAGCGAAGGGAAAGGCGATGGAGGTGGGCGAACACATGTTCCGACAGGCGGCGCGTCGCTTCCTGCCCCACCCGCTCGAACACCACATTGCGGATATTGTCGAACGCGACGGAGGCGAAGCGCGCGCCCGCATAGGCGGCGACCAGCGCGATCGCCAGCGCCGCCCCCGGCTCCATGCCCGGCGCCATCCGGTCGATCGCCGCCTTGTAGGCGAAGGGCATGACAAGGCTCGTCGCCTTGGCCGCCAGCACCAGCAGCATGGAAAACACCACCCGGCGGCGCAGCGCCGGGGCGTCCTTCGGCCAGAGATAGACCATGAACCGGCGCAGGGTGGCCCATGCCGGCGGCGCGGCCTTATCGGTATCTGGCTGATCGGGAGGCATTGGGGGGATTTAGGTTACCGGGGCAATAAATCCAACCTCTGTCATGTGCCCTATCAACAGGTTTAACTGAGGTGCTCCTGCGAAAGCAGGAGTCCAGTTCGGACCGTGGGACTAGGCTCCTGCTTTCGCAGGAGCACGCCGAGATTGGGGCAATTTTAAGAGCGCGATTTTCTCAATCCCGCAGCAGATCGTTGATCGCCGTCTTGGACCGCGTTTGCGCATCCACCCGCTTCACGATGACCGCGCAGGCGAGGTTCGGGCCGGGCGTGCCGTCCGGCAGCGGCTTTCCGGGCAGGCTTCCCGGCACAACGACCGAATAGGGGGGCACTTCGCCGATAAACACTTCCCCGGTGGTGCGATCCACGATCTTGGTGGTGCTGGTGATAAAGACGCCCATGGAGAGCACTGATCCCTTGCCCACGCGCACGCCCTCCACGACTTCGGACCGGGCGCCGATGAAGCAGTCATCCTCGATGATCACCGGGTCCGCCTGCAGCGGCTCCAGCACGCCGCCAAGGCCGACGCCGCCCGACAGATGGACATTCTTGCCGACCTGTGCGCAGCTTCCCACCGTCACCCAGGTATCGACCATCGTGCCTTCATCGACGAAGGCGCCGATGTTGACGAAGCTGGGCATCAGGATAACATTGCGGGCGATATGGGCGCCGTGACGCGCGAAAGCGCCGGGCACGGCACGAAAACCGGCGGCGCGGAACTGGGTCTCGCCCCAGCCGGAGAATTTGGAGGGGACCTTGTCCCACCAGAAGGAGCCGCCGGGTCCGCCGGGGATGAGCGCATTGTCGTTCAGCCGGAAGGAGAGCAGCACGGCCTTCTTCAGCCACTGGTTTACCTGCCAGCCGCCATCGATCTGTTCGGCGACGCGCGCCTTGCCTGCATCAAGCAGGTTCAGCGCCTCCGCCACGGCCTCACGTACCGCGCCTTGTGTGGACTGGCCGATATTGGCGCGGTCTTCCCAAGCGGCTTCCAGGGTGGTGATAAGGGGATCGGTCATGTCATGCTCCGGTGATATCGCCGATGAACGGCGTCAGATGGTCGGTTTCGAAATCGATGAAGTCGGGATGCGCGTCCACGGTGCCGGCCTCGGACCCGTTATTGACCCAGATGGTGGTCATGCCGATCGCCTTGGCGGGTTTCAGGTTGCGGGCCATATCCTCGAAAAACGCCGATCTGAAAGGGTTAAGGCCGTGGGTCGCGCAGAGGGCGGCATAGCCGGACGGATCGGGCTTGGGGATATATTGGCAGGCGTGGATGTCGTGGATCAGCTCGAACGCGCCGGACAGACCGAGCTTGTCCAGCACCCTCTGGGCATAAGGCTCATCGCCATTGGTAAAGATCAGGCGGCGGCCGGGCAGGGCGGCGATACCCGCATTCAGGGCGGGATCTACTTCAAGCCGGTCGAGCGAAATATCGTGGACGAATTCAAGGAATTCCCGCGGATCGGTGCCGTAATGCGCCATCAGCCCCGACAGGGTCGTGCCATGCTCCATGAAATATCGTTTCTGGACGGCGCGCGCCTCAACCGGGTCGCAGCCGAGCAGGCCCTGGATGAACTCGCCCATCTTCACGTCGATCAGGCCGAACAGGTCCGCCTTCGCCGGATACAGCGTGTTGTCCAGGTCGAAGACCCAGGCGTCGATATGGGCGAGGTCTGCGCGCATGGCGGCGCGGTATCCGCGCATGCCGCGCAGGACAAGCGAGAAGCGCAAAATATTCTTCAGCATTTGGCGTTAGGGAAACGCCATCCATCACGAACGGAACTGACATTCATGCCGAACAGCCATCGTTTCCCCAGGCGTTATTCCGTTCTCGCGGCGATGCTGGCGACATGCGCGCTGTCCGCCTGTGGTGGAGGGGGCGGGGCGGTCAATTCGACGCCCACTCCAACGCCGACACCCACACCCACGCCCGCCCCAACCCCGGCGCCGACAGCCACCAACTACGACACCAGTGAATATCGGCGGTCGGATGGCCCCTCCGTACATGGCGCCATCACCGCCTATCAGGCTGGCGCGAGCGGGGCGGGCGTCACGGTCGGCGTCATCGACAGTGGCATCGCCACGGCCAATGCGGAATTTACCGGCAGGATCAGCTCCGCCTCCCGCGACTTTGGGGGAAGCGGCACGGTCCAGGATCAGGGCGGCCACGGCACCGCCGTCGCGACGGTCCTGGCGGGCGCGCGCAACGACCGGTTGATCATGGGCATGGCATGGGGCGCAACGGTTCTGGCGCTGCGGACCGATACGCCAAACACCTGCAATTCCATCGGATCGGGTTCGCAGGATTCGGGCTGTTCCCACAGCACCACGGCGATTGCGCAGGCGCTTGATCATGCGCGGGTGAATGGCGCGAAGGTCGTCAATATTTCGCTGGGCGGCGACAGCGGCGCGCCGCCGACCCTGGCCGCAGCCATTGATCGCGCGACGGCTGCGGGCATGGTGATCGTGGTGTCGGCGGGCAATGACGGGCGCGCCGCGCCGGACGCCTTTGCGGCGTCCTTCGTCAACCCCGCCATCGCGCGCGGGCAGGTGATTATCGCTGCGTCGGTGGACGCCAATGGCGCGCACAGCAGCTTTTCGAACGGCGCACAGGGATATGAGACCGCAACCCTGTCGGCCCTTGGCAAGAGCGTGCTGTCGCAGGATCAGAATGGCGTAAACTATCTGTTCGATGGCACATCCTTCTCCGCGCCGCAGATCGCTGGCGCGGCGGCGCTGCTTGCGCAGGCATTTCCCAATCTCTCCGGCGCGCAGATCGTGCAACTCCTGATGTCCAGCGCCACCGATGCGGGCGCGTCCGGCGCGGACTCGGTGTTCGGCGCGGGCATATTGAATGTCGCCAGAGCTTTTTCGCCCGTCGGATCGACCAGCCTTGCAGGATCGGCGACGCCGGTGTCGCTCAGCGCCAACGGATCCTTGTCCGCGCCGATGGGCGATGCGTCGGAGGTCGGCAGCATGAATGCGGTCGCGCTCGACAGTCTCGGCCGGGCTTACACGATCGATTTCAAGCCATCGCTCCGCAGCGACACGCCTGACCTGACCCTCGCCCCCGCGCTGCAGATCAGGCAGGGCAGCTTCAGCGCCGATAGCGGCCCCGTGTCCGTCGCCATGAATATTGCCCCCGGCCGCGGCAGCATGGCGGAAATGAGCCGCCTGATGCTCTCGCCAGAGGACACGCAAAGGGCGCGGGCGCTGTCCGGGTCGATCACGATGCGGATGGGGCAGGCGACAACCATATCCCTGGGATTCTCCGAAGGCGCGGGTAGCCTGACAGCGCGGGTCGACGGCGCCAGCGCTCCGGCCTTTCTGGTGGCGAACGGAACGCGGGGATCATTGGGTTTCGACCGTGTCGCGGGCAGCGGCTTTGCGGTCCGGCATGATGTCGGCGGCGGCGTGGCGCTGACGATGACGGCGGAGCAGGGGCATGCGTGGCGCACCGCCTATCGCGACGTCGAAACGCCATGGGACCAGCGCCGCAATGACGGCTATGCCGCGTTCGGGGCCAGCGCGGAAAAGCGCGCCGGGGCGCTGCGCCTGTCCTTCGGAGCCACCTATATGCGGGAGGAGGGCACCCTGCTGGGCGCGCGCTTCTCCTCGCTGATCGGAGCCGCCGCCGGGAAAAGCCTGTTCCTCGACAGCGGCGTCGCGCTGGAACCCGGCAATGGCTGGCGGCTGGGCGCCATGTTCCGGCAGGGTTTCACGAGCGGGGGCGGGGCTGACCTGCGCACCAACGCCTGGTCGATCGATGGCGAGAAGCGCGGGGTTCTGGACCGCGATGACCGGCTGGCGGTGCGCATCTCCCAGCCGCTGCGCGTGGAATCGGGCGGCATCGGCCTGCGCCTGCCAACCTCATATGATTATGCGACGCACAGCGCGACCTGGACGATGGAGACGATCAGCCTCGCCCCGCGCGGGCGACAGATCGATGCGGAGACGGTCTATGCCCGGCGGCTGGGCATGGGATGGATCACCACCAACGCCTATTGGCGAAAGGACAGCGGCAACCTCGCCTGGTTTCCGGACGAGATTGGCGGCGCCGTGCGGTACGTGATGGACTTTTAGGAGGGTCTGGGAATTGCGCACTCCTGCGAAAGCAGGAGTCCAGTCCCGATAAAACGAGTAAAGCCTAAACCGTAAAACTCTCGCCGCAGCCGCAGCTTCCCTTGGCGTTCGGATTGTTGAACACGAACCCGGCGGTGAAATCATCCTCCACCCAGTCCATCGTCGATCCGATCAAGTAGAGCACCGACGCGCCGTCAATGTAGAAGGTGCCGCCCGGCGTCTCGATCTTCTCGTCGAACTTCGCTTCCTCGGTCACATAATCGACCGAATAGGCAAGGCCGGAACAGCCCCGGCGCGGCGTGGACAGCTTCACGCCGATCGCATCGGCGGGGGCCTTCGCCATCAGGCTGGCGATGCGCTCCTCCGCGCTCGCCGTCAGGATGACGGCGGCAGGGCGGGCGCGGGTCTTGGTCTGCACTTCGGTCATTCTCAACTCCACCGTTCAGGCTGAGCTTGTCGAAGCCCTGCCCTTCTTCGGAAGTAAGTACAGCCCTTCGACAAGCTCAGGGCGAACGGTTCAAATCTTCGTTCAAAGTACCACTTTGAACGAAATGCTAAAGCATCCCCAGTTCAAGCTTGGCTTCGTCGCTCATCTTCGCCGGATCCCATGGCGGGTCCCAGACGAGGTTGACCTCTACATCGCCGACGCCGGGGACCGCGCCCACGCGCAATTCCACCTCGGCGGGCATGGATTCCGCCACCGGGCAGTGCGGCGTCGTCAGCGTCATGGTGACGACCGCATGTCCGCCCTCGGTGATGTCCACGCCGTAGATCAGGCCCAGATCATATATGTTCACCGGGATTTCCGGGTCGAAAATTTCCTTCAGCGCATCGATCACGCCCTCATACACATCGCCGCCCGGTTCGCCTTGGGCCGCGGTCGCGGGCTTCTGGTTCAGGAAGCCGTCGAGATAATCGCGCTTGCGCTCCATCGTTTCCCTTGGTGTTTCGTGCGCCGTTTCCACGGCGTCGACGCGCGCCTTGGGCGGCGCTTCCACGCCGTCGACTTCCTCGACGATAATCTTGCTCTCTTCGTTCATCCGAAGATCTTCCTCACTCGCTCGATCCCGCGCACCAGCGCCGCGACATCGCTTTCATCACTGTAAATGCCAAAGCTCGCCCGCGCCGTCGCCTCGACGCCCAGATGCCGCATCAGCGGTTGCGCGCAATGATGCCCGGCGCGGATCGCCACGCCTTCCTCATCCAATATGGTGCCTGCATCGTGCGGATGCACCCCCTCGATCTCGAAAGACAGGATGCCGCACGAATCCTCCGGCCCGAACACGCGCACGGAGTTGAGCTTGTGCAACGCATCGCGCGCTTGCCCGACCAGCGCGCATTCATGGGCATGGATCGCATCCAGCCCGATCGCCTCGACATAATCGATGGCGGCGGCAAGGCCGACCACGCCCACGATATGCGGCGTGCCTGCCTCGAACCGGGTCGGGGCCGGCGCGTAGGTCGTCTTTTCGAACGTCACCTTGTCGATCATCGACCCGCCGCCCTGATAGGGGGGCATGGCGTCGAGGATGTCCTGCCGCGCCCACAGCACGCCGATGCCGGTGGGGCCATAAAGCTTGTGCGCGGAAAAGACGTAAAAGTCGCAGCCGAGCGCCGCCACATCCACGGCAAGGCGCGGAACCGCCTGGCACCCGTCGATCAGGATTTTCGCGCCAACGCCCTGCGCGATCTCCGCCGCGCGCCGGACATCCAGCGGCGACCCCAGCACGTTCGACACATGGGCCAGTGCGACCAGTCTGTGCGCTGGCGTGATAATCGCCGACATGGCGTCTAGGTCGATCTTGCCGTCCTGGGTCAGCGGCACGACATCGATCTGCGCGCCCGTCTTTTCCGCGATCAACTGCCAGGGCACGATATTGCTGTGATGCTCCAGCACGGAGAGCAGGATGCGGTCCCCGGCCTTCAGGTTCGCGCCGCCCCAGCTCTGCGCGACCAGGTTGATGCCTTCGGTCGCGCCGCGAACAAAGACGATCTCCCCATCCGACTGCGCATTGATGAAGCGCGCAACCTTCCGCCGCGCGGCCTCATAGGCCAGTGTCATGTTCGCCGACCGGGAATAGACGCCCCGATGCACGGTGGCGTAATCCGCGCCATAGGCCCGCGCGATCGCGTCGATCACGGCCTGCGGCTTCTGCGCGGTGGCGGCGGTGTCGAGATAATGCCAGTCGGCGATGCCAGGGAAGTCGGCGCGGTAGCTTATACCGTTCGGGCTGAGCTTGTCGAAGCCCTGCCCTTCCTTTGAAGAAAAGGACAGCCCTTCGACAGGCTCAGAGCGAACGGAGGATGTTGTCGGAACGGTCATGCCGCCGCCCCCAATCCGTCATCCCGGACTTGATCCGTGATCCATGAGCGCAAAGATTTCATGTCCATGCGGATCAGAGCCAATAGATCCCGAATCAAGTCCGGGATGACGGCTGTAAAAAAGGGTCTCTTCACGCCAACTTCTCCAGCCGCGCCAGCGCCGCCGTTTCCAGCGTCTCGCGCACGCTCTCATCCGCCACCGTGTCGAACACGCCCGCGATGAACGACCGCAGCAGCAACGTCTGCGCCACGGCCGGCTCCATCCCGCGCGAGGCCATGTAGAACAGGGCGGCCTTGTCCAGTTCGCCGACCGTCGCGCCATGCGCGCATTTCACATCGTCGGCGTAGATTTCCAGTTCCGGCTTCGCATTGGCGGTGGCCGTGCGGTCGAGCAGCATCGCCTTCACGGACTGCGCCGCGTCGGTCTTTTGCGCGTCGCGCGCGACGGCGATCTTGCCCAGATAGCTTCCCGTGGCGGTCTGGCCCAGGATCGACCGGATGGTCTGCACGCTGGTCGCATTGGGCTTGGCATGGGTGACGGTGGTGACGATCTCCAGCGTCTGGCTGCCCCCGCCGATGATCGCGCCGCCCAGCTCGAAATGCGCGCCGTCGCCCAGCGTGACGTCCAGCGTGACCCGGCCAAGCCGTCCGCCGCTGTTGAGGATATGGAAATGGCACGATGCGCCATCGGCGACCGTAATCACATAGTCGTGGATGGCGACGTCCGTATCGGCCGCATCCTGCAGCAGGTGATGATACGCGGTCTCACCCGGCGCCACGGCGATCTGCGTCGCGGGCGCAATGGGCCACACGCTCTTTACGGCGTCCAGGTCGCTATAGCGCCACGCCTCGTCGCGGCGGGTAGGGAGGGCGAGGCTATTCACTGCCCGTTACTCCCGTCATCCCGGACTTGATCCGGGATCCATGAGCGCAAGCGTCGCCCGCTCGAAGAGCGTCGAGCCAATAGATCCCGGATCAAGTCCGGGATGAAGATGTGGATTGTGGGCGAGGTAATGCTCACGCCGCCAGCACCTCGGCATAGCCTTCGCGTTCCAGCTCCAGCGCCAGTTCCGGCCCGCCGGACTTCACGATCCGCCCGCCGGCAAGCACATGCACGAAATCCGGCTGCACATAATCGAGCAGGCGCTGATAATGGGTGATCAGCAGCACGGCCTTGTCGGGCTTGCGCATGATCGCGTTGATGCCCGCGCCCACGGTCTTGAGCGCGTCGATGTCGAGGCCGCTGTCCGTCTCGTCGAGGATCGCGAGCTTCGGGTCGAGGATGCCCATCTGCACCATCTCGTTCCGCTTCTTCTCGCCGCCCGAAAAGCCGACATTCACCGGACGCTTCAGCATGTCCATGTCTAGGCCGAGCAGGCCTGCCTTCTCCTTGGCGATCTTGATGAACTCGCCGCCGGACAGCGCCGCCTCGCCCCGCGCCTTGCGCTGGCTGTTCAGGCTCTCGCGCAGGAATTGCAGGTTGGAAACGCCGGGAATCTCGACCGGATACTGAAAACCCAGGAACAGGCCGGCAGCGGCGCGTTCATGCGGGTCGAGTTCGAACAGATCCTGCCCGTCGAACGTCGCCGCTCCGCCGGTCACCTCATAACCGGGCCGCCCGCCCAGCGTATAGGCCAGCGTCGATTTGCCCGCGCCGTTCGGCCCCATGATCGCATGGATTTCGCCCGCATTGATGCTGAGCGTCAGGCCCTTGAGGATGGCCTTGCCGTCAATGGCGTTGGTGAGGTTGGTGATTTTGAGCATCGGATTCATTCTTCTTCGAGCCCCTCCCCTTCAGGGGAGGGGTTGGGGTGGGGGCCGTTCCAGCGGTCAGGCACTTCATTCAGCATGGCAAGCAAATGTGCGCACACGCCTTCGATATTATTCATGACATCAGCATTGCCGAACCGCACAATCCGATAGCCAAGCGCAACCAGCCGGCTGTCGCGGTCGGCATCCGAGTCCTCAAAATGCGTATCGCCGTCGATTTCGACGATCAGCGCCTTTTGCGGGCACAGGAAATCGACGATGGCCCCGCCAATGACCGACTGGCGCCGAAACTTATGTCCGCCCAGGTTCGACCCGGACAAGGCCCGCCATAAGCGCTTTTCGGGTTCTGTAGGGTTACGCCGCATTATATGGGCGCGATCATGCATGGTCGCGAGCTGTCGGACTGACACGCCCCACCCCCGGCCCCTCCCCTGAAGGGGAGGGGAGTTCAAGGATTGCCCCTTGTCGATCACACCATCGATCACCCCACGCATCCTTCCTGCGAAATGCAAAGCAGCTTGCCGCGCATCGGCACTTTGTTGCTGGGGCGGGCGCGTGTCACACCCTTGCTGCCAAAATCACAATGGAGAGAGCGATGGGCGGAATTACCGTAAATGGGGTGCTGTTGTTTTTGGGCGCGACGGTGTTGCAGATGATCGGCACGACCCTGCTGCCGGCGTCGCGCGGGCTGACCGTGCCGGTGCCCTCGGTGATCATGTTCCTGTGCTTTGGCATCGGGTTTGCGATCCTGGCGCGGTTGATCGCATCCGGCATGTCGCTCAGCATGCTGATCCCGCTCAACACGCTGGTCCTCACCATCGGGTCGATCGCCGTCAGCATATTGCTCTATAAGGAGAATGTGCCGCCGACCAAGCTGGCGTTGCTTGCCGGGTCGGGCGTCATGCTTGCGCTCGCCTCCCGCATTTAGGCCCGCATTTAGGGCTGTCTGGGGGATCATCCGACGGATCCCTCCAGCGAAATGCCGAGCAGCTTCTGCGCCTCGACGGCAAATTCCATCGGCAGTTGCTGCAGCACTTCCTTGGCGAAGCCGTTGACGATCAGGCTGACCGCGCTCTCCTGATCCAGCCCGCGCTGCATCGCGTAGAACAACTGATCATCGCTGATCTTCGATGTCGTCGCTTCATGCTCGATCTGCGCGCTGGGGTTCTTCACCTCGATATAGGGCACGGTATGCGCGCCGCACCGGTCGCCCAGCAGCAGGCTGTCGCACTGGGTGAAGTTGCGCACGCCCTCCGCTGATGCGGCCACGCGGACAAGGCCGCGATAGGTGTTGTTGCTGCGGCCCGCGCTGATCCCCTTCGACACGATGGTCGACCGCGATCCCTTGCCCAGATGGATCATCTTCGTGCCGGTGTCGGCCTGCTGCATATTGTTGGTGAGCGCGACCGAATAAAATTCGCCGACGCTGTTCTCGCCCGCCAGCACGCAGGAGGGATATTTCCAGGTGATCGCGCTGCCGGTCTCCACCTGGGTCCAGCTTATTTTGCTGTTCTTCCCCTGGCACAGCCCGCGCTTGGTCACGAAATTATAGATGCCGCCCTTGCCCTCGGCATCGCCCGGATACCAGTTCTGGACGGTCGAATATTTGATCTCCGCATCGTCCAGCGCGACCAACTCGACCACGGCGGCGTGCAACTGGTTCTCGTCGCGCATCGGCGCGGTGCAGCCCTCCAGATAGGAGACATAGCTGCCCTTGTCCGCGACGATCAGCGTCCGCTCAAACTGTCCCGTATTCTCGGCATTGATGCGGAAATAGGTGGAAAGCTCCATCGGGCAGCGCACGCCTTCCGGAATGTAGACGAAGGTACCGTCGGAAAAGACCGCGCAATTCAATGTGGCGAAATAATTGTCGTGCATCGGCACGACCTTGCCCAGCCACTTCTTCACCAGTTCGGGATATTCGCGCACCGCCTCGCTGATCGAACGGAAGATGACGCCCGCCTCCTCCAGTTCCTTGCGGAATGTGGTGGCGACGCTCACGCTGTCGAACACCGCGTCCACGGCGATCTTGCGGCTGCCCTTGACCCCGGCCAGCACTTCCTGCTCGGCGATGGGAATGCCCAGCTTCTGATAGGTCGCCAATATTTCCGGGTCGACCTCGTCCAGCGAATTCAGCTCGGCCTTCTTCTTCGGCTCGGCGTAATAATAGGCGTCCTGATAATCGATGGCCGGGACGTTGAGCTTCGCCCAGTCCGGCGCTTCCATCTTCTGCCACATGGCGAACGCCTTCAGCCGCCAGTCGAGCAGCCATTGCGGCTCCTTCTTCTTGGCGGAGATGAAGCGGACGGTATCCTCGGTCAGGCCCTTGGGCGCGAAATCCTGCTCGATCGCGGACGACCAGCCATGTTCGTAGACCGACGCGCGGTCGGCGGCTTCCTGCGCCTCGCGGTTGCGGAATGTGGTGCTGTCGTCGGTCATAGCGCTATCTGTTCTGCTGGCGTTTCGATTTCGCCCGCGCCGGTAAAGGATGGCGTCGGCGCGGCGGGCACGTCCCGCGAAAGGCTGGCGATCGTCACACTCGCCAGCGCGGCGCGGACTGCATGGTTTGCGGCGCTCATATGCGGGCGTACGCGGCAGTCCTGTTCCATATTGCAGTCATGCGCGCCATGGTCGCTGCAGGCGGTCATGGCGATCGGCCCTTCGACCGCTTCAACGACATCGGCCAGCGTGATGGCCGCCGGTGGACGGGAAAGCCGCACGCCGCCGCCCGTGCCCCGGCTCGATTCGAACAGGCCCGCCGCCGACAGCCGGCTCACCAGCTTCTGCGCCGTCGGCAAGGGGATGCCGGTTTCTGCGGCCAGCGTGGTCGCGTTCATCCGGGCGCCGCCGCAATGGCGCGCGGCAGCGGACATCAGCACCACGGCATAATCTGCGAAACTGGAAAGCTTCATGCCTTACTGCAAACCATTCTCAAATCGGATCGAATCAATCCGATTACGCATCTGGTCTCGAAGGCACGGAAAATCAAGACTGTTTACGGTGGCGCGGGGCCAAGCGGAGCTATCAGCTTATGCGGTTGATTTCCGCCACCGCGCCGATCATCGCGCGCCGCTGCAGGGTCAACCGGGCGACGGGCGAGGGGTCCGTCTTGAGCTGATGCGGGGTAAAGCCGATGAAATGCTTGATCTCGCGAATGAAGTGGGACTGGTCGTAAAAAGCGCCCTCCACCATCTCCATCCAGTCCTGATGGTCCAGCCCCAGCTCCGCCGCGCACCGCAGCGCGCGGAATTTGCGCGCCAGATATTTGGGCGGCGCGCCATAAAGCCGGTTGGCGAGGCGCGCGGCCTGACGCGACGACAGCCCGGTGGCCTCGAACAGCGCCTCCACGCGCGGTGACGCATCACCGGCCAGCCAGGCGTCGCATTGGGTGACGAAGGCGACATGGGACGGTGGCGGAGGCTTCAATTGCGCCGCCAGAAAGGTCCAGAGCATTTCCGCCGCCTGCGCCGGGTCGTCCATCTCGCGGAATGCGTGCAGCAGATTCTGCGGCTCCTCGCCAAAGAGATCCGCCATGTCCGCAACCCGGTCCGCCAGCAGATTGGCGTCCTTCAGCCCCAGGGCGATCCAGCCCAGCGGCAGGATCGATACGCCGAATGCCTGCAGCGGACCGTTCACGATCATCCGGGTCGCGCCCAGCGTGGTGCCCAGCAGGCAGCATTCCGGCGTTTGCGCCTTCGTCCCGTCCTGAAAATGATAATCGCCCATCCCGGCCATCATGAACCGGAACTGCGGAAAATCGGCGCGGGTGACGTCCGACACCAGCGGCTGGTCCGCCGTGAACAGATAGGACGGCCCAAAGCGGCTTTTCAGCGCCGCTGGCGGAGGGAAATAGGTAAGGTCGGTAAGACCAGCAGGGTTGGGATCAGGGAAATAATGCTGCATCGCCTAATATTTCCGAAAGGAAATGGCGTGTTGCTGCTCTGTGAAGACTTGAAAATTAACCATGTTTCCCAAGCGGAACATTGCGCGGCGTAATGAGGATTCGCAAGGTGTTCTGCCACTTTGCCGGGTTCGGCCGCGTAATTATCCGAAAACACATGAAAAAAAATGGCCCGGAGGGCATGGAGCCATCCGGGCCAAGTAAAAGGTCTCTTTAGTCGGGTGACCAAGAGCCCTTCGGGTCGCAGCAGCGCTCTACTGCAGGTGATTCTCACTTTTATTGGATGGATTCGACATTTGCGGCCAATGCGAACCGAAAATGTGCAGTGCAGCGAAGGATAGTTGCTTTTACGTGTCACTTCGGCACATGAGTTGGCGCTTTTGTGACAGAATCCAACGGTTTTGGTTCTAATTTTTCCCATCAAGCCGTCTGAAGGGACAGCATGGTTTACCCTTTTTTCCGCCCTCTGCTGTTTCTGCTGGATGCCGAGCGGGCGCACCGGCTGACGATTGCCGCGCTTAGGGCCATGCCGGCGGGTAATCCGGGGCCTGCGGACCCTGTTCTGGCGAGCCATGTGGCGGGCATCGATTTCCCCAATCCGGTGGGTCTGGCCGCCGGGTTCGACAAGGATGGCGAGGTCGCGCACAAGATGCATGCGCTGGGCTTCGGCTTCGCGGAACTTGGCACGCTGACCCCGCTTCCGCAGGCGGGCAATCCCAAGCCCCGGCTGTTCCGGCTGGTGGAGGACAGGGCGGTCATCAACCGCATGGGCTTTAACAATGGCGGGCAGGAAAGCGCGGCGCGCAGGCTGTCCGGCCTTGGCCGGCATGGCGGCGTCATCGGCGTCAATATCGGCGCGAACAAGGATTCCAGCGACAGGATCGCGGACTATGCCGCTGGCGTGCGCCGCATGTCGCCCTTTGCCGATTATCTGACGATCAACATTTCCTCGCCCAATACGCCGGGCCTGCGCGCTCTGCAGGACAAGGGCGCGCTGGATGATCTGCTTTCCGCCGTGATGACTGCGCGCGGGGATGATCGCACGCCCATCTTCCTGAAGGTCGCGCCGGATCTCGAGCCTGCCGATGTGGACGATATCGCCGCCCTTGGCATCGCGCACAGGCTGGATGCGCTGATCATATCGAACACCACCATATCCCGCCCCGCACTGCGCTCCGCCCATGCGGGCGAGACAGGCGGCCTGTCGGGCGATCCGCTTCGCGATCTGGCGCAGCAGCGGCTGCGCGATTTCCGTTCGGCCACGGGCGGCGCCATCCCCCTGATCGCGGCGGGCGGTATCGCCAATGCAGAGGATGCCTATGCCCGCATCAGGGCCGGGGCGGCGCTGGTCCAATTCTACAGCGCGATGGTCTATGAAGGCCCCTGGCTGGCGCGCAGGGTCAATGCGGGGCTGAAACGCCTTCTGGCGCGGGATGGCTTCGCCAATGTGGCGCAGGCTGTCGGCGCGGATGCTTAGCATCTGCAACAAAAAGGTTGCGGGAGGAAACCCGGTCGATAGTCTTGCGGGATGATATCCCGCACCCTCGCTTTCGTCGCCTTTGCCCTGTCCGCATCCTTCCTTCCTCCGGCGGTGTCCGCGCGGGAGCCGGACGTCGCGTCCGCCGGGGTCGTATCGTCCGCTGATCCGCGCGCAGCCGCCGCCGGGCAGGAGATATTGCGCAAGGGCGGCAACGCCACCGACGCGGCCCTGGCCATGATGATCGCGTTGACGGTGGTGGAACCGCATAATAGCGGCATTGGCGGCGGCGGCTTCCTGCTCCACCATGGCGGCAAGACGGGCGTGCTCGACACGATCGACGGGCGGGAAGCCGCGCCTGCGGCGGCGACGCCCGACCGCTTCATGGGACCGGATGGAAAGCCGCTCCCTTTCATTCAGGCATGGCCGGGCGGATATTCGGTCGGGGTGCCGGGCAATCTGCGCCTCGCGGCCATGGCGCATGAAAAATGGGGCAAGCTTCCCTGGGCCGACCTGTTCGGTCCGGCCATCCGTCTGGCGGAGGACGGTTTTGAAGTCAGGCAGCGGCTCTACACTGCGTTGAAGGCGGTCGAGCCAATCTGGAAGGACTTCCCCGAAATCCAGAAGATGTATTGGAAGGATGGCGCGCCGGTTCCCATCGGGACGATCCTGCGCAATCCGCCGCTGGCCGCGTTGTTCAGGCGCATCGCGGCCGAGGGGCCGGATGCCTTCTATCTGGGTGAAAACGCCAGGGCGATCAGCGCGGCGGTGACCAACGCGCCCAAAAACCCCGTGCCGCTGACGGAGGCTGACCTTGCCGCCTACCGGGCGAAGGAGCGGCCCGCCATCTGCGGCCATTACCGCGCTTATACGATCTGCGGCATGGGGCCTCCATCGTCTGGCGCCGTGACGGTGCTGGAAGTGCTTGGCATGGTCGAGCGTTTCGACCTCAAAAAATGGGGCAAGGACAATCCGCTGTCCTGGCATGTGATTGGGGAGGCGATGCAGCTCGCCTATGCCGACCGCGAAAAATATCTGGGCGACCCCGATTTCGTGAAGATGCCGATCGCGGGCATGATCGACCCGGCCTATCTGGCGCGGCGCTCACGGCTCATCTCGCTGACCAAAACGCTGCCTTCCTATGAGGCGGGCACGCCTCCGGGGGCGGAGCCGCGCACCGCCGCGATCTCGTCCGAAGTGGCGGGGACCAGCCATTTCGTCGCGATCGATCATGATGGCGACATCGTGTCGATGACCTCCACGATCGAAAGCTTCTTCGGCAGCCAGCTTGTCGCCAACGGCTTCAGCCTGAACAATGAACTGACCGATTTCACCTTCGCGCCGGAAAAGGACGGCGCGCCGGTCGCCAACCGTGTGGAGGCGGGCAAGCGTCCGCTGTCGTCCATGTCCCCGGTCATTGTCTATGACGCGGCGGGCAAGCCGATCTTCACGGTTGGCGCGGCGGGCGGAAAGACAATCATCATGCAGGTCGCCAAGGCGCTGATCGCCCATTTCGACTGGGGGATATCGGCGCAGGATTCGATCGCGATGGGGCTGATCTTCTTCAACAAGGATGGGCTGGTGCTTGAACAGGGCACCAATCTGGAGCCGATGAAACCGGCGCTGGAAAAGCTGGGCCATACGGTCAGCGTGGCGAAGATGGGCTTGAAGGCCAATGCCGCGGAACGCCTGCCCGATGGCAAATGGATCGGCGCTGCCGATCCGCGCAGCCCCGGCGTGTCGCTGCAGGAGTGAGCTTCGGCAGGAGCAACCCGCATCGATACAGCGTGCTCCTGCGAAAGCAGGAGCCCAGTTCCACCGTCCGATCTGGGCTCCTGCTTTCGCCGGAGCACACTACTTCCACAGGAGCACGCCACTTTCGCGAGAGAGCGTCCCCGGCAAGCTACTCTCAACTCCTTCCGCCACGCTCCAATCGAACGGCGCTGCAGCCCTAAACCCGCACCCTCACCGGTATTTCCAGTTCCGGTCCTTGCCCTCGGCGATCCATCCTACCGCCTCGGCGATGCGTTTTCCCCGCGTCTCCGCGCGCTTGGCGTCCCCGATCCATTCGGCATAGTCGCGTATCTTCCCCGGTGAAAACTCCGCCCAGACCTTCGCCGCCGCCGGATTGGCGTCAATCGCCGCCTGCAATTCAGGCGGCACCGGCAATGCGGGGCGGGGGGCCTTGCGCTGCATCCGCGTGGCTACCGTGCCTGCATCGATCAGCGCCATCGCCTTGAGGATCAGGCCGGTCAGCATGGCGTCGTCCGGCAAATCCTCCGGCGCGGCGATCCTGCCGAACTGCCCCATGCCGGACCCTTCCGCCTTCGGTCCCATAAGGTCGCCGCCATGCCACAGGCCAAAGGACATATGCTCTTTGAACGCCGCCATCTGGCAGAGATTCTTCCCCTTGTAGGTGAAGAAGGGCATGCCCCATTTGACGGCCTCGACCGTATCCGGGCACACGGCATGCACCAGCGCGCGCAGATGGCTGAGCATGGGCCGGGCAAAGGCCGCCTGCCGCGCGATATAGGCGTCGATGCGCGGATCGGCGGTCGGCATGGCTTACTCCTTCGGCGCGTGGACGACCGTCATCAGATAGTTGAGCGCCTGATTCTCCGACAGGATAAACCCCTTGGCCGGGCTGAAGGACAGGCCGGCCGTCTCCGTCACGACCAGTCCGGCCTCGGCCAGCAGCGCCTCCAGCTCCTCCGGCTTCAGGAAACGGCTCCAGTCATGCGTGCCCTTCGGAATCTGGCCCAGCCCCTCGCCGATGGTGATCATCGCAAAGCGGGACAGGTTTGTCCTGTTGGGCGTTGAAAGGATCATGAGGCCGCCGGGCGCCAGCGCCTTTGCAAGCCCGCGAACGAACAGCGCGGGATCGGTGACATGCTCGATCACCTCCATGCTGGTCACCAGATCGAACGCGCCGGCGTCGAGAGATTCGATCCCGGTGGCGCGATAGTCGATCGTCAGGCCCATCTGCCCGGCATGGGCCTGCGCCGCGGCGATATTCTCCGGCGCAGCGTCGATGCCCATGGCCTGCGCACCCATGCGGGCCAGCGGTTCGGTCAGCAATCCCGCGCCGCAGCCGACGTCCAGCGCCCGCTTGCCTTCCAGCGGCCGCATCGTCCGGTTGCCGGTTCCCCAATGCGCATCGATGGCCGCGCGGACATGGCGCAGGCGGACGGGGTTCAGCTTGTGCAGCATCGCGCTGCTGCCCTTCGGGTCCCACCATTCCGCCGCCAGCGTCCCGAAATGCGCAGCTTCACGCGGATCGATAGTGGTATTTGCGTTGCTTGCCATCATGGTCCTTGCTGACTATAGGGACGCCGCTCTTTGAACAGGGCGGGGCCTTTTCCCGACATAGTGTTACGAAAATTCAGGGCTTACAGCAATTATGGCGCGCATCGTGATGAAGTTTGGCGGCACCTCCATGGCGGGCATGGAGCGGATTCGCAACGTCGCGGCGCGCGTGAAACATGTCGTGTCGCAGGGCAATGAAGTGGCCGTCGTCGTCTCCGCCATGGCGGGTGAGACCGACCGGCTGGTCGGCTTCTGCAAGGAAGCCTCGCCGCTTTACGACGCCGCCGAATATGATGTCGTCGTCGCTTCGGGCGAACAAGTGACGAGCGGCCTCCTCGCCATGACGCTGAAGGCCATGGGCGTTGAAGCGCGGAGCTGGCTCGGCTGGCAGCTTCCCATTCGCACGGTGGAGGCGCATGCCAAGGCGCGCGTATCGACCATCGAGACCGACGACCTGCTGGCCGCGATGGCGAGCGGGCAGGTAGCGGTCATCCCCGGCTTTCAGGGCATGATGGACGATGGCCGCGTCTCGACGCTCGGCCGTGGGGGGTCCGACACTTCGGCGGTCGCGGTGGCGGCGGCGATCAAGGCGGACCGCTGCGACATCTACACCGATGTCGATGGCGTCTACACGACCGATCCCCGCATCGTCGCCCGCGCCCGCAAGCTTGATCTCGTTACCTATGAGGAAATGCTGGAGCTGGCCTCGGTCGGCGCCAAGGTGCTCCAGACCCGATCCGTCGGCCTCGCCATGAAGGAAGGCGTGCGCGTTCAGGTGCTCTCCTCCTTCGACGACCCCACCCAGGAAGACCTGCCCGGCACGCTGATCGTCAGCGAAGAAGAAATTGAGGACAGCAAGATGGAACGTCAGCTCATCACCGGCATCGCCCATGACAAGAATGAGGCGAAGATCATCGTGACCCGCGTGCCCGACAAGCCGGGCGCGGTGGCCAGCATCTTCGGCCCGCTCGCGGACGCTGCGATCAACGTCGACATGATCATCCAGAATGACAGCAAGGATTCGGAGGAGACGGACGTCACCTTCACCGTGCCGCGCGCCGACCTCGCGCGCAGTGTCGACATATTGGAGGCGCTCAAGGAAACGATCGGCTTCCGCCGGATCATCACTGATGCGGAGGTCGCCAAGATCAGCGTCGTGGGCGTCGGCATGCGCAGCCATGCGGGCGTCGCGGCCACGATGTTCAAGACGCTGGCCGATCGCGGCATCAACATCGAAGCGATCTCGACCAGCGAAATCAAAGTCAGCGTTCTCATCGACGAGGATGAGACGGAATTGGCTGTCCGAGTATTGCACACTGCCTATGGACTCGACGCGCCAGCGGCTTGACCTGCACGCTATTTCGCTAGACTGCCGAAATCCTCTTGTGGAGGGGAGGATTCATCATGCGTAATCTATCGATTGTGTCTGCATTATTTCTGGCGACTTTGCCTGTTCTTGCTCAGGCGCAGGACGTGGCGGTTCCGCCGGTCAAACTGTCCAAGCCCAATTCCTATGGCTTGAAAGGCGTCAAGATCGCTGTCTTGTCCTATTCGATCAACTTCGTCACGGCGCAGCGGGCGTCCGCCAATGCCAGCATCGGCACGAAGGCGCGCGCGGGCGCAAGCCTGGGCGGTGTGGATGAGGCGGTGATGCGGCGTCTGGCCAATGAGGCGCATGCGGATTTGAAGGCGCAGCTCGCCGCTGCGAACATCCCCCTGATCGACGACGCGACCGTGACGGACACTGCGCGGACGGCGGGGGTTGTCCTCATCCCTGGCAATATTGAGGAAAATCGCGACGGTGGTATGGTCATCGGGTCGGGCGTCAAGAAAGCCTATGTCAGCGTGGGCGCCGACGCCGCGCCGCTCACTGACTTGTATCAGGCGGCGGGCAAGGTCAGCGGCTTCGGCATGCTCGCCAATTTCGGCAAGGGCAACAAGCTCAGCAAACCGGCGCTGGCGATGGACGCGGCCTTCGTCTCACCTTCGCTCACCATCGACTTTGCCGACGCTGACGCAAAGACCAGCCGGACGCTGGCGGGGGCGAAGCGCGCAAGCGTCGATATCGACACCCAGTTCGCGATCCGCCTGCCGTCTCCCGTCAATATTCAGGTCGGCCAGGCGGCGGGGATCGCCGCGCCCAGCACGATGATGCTGGCCAAGGATGTGGTCATTGATGCGCCCTTCACGGCGTCCGGCGGCGTATCCTCCATGTCGACCGCTGGCGATTATGGCGCGTGGAACCCGTCCGAAAGCGGCGCCATTGCTGTCGACCTGCCACGCTGGACTGCGCTGGTGCAAAGCGCCTATCGCGCCTACAACGCCGCCATTGTCGCCAATCTGGCCGCCGTCCGCGGCCAATAAAATAGGAAATCGCATGACCAAGCTTACGTCCCTCATGGCCAGAGGCGTCGAATTTCTCGGCTGCGAGACGGCGATCCTCTGCGGGGCGATGAGCTGGGTCAGCGAACGCAATCTGGTCTCCGCCATCTCCAATGCGGGCGGTTTCGGCGTCATCGCCTGCGGTGCGATGACGCCCGACCTGCTGGATGCGGAGATCATCGCGACCAAGGCGCTGACGGATAAGCCGTTCGGCGTGAACCTGATCACCATGCACCCGTTGCTGTTCGATCTGATAGAGGTGTGCGCGCGTCATGATGTCGGCCATGTGGTTCTCGCCGGCGGATTGCCGCCCAAGGGCAGCATTGAGGCGATCAAGCAGAGCGGCGCGAAGCTGATCTGCTTCGCGCCCGCGCTGGCGCTGGCGAAGAAGCTTGCGCGGTCGGGCGTCGACGCGCTGGTGGTGGAGGGCATGGAGGCGGGCGGCCATATCGGCCCGGTCGCGACCAGCGTGCTGGCCCAGGAAATCCTGCCCGAAATGGCGGAGCAGCTTCCGGTGTTCGTCGCTGGCGGCATTGGCCGGGGCGAAGCGATCGCCGCCTATCTGGAAATGGGGGCGTCGGGCGTGCAGCTTGGCACGCGCTTCGTATGCGCCAATGAATCCATTGCGCACCCCAATTTCAAGAAGGCGTTTCTGCGCGCATCGGCCCGTGATGCTGTCGCCAGCGTCCAGATCGACCCACGCCTGCCGGTCATCCCGGTGCGCGCATTGAAAAATGCCGGCACGGAGAATTTCACCGCCAAGCAGCGGGAGGTCGCCAACCTTCTGGACAGCGGCGCTGTCGACATGACCGAGGCGCAGCTTCAGATCGAACATTATTGGGCGGGCGCGCTCCGCCGCGCCGTTATTGATGGCGATGTGGACGGCGGCTCGCTGATGGCCGGTCAGTCCGTCGGCATGGTCACGAAGGAAGAACCGGTCACGGAAATCATCGCGACCCTCATGAAAGAGGCCGCGGCCGCCCTGGAGCGGCGCGCGGCCTGATCTTTCCGCTCTGGCGTCCCGGCATGAACCGGGACGCCCGAAACGCTTATGCCGTCAGGATCTTGTCCAGCGCGGCGCAGAATTTCTGCATGTCTTCCTTCGACCCTACGCTGACGCGCGACACCGACGGATAGATATCCCATGCGCGGCCGATCTGGACGTTTTCGGCCAGGAAGGCGTTCTGCATCTTCTTGGTGTGCTTTTCGTCGGGCGACAGCTTCTTCCAGTCGATCATGAACATGTTCGCTTCAGAGCCGGGGATGTAGGCGATCTTGCGCTTCTTGAGATGGGCGAGCGTTTCCTCGCGCACCGCAATCATTTCCGCGCGGCGCGCCTTGATCAGGTCCGCCTGCGTTATGCTGGCGGTGCCGCAAGCCACGGCCGTCACCGAAAGGTCGGGCGCCCGGTCGTACATCATCAGCTTCTTCTGCAGGTCCGGGTGGCCGATGGTGAGGCCGAGGCGCATGCCGGCCATGCCGAACAGCTTGGAGAAGGTGCGCAGGATCAGCACGTCGTCGCGCGTCACGGCGAGCTTCACTGCCGACGGCGCTTCGGAGAAGTGCAGATAGGCTTCGTCGACGACGACGACCGAACCGGCGGGCTTGTTGGCGACCAGCCATTCCACGTCGGCCAGCGGCGTGACCGTGCCCGTCGGGTTGTTCGGCGTGCAGATGTAGAAGAAGCTGGCGGTCGGATCGGCGGCCAGCATCGCCTTTACGTCATGGCGATAATCGGCGGTCAGCGGCACCTTGCTCAGCTTGGTCTTGGTGGCGGCGGCCATGCCCCACACGGTTTCGAACGTGGGATCGCCGGTTACGACGCCGCGCTCAGGCGAACAGAAGGCGAGCACCGTGCGGGCCAGCGGCGGGCCGGAACCCGCCCATGCCAGAATGCGGTCCACCGGAACATTCTCCACCTTCGACACCGCGTCCATCAGGGCGGTGTAGGCTTCGGCGGTATTGTAGCGGTTGCCCTCGGCGACGATGGCTGCGCCGGCCTGCGCGCCCGGAGCCAGCGGCCCGGTCCAGCATTCGTTCGCGCCGATGCGCGTTCCGCCGATCAGCGCCTTTGCGGCCTGGCTCTGCGCCTGCGCAGGGTTGGAAAACTGGCTCAGCACGGCGCCCGCGCCCAGCAAGGCCCCGATCCGTCCCAACTGGCGGCGGGAATAACCACGGGCGAGCAGATCGTCGCGGGCTTCTTCGGTCAATACGGCAATACTCATATCCACGTCCCCTCGGTCATAACCAATATGGCTGAATAGTCTTAACGAGCGGGGCGGCGGATCCCGCCACCAATATGGCTGTTATCCCCATTGGAAAGCGCAGCGCCTTTCTGTTAGCGATGCGCTATGTCCACCTCTCCCGCCATCGCAGCCCGCAAGATATTGAATCGTCTGCACGAGCTTATGGCGTCGCGGTTCGCTGCACAACAGAAGCTCAACAAGGTGGTCGAGATCATCGGCGAGGAATTGTCGAGCGAGGTTTGCTCCATCTATCTGCTGCGCGAGGGCGTGCTGGAACTGTTCGCGACGCGCGGTCTGAAGCAGGAGGCCGTGCATGTCGCGAAGCTCGCCATGGGGCAGGGGCTGGTCGGCACCATCGCCGCCAATGTCGAGACGCTGAACCTGGATGAAGCGGCGACGCATCCTGACTTCGCCTATATTCCGGAGACGGGCGAGGAACTGTTCCACAGCTTCGCCGGCGTGCCGATCGTCCGGCGGCAGCAGTCGGTCGGGGTGCTGTGCGTGCAGCATGTGGAGCCGCGCCGGTACGAAGAAATCGAGATAGAGGCGCTGCAGACGGTCGCCATGGTTCTGGCGGAGCTGATCGCCAATGCGGGCCTGGCCGATGAAAATCCGCTCGACGGCCGCGTATTGGAAACCGGGTCGAATATCCTGTCCGGCCTGCCCATCGTCATGGGCATGGCGCGCGGCCATGCCGTGTTTCACCAGCCGCGCATCACCATCGAGCATACAGTGGCGGAGGATGTGGAGGCGGAGCGGCAGCGCGTCTATTCCGCCTTCGCCAAGATGCGCGAGCAGATTGAGCGCATGGCGGGCGCGTCCGAATTTGGCGGCGACGGCGAGCATCAGGAGGTGCTCGAAACCTACAAGATGTTCGCCTATGACGAGGGTTGGGCGCGCCGGATCAACGAAGCGATCGACAGCGGTCTGACAGCCGAAGCGGCGATCGAGCGTGTGCAGCAGCGCACCCGCATGCGCATGCGCCAGATTGACGATCCCTTGCTTCAGGACCGCATGCACGATCTTGAGGATCTGGCGAACCGCCTCCTGCGCATCGTGTCGGGCCAGCTTGGCACGGCGGCGCAACTCGGTTTGCGGCAGGACGCCATTCTGATCGCGCGCAACCTGGGGCCTGCCGAATTGCTGGAATATGACCGGCGGCGGCTGAAGGGCGTGATCCTGGAGGAAGGATCGCTGACCGCGCATGTCACCATCGTTGCGCGGGCGATGGGCGTGCCGGTGCTTGGCCGCATCCGCGATATCCGGCGTCTGGTGAATGAGGGCGAGCCGATCCTCATGGACGTCACCGAAAACCGCCTGTTCGTGCGCCCGACCCCGGATATGGAGGAGGCGTTCGAGAATAAGCTGGCTCTGACGCAGAAACGCCGCGCTGCCTTCGCCGCGATGCGGGACCTGCCGTCCGTGACGAAGGACGGCACCCGGATCGAGCTGATGGTGAATGCCGGGCTGCGCGACGACGCCTCGGCGCTCGACCTGGTGGGTGCGGACGGCATCGGCCTGTTCCGTACGGAGTTCCAGTTCCTTGTGTCCGCCACCCTGCCGCAGCGGGAAAGGCAGCAGCGCCTGTATAAAGAGGTGCTGGACGCGGCGGGCGATCATCCGGTCATCTTCCGCACGGTCGATATCGGCGGCGACAAGGCGCTGCCCTATATGCGGCAGGATGAGGACGCCATAGAGGATAATCCGGCGATGGGCTGGCGCGCGCTGCGGCTGGCGCTGGATCGCGATGGCCTGATGAAGGCGCAGGCCCGCGCCTTGCTGGAGGCTGCGGCGGGCAAGACCCTCTATGTCATGTTCCCGCTGATTTCGGAGCCTTGGGAATTTGACGATGCTAAAGCGCTGATCGAACGGCAGCGCGAATGGCTCGCCGGTCAGCGCAAGAAACTGCCCAACGCCATCCGCTACGGCGCGATGCTGGAGGTGCCCGCGCTTGCCGAGGTGCTGGACATCCTGCTGCCCAAGCTCGATTTCCTGTCCGTGGGCACGAACGACCTGACGCAATTCCTGTTCGCGGCGGACCGGGCGCATCCCAAACTCGCCGAACGCTATGACTGGCTGTCGATCGCGATCTTGCGCTTCCTGTCGCGGATTCAGAAGGCGTGCGTCCAATATGAAGTGCCCGTCGGCATTTGCGGGGAGATGGGCGGGCGCACGCTGGAGGCGATGGCGCTTATCGGCCTGGGCATTCGCCGCCTGTCGATCACGCCCGCCTCGGTGGGACCTGTGAAGGCGATGATCCGCACTCTCGAACTCGAACCGCTGCAGAAGGAAATGCAGCGATTGCTGACCGATGGCACCGCCAATGCGCGGCAGGCGCTGGAAAATTGGGCGAATGAGCGACAGATAGACCTTAGTTAGCGATGGGCTGTTGATGCTCATGATTTCACCGGCAGGGGCGTTGACAGGATGTGCTTGTGAGTGAAACAAGGCGGTCGGTCGCACGGGCGGCTCCCTGGGGTACGGGGCATGGCTGAAAAAAAAGAAACAAAAGATCAGGGTACGCTGGACATGGACAGGCCGGGCGACAAGTTGCGCCGGGGCCGCGAGGCGCTTGGGCTTTCGCTGCAGGAGGTGGCGACCCGGACCCGCGTGCCGATCAGGCAGCTTGAGGTGCTTGAACGCAACGAATTTACATCCTTGCCGGGCATTCCCTATGCCGTCGGCTTTGCGCGCGCCTATGCCCGCGCGGTCGATATGGATGAGGTCGCGATAGCGTCCGACGTCCGCGCCGAACTTGGATCGGACATGCAGGCGGCGCGCTATGAGGCGTTTCAGCCCGCCGACCCCGCACGGGTGCCCTCACGCGCCCTGGCCTGGACCGCTGGCCTCATCGCCCTGCTGCTGATGGTTGGATATGGCGTGTGGCGGACGCAGCTTTACACGCCTCAGGCTGATGTGCAGGCGGCGGCGGAGGCTCCGCCTCCCGCCGCATCGGGCGCTGTCCGGCCGGCGGCGGCGCGGCAGGCCCCGGCGGACGGTCCGGTCGTTCTGACGGCCACCGACACCATCTGGCTGCGCATCTACGATCAGGCCGGCGAGCGGTTGCTGGAAAAGCAGATGGAAAAGGGTGAGAGCTTCACCGTTCCGCCCAACGCCAATAATCCGATGATCCTGACGGGCAGGCCGGACGCACTGGCCGTGACCGTGGGCGGCCGTCCGGTGCCGCCTCTGGGCACGGCGGTAAAGACGATTTCGGATTTCCCGATCAGCGCCGCCGCGCTGCTGGCGCGCCCGCCCGTTCCGCCAAAACCGGCCGTTTCCTCGCCCGCTCCGTAAAGGCGCGCTTTACGTGATGACGAAAGCCATTATGGTTAGCGGCCGATCTTCGAGCAGAAGGATTTCCATGCGCCACGCCGTTCTCGCCGTTTCTACCCTGTCGCTGATGCTGCCGATCGCATCCGCCGCGACCGCGCAGTCCGTGCCTATCGAAACGCGCGTGGACAGGCTTGAGAAGGAAGTGCGGGCGGTACAGCGTAAGGTGTTCCCCGGCGGGGCGCCGATAGAGCCGGAGATCACCCGGCAACCGGCCGCGCCGGCGCAGATCGGCACGCCTGCGTCCACGCCCTTGTCCGACCTGATGGCCCGCGTCGATGCGCTGGAGGGGCAGCTCGCGTCCCTCACCGGCCAGACCGAACAGAACGCCTACAAGATCAAGCAGCTTGAGGACGCCTTCGCGAAATATAAGGCGGATATGGCGGCCGCCACGGCATCCACGGTTTCGCCGCCGCCGCTTGCCGCCACGCCCGCCAATGCGTCGGCTCCTCCGAAGGTGACTCCCACGCCTGCCGCCAGCGATGCGCGCAGAAATGCCGTCGCGGTGGTGGAACGGCCGGAAACCGGCGATGCGGCTGGTGACGCCTATACCTATGGCTTCCGCTTGTGGGACGCCAAATTCTACCCGGAGGCGCAGGCCCAGTTGAAATCCGCGCTGGACAAATATGCTTCGTCGGGGTTCGCCAGCCGTATCTCGAACCTGCTCGGCCGCGCCTATCTGGACGATGGAAAGCCCGCGCTCGCCTCGGTCGCTTTCTATGAGAATTATCAGAAGCGCCCGAAGGGCGACCGCGCCGCCGACAGCCTCACCTGGCTTGGCGAGGCGCTGATCCAGCTCAAGAAACCCGCCGATGCCTGCAAGGTCTATAGCCAGCTTGAACAGGATTATGGATCGACCCTGTCCGCCACGCTTCGCGGCATGATGGAAAAGGGCAGGACCCGTGCGAAATGCGGCGCCTGACGCCGCTGCCGGACGTTTCAGGGACGAGGTAGAGGGGCTTTCCAGCACTGCTGCCGATGCGCGATACGGCATTGCCGTATCCGGCGGGCCGGACAGCATGGCGCTGCTCCTTCTGGCGGCGCGGGCATTTCCCGGCCGGGTGGAGGCGGCGACCGTGGATCACGGCTTGCGCGCCGCGTCCCGTGAAGAAGCATCCATGGTGGCGGACTGGTGCGGGGCGCAGGGCATTCCGCACAGCATCCTGACGCCTGATGTTCCGATCACGGGCAGCCTGCAGGCCAGCGCCCGCGCGGCCCGCTATGCCCTGCTGGACCGATGGAGGGTGGACAGGCGCATCGACTGGCTGATGACCGCCCACCATGCCGATGATCAGCTTGAAACCATCCTGATGCGGCTTAATCGCGGCGCGGGCGTCGCTGGTCTGGCGGGGGTGCGGCGGCGCAATGGCGCGGTCCTGCGCCCCTTGCTCGGCTGGCGGAAGGCGGAACTGATCGCCCTGGCGCATGACGCTGGCCTCCCCTTTGTCGAGGACCCAAGCAATAGCGACGCCCGGTTCGACCGCGCCAATATGCGCCGCCACCTGGCCGGCGCCGATTGGCTCGATCCCGTCGCCGCGGCGAAAAGCGCCGCCGCGCTTGCGGAATCGGAGGAGGCGCTGAACTGGATGGTCAGCGAACTTGCCGCCCGCCATATCGTGAAGGATGGCGACGCCATCATCCTGCAATCCACCGATTTCCCGCGAGAGGTGCAGCGCAGGCTGGTCCTTCGCATGGTCGCGGAGGCTGGCGGCATGGCGCAGCCGCCGCGCGGCGACACGCTGGACGATGCGCTGGCGCGTCTGGAACAGGGGGGCAAGGCAAGCCTTGGCGACTGGCTGCTTTCAGGTGGCTCCCGCTGGTCTCTCCGCCCTGCGCCGCCGCGCCGGGGCGGCTCCGTCGCTATGGATGACGAATAGCGGTTGAGACCCGGAGTCCCCTTGGGCATAAACGTCTGATGCGTTTCCCGATTACCGCTTCGCTCATCACGCTTGCGCTTGCCGCATGCGTTCCAGCCTCCAAACCGGTGGAAGCGCCGCCGCCTCCGCCCGCTGCGCCCCCGGCGCCGCCGCCCGCGCCGGAACCCACCGGCGACTGGCAGGAGCGGCCGCTGACGCCGGGCGACTGGAGCTATCGCGTTGAGCAGGGCGGGTCCGTGGCGCTGTTCGGTCCCCCGGCGAACGAGGCGGCGCTGACGGTGCGGTGCGATCTGGGCGGCCGCCGGATTCTGTTCTCCCGCCCCGGAACCGTTCCGGCATCGGGCGGCGGCATGACCGTGCGCACCACCTTTGGCGCTGTGCAATGGCCTGCGTCGAACGACGGCGCTTCGGTGCCGCATGTCATTGCGGCGCGGTCCGCCGGGGACGCCGCGCTTGACCAGATCGCCTTCAGCCGCGGCCGCTTCGCCATAGAAACGTCCGGCCTGCCGACGCTGGTGCTGCCTTCCTGGCCGGAGGTGGCGCGTGTGATCGAGGATTGCCGCGGCTGACGGAACTCTCCCCTGGCTCCTGCCGTTCCTATGGACGGAGAAACGCCATGATCCGAAAGCTCGCATCCGGCCAGTACCGGCTTTATTCTCGCAAGAAGGATGAGAGTACCGGGAAGCGCCGCAATCTCGGTACGTTCGACACGCGCTCCGCGGCGGAGAAGCACGAACGGGAAGTGCAATATTTCAAACATCATTGAGCGGTACGGGAGGTTTCCATGACCGCCAGAAAATGGTCGCAACACGTCACGGAACATAGCGATGCGCTGGATCTGGAAAAGGATGTGTTCGCCGGCGATGACCCCAGGGAAATCGCCGCATCGTTGAAACGGTCCGCCGAACATTCGAAGCGGCGCAAGGGATCGCCGTTCCGGTCCACCATGTCGATGCTGACCTTCTACATCAATCGCGCGGGAAAGCAGTTGTCCGAAAAGCAGCGGAAAACCTTGGAAAAGGCCAAGGATGAATTGCGCATCCAGTTCGGGAAACAGTGAGGCGCGGGACACGGATCGACCGGCGCGAGCGCATGATTATGATTCGAAAAAAGAATATTACAAGCCTTGATCCATCCCCATATTTGATTCACACATTGGCTGTGGACGGATAAGGCCACGGCCAAAAACCGGTCCGCGCAGTTTCAACAACGCGAAAGGAGGTGATCCGATGTCTCATGGTTCAGCAATGGGGTCGGTCAAGTCCATTCGGGAAACGCGCCGCTGAGCGACGCCGAAGCGTCGAACCTTCCAAAAATCGAGACAGGCCCGGATCGCTCAGATCCCGCCGTCATCCGTTGGAAGATAGCGCGATACACGTTTCCCCTGGGCGGCACTTCCGGCCGCTGACCATGCAATTGACGGGCCGTCGGAACATATGTTCCGGCGGCCCCTCTCATGTCTGGAGACCGCGACCATGCGCCTTTCGCTGCCGATCTTCCTGATGCTGGCCTCCGCTGTTCCGGCTGCCATCCCGGCGGCTGCGCAGGCGGCTCCGCCCGATATTGCCGATGAACCGATCTCGGACCTGTCCGCCGATATGGCGGCGGGCCGGACAAGCAGCGAAAAGGCCGTCCGCGCCTATCTGAAGCGTATCGCCGCCCTTGACCGCAAGGGGCCACGGCTCAACAGCATCATTGCCCTGAACCCGGATGCGCTTGCGCAGGCGCGGGAAATGGATGCGGAGCGCAAGGCCGGAAAATTGCGCGGGCCGCTCCACGGTGTGCCGATTTTGATCAAGGATAATATCGAAACGCTCGGCATGCCGACGACGGCGGGGTCGCTGGCCCTGATCGCCAATGACAATGGCCGCGACGCGCCTGTCGTGGCCGCGTTGCGCGCGCGGGGCGCGTTGATCCTGGGCAAGACCAACCTGTCGGAATGGGCGAATATCCGGTCGGAACGCTCGATGAGCGGCTGGAGCGCGGTCGGCGGCCTGACCCGCAATCCCTATGCGCTGGACCGGACGACCTGCGGATCGTCGAGCGGCTCCGGCGCGGCCGTGGCGGCGGGCTTCGCGCCCGGTGCGGTCGGCACGGAGACGAACGGCTCTGTCATCTGCCCCAGCTCCATGACCGGCCTTGTCGGGTTGAAGCCCACGCTTGGCCTCATTCCCCGCACCCATATCGTCCCGATCAGCCATAGCCAGGACACGCCCGGCCCCATGGCGAAAACGGTGCGGGACGCCGCCATCCTCCTGTCCGCCATGATCGCGAGAGATCCCGCCGATCCCGCAACGAAAGACGCCATGGCCCACGCGCATGACTATGCCGCCGCGCTCGACGCCAGCGCCCTGCGCGGCATGCGGATTGGCGTGATCCGCAGGGGCGCGCAGCCGGAACTGCTTGCCCGCTTCCAATCCGCTCTGGACGTTTTGAAGGCCGCGGGCGCGGAACTGGTGGAGATCACGCCGCCCAAGGCGGAGGGGATGGGCGACGCCAGTTATGACGTGCTGAAATATGAGTTGAAGGCGGACCTGGCCGACTATCTCGCCACGACTTCGCCCGGCAAGGTGAAGGTGCGGACACTCGCCGACCTGATCGCCTTCAACACGGCGGAGGCGGAAAAAGAAATGCCGCTGTTCGGCCAGGACATTTTCGAAATGGCGCAGGCGAAGGGCGGGCTGGATGATCCGGCCTATCGCGCCGCGCGGGAAAAGTCGCTGCGGCTGGCGGGCAAGGAAGGCATTGACGCGATGCTGACGGCCAACCGGCTAACCCTGCTGGCGATGATCAGCTACGGCCCCGCATGGCCGTCCGATACGGTGTGGGGCGATCAATATGAAGGGCCGAGCGGTTCCACAGGGTCAGCCGCCATTGCGGGCTATCCGCACCTCACCGTCCCGATGGGGCTGGTGCGCGGATTGCCGGTGGGCCTGAGTTTCGTCGGCACGGCCTATGCCGATCAGACGGTGCTGAATGCCGGTTACGCCTATGAACAGGCGGCGAAGATCAGGGTGAGACCTTCTTTTTCCCCAACAGTGGATGCGGGGTCTCCCTTGGAGGGTGCACGATAGTCTGGAAGCGCCGGTCAAGCCGCCCTTGCCAGACCATCAGAAGGGGAACGACGCCCAGTTCCATGATCAGGCCGAATATATGGCCCTCCGACGGCAGGCCATCGATCACCATCGACACCAGCCGCGCCAGCCCGCCGCAAATCACCAGGAAACAGAGCAGGCGAAAGCGCTCCGTCTTGATCTCGATATCCGGGATACAGCGGGCAAAGCTGATCCCGATGGCGATCAATATCCCGCTCAGGTAGCGCAGGTGGCTGTCGAGGTCGATCGGCGGCGCTTCAATGCCCCTGAACCACTCGGCCCCCAGGATCAGCCCGGCCATGCCCGCCGCGACCGGCACGACGCAGGCGATCGCAACCACGCTCTGAAGCAGCCGCTTTTCAGTGTGTGGTTTCATCGGCCTCCGCCTCGTGGAACAGCACTTCGTTGCGGATGTGGATTGTCCGCGACGCCAGCGCGATCTCTATGATGAAGGTGCCGAAAGCCGTCGCCAGAAGCAACATCGCCGTGATGAACAGCAGGGCGATCGCGGTGCCCAGATGCGCGCCCATCAATTCCGATGCGAACAGCAGGATGACGACCAGGCACACGGCGCAGGCGCTGGCCACGGTCAGGAAAATGGCGGCGTTCACCACGGATATCCGGCGGTCGAGCACCCGGATCTCGCTCACCATCCTGTCATGCTCCCGCCCGCGCGTATGCAGGATGCGGTCCTCGATCACCCGCGCGCGGTCGATGACGCGCGCCAGCCGCCCGGTGCACACGTTCAGGAACGCCCCGATACCGGCAAGCAGGAACACCGGCGCCAGCGCAAGCTGAATGACCTGCGCCACCTGTGCCACTTGTGGTATCGGGATCATGGGGATGATCAGCCCGCCAACGCCTTTCCGTCCGAAGTGTTGACGCCCATCGATTGCAGATAGCGCTTCACATTGCGCGCCGCCTGGCGAAGCCGCTGCTCATTCTCCACCATGGCGATGCGGACATAGCCCTCGCCATCCTCGCCATAACCGACGCCGGGCGCGACCGCGACCTTGGCATGGGTCAGGAGCTGCTTGGAAAATTCCAGGCTGCCCATATCCTTCAGCGCGGGCGGCAGGGGCGCCCATGCGAACATCGACGCTTTGGGCGCGGGAATGTCCCACCCGGCGCGGGCGAAGCTCTCCACCAGCACGTCGCGGCGCTTGTGATACAGTTCGCGGTTCTTCTGCACGATGTCCTGCGGGCCGTTGAGCGCCGCGCAGGCCGCCGCCTGGATCGGCGTGAACGCGCCATAATCGAGATAGGATTTCACCCGGCTCATGGCCGCGATCAACTGCTTGTTGCCGACCGCGAAGCCGATGCGCCAGCCCGCCATCGAATAGGTCTTGCTGAGCGAGGTGAACTCGATCGCAATGTCCTTCGCGCCCGGCACCTGCAGGATGGAGGGCGTTGGGTTGCCGTCATAATAGAGCTCGGAATAGGCAAGGTCGGACAGGACCCAGACCTTGTTCTCCTTCGCCCAGGCGACCAGCCGCTCGTAAAAGGCCAGGTCCACCGTCTCCGCCGTCGGGTTGGACGGATAGTTGACGACCAGGATCGACGGGCGCGGCACGGTGAAGGCCATCGCCCGGTCGAGCGCGCGGAAATAATTCTCGTCCGGCGTCGTCGGCACCGACCGGATGGTCGCGCCCGCGATGATGAAGCCGAACATGTGGATCGGGTAGCTGGGGTTGGGCGCCAGCACGACGTCGCCGGGCGCGGTGATCGCGGTGGCGAGGCTGGCCAGCCCCTCCTTCGACCCCATGGTCACGACGACCTCCGTCTCCGGGTCGACATCCACGCCGAAACGGCGGCCATAATAATTGGCCTGCGCCTTGCGCAGCCCCGGAATGCCCTTCGACTGGGAATAGCCATGGGCGTTGGGCTTGCGCGCGACTTCCACCAGCTTGTCGATCACATGGTCGGGCGGCGGCAGGTCGGGATTGCCCATGCCGAGGTCGATAATGTCCTCGCCCGCCGCTCGCGCAGCCGCCCGCATGCCGTTGACTTCGGCGATGACGTAGGGGGGCAGGCGCTTCATGCGGTAAAATTCTTCGGACATTGTCTCTCTCGATCTCTCCATGAATGGAACGGAAGTTGCGACGCCGCTTTATGTGACGGCAAACGGCCTATATACCGGGGGAGGACTCCTTGCCAGAGGGACGGGAGAACAGGGGAGACGATTATGGCGCAAGGTGACGGCGAAACCCTGGAACTCCCCTCTCTCGACCAGATGCAGCATTGGACCAGGGTGATCGGCCGGGCGCAGCAGATGATGCTGGAACGCGCCAGCCAGGCGGTTTCGGACGCCCCGGCGCATGTGCCCGGCTATCCCATGCCCTTCGATCCGCAGACGGTTGCGGCCATACAATCGGAATTCGCCAATGAGGGCATGGCCCTGTGGCAGCGCTTTCTGGACAGCGGCGGCCTGATGGCGAAGGAGCCGGCGCCCGCCCCGGCGGACAGCATCGCCGCGCGCAAGGACAGGCGGTTTTCCGATCCCGCCTGGGCGAAGCATCCGCTGTTCGACCTCATCCGCCAAAGCTACCTGCTGGCGTCGGATTATCTGCTGCGCCTGTCGGACGCCGTGGATGGCGTCGATCCCAAGCAGAAGGCGCAACTGCGCTTCGCGACGCAGGGGTTGGTCGACGCCATGTCGCCCAGCAATTTTCCGCTGACCAATCCCAAGGTGCTGGACAAGACGCTGGAGACGGGCGGCGAAAATCTGCTCAAGGGCCTGAAGCATATGCTGGCCGACATGGAAAAGGGCCAGCTTACCCACACTGACGGCTCCCTGTTCGAACTTGGCCGCAATGTCGCGTCCACGCCGGGCAAGGTCATCAAGGAAACGCCGCTCTACCAGCTCATCCATTATGCGCCGACGACCGACAAGGTGCTTGAAACGCCGCTGGTCATCTTCCCCCCCTGGATCAACCGCTTCTACATCCTCGATCTCTCGCCGGAAAAAAGCTTCGTCCGCTGGGCGGTGGAGCAGGGGATCAGCGTGTTCATCGTGTCGTGGAAGTCGGCGGACGCGACGATGAAGGATGTCATCTGGGACGATTACATCCTGAAGGGCCAGATCGACGCCATCGATACGGTGCGCGACCTGCTGGACGTGGAGAGCGTCCATACCGTCGGATATTGCGTCGCGGGGACGACCCTTGCCGCCACGTTGGCGCTGCTCGCCGCGCGGGGTGAGGAGGCGAAGGTCAAGAGCGCCACCTATTTCACGGCCCAGGTCGATTTCAGCAAGGCGGGCGACCTGACCCTGTTCGTGGACGACGAGCAACTGAAGCTCGTCGATCAACTGGCGTCGCCCGGCTATCTCGACGGGCGCTATATGGCGGCGACCTTCAACCTGCTGCGCGGCCGCGACCTCATCTGGAACTATGTGATCAACAATTATCTGCTGGGTCAGGACTATCCGCCGTTCGACCTGCTGTTCTGGAATGGCGACACCACCAACCTGCCCGCGAAATGGCACAAGGCCTATCTTGCGGATCTGTATCGCGACAACAAGCTGGCGGTTCCGGGCGGCATAACCGTCGATGGCACGCCGATCGATCTGCACCGGGTCAAGACGCCATCCTATATTCAGGCGGGGCAGGAGGATCATATCGCCCCGGTCTCCAGCGTCTGGAAACTGACCGAGCATTTCTCCGGTCCGCTGCGCTTCGTGCTGGCGGGGTCGGGTCATATCGCCGGGGTGATCAATCCGCCGTCGCTGGGCAAATATCAATATTGGACCAATGACGCGCCGGTGGCGACGCTGGACGATTTTGTTGCGGGTGCGAAAGAAACCAAGGGCAGTTGGTGGCCGGACTGGCTGGCGTGGATTGAGGACATGACCCCGGCGAAGGTTCCCGCAAAGGGCGCGAGAAAGCCGGGCAAGGGCAAGCTGAAGGCGCTGGAGGATGCCCCCGGGAGCTATGTCAAGACGCGGTAAAATCCCCTTTCCATAACCGCTTGCAGGGCTCGCCGCGCATTTTGCTGCACTGCACAATAAAGACTTGCATTAACCCTACGACTCGGCTATTGTGCAACGCAACAAAGGTGAGGACCGTCGTGGCCAAGCAACCGAAAAGCTCCAAACCTGGTCCCGTCGCCAAGCGCGCGGCCAAGGCGCCTATCGTCAAGCCGCGGGTCAGCGTTGCGCGCAAACAGGCTGTCGCCGCGTCCGCCGCTGCGCCTGAACCTGCTGTATTGACCGCGACGCAGGCGTTGAACGCCGCCGCCGCCGCGACGGGTGAGGCGGTCACGCCGGCGCCCAAGCCCAAAAGGACCTATACTCGGAAGGTCGTTCCCGTTCCTGCCGTGGCGAAGGCTGCGCCGGAACCCAAGATTGCTGCACCGACGGACATTCCCGCCGTGGCGGCGCCACTCCAGGAAGAAAAGACCCCGGAACCGGTCGTAGAAGCCGCTCTGGTGCAAGCAGAAGGAAATGCGATGATGACGGACGTTATTGAAACGACGAAGAAGATCACCGACGAAGCGAAGGCGAAGCTTGAGAGCGCATTCGCCGAATTCAACCAGAAGGCGAAGGCCGGCGTTGAAAAGTCGACCAAGGCGCTCGGTGAACTGAGCGACATCACCAAGGGCAATGTCGAAGCGTTCGTCGAATCCGGCAAGATCGCTGCGAAGGGTGTCGAGGCGATGGGCCAGGACGCCGCCGAATATGGCCGCAAGAGCTTCGAGAAGGCCACCGCGACGATGAAGAGCTTTGCTTCCGTCAAGTCGCCGACCGAATTCTTCCAGCTTCAGAGCGAACTGCTGTCGACCACTTTCGACGCCTTCGCCAAGGAAACCGCGAAGAACAGCGAAGCCATGCTGAAGCTGGCCGGCGACGTCGCCCAGCCGATCAGCACGCGCGTTTCGCTCGTCACTGAAAAGGTGAAGTCGCTCGCGGCCTGATCGCAGGACTTTACAGTATTGACGAAGGGGCGGCCTCCCGGCGACGGGACGGCCGCCCCTTTTGTGTCCGGTGCGTTCCGAACCGGCACGACTATACGGGAAATGGGTCTGATTAAGCGGGTGAAATGCGTGCGCTGCCTCTTGCGCCTCACCCATGACTTGCCATATTCTTGTCCGGCATGAACAGCATTGGCATCAATAACGGCCGCTTCGCGATGATGGCGGAGCGCAAGGACGACGAAGATGGCGCGGGCGGTCCCGGCGTCGGCATCGCCACGCGCACCCGCGCCCGCACCAAGAAGCCGTCGCTCTACAAGGTGTTGATGCTGAACGACGATTACACGCCGATGGAATTTGTCGTGCATGTCCTGCAGCAGTTTTTCCGCATGGATATGGAGGAGGCGACCCGCGTCATGCTTCACGTCCATCAGCGCGGCGTCGGCGTCTGCGGCATCTTCAGCTATGAGGTCGCGGAGACGAAGGTGAACCAGGTGATGGACTTCGCCCGGCAGAACCAGCATCCCCTGCAGTGCACGCTGGAAAAGGCGTAAACGGGCCGGCGTTCGATCCGTCATCCTGACGAAAGTCGGGATCCCTTCTGAGCTGCATCGCCAAAACTATCGAATGGATGCTGATATTCATCAGCACGGAGATGGCATCGCCGGTCACGCTACCGCCTTCGGCCCAGAGCCTGTCCTGATCGGCTACAGATACAGCCTGTTCCTGCGAAAGCAGGAACCCAGTCCCGCCATCTGCACTGAACTCCTGCCTGTGCAGACGGAAGCGCGCACCCGTCCGCACAGGCAAAGGCTGACCTTCCCTCCCTTTTCGCACAGGTCACATACGAGTCATTGATCGCGGGCACATAGGCCCCTGCATCGCCAGCAGGAGGGCCGTTCATGGACCCTATACAACCGGAGCGCTTTGGAAAACCCGCTACGCCCGGTCCCTGACACCTATGTTGCTGCGCTGTGAATGGATGCGGCCCGCCCGGACGGCAGAGCGGGGATTACCAGAAGACCGTCGCCACAATCACGGCCGCCATGCTGGACAGATAGGCGAGGGCCTCGGTGACGAGCTGGCGCAGCGGATAGCGGGATTCCCCAACAGTGAAATCCGGGTCGCTTTCGATCCATGCGATGGCGCGGTCATTATAGTCGCGCCAGCTCTCGCCGATGCGCGGTTCCAGGCCGTCAACGGTGACGACGGGGCCGTCTTGCAGGTCGATCAGGTCGGGAAATGTCATGATCGTCACGGTGCCACTCCCCCTTTTCTGCAAGATTTCACAAATGTAGCGCGTCTCTGAAGGAAAGTCGCGAACGAAATGCATTTTCTCTTGCAAAATTTTCCGACTCGCATCGCCCCTCCTTGGACCGGCGGTCACGCCATTGTGCTTTCCGGTGATCGGCGGCATTCTGCGGCCATGCGCACGACATTCGATCAGGCTTCCGTCCGGCTCTATTTTCTCGACGATGGCGGGGAGGGCGGCTCTGCCTCCACGCTATTCTACGGACCGTTGGGCGAGGCGCTGGAGATCGCCGCGCAACAGCCGGAGGAGGTGCAGGCCGGTCTCTATCTGGCGACGGAAAATGACGTGGTGGCCTTTCTCGACCTGACCGGAGGATGACGGGACGGCTGCAGGGCGCGCGCGGAGGGCGGAACATCGCCGTCCATGCCCCCGCAAACCGGCATATATCTTATCCAGGTTAAGGTCTGGATGATCCGCATACGAATAGGCTTCCCCTTTGGCATTTTCTTGCCTTAAGGATCGGGTGATGAAGGCCCCGACACTGTTACCCTTGGACAAGGACAAGCATTTCGGGCGGCTTGTCATCATTTTCGTCAGCGTCGGATTCATCGCCATTTTCGCCGCCGGGCTGGCGGCGGCGTTCGCCGTGCAGCGCAATGGCGAACATACCGCCTGGCTCATCCACACCTATGACGTCGAACGCGCCATCGGCCGCGTGGATTCAGCAGTGCAGAGCATGCGTTTCGCCCGGCGCGGCTATCTGCTGGATCGCCGCCCGGCCATCCGGGAGGATTATGCCGAGGCGCGGGGGGATCTGCAGCGGGCGATTGATCGCGTCGCTGAACTGACCCGCGACAACGCCATGCAGCAACGGCTCATCCCGCAAGTCCGCGCGCTCGCGCGGGAGATGGATGCCATGCTGCTGTTCACCATGGCGGAGGCGGATGCCGGGCGGATGACGGGCATCGGCCGGCGGGCGGGCGATGCCGGTTCCGCCGACGTGTCGTCGCGGATTCAAAAAGCGACCGCCGCGATGCTTGCCGAGGAGCAGAGATTGCTGGGTCAGCGCGTGCGGGCGCAGCAATCGAGCATCACGTTGTTCTATTGGGCGCTCGGCCTGGGCGGCATATTGCTTTTCTTTGTGGCGATCGGGTCGGTGGCGACGATCCGCCATTATACCTCCGGCCTCATGCGCTCCCGCAACCAACTGCGCGTGCTGAACGAGGATCTGGAGGGGGCGGTGCGCGTCCGCACGATCGACCTCCAGCGCGCCAATGATGAAATCCAGCGCTTCGCCTATATCGTGTCGCACGATCTGCGCTCGCCGCTGGTCAACGTCATGGGTTTCACGGCGGAACTGGACGCGGCCACCCATTCGCTCCGCGCGCTGATCGACCGGGCGGAGGCCGAAGCGCCCGCCATTGTGACGGAGGAAGCCCGCCTCGCCGCGCGGGAGGACTTGCCCGAAGCCATCGGCTTCATCCGCACATCGACGCAGAAGATGGATCGCCTGATCAACGCGATCCTGCGCCTGTCCCGCGAGGGCCGCCGCACGATCGCGCCCGAGACGCTGGACATGGTGGGCATGTTCCAGGGCGTCGCCGACACGTTGCGCCACCGGACGGAGGAAGTCGGCGCGACCATCAGGATCGCCGATGATCTGCCGCCGATGGTCAGCGACCGTCTGGCCGTGGAGCAGATCGCATCCAACCTTGTCGAAAACGCCGTGAAATATCTGCGCCGGGACAGGCCGGGCATAATAGAAGTCACAGGGCAGCGGCGCGGCCTTCGCGTCTTATACCAGATTAAGGACAATGGCCGGGGAATTGATCCAAAGGACCATGAACGGGTGTTCGATCTGTTCCGCCGGTCGGGGGAGCAGGATCAGCCGGGCGAGGGGATCGGACTGGCGCATGTTCGCGCTTTGGCCTATCGCCTCGGCGGAACCATAACCGTCGCCTCGCAACTGGGGGAAGGCGCGGTGTTTGAAGTCAATCTGCCGGCGGTATTCGCCGGCGCCGGGGAGAAAGACAGATGAACGGTCAACAGCCGGTCAACATCGTGATGATCGAGGATGATGAGGGTCACGCCCGCCTCATCGAGAAGAATATTCGCCGCGCGGGCATCTCCAACGCGATCCGCCATTTCGTGGACGGCACCTCCGCGCTCAAATATCTGTATGAGGATAGCAGCGGCCCCGCACTGAACGGCCCGGCGCTGATCCTGCTCGACCTCAACCTGCCCGACATGAGCGGCACGGACATCCTGGCGAAGATCAAGGGCGAAGGCCCGTTGAAGCGCACGCCCGTCGTCGTCCTCACCACCACGGACGACAAGATCGAAATCCAGCGCTGCTACGATCTGGGCTGCAACGTCTACATTACCAAGCCCGTGAATTATGAAAGCTTCGCCGATGCGATCAAGCAGCTCGGCCTGTTCCTTTCGGTCATTCAGGTGCCGGATCTCGATTCCGATTAATGGCTGACGCGCCGCACATCCTCTACATTGACGACGACGAGGGTTTGCGGCGGCTGACGCGCCGTGTCCTGGAACGGCGCGGCTATCGCGTGGAACTGGCGGAAAGCGGCGCGCAGGGTGTGGCGATGGCCGCGGAAACCGCCTTCGATCTTGTCGCCGTCGATCATTATATGCCGGGGCAGGACGGCCTCGCCACCCTGGCGCAGCTCCGCGCACTGCCGTCCCCGCCGCCGGTCATCTATGTCACCGGGTCGGAGGAAGGCCGGATCGCCGTCGCCGCGCTGAAGGCCGGGGCCGTCGATTATGTCGTCAAGACGGTAGGCGAGGATTTCTTCGACCTGCTCGCCAGCGCCATTCAACAGGCGCTGGTCGCCGTGCGGCTGCGCGTGGAAAAGGAACAGGCGGAGGCGCAGCTTCGCGCCAGCAACGACCGGCTCCAGGCGTTGCTGGGGGAAGTGAACCACCGCGTCGCCAACAGTCTCCAGCTTGTGTCCGCCTTCGTCCATATGCAGGCGCGCGCCCTTGCCGACGATAACGCCCGCGCCGCGCTGGAGGATACGCAGCGCCGCATCGCCGCCATCGCCCAGGTGCACAAGCGCCTCTACACCACCGATGACGTCGAGACCGTGGATATGGAGGAATATCTCGGCGCGCTGATCGCGGAGCTGGAGCAAACCTGGTCGACGCCGCTGTCCCGCCGCACTCTGCAGCTTGTCGCCGAACCGCTGAAACTCGCCACGGACAAAGCGGTCGCGGTAGGCATCATCGTCAATGAGCTGGTCAGCAACGCCTGCAAATATGCTTATGACAGCACGACACCCGGCGAGGTCCGCGTGCTGCTGAGCCGCGAGACGCCGGACAGCTTCCGCCTTCGGGTCGAGGATGACGGCAGGGGCATGCCATCCGACGGCGTATCGATCGGCACCGGCCTCGGCTCGAAGATCGTCAGGGCCATGGCCGACACGCTGCGGACGGCGATAGAGTTCGACACCGGATCGCCCGGCACGCGGGTCTCGCTGGTCGCGGGGCTTTAGGGAAGTGATTGGAGGGTGGTGAATGCTGCCACTCTCCTCATTCTATCGTCACCCCAGCGCAGGCTGGGGTCTCAGGCGGCTTGGCGCATCCCTGCCTGAGATGCCAGCCTTCGCTGGCATGACGGTTCTGGTCGTCGGCTGGTCAAAGCGGCTGAATTTTGCCGACCCTCAGGACGAAGCCAGCTTCTCCGTCACCTGGGGCGGCGCAGCATCCAGATAGGCGTCCACGATCGCCGTCCACCGCGCATAGCCCAGCGCGTTCATATGCAGGCCGTCCACGGTGTAGAATTGCCTGTCGGGCGTACCGTCCACCGCCAGCAGGGATTTGCTGACATCCAGAAAATCGAAACCGCCGCCGGTCTTGGCGTGCGCCTTCACCGTCGCGTTCACCATCGCCATCTTGCCCCACAAATCATCGCGCAGCGGGCTGTGCTTCATCGACAGATAGGCGATGCGCGCATGGGGGAAGTCCGCCCGTATCTTGCCCAGCAGGGTCAGCACATCGGCCGCCACCAGATCGGGGCTTCTTCCTGCGGCAATGTCATTTTCGCCGACATAGACGATCACGCTCTCCGGCTGGCACCCGGCGATCACCTGGGGATAATAGTGCAGGACATCGGGCGTCGTCGCGCCGCCAAAGCCGCGATTGACCGCATCGATGTCGGGAAAGCTGCGGGCGACATTCCACAGGCGGATGCTGGAACTGCCGACGAACAGCGCATCGTCGTCCGCCGCCCGTTCCGCGACCTGCTGGCGCGAAAATGCTTCGATCTCCGGCGCGAAGCGCGCGAAACCGTCGGCTGCCGCCGGAACGCCGCCAATGGCTGCGGCCGGTATCGCCAGCATCATCGCCGTCAGAAAATATCTCATGCCTGTGCCCCGTCCGACATCGCCCTTATATCATGATAACGGGCGGAAAGGCATGGGTTTTAAAGGCAGGGGATTTATCGGCTCAGGATGGATATTTCCCTTTCGCATTCGACTCTATCGCATCCTGAATTTCCCCTATATGTTCCCAATTGTCCCAAATCGGTACATAGTGCCTGCGGGACAATCGGGGGTCCGAGGGGGATATGCCGATGCAGTCGATCGTCGATACCGTCAGCCTGCCGCTATTCTATAATCAGCTCGCGGCTCTGGACAGCGTCGTGCATGACGGGTTCCGGTTTGAACCGGTCAAGCGCCCGGCCGATCTTTCGCGGCAGAATGTCGTGCCCCTGCTGGGAGAGGAATTTGCGCCGGCCGGCCGCTTCTATCCGGTCGTGTTCTCCTCCGGCGACAGGCCGGTTCCGATTGCGGTGATGGGCCTCGACACTGGCGAGAACCGCTTTGTCGATGCGCAGACCGGGGCCTTCCCGCGCGGTCTTTACGTCCCCGCCTATGTCCGCCGTTACCCTTGGCTCCTGGCGCACAGGCCGGGGGACGGGGAACTCATCCTGTGCTTCGATCCGTCATCCGGCGTCGTCCGGGCAGGGGGCAAGGGCGGTTATCCCCTGTTCGCTGACGGCGGCCCCAGCCCGGCCCTGTCCCGGATCATCGCCTTCTGCCACACTTTTGAGGCCGCCGCCGCCCGGACCGAAAATCTGGTCAGGCATCTGATGGAGCTTGATCTGCTCAAGGATGCGGCGCTCGATATCCGCACGGAAATGCTGGCGCATGCGCCCGCCTATGCGGGGTTCCGGATCGTCGATGGCGCGCGGTTGCTCGACCTTGCGCCCGCCCGCCTGCGCGACATGGCGCATGACGGGACATTGCAATGGATTCACGACCATCTGAAGTCGCTGGACCTTATGGAAACGCTCTACGGAAAGCGGCGCGGGCGGAGGCCCGCGCGCATCGCCAGGGCGCTGAGATCGGCGGTCAGGATCGCGAATGTCGCCTGATATCCGTGGCGGGCTGGCGAACCCGTTCACAAATCGCAAACGGCCTGGTCGCGGAATCTTAAGGGTCGGGCATTAGCCGCAATCGCCCAACACAGACTTTTCAATAGGGGTGGAGTTATATGATGAACCGCAACAAGGTCCGGCTGTCGACGGGCATCATGAGTGGCGCGGTTGTTTTCGCCCTCGCCCATCCCTCCATTGCCGAGGCCGCTTGCGCGACCGATCCCAACACCGTCACCTGCACCGCCGCCGGCAACACCGCGTCCAGCGTGAACACGGCCGTCGGCTCCATCACCCCTCCCAATGTCTCGCTCGTGCTGTCGGCTGGCTCTACCGTCGTCGATGACGGCCCCGGCGCGATCATCGTCGGCCCGGCCTATACCGGCGCGGTCACCTTCACCAATGGCGGCATTGTCGGCACTAACGTCAATCCCGTCGATTTCCGCTACACCGGCGATACCGCCACGGCGACGAACAGCTTTACCGGCATCAACAGCACCGGCGCGGAGATTTTCGGCGACGTGCTGGTGGACAGCGTCGGCGGCGCGACCTCCTTCCAGAATGCGGGAACGGTCAGCGGCCGTATCGACCTGTCCGGCCAGGGCGCCGTCAGCGCCGCGATCGACGGCATCGTGACGCGCGACGTCGACCTTCGCTCCGCGCTCGGCGACAGCAGCGTCACCCTGACCGGCGAAGCGCGCGAAGGCGTCTCCGCCATCAGCCGCGGCACGAACGGCAGCGTTTCCACCTACACCATCACGGGCGGCACGGCCTCCATCGTTATCCAGTCGTCCGCCGCGATGACCGCCGCGCAGACCCCCGCCGTCGTTTCCGGCGACATTTATGCGATGGGCCGCGCCGGATCGTCCGTGTCGATCAGCGCGGGCAGCCGCGTCCTCACCGATCCCGGCCTTGGCGGCACGATCGGCCTCGATGGCCTCAGCGCCGACATGTACGACATCACGCAGAGCGCTACATCCGACCCGTCCGGCACGGGCAGCGCGACCAGCAACTATTTCGCCCGCGCCGTCGGCGGTCCCTCGACCTTCACCAATGCGGGCATCGTCGGCGGGGCCAGCGCGACGCTGACCGGTGGCTATTATGATGCGCCGGTGGAAGTCTATGTCGACAGCGCCACGCAATCCACGGCGACCAACAGCGGCACCATCTATGGCGACGTCGCCGTGTATGCGCTGGGCGGCACCTACAGCCGCGTGATCCAGAGCACGGGCACCAACAACCCGCCAACGCAGGTCGACCAGACGACGGAAGTCTATGTAAAGACCGCCGCCCCGGCCTCCTTCGTCAACAGCGGCCTGGTTGGCGGCAATGCTACGATGACCGCGACGCAGGGCACGGCGACGAACAGCGGCGTGATCCGCGGCGGCGTCTATCTCGGCTCCTCGGCGCAGCATTATACGGCGGTGGACAATGTCATAACCGCGCTGGGCGCGACGCCGCTGGTGCAGACCTATAGCTTCGCCCAGAACGGCTTCGTCGGCGGCGCGGACGGCGGCAACGCCATCCTCGTGCGCGGCGCGATCGAAGGGTCGAGCTATGGCGTCGATAGCGCGCTGATCCCCAATGGCGGCCCGCTGATCAGCAACACCATCGTCGCGACGCTGAACCTGAACGCGGGGTCGGTGACGGTCGGCAATGTCTCGGCGGAGCATGACGCCGCGACCGGCGCGCGCTACACCCAGACCACGCTGAACCTCAACGGCAACGGCTATCTCGGCCTGTCCAATGCCGACAGCGCCCGGCAGCAGGAAAGCGCCGCCGCGCTCGCGCCCTTCGCCGCCACCGATCCGCTGCTGAACACAGCGGACGTCGCCTCCACCCTGTCCGCCGCCAGCTTCCTGACGGCGGGATCGCGCATCCTGGGCGTCGATTCGGTGGCAAAGACCGGGACGGGTACCTTCGTCATCAACGGCGCGGCCTTTGTTCCGGGCGGCACGCCGACCTGGACGATGGACGTCGGCAATTTCGCGATCAATCAGGGCGCGGTGCAACTCGACGTCAATGGCGGATCGAACCTGTTCGGCATTCGCGGCAATGTCTCCAACGGCGCGACGCTGGTCGTCGGCCGCCTGCAGGCCGCCAACGCCAACGGCATCGCCACGGTGGACGGCATCAGCGCCTATGTGCGCGGCAACTTCGCCCAGTCTGCCTCCGGCACTTTGGTCATGGGCGTCACCCCGGTCGTGCAGACCTCCGGCACTGCGGGCGGCGTCGCGCTGGCGCAGGTCGTCCCGGCGATCACGCCCGGCATCGTCTATTCCTCGCCCAGCTTCATCACGGTTGACGGCAATCTCTCGCTCGCCGGCACCGTGAATGTGGTGACGGGCAGCAATGGGCGCTTCATCGCCGGAACCCGCGCCGACCTGTTCGACGTTTCGGGCAGCGTCGGGGTGACGGCCGATGCGATCGCCAATGGCGTCAACTCGCCCTTCCTCGACCTGATCTTCCGCGAGCGCGCCGGCGCGCCCGGACGCACGATCGTCTCGGTGGAGGTGCAGCGCCAATCCTACGCCACCGACGCAGCCGACCTGAATGTCGTGGCGGTCGGCCATGCGCTGGACGCCATCCTGCCGACCGTGTTCGCCCGTCTGGAAGACCCGGCCTTCACCGGCAACCCCGCCAATGCAGCGGCGGTGTCCAATCTTCAGGACATGGCGGACGTCCTGAACGCCCTCGACGCGCAGCTTGACGAGGATCAGATCGCCGAAGCGATGCAGGAACTGGCCAGCGGCGAGTTTTACGGCTCCATCGCCGCGATCCGCACGACCGATCCGTTCGGCGACTTCACCCGCTATCTGCCGCGCGCGATGGGCAAGGGCGGCCTCAACATCTGGCTCAGCCCCAACGGCAATTTCGTCCGCTACGGCCGCAACGTCCCCTATGGCGCGTCGGCGACCCGGACGCAGAATTATGGCGGCTCGGTCGGCCTCGGCACCACCACGGCGGGCGGCGTCAGCCTGGGCCTTGGCTTCGGCTATGGCGACATCGACATCA
>NZ_MINO01000010.1 GCF_001757355.1 Sphingobium phenoxybenzoativorans
CCGCCTACGAACCCGCGACCGCCGATGATGCGTCGAGCTGGACCAGCGAGCGCGAGACCGTAAACGCCTGATAAAAGCCCACGCCGCATCAGTTCACTTTGGTCGTGAGCTGATGCGGACGAGCCAAGCATCTTCCACGACGTTAAAATGGTTGCGGCCAGTATGGGCTGTTTCAGTGGTGGGAGGCTAGTGGTCAGTCTGGGGAGGGTCCGCCGCCTGGTCTGTGGTCATTGGTTCGTGTGATTTATCTTCACAGCGCAGATCAGGTTGTGATGCATGTGGTGATCGCCTGCGGAATTTTGTGAAGGCGTTTCGCTAAATCTTCGTGATGGCCCCCTTCGGTAGTTTGCCTAGGCATCCGGTAAACGTCCCGCCGGTAATCCACTGCATATTTTCGGGCAGGCGGTTGGCGCAGAAATATCAGGCAAACGGACGCCGCCCGACCTCGCGCGAATTATCGATAGAGCGTTTGCGTTAGGCAGAACTTCCAAAGGGCAGGCCGTTTCACTGGCTACAGGGCCCAGGATGATGCTGGTGCTGGATTTGCCTTCGCTCAGCCGGTGAGAGCGAACATACCGTCAATTGCAAAGCGAAAAATCGCTGGCGGTTGACCGGTCCAAAATCACTAGGAGAGGTTTTGGTGAGCTATATTAAAGACCGCTGGTATTGCGCCGCCTGGGGCCATGAACTGGTTCGAGATCCTTTCACGCGCACATTGCTGAACGAAAAAGTCGTTTTATATCGAACGGAGCAGGGGCATCCGGTCGCTCTCGGCAATGTCTGCCCTCATCGCTTCGCGCCGATGCATCAAGGCAGGTTGCGGGGGAACGATATCGAATGTCCCTATCATGGACTTCGTTTCTCTCCAGACGGCGCATGTGCGCTCAATCCTCATGGTTCGATGATCCCGCCGGGATTGCGCCTCAAATCCTATCCAGTGATCGATAGATACGCCATGGTCTGGATATGGATGGGCGAAGCCGATGAGGCCGATCCGGCGCTTATCCCAGAATTTCCGGCGCATGATGATGGCGGATATAAAACAGTCGGCGGCATGATTCCGGTCAAGGGAAGCTACCAGCTTGTCGCCGACAATCTGCTCGATCTTTCCCATACCCAATTTCTGCATCCGATACTCGTGGTCCCTGACGACCCGGAAACCAGGGTCGAGCATGATATCCTGCAGGATGGCGACACGATTACCACCATATATAATCAGCGAAATACCAGGCCCTTTGGTTTTACCGGATTGATCTGGCCAGATGCCCCGGAGAGGCTGGACGGCCTGAGCGGCGTCCGGTGGGACGCGCCCGCCAATATGCTTCTAAAGCTGCATTTCGTCTCGCGCGATCCGGGCGATGACAGGGAATTGCGCATTTGGGGAGCGGAGCTTGTGACGCCGGAGACTGAGACCAGTTGCCACTATTTCTGGTCTGCATCGCGCAACTTCCGCCTGGACGATGAAATGTTCGGTCAGCAGCTTGGCGATGCGATCGCCAATGTCTTTACGTTTGAGGATGGCGCCATGATTGCCGAGGTGCAGGCGAACATGGGTGATGAGACCGATTTAATCGCCATGCGGCCGGTAATTCTTCCAACCGATCAGGCGGCGATCCGCGCACGCAGGATAGTCGGCAAACTGCTTCGGGCCGAGCAGAGCAGGAAAGGTGAGCCGGAACAGGTTATAGCTCAACTGTAAAATTGTTCGGATGGTCAGTCGGATTGGCCAAAATTCGAAGTCCAATGAGCTCGGTCTTGGCGCAGCAAGCCACTGGATATCTATCAATCATATCAAACCGCGAACCCGCCTTTGCCGAACGCGAAATGGACTTGCGGGGCCATGGCAATAGCAGGGGATCGATGACCTCGCGGTCACTCCAACAATGACGGAATAATATATGGCGGCCTTGTTAAACGGACTGCGGATTTTGGAGATTGGGCATTTCGTAGCAGCGCCGTTCTGCACGCGCCTGTTGGGCGATCTGGGTGCAGACATAATCAAGATAGAGCCGCTCGATGGTGATCCGGTGCGTCAATGGGGTGCGCAAATCGACGGCAAATCGCTGTGGTGGTCGATGCATGGGCGGAACAAGCGCAGCATTACGCTCAATTTGAAGAAGCCCGAAGCGCGCGAGATCATCCTTGGTCTGGTTGCGTCATGCGATGCCGTTGTTGAAAATTTCAGGCCGGGTCAGCTTGCAAAGCTTGGGCTGGGACCGGACGTGCTGCGTGGCGTGCGCCCCGACCTGGTGATGGCGCACATTTCAGGATTTGGGCAGGATGGCCCATATCGCGACCGCGCGGCGTTCGGCGTCGTGGGTGAAGCGGTCGGAGGGCTTCGTTATCTGACCAATCATCGGCCGGGCGAGAGCGATCTTCCTCCTGTACGAGTTGGCGTTAGCATCGGGGACTCGCTCGCCGGCCTCTATGCCGCTTTCGGCGTTATGGCGGCGCTTTGGGAGCGTGACCGGTCTGGCCGCCCCAGCGATAGCGAAGCGGCTTCGCCGCACAGCCTTGACGTGGCGCTGTCGGAGGCTGTTTTCAGTATGATGGAGGGGATGCTCCCCGAATATGGGGCGCTTGGGAAAGTGAAGCAGCCGACAGGCGGCGGCATCGCAACGGCTGCGCCATCCAATGCTTACCCGACCGCAGACGGTAACTGGATGCTGATTGCGGCAAATTCGGAACCACTGTTCGCCAAACTCGCCATGCTGATGGGTAAGCCCGAACTGATCGGCGATCCGCGCTATGTCTCCAACCAGACCAGGGTTGAGAATGCGGCGCAGCTTGACGCCGTCATCAGCGACTGGAGCAGCGGTTTTAATTCCGAGGATTTGGCGGATAAGCTCGTCGCCGCTGACATTCCCGCGTGTAAGGCCTATACTGCGGCGGATTGTGCGGCGGATCCCCAATTTCGCTATCGGGATATGGTGCGCGCGGTTGATGATCCGCAATTTGCCGACCCCGTTTTGCAAGCGGGCATTGTGCCGCGTGTCGGCAGTTCCGCGGGTTCGATCCGCTGGCCGGGGCCGCCGCTTGGCGCTCACACCGAAGAAATTCTTGTCGGAATGCTAGGCATGCATCCGACGGAGGTCGCGAAGCTCAGGGCCGAGGGAGTGATATGATGCGCGACGTAACGCTGGTTGAGGTTGGCACGCGGGATGGTTTTCAGCCGATAGCGCCGTTTATCCCGACTGAAACCAAAATTGCCCTGATGGGTAAGCTGTACGAAGCCGGTATCCGGCGGATGGAAGTGACATCTTTCGTCAATCCGGCGGCGGTGCCGCAACTTGCCGATGCAGCGCAAATACTCGATGCGGCCAGGGATTTTCCTGATCTGGATGCGCAGGTGCTTGTTCCGACGGTCCGGCAAGCCGAACGCGCGCTTGCTGCTGGCGCAAATCATCTCGCCTTTGTTCTGTCCGTGTCCGAAGCGCATAATCAGAATAATGTGCGGCGGTCTCCGGCGCAGTCCGTGGACGAGTGCCGGGATATCGTAAATCTTCTGCCGGCGGGCACCAAGCTGCGCGTCAACGTCGCCACCGCATTTGATTGCCCCTTTCTTGGCGAACTCGATCAGTCGGAGACGCTGGCAATCGCCCGCAGGCTGGCAGAGATTGCCCCTGAAGCTGAAATCGCACTGTGTGACACCACGGGGCGCGTAAGCCCGGACCGCATTTCCTCTCTCTTTGAACTGGTGCAGAAAGAATGTGCGCCTTCGGTCCGCTGGGCGTTCCATGGCCATGACACCTATGGAATGGGCGCAGCCAATGTCTGGGCGGCATGGAATGCGGGGATCGATGTTATCGATTCCTCGATCGCCGGGCTGGGCGGCTGCCCATTCGCTCCCGGAGCCACGGGCAATGTCGCGACCGAAGACGTCGCCTGGATGTTCAACAATGCCGGGATTAAAACCGGAATCGATATCACCCGCCTTGTCGAGGCGGCAGATGCGTTTGCGAAGATTCCGGGCGCCTTGATTGGTGGACGGGTGCGCGATGCTGTTGCGGCGCGCGAACGTGCTGACAGGGCCAGAGCCGCATGACAGGCTGGAAAACGGCTCTCTGTAAAATTCGGATTTTGCGGATTTGTGATCGCACTTGACACTTACTGTTCAAATGATCAACAAAAGGATGGTCTTTTTGCTATTGGGTGATCATTGCTGAGTCATCTCGCTCGGCATCATGGAGGAGCGGGCACCTCATTGCGTTTGTTTGTTCTGGGGGTGATCGTGCGGTCAAATTGTCATGGTGGCTAATCATAGCTGGTCCATCAAAGAGATTGATCTCACTTCGCTGAGGTTGTTTGCCGCGACGGTGGAGGAAGGCACGCTGGCCCGCGCGGCGGAGCGTGAGCATATCGCGATATCCGCAATCAGCCGGCGCATTTCTGACCTGGAATGGCGTTGCGGCGTCACGCTGCTGGAAAGGCGAGACCGGGGCGTCGTTCCGAGTGCGGCCGGCCAGATACTGGTAAACCAGATCCGCGATCTTCTCGATCTGCTTCAGCGCATGGTGCTGGACATGGAGGCGATACGGGGCGGGACGCGCGGGCATATTCGCGTTCATGCGCATATGTCGGCGACGTCAGGTCTGCTGCCGGGAAAAATTGCCGAATTTGTCGCCGCCAATCCTGGCGTTGATGTCGAGCTCGACGAATTTACCAGCATCGAAGTGATCCATTCGGTGCGCACTGGCACGGCCGATATTGGATTGGTGTCGGGCACTGTGGATGGCGGTGACCTACACTTGATACCGTGGGAAATCGATGAGCTGGTTGCGATCCTGCCGCCGGGCCACGCGCTTGCGGAGCGCAGTTCGCTCCAGCTTTCCGACATGCTGGGCGAATATTTCGTTGGTATGCAGCGAGACAGCGCGTTGCTGAGTTTGTACCGGCATCAGGCGATGGTTTTGGGTAAGACGCTCAAAGAGCGCGCGCACGCGACCAGCTTTGAGAGTGTGCGCAAGATGGTGTCGGTGGGCCTCGGCGTGGCAATATTGCCTGCGGTCGCTGCGCATCCCTTTGTCGAAGAATTGGGCATCAATGTCCGGCCGTTGAAAGAAACCTGGGCGCATCGCCCCTTGATGCTGTGCGTGCGCGACCCGGCGCAACTTCTCGCGGCGACGCGATTGCTCGTACAACATCTGACAGGCGAGGCTCCCCGCCTGATGGCGCGCGCGTGACCACATTTCGTCAAATTGCGAACGCACCTTTGCCAAACGCGAAATAGACTCGCCGGGCCACGACAAGGGAATAAGTCCGCGCGGCCGCGCATGGCGGCATCGGCGTAGAATTAGGAGATGGATCATGCCTGTCAAACGCAGACGTGTGGTTACTGCACATAAGAATAACCGCGCGATCGTTGCGAGCGATGTCGAGCTTCCCATGGAAACCATTCCGGGGGTAAAAGGCTTCACAATATGCGATATGTGGGCTGCTGCGGATATCCAACTTCCTGATGATGGCGAGTTGCGCGAATATCCGTGGTTCTTTCCTCCGGTCGGCGGTTTTCGCTGCACGCATTTGGTGCTGGACGCCAATACAGAGGCTAATCATGAGGAGCTGCAGCCTGGGGAGGATGATGGAAAACCCAGCGCGCTCTCTGAAATGACCGACAAGCCTGGGATGCATCGGTCCGCAACCGTTGATGCTGGATATATTGTGAGCGGCAGCGTGGTATGTGAGCTTGACGATGGCGAGACCATGACGCTTCATGCGGGCGATACATTTATTCAGGGCGGCACCATCCATGCATGGAGCAATCCCTTTGACGAACCGTGCCACATATTTGCCGTCAGCGTTGGCGCCAAGCATGCGCTTGTTGAAGGTCATTAATTCGTCAACCGATGTGCGGCGTCGCTAGGCGGCGTCATACCGATAGAAGGAAGGGTCGAGCCACAGAATGGCTTGGCCCTTTTTCTGTTCTAAGCTGAGCGGCCCAGTTGCTGAGACCCGCGTTAAAGGGACTGACTTGCTGATCAGCTAATCATCTAACGCAAAGCATGATCGCGATTTTTGATAAAATGTGTGAAATCAGCGGCGCTCGGCAAATTGCATTAATAGCTTCGCTAGTCCGAGGTATGTCTTTTAAATACATGAATTTAAAAGATAATTTTTCGATATGGCTCAGCGCTGGCTGTCGTGCCCGCTTATTCCTTTCCCCCAAAAAGTGATGAATTCCGCAATCTCGGAAAGGCTCACTTGCCCAACCGGGAATGGAGTTGCCTCCCCTTCTTTGGGAAAATGCCGCTTCGAGTTTCAACCGCACCACTCTCCGGAAACAGGGGATGTGGGCGCATATCTTTGCCTGATACTCTGGGAGGGGGTAATAATGCTTCGCAAATTCCTGACTTCATCTGCAATTTTGACTGTGTCGATGCTTGGCGCGACCGCAGTCAATGCGCAGCAAACAGGTTCGGCTCCACAGGATGCTGCAGCGGACCAAGGCTCAAAGATCGAGGACATCGTCGTAACCGCACAGCGGCAGACGTCGAGCGTTCAGCAGACGCCTCTGGCGATCACGGCTGTCGGGGGCGACATGCTGAAGGATCGCGGCATTGCCGATCTCGATGCGTTGACGCGCTCAATCCCGAATGTGAACTTCTCGCGTCTTGGGGGAGACGCGCGGATATTCATTCGCGGTATCGGTCTTGAGGGCGTTGACGCAGGCGCCGACGGCCGCGTCGCCGTCTACACCGATGATGTCGTTAATGCTCGCCCGCAGGCTGCGCTGACGTCGCTCTTTGACATCAATCGCATCGAGGTGCTTCGCGGGCCGCAGGGTACGCTTTACGGCCGCAACGCAACGGCTGGCGCTGTTAACATCATCTCCAATGACCCGACGGATACCTTGGATGGTTATGCTGCGATCACCGCTGGCAATTATAACCTGATCCGCACGGAAGGCGCGATCAGCGGTCCTTTGTCCGACACGGTTTCTGCGCGTTTCGCTTTCCAGACCAATGATCGTGACGGCTTCGGAAAGAATATCACCACGGGCAACGATGTTGACAGCGAGCGGAGCCGCGCGGCGCGCGCTAAGCTGCGTTTCGAGCCGTCAGAGACGTTCCATCTGACCCTGACCGGCGACTATCGCTGGGAGAAGGACAATGCAGGCGGCTACGCCTTTGTTCGCAATAATCCGTTCTTCCCTGATGTGGCCACTGTGAATGGCTTTGCGCATCCGGCGAGCCGGCGTGATCGCGCCGGTATTGATCAGCGCTTCTACATGGAAAATTATGGTCTGTCGGCAAACGCCACGCTTGAAATTGCGGACCATGTCGATCTCACTTCGGTTACCGGCTATCGCCACGTCAACCAGGCAGGCACCAGCACCGGTGATGACGCCGATCCTTCGACCACCACGCTTGATGTCGCCAACAAGGCGGACCAGTTTTCGCAGGAATTGCGTTTGTCGCTGAAGCGCGGGCCGGTCGATCTGGTCGTCGGCGGCTTCTATTTCCATGAGAAGAATAGCTTCCGGCTGAATCTCGGCGCGTCCGGTCTTCTGTTCGGCGGAAATCTGCAGCCCATCTATCAGGGCTTTGGCCAGGGCGGCACGCAAAAGACGAATGCCTATGCCGCTTTCGCCCAGGCTACTCTTCACGTTACTGACGCTTTGGGCATCGATATCGGCGCGCGGTACAGCTATGAAAAGCGGGCCATCGATCGCTATAATCAGCTCGATTTCGTCAATATCTATCAGCCCACAACGCCTTTGGTCGTTGGGTGCGTTGCTCCGCCGATTACCGGTTTCATCCCCGGAACCACGAGCTGCAGCGCGACTGGTCCGAGCAGCGCGTCCTGGTCGTCCTTCGATCCGAAGGCTACTGTTCATTATCAGGTGGCTGACGGTGTCATGGCCTATGCGACCTATTCGCGTGGTTTCAAGAGCGGTGGTTTCGACTTCACTCAGTTGAGCCCGGCCTATAACCCTGAGAAGCTCACCAATTATGAGGCGGGTATCAAGGCCGATCTTTTCGACCGGAGCGTTCGCGTCAATCTGTCCGGCTTCTATTATGACTATAGCAACCTGCAGATCACCATCCTCAACCTGCAGCCGCCAACGCCTGGCCCTGTAACGCTCAACGCGGCGAAGGCCCGGCTCTATGGTGCGGAAGCGGAAATCACCGCAGTCCCCGTCGATGATCTGCGGATGTCGTTCAATCTCGCTTGGCTGAAAAGCGAATATCGTGAGCTTTTCGACACGAACCTGTTCACGGGACAGTTGACCAATCTGGCAGGCAACCAGTTGACATCCGCGCCCAAGTATAAGGTGGTTAGCGAGATCGGTTATACCTTCCATCCGGACTTCGCCGACATTACGCCTCGCGCGGAGCTGAGCTGGACGAGCAAGCTGCAATTCTCCCAGTTCAATTTTGACTTCGTGTCGCAGCCGTCGCGCTGGGAGCTGAACCTCTATCTGGATGTTGTTCGCAAGGGCGATTGGACGATCAGCGCCTATGGCCGCAGCGTCACCAATAAGCTGTATTATGTTTCTCAGGTGGTTGCCGCGCCCTTCTCCGGTGCGCCGATCCTCGGCATGCCGGCGGCTCCGGCGACATATGGGCTTTCTGTAACCAAGCACTTCTAACTCTTGAAAATGATCACTGCCGCCAGTCGAAAATGGCGGGCGGCAGTGGCCAAACCGGCGAAGGAATAGCGGTCACGTCTTTATTTCCCTGCAACACCTGCAACTGTTTGAGACGGCTGGATGTGAGATTCTGCGGCCAGGGACCGGCTTGCCCCCGTTCTTCTGGGGAGGCTTCATTCCATGATGATTTCCCGCTCTTTACGGCGTCAAGAATGCTGCGGGCCTCGACCAAGAAAATAGAATTTCCGCATAGATCCAGAGCATGGGCAATTCGGGGATGCCGGCCAGTTTTCGCAATGGTCTGTTGAGTAGGGGAGGCGTAACATGAATGAACTTGCCGAGCTGCGGACCTTTGTCGCCGTTGTGGAAAATGGCAGTTTTTCAAAAACGGCAAGGCAGACTGGAAGATCCACCAGTTCAATCGCCCGCCAAGTGAGCGCCCTTGAAGATCGGCTGGGGATCAGCCTTCTGCACAGAACGACACGGCAGCAAGGACTGACAGACGGCGGCGCCGCCTTCTATGAGGGCGCGATAAAAGTTCTATCCAGTCTGGACAATCTCCAGCGCGATGTGTCGGCTTACCAGAGCGAACTGAAAGGTGTCTTGCGCGCCCAGATCCGCGCCTCGGCGGCCCTGTCCATCATTGCGCCGGAACTTCCCCGATTTTTGGAACAATATCCGGACATCAAGCTCAACCTCGTCCTTGCGGATGAGCAGGTCGATCTCGTCGCCAATGGCCTCGACGTTGCCGTCTGGCTGGGGCATCTCAACGACTCCGGCCTCATCGCGCGGCGCCTTAGCGCAAACAAGCGGATACTTTGTGGAAGTCCCGCCTATTTTGAACGCTATGGCGAGCCGAAGCATCCTTCGGATCTTCAACAGCATAACTGCCTTTTGTACCGCGCGGTGAACTACGGCAATCTGTGGCGGTTTGAGAAAGGCGACGAGAAGCTGGAAGTGCATGTTGCCGGTAATCTGGAATCCGAAAATGGATCGATCCTGCTTACCAGTTGCATAAATGGCATAGGGTTGTTTGTGGCGCAGGAATGGATGCTCCGCGGCCCCGTGCGTGACGGACGGTTGCGTCCCGTGCTGACCGATTACATCATCAACCCGTCGAACGACAATGACACGGCGCTCCATGTCGTATGGCCGCCGACGAAGAAGCTCTCGCCAAAGGCGCGCGCCTTCATCGATTTTCTGGTCTCGCTTTTTTAGCATGGCATTGTCCGGCTGGCTCCTTTGTGGCCATCCCGGAAATATCCTGATGGCTGAGCGTCGCGGCGGCCCGCGCATCTGCCTGCTGATGAGAAATCAAGGAGTATTACAATGACCGGATCATCCCGTGATCGTACGAGTAATGGTCCGGTAGCCGGAAGGCTTGCCGGCAAGATCGCCGTCGTGACAGGGGCAGGCGGGGGGCAGGGGCAGGCTGCGGCTATTCTCTTTGCGCAGGCGGGCGCAATCGTCGTGGCAAGCGATCTGAACCAGGCAGGCGTGGAGGCGACCACGCGGATGGCGCGCGAGCAGGGGTTGCAGATTTACATGAGCGCGGTCGATGCTGCCGATGAGGCTTCCGTGGGACCATGGATTGATGATGCGGCAAAGGCGCATGGCGGCCTGGATATTCTCTACAATAACGCAGCGAACACCCATTTCGCGCCCTTCGGTGAAATGACTCTGCATCAGTGGCGCGAAACGATGCGGCTTGAACTGGATATCGTGTTTCTTCCGTCCAGGGCGATCTGGCGTCACCTTGTGGCGCGTGGCGGAGGGGCGATTATCAACATTGCGTCAGTTTCGGGCATGCGCGCTACGGAGTTTATTGGGGCCGCCGCACATGCCACTGGCAAAAGCGGGGTCATTGGCTTTACGCGCCAGCTTGCGCTTGAAGGCGCTCCGCATTGGATCCGCGCCAATTCGATATCGCCCGGCCCCATTGTCGCGCCTCCAACGGAAGCGATGCTGGCGCAAAGCGAGGAGTTTGCGAGAAACTTCAACGGCTGGCCGATGATGTCGCGCACCGGACGACCGTTGGACATCGCCTATGCGGGACTGTTCCTGGCTTCAGACGAAGCGTCCTTCATCACCGGTGCAAACCTTGCCGTAGATGGCGGCTGGTCCACAAAGGGCGGATATACGGCGCACTGAGATGTTCGGGGTTGATCACGCTATTGATGCATATTGTTGAAAGGCGAGGCGGTCTCTGTTGAGCCTTTGGCGGGGGTAAATCCAAGAACTGCTGGGGCAATGCCGTTTTTGCATAGTCAAAAGAGCATTGGATTGTTGCTTGAATCGCGACGGTGTTCGCCAATTTGCGATGGTTCTCAATAATGTCCGCTCCGATACAATCACCCGTATCGCAACAAACAGCTCCAAGCAGATGGTGATCAACCATCGCGAACGCGGCGGGGCATGGAAATTCGAGAGGGCGAAACATGACCACATTCGGTACTTTGAATTTGATGCAGCAGCGCGATGCCGTGAAGCCGCGCGAACAGATCTTCAAGGAGTCTGTGGAGCAGGTCGTCCTCGCTGATGAGCTTGGCTTTGACAATGTTTGGTTCGCCGAGCATCACTTCTCCAACTACGGCCTGTGCCCTTCTCCTCTGATGATGGTGGCGCACACAGCCGCAAAGACGAAGCGCATCAAGCTTGGCAGCGGCGTTGTCATTGCGCCTCTCTATCACCCCTCAAGGCTGTTGGCGGAAATCGGGCTGGCCGATATTCTCACCGAGGGTCGCCTCGAACTGGGTGTCGGCAAGGGTTATCAGGGTTATGAGTTTGAGCGCTTCGGCGTCACTCTGGAAGATTCTGCTGATATCACCACGGAGATGTTTGACCTGATCGAACTGGGTCTGTCTGAAAAGACGTTCGATTATAACGGTAAGCACTTCAACCTTCCGCGTTCCACGATTAGCTGCAAGCCGCTGCAGAAGCCTACGCCGCCAATCTGGTATGCCGGTGGTGAAGTGGCGCATCTGAGGCGCTGCGCTCGTAACGACTATCCGGTATTCATGTCGGGCGCGCTGGGCGGCCTGACGCGACTGATCGGCATACGCAAGGAATATGAGAAGCTGGTTGCCGCAGAAGGCCGCAATCCCGCCGACGCCAAGGTTGCCTGCAGCCGCATGGTATTCGTCACCGACAGCAAGGCCGAGGCGGATCACTTCCTCGATTGCGCCCGTTACCAGCAGCGGCTTGCGCTGAGCTTCAAGAACCGTCGCGAGAATGTGAGCGAAGATTACATCATCGGCGAAGTGCCGTTTGAAGGCGAGCCGGACATGGATCGCATCCGCCACAATCTGCCGGTCGGCGACGTGGATACGGTTGTCGAGAAGATGGTGGCGTTGCTGCGTGGTCTGCAGCCTCATCATGTCGCACTGCTCATGCAGGTTGGCGACATGGAGCATAAGAGCGTCACGAAATCCATGGAGCGCTTCATCACGGACGTCGTTCCGGCGGTGCAGAAAGAACTCAAGAAGTTCGAGCAGGAAGCCGCTTAACTCTCTGAAGGTTCTTAAAAGACATGCAGTATCCATTGCAGGGCGTAAAGGTCCTGGACCTGAGCAGGGTTCTTGCCGGGCCATATTGTGGCCAGTTGCTTGCCGATATGGGCGCCGACGTTCTGAAGGTCGAAAGTCCTGAAGGCGATGAAAACCGGGGCTGGGGCGATCGGACAGCCGATGGCCTTAGCTGCAACTTCAGCAGCGTGAACCGTGGCAAACGCAGCGTTGTCATGAACTTCAAGGCTCCCGGGGCCAAGGAAGCGCTGGCGCAGCTTGTCCGGGAATCCGATGTCGTTATCGAGAGCTTCCTCCCGGAATCATCCAAGCGCCTCGGCATTACGTTCGAAGCGTTGAAGGAGATCAAGCCGGACATCATCCTCTGTTCTATTACGGGATATGGCTCGCGCGGTCCGATGCGGGACAAGCCTGGCTACGATCTGATGATGCAGGCTTTTTCCAGTGTCATGCTGGGAACCGGTACGGAAGACGGTGAGCCGGTAAGGTGCGGCGTCTCCTTCATTGACATGTCGACGGGCCTGATCGCCTATGGCGGCATTCTCACGGCTTTGCACAGCCGCGGCGTCAATGGCGGGTGCCATGTGGAAGTGTCGCTTCTGCGCACTGCCATTTCAATTCTTGGCTATCAGGCCGTGAATTGGCTGCAGACCGGGCGTTTGCCGCAGCGTCAGGGATCGGGGGTTATGCATCTCGTTCCCTATCAGGCGTTCAAATGCCGTGACGGCTATATATTGTCCGGGGCAACGAATGACCTTGCATGGCGGCGTTTCAGCACGGCTCTGGGCAGGCCGGAACTGGGGGTCGATCCGCGCTTCGCGACCAATGATGACCGGTTGCAGAATAGAGCGGAACTGATCGCTCTGGTCAGTGCGATTTTCGAGACGAACGATGCCGCTTATTGGGTAGAGAAGTTCGAAGAGAACCGTGTCGCAATCTCCCCGCTCAATACGCTTGATCAGGTTCTTACGCATGACCAGCTCAAGGAGAATGATATTCTCCTTTCGCTCGCGGAAAGCGGTCAGGAGCCAAAATCCTTCATCGGCGCGCCTTTCACGCTGAATAAGGAAACGCTATTCTCGCAGCGTCTTGTGCCGCATCTTGGGGCCGATAATGACGAGATTTTGAGAGCGCATATGCAGTTGAGCGACGAGCAGATTGAACGGCTGACAGGTCTGCGGGAGCAGGCCTGAGTGGGACGCATATCCATCGAACGGGGCGTTCGCGGTGACTGTCACCTGATTATTGATAATCCGCATCGCCGCAATGCGATGAATCTCTCAATGATCGAGTCGCTCGAAAAGCATTTCGTGGATTTCGCGCTGGATAGTGACTGCCGGATGATAATCATCCGGGGTGCCGATGGGAATTTCTGCAGCGGCCGCGATTTGAGTGACTTTCAGGGCGCGGACGTGCTCGATGATGATGCCGTCCGCGCTGACTATGCGATACTCTGCCGGCTGATGCTGGCGATAGAAGCGTTTCCCAAGCCTCTGGTCAGCATTATTCAGGGGCATGCCATTGGCCTGGGCGTGGCGATTGCGGCAGGATCTGATGTCGTGATTGCCGCAACCGATGCGGCATTTAGTTTCCCCGAAGTGCGCTTTGGTATAGCGCCAACCCTCTCGGCAGCGATGCTGTTGCGTAATGTTGGGCCGAAGAAGGCCCTATATGCGTTGTTGACCGGTTCGAGATTTGACGGACAGGAAGCGGAGCGGATCGGTCTGGTTTCCAGAGCCGTCGCGCCAGAGGAGTTTGACTCCACGGTTGGCGCATTAATTGACGGATTGCTCCTTGCAGATCCTGAAGCCTGCGCTCACCTGAAAAAACTGGTGCAGGCGGTTGATACAGCGACACTTCCGCAAGCGCTGGATGCTGCCATGGAATGGGCGGTAAAATCGGTCCGAAGCGAAGGCGCTGCCGAAGGCCGCAAGGCGCGACAGGAGAAAAGGCCGCCTGCGTGGGTGTTGCCTGGATCGTCGTAAAGCACGGCGCTAAGTGGCTTTCCGTAAGAAAAGTTGACCAAAGATCCCGTGCGACAGGCGCGGCAATTGAGTTAGGCGAGGATTCCGATGGCGATCGACTATGACAAGTTGATGAATTTTGAGATCCCCGATGTCGAACAGGATCTGACTCAACGAGATACTATTTTGTACGCGCTTTCCGTGGGTCTTGGCCAGAATCCGACGGACGCCGATGAACTGCGTTTCGTGACGGAACATGGACCTCTGCAGGCGCTTCCATCCATAGCGACCGTGCTTGGGTATCCGGGGGCCTGGCTTCTTGATCCAGAGACTGGCGTGGATGCTGCGAAACGCGTTCATGGCGAACAAGGGATAATCATCCACAAGCCTCTGCCCGTTGAGGGCAAGATCGTCGGCAAGACGAGAGTGGCCGCGATCGTCGACAAGGGCGAGGGCAGGGGCGCGTTGCTCTATGTAGATAAGGAACTGCGCGACTTTGCGACAGGGGAACTGCTGGCATCTGCACCCAGCACGATATTCCTGCGTGGCGACGGCGGTTTCGGAGGGCCATCTGGCCCCGTCAAGCCGGCGCATCGCCTCCCCGACAGGGCGCCTGATACCCATTTAAAGCTGGAGACCCGGCCGGAGCAGGCCCTTCTTTACCGGTTGAACGGCGACTATAATCCTCTCCATTCCGATCCGGCTGCGGCCATTGCCGCTGGTTTTGACAGGCCGATATTGCATGGCCTGTGCACGTTCGGAATAGTTTGTCATGCGCTGGTGAAGGTGTTTGGCGATTCTCAGCCGGAAAGATTGCGCGAAATGGAGCTGCGTTTCTCTGCGCCGGTACTGCCGGGGGAAACCATCAGCGTTGAGATGTGGAATGATGGATCATTCCAGGCGCGTGTTGTGGAACGCGACGCCATCGTAGTTAGCAACGGCCGCTCCGTATTTAATTAGACGGGATTTAACGGGATAGGCGGGGCCGACTGATCAGTCCCGGCATTTTCCGGACGCCAAAAATCACCGCCGAATGTACGGGGAGAGCAGCTTCCGGAATGCCTCGCTCATCGATCGGGAAATGTTGGCGACAGTGTTCAGTCGTCCAACAGCGCCAACAACCCCGCATAGACTTTATCATCGAGATCGATCTTGCCCCGGACCCGGCCTTCACGCCGGTTCTTATGGCCATGTTCGCCAGGAATCCGAACGGGCGGCTGACCAGGGGCTGGCCGCGAGGTCTTGATGTCGTTGATGAAGGATGAAACCTGAGTTTTAAACTTGTCGGCTGGCATCAGCATGGCCGGGTCGAACACGAGGAAGAAGAAACCGGAATCCTGAAAATCCGCTGCGGGGGCAGCGCCGCCCGCCAATGCTCCGAAAATCTGAACCGCTATGGACAGAGCGGAACCGCGAGGACCGCCCCAGGCCAGCATGGCTCCCGCAAGGGCGCCGGAAGGATCCGTGGTTGGAAGGCCTTCTTCGTCAACCGCCGTGTCCTCCGGCAATTCCCTTCCCGATCTCTGCCGCAGCAGGACCTCACCCAAAGCGACTGCGCTGGTCCCGAAGTCTATGACCAGGGGGTCGCCATCGGCCGGGAAGCTGAGCGAAACAGGATTGGTGCCCAGAAGTTTGTCAATGCTCCCATGTGGTGCGACGACCGCGCGCGAACTGGCCGTATGAATGGCGACCATTCCCGCCCGCGCCGCGCGATCGACATAGTAGGACAGGCGGCCACTGAACCAGCTATTGTGGACGCCGACGATGCCGACACCGGTTTCCTTCGCCAGGGCAACCGCCTTGTCTATCGCCATCAGAGACGTGACATATCCAGTAACGCCGCCGCCATCGATGACTGCGCAGGACGCGCTCTCGCGGATCGTCCTGATGGGTTCGCCCGGTCCGACCTTACGCAGCATTTCAACGATCGAAAAGATGCGCGGAGGCCCGGCAAATGCGTGTCCGCTCATGGCGGCATCGATCAAATGATCGAGCACCATGTCCGCATGTTCGGGCTTCATTCCATGCCGGGTAAGAACGCGGGTGCCGAGTTCCTTGATCTCGTCTGCGCTGATTTCCATCCAGTTATCCTCTACGTCGGTCATTTCTATTCGCGATTTGCGGGAGGAGCCGGAATTTGTCCTCCAAAGTCCGGCACATTCCGACTATCGCGTCCACAATCGCTGAAAGGAGGAGGCCGCGTATAACGCCATAGCCCGCCCTCAATTTCGGCTTGCAGCCTCATGACAAAGAAATCGACGCAAGGGATCGATCACCCTCTGTCAGGATGTCAACAGCGCTGCACTATAGGGGGATGATGATTGTTCCAAATATGCAATATCGGCAAAGACCTTTGCGGGATGTGCGTTAAATGCCGATCACGGTTTGGGCATTGGCGACACGCATAATCGCCGCGACTTGCTCCGTTTCCGCGCCTTTCTCTGCCTAAACGGCCTGAAAGGATTGTTGCGGATCGGAGAAGGATGCTTTCCGGATAAAGCACGAGGCGGAATGCCGCATCGGATGTAAGTTTCCCCGTGGATGAGCTTCATGAGAGGCGGCGGATCGTCCCAAATGGTCCTGCGCGCTGCATGGCGTATCCTAACCCGTTTCGAAAAAGCGGGTGAGTTTATCACATGGGCGACAGCGCCGAAGGAGAGATAGGTGAGTTCCGAGTCCACGCAGGCGGTAGCATCAAAATTGACCATCGCCGAGACAGCCGCTCCACCGACATTCGGCCTATGGATCAACGGCAAGAGCCTCCCGGCCCTCTCCGGAGCGACTTTTGAGCGGAGCAATCCGTTCAACGGTTCCATAGCGGGCGTTTACGCCAATGGCGACTTTGAGGATGGCATGCTGGCGCTCAAGGCGTCGCGCGCTGCATTCGATTCTGGTCTGTGGCCGAGCAGCAGGGCGCGGACGCGTTTCGAGGTGCTTACGCGCGTGGCCCGTATTTTGGGTGAGCGCAGCGAGGCGTTCGTCGAGCGCATGATCGCCGAGTCCGGTAAGCCCAGGTCTGTTGCGCTTGGCGAACTTGCGACGTCCATTCGTACGTTCGAATATTATGCTGGCCTTGCGCTGGATCTGCATGGTTCGGCGATCAGTGATCGCGCCCCTGATGCGATGGGTATGATCCTGCATGAGCCGATCGGCGTGGCCGGATTGATCACTCCGTGGAATTTCCCGCTGCTTAATCCCGTGGTGAAGATTGCGCCCGCGATCGCGGCGGGGTGCACAATCATTATCAAGCCCTCGCATCTGTGCGCCGGCCCTACTTTGCTTCTTGCGCAGTATCTTACGGAAGCAGGTCTGCCGGACGGTGTAATCAACGTCGTTACAAGCGATCTTGGCGGCGGCGCTGTCGTGGGGCAGTTGATCTCTGAATCGGAGATGGTCGACAAGGTCGCGTTCACCGGATCGAATATGACCGGCCGGATCGTGATGCGTTCGGCGGCTTCCACTTTCAAGCCGGTTTCACTCGAGCTTGGCGGCAAATCCGCAAATATCATTTTTGACGATGCGCCGTTCGATGAGGCTGCAGCGGTTTCCGTCAACGCATTCTGCTTCAACAGCGGTCAGCAATGTTCGGCCGCCACCCGCCTGCTGGTGCAAAAAGGCATTCATGACCGGTTTGTGGAAGCGCTGGTGAAAAATACCAGCAAGCAGGTGATCGGCGATCCCAATGATGGCGCGACCATGATGGGTCCGCTGGTGAGCGCGGATCAGTTCAGCCGTGTTAGCGGACATATCGCCACTGGCCGGTCGGAAGGGAAATTGGTGGCTGGCGGTGGCGCACCGCAAGGTGCGGCATTCGATAATAGTTTCTTCATCGCCCCGACCATCTTTGATGGTGTCGATAATAGCGCCCGTATAGCGCAGGACGAAATTTTCGGGCCGGTCCTTTCCGTCATACCATTCTCTGACGAGGAGGACGCGATACGGATTGCCAATGATAGCCGCTACGGGCTTGCAGGCGGTGTCTGGACCAACTCCATTGGGCGGGCGCTTCGTGTGGCAAAGGCCATTCGCACGGGCAAGATGTTCGTGAACTGCTACAATAATTCCGGTTTGGATGACCTTCCGCACGGCGGATACAAGGAAAGCGGGATCGGGCGCGAACTGGGTCAGAAGGGACTGGAAGAATTCCAGCAGACCAAGAGTGTGCAGATCAAGATCGGGTCTTAACGGTCTGCGTCATACCTTCCTTCAAGGCCTCTGATCCCGGCGATTTTCCTCACATCGCTTGAGCGCCGCCCGTAACACCAGTCATTCCGGAGATGCCATTTGGACCATGTCCTTTATCGTCAGGAAGGTGCTGTAGCGATCATCACGCTCAATCGCCCTGAGCAGCGTAATATCCTATCATCTGATGAGATGCAGGCGGCGTTACTTGGGGCAATCGAGCGGCTGGCAAATGATCATGTGGTGAAGGTCGCTATCCTGACCGGCGCGGGCGCGGCCTTTTCGGCTGGCGGAGACATAAAGAAGATTGCCGAAACGGCTGGAAAGACATCGCCGCCCGTTTCTCGCACGCATTATATCAACGGCATACAACGCATTCCGCTTGCCATGTCGCGGTTGGAATTGCCGGTAATAGCAGCGGTAAACGGGCCGGCCGTAGGCGTAGGGCTTGATCTTGCCTGCATGTGCGACATCCGTATCGCCGCGCAAAGCGCCAAGTTTGCGGAGAGCTTCGTCAAGATTGGATATGTCCCCGGCGACGGCGGCGCCTGGCTGCTTCCGCGGGTCGTCGGCCTTCCCAAGGCGCTGGAAATGAGCCTGACCGGCGACATGATAGATGCGGATGAGGCGCTTACCTGGGGCCTGGTGACAAAGGTGGTTCCCGACGAACAGCTTATGGACGTGGCCATGGCGATGGCTTCTCGGATCGCCAGCAATCCGGGATTTGCGGTCAGGATGACCAAGCAGCTTTTGCACAAAAGCGGCGCGATGAGCCTTGAGGATCTGCTGAACTTTACGGCCACGGCGCAGGCGATCGCCGCTTCATCCGATGAGCACAAGCAGGCGGTGGAGGCGGCCCTGGCCGCCCTGCAGGCGAAGAAGCGGCGTCCAAAAGAAAACTAATTCAGAAATCGCCGGCTCAGTTCGGCACTGCGAATGGAGACTGATCATGGATCAGAATGGAATTTTGGCTGGCAAGGTTGCGCTGGTCACGGGAGCGGGTGGCGGCATCGGCCGCGAGATCGCAATTGCGATGGCTGCCGCTGGTGCGAAGGTGATGATCAACGATGTCGGCGCCAGTCTGTCCGGTGATGGCCAATCGAACACGCCCGCTCAGGAAACGCGCAGCCTGATTGAGCAGCGTGGCGGCGCTGCGGCGATTGACACCAATAGTGTGGCAGAACCCGACGCCGCGCAGCAAATGGTGAAGAATACAGTCGATACCTTCGGACGGATCGACATTGTCGTCAACAATGCAGGCATTCTCCGTGACACCATCTTTCACAAGATGAGTCCGAAAGACTGGGTGGACGTCATCAATGTCCATCTCAATGGCAGCTTCTTCGTAAGCCGCGCGGCCGCGGAATATTTCCGGGCGCAGGAAAGCGGCGCATATATCCATATGACGAGCACGTCCGGGCTGATCGGCAATTTCGGCCAAGCCAACTACTCCGCCGCGAAGCTCGGTATCGTTGCCCTGTCCAAATCGATCGCGCTCGACATGAAGCGCTATAATGTGCGTTCCAATTGCGTCGCACCCTTTGCCTGGAGCCGGATGACGAACGCCGTGCCGAATGAGACGCCCGACCAGCAGGCGCGGGTCGCCGTGCTCAAGCAAATGACGCCGGAGAAAAACGCGCCGCTCGTGGCCTATCTCGGTTCAGACCAGGCCAAGGATATAACGGGCCAGGTTTTCGCCACCCGTAACAACGAGATATTCCTGATGAGTGGCGTACGCCCGGTGCGGAGCGTCCATCGCGAAAACTGGACTCCCGAAAGCATCGCGGAACATGGCATCAAGGCGTTGATGGGAAGCGCCGTTCCGCTCGACCGGAGCAGCGATGTTTTTACCTGGGATCCGATCTGACCGGTCACCTCAAGAAGAATGATTGGTGGGCAATCCCTTCATTCTTCTGATCCGTGATGCAACAATCGTAGAAAGGAGAAGCGGCTATGTCTGGAGAATTGGCAGATAAAGTCATTATCGTAACGGGTGCGGCTGGCGGGATTGGCCGGGAAGCGGCCATTCGCTTTGCGCGTGCAGGTGCGCAAATCGCCATTGCCGACCTGATGGTCGAAGGCAGTGAAGAAACGGCGCAGATGATCACCAAGGACGGCGGAAACGTGATCGTCGTTCGCACCGACATCACGGCTGAGGAAGATGTCGAGGCGCTGGTCAATCGTACGCTGAGCCATTTCGGTCGCATCGACGGCGCGTTCAACAACGCTGGATTGGAACAGGCAGACAAGCTGCTCCACGAAATATCCCTGAAAGAATGGCAGAAGGTGGTCGGGGTTGATCTGACCGGCGTATTTATCTGCATGAAATATCAGATTCCGCCCATGCTGAAGGCTGGCGGCGGTTCTATCGTCAATACCGCCTCAGGATTGGGGCAAGTCGCTATTCCCAAAGCCTCCGAATATGTCGCCGCCAAGCATGGCGTAATCGGTCTCACGCGCGCCGCAGCGGTGGATTATGGAAAGCAGGGCGTGCGGGTCAATGCGATCCTGCCCGGTATCATCGAAACGCCGATGGTTAGCCGGCTCGTGAATGATCCGGCGTTTCTGCCAATCTTCGACAGTTATCGCGCCCGCCATCCGATGGGACGGCTTGGCAAGCCTGAGGAGGTTGCCGAAACCGCATTGTGGCTGCTGTCCGATGCAGCGTCCTACATTCACGGCGCGGCAATTTGCGTCGATGGTGGCGCGTTGGCAATTTAAGCGCGGCGCAAGCCGATTGAATATCCGGATAGGGGCCGCCCGGTAGGCGATCGCAATCGCGATCTTCCATGTTGGGCGGCCCTATTCGGTTCAACTTTCAGATTTTGTCCGACCTCAATTTTCGATCAGCGTTTCGAAGAAGCTTGCATCGGGCGGACCGTCGAGTGCGGCCATGATTGGCCCGAAAGCGCTCTTGGGAATCGACGCTCCGCTTTCCTTCTGCGCATCGGCGCTGGACCATGTTTCAATGAAGATGAAGCGCTTGCTGTTTCCAAGGTCGCTTAACAATTCAATACCCTCGCACCCGTTCAACGGGCGAACGATTTCGGACAGGGAAACCAATGCGGTTTGCAGCGCGGCCTCGTTCCCTTCGGAAGCCGTAAGAATATAATAGCGCTTGATAGCCATAATTTACTCCTGATTATAATCGTTTAATGCGTTTTCATTGATGCGGGAATTTGGCTGCGAAGCGCAAAATTGGGCGTTCAGGGAAACCGGCCTGCGCACTCATCATATTTCTTCGCCAGACAGTTGTTTTGACAGCGCTTGCGCTGATGCAAGCACTTCGTCTTGCAGCCGCTCCATCTTTTCGTCGCGAATGGTGCTGCTGATCCCGATGGCAACCAGCGCATGGTTGAGTCGCCGTCCATTTCCCCAGACGGGCGCGCTCATTACCGTAACGCCGCTCATGTAATTTCCGCTATCCACCGCAAAGCCGAGCTCGCGAGTCCGGTCGACTTCCTCCCACCATTGTTCCAGTGATGGCGCGTCGTCCCAGCGCAAAGAGCGGAAGCCTGCCTCCAGGTCTTCGCGTGCGTGACCGCCAAAGGCAGCAATGCATCGGCCTGTGGCACTAACCAGAGCGGGGAAACGGCTGCCGATCTGCGTGCTGATCTGGAAATTGGAGCTGGATCGTGAAAGCGCCACTGCAATGATATGCTCGGTCCCGACAATTCTGACACCTAGCAGGGTTACGCCAAAGTTGTTGGCGATCCTGTCGAGATGGGGCTGCGCCATTTCCGTGAAATGATTCTGCCGCAACCACTGACGGGCAAGGGTCAGCACGCCGGCATCAAGGGAATAGCGTTTCGTATTGTCGTCGAATGCGACAAGCTCCTCTGCAACCAGCGCCCTGAGTACGTGCAGGCAGGTGCTCGGCACCAGTCCAAGTTCGCGGGCGATCGCATGAACGCCAATCGGCGCATCATGTTTGCCAAGCAGGCGCAAAACCGCCGCAGCCCGTGAAATTGCCGGAGCTTTACTGTTTTCAACCGCGCGCGCGAGTTCGCGATCTATTCGCGGCGGGGGTGGGTTGGATGGCGTGGTTGTCTTCATGGGCAAATCCTATCGTTCAATATATACAACAACATTCTATATTTACAACAACATTCGTACGGGTATAGCTCCGAGCCGAGAGCGATCGCCCATGCGGGGCGATGCGCAATGCCCTCGCGGGCGCTGGACAAATGGATCGCATACATGGCCAAGCTGACTGACTACACGAGTTATGCCGATGCGCAGCAGTACGCCTCGTCAACGGCGCTTTGGGACCTGTTCGACGGAAATCTCGACCGCCTGAACATCGCCCATGAATGCATCGATCGTCATGCGGATGGTAGTGGCCGGATCGCCGTGCGCATTGCCCACTCTGACGGCCGCGATGAAGCGTTGAGCTTCGATCAGATATCGAGCGGCTCCTCGCGTTTCGCGCACTGGCTGCAGGAAAACGGCATTGAGCCGGGTGAGCGCGTCGCCTTCATGCTGGAGCCGTCGCTGCCATTCTATCTGTGCCTGTTCGGCGCGATCAAGCGTGGCGCAATCAGCGTTCCTCTGTTTACGCTGTTCGGCCTTGATGGGCTCCGTCTTCGCGTTGACGACTGCAAGCCGAAGCTCCTGATCACCAATGCGGAAAAGTTTGAGATGGCTTCGCAGGTCGAGGGCGTGCGGGTCATCGTTGCGGATGACGCGCTGCTGGCTGAACTGACCCAGTATCCCGATTCCTATGAAGTGACCAGCAAGGCCAATGACCTTGCTATCTTCCAATATACTTCGGGAACGACGCGTCTGTTGCCGGCCGCCGTCAAGCATACGCACCGTGCGCTTGTCGTGCTGATGTTCGCCGCGCTCTATGGCACGGGCATTCGGCCGGAGGATCAGTTCTTCTGTCCGTCCTCGCCAGCCTGGGGCCACGGGCTGTGGCATGGCACCCTTGCGCCGCTGGGGCTGGGCGTGACCACGGGAACATTTGCCGGACGTTTCGACGCGACCCGGCTGATGAAGGCCATGCAGGACTATGGCATCACCAACATGTCCGCGGCATCGACCCATTATCGCATGATGCGCAATGCCGGGACGGCAGGTGAGTTCACATTCGCCATAAAGAAGCTGTCTTATACCGGCGAACCGATCGATTCCGCGACGCTCGACTTCATCGATGCAACATTCCACGTTCCGGCGTGCAGCATGTATGGCACCACGGAAATCGGCGTGGTGCTGGTCAACTATCCGGGCGCCCCTGACTTTCAGGTCAAGCCGGGTTCATTGGGGAAGCCCATTCCCGGCCAAAAGCTGGAAGTGCAAAAGCCGGACGGCACGCCTTCCGACCCGGATGTTATCGGCGAACTGATGCTTTGGCGCCGTGAGGGTTGGGAAACCACCAAGGATTTGGCGAAGATCGACGACGAGGGTTATTTCTATCATGCGGGCCGTGCGGATGACGTGATCATCTCGGCAGGCTGGACGATGAGCGCCGTCGAAATCGAAAACACGCTGCTCAAGCATCCCGACGTCAAGGAAGCGGCCGTCATTGGCGTGCCCGACGCGACGCGCGGCCAGGTGGTCAAAGCCTTCATCGTCACGCCGCGTCCTGGCGACGACGAATATGTCAAGGAACTGCAAGTCTTTACCCGCGAAAGGCTGAGCCAGCACGAATTTCCGCGTCATGTGGAAATTGTCGAAGAACTGCCCAAGACGCCGGCTGGCAAGGTCAACCGCAAAATCCTTCGCGACCAGGAACAGGAAAAGCTGGCCGCCGCTGCAAACTAAAAACGAAAAGGAGTGCCGACATGGCAACGATAGCTGCTGAATCCACGAATAAGTTTCCAAAGATCACCGAGGCGGGCTTGGACGATCTCCGTAAGCGCATCGGTATTGCGATCACGGATACGGTCGAGCCCTGGAACTACGAAGCGACCCGCGATGGCATCCGCCATTATGCGCACGGCATTGGCGATGATAACCCCCTGTGGTGCGACCCGGCCTATGCGGCGAAATCGCCTTATGGCGAAATCGTTGCTCTGCCGAGCTTCCTGTTCTCGACCAGCCGTATCGTGTCCGGATATTGCGGCGGCCTTGCCGGCGTGCACGCCATGTGGGCGGGCGCTGACTGGACCTGGCACAAGCCGGTTCTGCGTGGCGACACCATCTCCACTCAAGCGTATCTGAAAGATCTGATCGAGCATCAGACCCGTTTCGCGGGACGGTCTTTCCAGCAGATCTATCACACCGACTTCTTCAACCAGCATGGCGACAAGGTTGCGGAGTGCGATAGCTGGGTGTTCCGCACCGATCGTGACGAAGCGCGCGAACGCGGCACCAAATATACCGAGGCGCGCGGCCGGGTTGAGCCGTTCACCGAAGAACAGCTCCAGGAATTCTACAAGCTGTATGAAGCTGAAGAAATCCGCGGCTCTACCCCGCGCTACTGGGAAGACGTCAAGGAAGGCGAGGCACTGCCTCGCATGATGAAGGGGCCGATGACGGTCACCGGCTTCATCGGTTATGCGCAGGGTTGGGGCGGCCTTTACATCCGCACCAACAAAATCGCGTACAAGATGTTCGCCAAGCATCCGGGCCTGGGCATCAGGAACCGTTTCAATGTTCCCGATTGCCCTGAGCGCGTGCACTGGGATGAGCCGTTCGCTCTCGAAGTGGGCGCGCCCGGCGCGTACGATTACGGTCCTGAGCGTTGCTCCTGGCTGACGCATCACCTCACCAACTGGATTGGCGACAAGGGCTTCCTGCGCCAGAGCAAGTGCCAGATCCGGCGCCACAATCCGGACGGTGATGCGGTGTTCATCGACGGCTCCGTGACCCGCAAGTTCCAGCAGGACGGACGCAACCTGGTTGAACTCAGCCAGTTGGCGACGACCCATCGCGGCGAAACATCCGCGATTGGTTCCGCAATCGTCGAGCTGCCCTCGCGCAGCTAAATGAGATAGCCGCGCGGCCAATCTTTGGCCGCGCGGCGCTCAGCCAATGCTGCGGTGCCTGATACGCGGCTTCCAGTGCCATAAGAATAAGAACGGCCTCTTTTGCGATGACAGTTTTGCAGAGCCTCTTTGACGGGGCTTCAGACGAGAGCGCGGCGCGTGCTGCGCACAATCGAGCGCTCGCCGATGAGTTGCAGGCTCGTGTTGCGACAGCGGCGCTAGGCGGGTCGGAAGCGCATCGGGCGCGGCATGTCGCTCGTGGCAAGCTGTTGCCGCGGGACAGAATTCATCGCCTGCTGGATCCCGGTTCTCCATTCCTGGAGATCGGTCAGCTCGCGGCCAATGGCATGTATGATGAGGAGGGCGGTCCTCCGGGTGCTGGCGTGATTGCCGGCATTGGTATGGTGCGCGACCGTCATTGCATGATCCTGGCCAACGACCCGACGGTGAAGGGCGGCGCTTATTTCCCGATGACGGTGAAGAAGCATCTTCGTGCGCAGGAAATTGCGCGCGAAAACAAACTGCCCTGCATTTATCTGGTCGATAGCGGCGGCGCGAACCTGCCGCATCAGGCCGAGGTGTTTCCTGATCGCGAACATTTTGGCCGCATCTTTTATAACCAGGCGCAGATGTCGGCTGAGGGCATTCCGCAGATCGCCTGCGTGATGGGAAGCTGCACGGCCGGTGGCGCCTATGTTCCCGCCATGTCGGATGAGACTGTGATCGTCCGCAATCAGGGTACGATTTTCCTGGCCGGTCCACCTCTGGTGAAGGCGGCGACCGGGGAGGTGATCTCAGCCGAAGAATTGGGCGGCGCGGAAACGCACGGCCGCAAGTCCGGCGTCGTCGATCATGTCGCGGAAAATGACGAGCATGCGCTGTTGATCGTTCGAGACATTGTGGCGACCTTGCAACCGCTGTCGCCTGCCTCGGTGAACGCGGCCAAGCCGCGAGCGCCGAAATATGATCCGGCCGAGCTATACGGCATCGTACCGTCCGACGTGCGTGCGCCCTATGATGTGCATGAGGTGATTTCGCGCATCGTCGACGGCAGCGAGTTTCACGAATTCAAGGCGCTGTACGGTACGACCCTCGTTTGTGGCTTTGCGCATATCTGGGGCATGCCGGTGGCGATCCTGGCGAATAATGGCGTGCTGTTCAGCGAGTCTGCTCTCAAGGGCGCGCACTTCATCGAACTCGCCTGCCAGCGCCGTATTCCGCTGCTGTTCCTGCAGAATATCTCCGGCTTCATGGTTGGCGGCAAATATGAGGCGGAAGGGATCGCAAAGAACGGCGCGAAGCTCGTCACCGCCGTCGCCACCGCCAGCGTACCGAAGATCACCGTACTGATCGGCGGCAGCTTCGGCGCGGGCAATTATGGCATGTGCGGCCGCGCCTATCAACCCCGCTTCCTGTTCACCTGGCCCAATGCGCGGATCAGCGTGATGGGCGGCGAGCAGGCGGCGAGCGTCCTCGCCACCGTTCATCGCGACGCTGACAAATGGAGTGCTGACGAAGCGGAAGCTTTCAAAGCTCCGATCCGCCAGAAATATGAAGATGAAGGCAATCCCTACTATGCCACTGCGCGGTTGTGGGATGATGGCATTATCGATCCTGCCCAGACGCGCGACGTGTTGGGGCTGGCTTTTGCCGCCTCTCTGAATGCCCCAATCCCCGAACGGCCGCAGTTCGGCCTGTTCAGGATGTAATGGTCATGATCAAATCGCTCCTCATCGCCAATCGTGGCGAGATCGCCCGCCGCATCATCCGCACCGCGCGAGATATGGGCATTCGGACCATTGCAGTGCATTCGGATGTCGATGCTGACATGCCCTTCGTGCGCGAAGCGGACGATGCGGTTTGCATTGGCCCCGCACTGGCGCGGGAATCCTATCTTGTGCAGGCGAAGATACTCGACGCCGCGAAAGCGACCGGGGCAGAGGCTATACATCCTGGTTATGGCTTCCTGTCCGAAAACGCGGAGTTCGCCGAAGCAGTCGAGGCTGCCGGAATTATCTGGGTCGGTGCGCCTGCTCATTCGATCCGTGCAATGGGTCTGAAGGATGCTGCGAAGAAGCTTATGGTCGAGGCCGGTGTGCCGGTCACGCCGGGCTATATGGGCGAAAACCAGGACCCTGCCCATTTGAAGGCCGAAGCGGATCGGATCGGATATCCCGTTCTGATCAAGGCGGTCGCAGGCGGCGGCGGCAAAGGCATGCGCAAGGTTGATGACAGCGGCCAGTTCGCTGACGCCCTGCTATCCTGTCAGCGCGAGGCTTCCGCCTCCTTCGGCGACGACCGCGTATTGATCGAGAAATATATCCTTGGTCCGCGGCATATCGAAGTGCAGGTCTTTGGCGATCGCCATGGCAATGTCGTCCACCTGTTCGAACGGGATTGTTCGCTTCAGCGCCGTCACCAGAAGGTGATCGAGGAAGCCCCGGCTCCGGGCATGGATGCGGCAACCCGCGCTGCCATTTGCGAAGCCGCGATCAAGGCCGCGAAGGCGGTCGATTATGTTGGCGCCGGCACCATCGAATTTATTGCCGATGCATCAGAAGGACTTCGCGCCGACCGCATCTGGTTCATGGAGATGAACACCCGTCTGCAGGTCGAGCATCCGGTCACAGAGGCGATCACCGGCCAGGATCTGGTGGAATGGCAGTTGCGGGTCGCGTCGGGCGAACCGTTGCCGCTGCGCCAGGACCAGCTTTCGATCAATGGCTGGGCGATGGAAGCTCGCCTCTATGCAGAAAACCCTTCGACAGGTTTTCTCCCATCGACCGGGCCTTTGACCCGGCTGCGCCTTCCGGAAAATATCCGGGTCGATAGCGGTGTCGAAGAAGGCGGTGAAGTGTCGCCTTATTATGATCCGATGATCGCCAAGCTGATTGTTGCCGCACCAAACCGTACGACGGCGGCCGCCAAGCTCGCCGAGGCGGCAGGGACGGTCGAGGTATGGCCTGTGCGCACCAATGCGGCCTTTTTGGCGCGGGCGGCGGCCGATCCCGATTTTGTCGCGGGTCATATCGATACCGGATTTATTGAGCGGCATGCTGATCGCTTGGTCCCCGCGACCGATCCTTCGGCGAAGGTCCAACAGGCGGCCGCCAAAGCGCTTCTTCCTGCGGACCCACTTGATCCCTGGAAAGCGATCGCCGGTTTTCGCGCAAATGCCGCGCCGGAAAACCGGGTCGCGGTGGAAATTGCCGGACATGGGCATGTGGTTGAACTGGATGGTGCGGAACCTTCGGGTGCGATTTGCGACGTCCGGGACGAAACGCTGTTGTTCATTGATGGTGAGGCATGGCCCATCAACGCTCCACAGGCTGATCATGCCGGAGGCGGCGGAGCCGTTTCGGACGGTGCGCTACTTGCGCCTATGCCGGGCAGGGTGATCGCTGTTGAGGTGACCCAGGGCGACAAGGTTATCAAGGGGCAGAAACTTCTGGTGCTTGAGGCCATGAAAATGGAGCAGGCGATGCTTGCGCCGTTTGATGGTGTCGTTGCCGAATTACAGGTCCGGGCTGGGGGCCAGGTGTCGGAAGGCACTGTGCTGGCGCGTATCGAGAAGGAAGAAGGCTGATGGCTGGGCGCTGGTTTGACGAATGGCAGGTAGGCGACAGGATCGTCCACGAGATACGTCGCACCGTCACCGAAACGGACAATCTGCTGTTTTCGACGATGACGCACAATCCGCAGCCATTGCACATTGATGTAGAGGCGGCAAAGGCCAGTGAGTTTGGCCAGATCCTGGTCAATGGCACTTTCACCTTCGCCCTGATGATTGGCCTTTCGGTGGGTGACACTACTCTTGGCACGCTCCTGGCCAATCTGGGGTATGACAAGCTGGTGATGCCCAAGCCGGTTTTCATCGGCGACACCATGCGGGCAGAAACGGAAGTCGCGGAAATCCGGGAATCCAAATCCCGTCCGGAAACCGGCATCGTGACCTTCCGCCATGTCTTGCTCAATCAGCGTGATGAGATCGTCTGTCAGTGCCTGCGGTCTGCCCTCCTGCGGAAAAAGCCCTCTTAAGGATATTCCACGTCATGAAACTTCGCTCGCTGCTTTTCGTCCCCGGAGATCGTCCAGAGCGAATGGAAAAGGCGCTGGGTCTGGGTGCTGATGCGCTGATCCTCGACCTGGAAGATTCTGTCGCAGAGTCCGCGAAAGGTGCCGCGCGGGATCATGTCAGTGCATTTCTTGCCAAGCCCCGCGATCATGGCGTCACCATTCTTGTCCGGGTGAATCCGCTGGATGGTCCCCATGCAGAGGCCGACATTGCTGCAATTGCCACAGTGAAGCCGGATGCCGTGGTATTGCCGAAAGCGGAGGGCAGCGCATCGGTGAAAAAGCTGATGACTCTCCTTTCCGGCAAGGGCTGTTCGGCTCCTATTCTGCCTATCGCAACCGAAACGCCGGCCGCTATTTTCACGCTGGGAAGCTATGGCGATGTCGCTGATCAGCTTTGCGGCCTGACCTGGGGGGCAGAGGACTTGCCCGCAGCCATAGGAGCCGCCACCAGCCGGGATGAGCAGGGGCAACTGCTTCCACCCTATGAGATGGCGCGTTCCCTCACCCTGTTTGGGGCGCACGCCGCTGGCGTAGCAGCGATAGAAACGGTTTATCCGGACTTCCGCAATGTCGAGGGAATGACTGCCTATGCCGCGCGCGCAGCGCGCGATGGCTTTACGGGCATGATGGCGATCCATCCCAGCCAGATAGCCATTATCAATGCCGCATTCACGCCGTCGGAATGCCAGATCGCCCATGCCAGGGGAGTCGTGGAAGCATTTGCCGCCAACCCCGGCGCCGGCGCGCTTCAGCTTGACGGAAAGATGATCGACGCACCGCATCTGAAGCAGGCCAAGGCGCTTCTTGCCCGTGCCTGACGGCGGCGAACCCGGCGGACTTTTCCGCAGCGGGTTCATCATGCGCCAAGCGAATGCGAAATTCGGTTACGTTGTTGTTTCCCAGTATAAAAGTTGTGCCGACTTGTGGGCTATTCCGCGCGTTCCTAGCTGCACCCGGCGCCACAAGAGGCTTGCGATCCTGCAAGGCCGACGCTGCCCACATGCAAGGGCACGGCGCGGAGGAATGCGGACGTGACCCAACATTACGATTATATCATTATCGGCGCCGGTTCTGCCGGCTGCGTGCTCGCCAATCGCCTGAGCGCCGACCCTTCCTTATCCATATTGCTGGTCGAGGCCGGGCCGTCCGACAATAGCTGGCTTGTCGATATGCCGCGCGGAATTGGCAAGCTTCTGACGCCCGGCAACGCCCATGTCTGGACCTATGAGGCGGCGCACAGCGGCAATAAAAAAGCTGAGATATGGCTTAAGGGCAAAACCCTGGGTGGATCGAGTTCCGTCAACGGAATGCTCTATGTACGGGGGCATCCAAGCGACTATGATCGCTGGGAGGCGGCGGGCTGCACTGGCTGGGGCTGGAGCAGCATGAAGCCGGTGTTCGAGGCCATGGAAAGCATTTTCGAGGAGCGGGCGGATAAGCGCAGCGGCAATGGTCCGTTGAAAGTCACGTTGCGCGCGGAGAGCGGCAATCCGCTCAGCGAAGGCTTCATTCAGGCGGCGCAGTCGATTGGTCTTCCGCGTTTCCTGAACAATAATGAGGCGTCTGACGGCGGTGTTGGTTATCAGCCCGCAAGTATCTGGCGCGGCCGGCGGCAAAGCGCGGCGAAGGCGTTCCTACATCCGGTGCGTTCGCGGCCCAATCTGCATATCGTAACGAATACCGTCGCGTTGCGCATCGCCTTTAAGGGAATAAAGGCCACTGGGGTCTGGTTGAAAGGGCCGAAAGGGGAGTATCTGGCCGAGGCGGGATGCGAGGTCATTTTGTCCGGTGGCTCGATAGAAACGCCCAAATTGCTGCAACTGTCCGGCGTAGGGCCTGCCGGACTTCTCAGCGGTCTTGGGATTCCAGTCATTGCCGACCGGTCTGACGTAGGCGAAAATCTGCGTGAGCATTTCCTTTTGCCCAACGTCTATCGCGTGACAGAGGGAAGCTTCAATAAGGATTTCCGTGGCGCCCGGCTGTTGGCCAATGTTCTGAAATATGCCCTGACGGGTTCCGGGCCGATGGCCAGCGCGGTTGCGGATGTGGTGGCTTATGCAAAAACGGACGATCGGCTGACACGGCCGGACGTACAGATCGGGCTGGGGCTGCAATCGCTTTTGCCGTCGGAGCATGGCGTTGGCGTGATGCGGGAGCCGGGTATTTCGCTGGTCTCCTATCTCATGCATCCGCAGAGCCGTGGCAGCGTCCGGATCAACTCGGCCGATGTGGACGCGCCACCCTCTATCGATCCCAACTATCTGGATGTGGAGGCTGACCGGGCGGCGGCCGTCGCCATATTGAAGTTGAATCGCGAACTGATGAGCCAGCCTGCATTGCGGCGCTTTGTGGTAGAAGAACTGGTCCCAGGTCCGGACGTCGCAAATGATGATCAGCAGATACTCGATTTCGTCCGGCGATCAGGCTCCACCGGATTTCATGTGTCCTGCACCTGCCGCATGGGCGCAGACGATCAGTCGGTGGTTGATCCAAAACTGCGTGTAAGGGGCGTAAGCGGGTTGCGGATAGCCGACACGTCGATCATGCCAGAACTCACATCGGGTAACACCAACGCCCCGGCAATGGCGATCGGGTGGCGCGCGGCGGACATCATATTATCTGAGAACAAGGCGGCAAAAGATATGGGCGCCCGTGGGCAGCGCGGGGGCACAGATTCTATCGCTGCCTCATCCTCCTGAATGCTTCACGTGATCACACTCTACGGAACAACCGAACCATGACAGACAGCAAGACAGCTTCATCGATCACTGCGATCAGGGATATCATTTCCGAGGCGCGGAACGGCCGTATGGTCATCCTTGTCGATAGTGAGGATGACGGCAGCGTGGGCAATCTGATGATCCCTGCCCAGATGACGACACCGGCGTCGATCAACTTCATGGCGACGGTAGGCAGGGGGTTGGTATCCTTGGCCATCACACCATCCCATGCCGACTTTTTCGGGCTATCGCAGATCGATCCGCGGGGTTCATCATCGGGGCAGGAACGGTTTACCGTTTCCATCGAGGCGCGGGAGGGCGTTACGACCGGCATTTCGGCAAATGACCGCGCACGCACGGTCGCAGCCGCGATCGACTTCACGACTGGGCGTGACGGACTGACGACGCCGGGCCATGTCTTTCCGATCATCGCGAGCGCTGGCGGCGTGTTGGAAAGAGCGCGGCGAGCGGAAGCTGCTGTCGACATTGCGAAGCTGGCGGGCTTCAACGCCTCCGGCGTGATCTGCGAGATACTGGATGCTGAGGGCAATGTGATGCGCTTGCCCGACATATACGACCTTGCCAAAGAACATGGGCTGAAAATCGGCACAATACGCGACCTCGTATCGTACCGCCGGGAATATGACCATGACGTGGAGAAAGTCACCGAAACCGATTTTGAAAGCCGGTTCGGCGGACATTGGCGGCTGATGGTCTATCGCAACCGCGCCAGCGGCAGCGAAACCCTGGTGCTGGTCAAGGGGCAGATCGCAGCATCCAGTGAACCAATATTGGTCCGCATGCATCAGCATAGTTACCTTGCGGACTCGCTGGGTGCGATCGGGAACAGAGCGGGGTTGCTGGAAGCGGCGATGGTGCAGATTGCCGAGGCTGGTAAGGGCGTCATCGTCCTTATCAACAAATATTCCTCGACCTATTATTCCGATACCATGCTGGCGCGTGTCGCGGGTAGGGCGCCGATCGAGACGACCGATTTTCGCGATTATGGCGGGGGTGCGCAAATCCTTGCCGAATTGGGGCTGAAGGAGATCATCCTGCTGTCCAACCGGCATACTTCATCGATGGCTCTAGTCGAATATGGGCTGAAAATCGTTGGCGTTAACACCATCGACCTTCCGCAGTGATCTTGGTCTGGAGTCCAATCAAGATTGCTACGTCATAGATGCATTTCGTTCGACAAAATGGGAGGCCGCCGGACATCCGGCGGCCTTTTTGCTGCTTGATCGGCATATGTTGGTTAGACGCATCCTAAATTGGATTGGTGCTGCGAGGAGACAACTTGCTCTGGCGGTTGAGACCGGTCGGCAGGTGACGCGCGATTGGCGATAACCATGAAAATTCCCCGCAAGGCCATTCCGAATTTGCCTATATTATGCGTCCCAAAGCGCATCCTGCCTGCCGCGTATTTGGAGTGATGTAGTCTGGCTTCACGATTGCATTATTGTTCTGGATAGCCGGAAACGAAACAGAGAACATCGATTATTCCCATAAAATCAAAGGGAAATGCCATGCGCTTAACGAACGGACATGCGCCATTCGCCCACCGGAATGTCCGTCTCATATAAAGTCATATATATGACATAGATGACCTATCAAAGCTGGGAGAAATGCTTTCTTGGGACGCCATAGCCTATTTTCTATCAATTTAGTTGTAATTAATTCGGAGGCATTCATGGCGACGTCCCTCTCATTCGCTGATCCAGATACGGATGCAGAACTGGCCGCATTTATCGAAGGTGTCCGGAAGGACGTGGCGCACGCAGCGGAAGTCCTGACACGGACAGGAACGCTGGTGGCAAGCTCGACAGGGTTCATCCTGCAACGCATTCCGGGGCAGGAACGGTCGGTTCTGGCCAACTATCCCGATCCCTGGACAGGCAATCTGCCGATAACCGTCATCAACTTCGATGGGTCGGGTGACGAAAAGCTGGCTTCGGTTGCAGATACGATGGCCGGTTTCCAGCAGGTGTTCGTCGTCCACCCGGAGATCACCACGATCATCCATATCCATACGCCATATCTGGGCGCCTATGCGCATTCACACACGGAATTTCCGCTGAACTATGCGGCTGTCGCCCGGCATACGCTGTCGCGGACCATGCCTGTTCTGATCGATCGCAGGCCCAATGAAGGCGTATTGATCATCGAGCATTTGAAACGCGACCCGCATTTGCGCGGTGTGATCGAGGGGAATGGAGGCGCAACCCTTTGGGGTGATGGCGTGATCCCCACAAACAAGTTCATCCTTCTGGCCGAAGAAGGCGCCAAATGCCAGGTGCTCGCCGCAGCGCTGGGCGGTACGCGCGAGTTCGGGCCAGCGGTGCTCGATGAGCAGTGGGCGCGTACCGGCCTGCGCTGACGCGTAAGGCCGTCCAAAACCATCATACGGACAATCGGGTCGGGCGTCCTACTCCGGTCTGATTTCGATCTCTTTCACATTCCGCTTCTGCCGGCGCTCAGCCGGCGGCTTTCGCGCGCTATGTGCTTGACCAAGGCAAGCCTCAACAATGTCTATTCTTATCCATGATCACCGGCAGGCTCATATAGCGCTCAGTCTCGCCCTATTGGGCAGCATTTCAGCGTCACCCGCTACACATGCGGCTGAAGCTGAGGACGTCGATGCAGCGGACAAGGCGGCCGAGATTATTGTCACTGCTGCAGGGCGGGAAAGCGATGTGCTGCCGCATCGGCCCAGCTCCTCCATCTACGGTGTCGACGGCACGGTTTTGGATACGCCACGAAGCGTGTCGCAGATTTCGCCCGACCAATTGCTGCGCGATGCAATCCGTACAACCGACGATTTTGTGAAATATGCCCCGGGCATCACGCGCGGCGGTGGCCAGAACGTCAACGCCACTCCATTCATTCGCGGATTGAAGTCCGACATTTTCCAGAACGGGCAGCGGATTTACGTCGACACGCTCGATCATCCGGTGAACTTCAACGCGTTTGAAGGCGCGGATATCGTCGCAGGACCTTCCTCCGTCATTTTCGGGCCTGCCGGGGGCAGCGGCGGTTATGTCAATTATCTCGCCAAACAACCGCATTTCGATGCCCAGCATTCGGAAGTGCGTGCGGAGATCGGCACCTGGGTTCCCGGCGACAAATCTTTTTCGGATTTTGGGCTGACGTTGGATACGGGTGGCCCGATCCGGAAAGACTTGGCCTATCGCATCAGCATACGTGGCAAACGCGGCGGCACTTATTACGATAATATCCGCAACAACTATAACAGCTTCTACGGCGCGCTGTCTTACAGGCCAGGCAATTCCATACGCATCGACTGGAACGGTTCGTTCGACAATTATTATGACTTCAACGCCACGCGCGGATGGAACCGCAACACGCAGGAACTGGTCAGCAATTTCGGCAGCTATTATGGCGGACGGGCGACGCCGATCATCAGTAGCCCTAATGTTGGCCTTTGGTCGCCTGTGTTTGCATCCAGCGATCCGACCTCTCCGACTATCGGCTGGCAGGCCCGTACGCCCGCAGGGCAGGGCCGCTATGTCGCGGGCGCAGTGCAGACGACGCCACTGCCCAGTGCGGCAATCGAAAATGCGGGAACAATTCTGGGCTGGGTCTATGATCCTTCAATACCCGGAAATGGCCTCACCCGGATAGGAGCGTCGCAAGGATCCGGCCGTCGCGAGGACAAGAACACGGCAAAGCGATATATCTCCCAGCTTCGTATCGGCGTTGACCTGTCCAGTAACTGGAATCTGCTGTCGAGCAGCTATTTTCAGCGCTCGGTAAGCACCACGGATTCCGTGGGCGCATTCTTCTATCAGAATCGCAGCACGGTTCTGGACCAGCGCTTCGAAGTGCGGGGCAAGCTGGACTTTGAACTCGGCGGGGTGAAGATCGGTCTGCAAAGCAATAGCGGCGCTGCAATACGTCATTTTAAATATGAGGGGCTTTCGGCGAACAACAGTTTCAACTTTGACCCCTATGATCTGACGCAGGACCCCTCGCTGGTGCAAAGTCCGGGGCGTCTCTATGGCCTGACCCAGCGCGATCCCAATTCGTCGGGTTCATGGATTGGTACGCCGGGTGTTCCCCAGCTTTCGCCCTATGTCGGTTATCTCAACATACCGCCCATGTATCCGGTCAATGACGGCTTCTATGCCGAGGTTGGCGGATTTCCTTTCCCTAGCGGGGCGGGAATCTACACAAGCGCCGGGCGCATGACGAACTACAGCCTGTTCACGCAACAGAATCTGAGCATCGGCGATCATGTTTCGATCAATCTTGGCGGCAACCTGACCAACATCCGCGCCAAGATATTCAATCCGGTCGTGATCAAGCCCGGCCAGGAAGCCAGTGATACGGGGAGCTATTGGCTGCCCAGCTATCAGGCGAGCCTGGTGATCAAGCCGAGTGACCGCAGTTCAATTTACTTCACCTATGACCGGTCGGAAGCGGTGAACCTAGGCATATTCGGCAGCTTCCTGATCTGGGGCTTTGGCAACACGCTCGACAGCAATGCTTTCCATAGCGTGAGCGAATTATATGAGGCTGGCGCGAAGTTCGAGGCAATCCCCGACAAGCTGTTTCTCTCGACGGCCGGCTTCATCCAGTATCGCGATCTTTCACCCGACCAGTTCGGTAATATCGCCCGAGTGCGCATCAAAGGTGTGGAGGCGGCGGCCCGCTACGAGGCGTCAGAACGGCTCTCTGGCGGCCTGAACTTCACCTATCTCGATCCGATCCAGACCTATGTCATGCCTTTCGGCTATACGCAGCAGGGTTTCTTCGCCGATAATGCGACGGCGTGGGGTGACCTTGGTGTGCTCAACCCTTTTCCGGCCGGCCGCCACCCGCTTCCCGGCCTGCCAAAGACGTCGATCAATGGCTATGTCGATTATAAATTCACGAAAAACATCGGCGCTCAGGCCGCTTTCTGGCTGACGGGGCCGTGGTACACAGACCTTAACAAGACGGTACGCATCCCAACCGAACATAATGTCGACCTGAGCCTCTATTATCGCGATGAGAGATTCGACTCCAGGATCAGCGTCCTCAACATCACCGATCAGAAGAATTTCCTGAGCGCGCTGACAGGCGCCGGGTTCCTGCAACCGCTGGCGCCGACTTCGGTCCAGGCGACCATCGCTTATCGTTTCTGAAGGAGCAAAGTCATGTCCAGGCGGCAAGGTCACCTCCATCTTACCCTGGTGCTTCACCCGATGGGCATTCATCAGGCCGGGTGGGCGCATCCCAAGTCCGTTTTCGGCAATAAACTGTCCGATTATGTGCATCTGGCGCAGCTCGCGGAAAATGCGCGGTTTGACGGGATATTCCTGGCCGACGGACCGTCGATGATTTCGGAGGATATGGAGGAGGGGAGCCGGCATCCCTATGGCGATGGCTTTGAACCGCTGACGCTTCTGTCTGCCCTATCCGCTGTCACCAGCCGCCTCGGTCTGATTGCGACGGCAAGCAGCACCTATAGCGAACCCTATAATGTGGCGCGGCAGTTCGCCTCTTTGGATAGATTGAGCAACGGCCGGGCGGGGTTCAACCTCGTCACCACCGTCAGCACGATCGCAGCAGCGAATTTTGGACGCACCCATCCGCCGCACGCCGAACGCTATGAACGCGCTGGCGAATTTATCGAGGTCCTTGAGGGCCTTTGGGACAGTTGGGAAGATGACGCCTTCATTCATGATCGGGATGAGGGGCGCTATTTCGACCCGGCCAAGGGGCATCTACTGAACTATAGCGGCAAGCATTTCTCCGTACGCGGGCCGCTTAACACTGCCCGGCCGGTGCAGGGCCACCCAGTGAAGGTGCAAGCGGGCGCTTCGGAAGTTGGAAAGCGACTGGCGGCACGCACCGCTGATGTGGTGTTCACCGTGTCGCAAACGCTTGAAGAAGCGAAGGCATTTTATAGCGATATCAAGCAGCTTGCGGCCGGATATGGCCGCAATCCCGATCATGTCCGCGTGCTTCCCGGCGTGGTGCCCTTTATCGGCCGGACGGAGGAGGAGGCGCAGGAGCAGTTCGAATATCTGCAAGACTTGCTCCATCCCGCATCGGGCGTCGCGAAATTGTCCGCCGCATTTGGCTTGGATCTAAGCGGATATCCCCTTGACGGCCCGTTACCGGATCTTCCGGCGACCGAAGCCAGCAAGGGTATGCAGGAATTGCTGACGTCCCTGGCGCGTCGCGAGAATATGACGCTCAGGCAACTCTATAAGCATGTGTCGGGGTCGTTCGGCCATCGCATGTTGATCGGCACCGGTAAGACCGTCGCTGACCAGCTTGAAGAATGGTATCATGCGGAGGCTGCCGACGGTTATAATATCATGTTCCCCTACCAGCCGGGCGGCATGGAGCAGTTTGTCGAGCATGTATTGCCCGAACTGCAGCGCCGGGGGGTATTCCGTACCGAATATGAAGGCGGCACCCTGCGTGAGCATCTGGGACTTCCGCGTCCGGATAACCGTCACGTCTTACGACATGACCCCGCGCGGGAACGCGCTGTCGCCACTGCAGATTGATCGACAGGAAAAGCTCAAAGACATGGCTGCAACTTCACAAGCATCGGCCGTGCGCGACGGCGCATTGTCCGAAATATGGTTCACACGGTGCCCGGTCCCGACTGCGACAGGACTGGCCTATAAGCTCGGTTGGCTGGACGCGGAGTTTGCGCGGGACGGCATACAGGTCAAAACGCTTCAGGACGCGCCGCAGGCGCTAGCGCGCCATCATTATGATCATCGCATGCCAACCCTGGTCCGTGAGGGGGGCAACCTTCTGGCGCTTGCTGCGCGTGCTCAGGGTGAGGACACACGGCTGGTCGGGTTGACCTGGATTGAAGACAGCCAGGTGATATTGGTCAGGCGGGACAGTGGCATCGCCACAGCCGCCGACTTGGCCGGAAAGCGGCTTGGCCTCCCGACCTTCACCGAACATCCGATCCCGGAGCATGTCCGTGGCATGAGCATAACACGGGCCATGTCCTTGATGGGATATAAGGGCGCGCTGGCTTCTGCAGGTTTGACGTTCGACGATGTCGAACTGGTTGAGGTGAATGGCACGATCGGCAATGTGCAGGGCGCGCGGCTGGGGGATGGGCCGATCCAGATGTGGGCCTATGACGCACTGGCCAAGGGGAAGATCGACGCGCTTTATGTGAAGGGCGCTTCCTCCCTCGATGACGCATATGCTGCTGGCCTGACTGTCGGTATCAATCTGGACAAGCTCCCGCACCCTCATTTCCGGGTGAATAATGGCACGCCGCGGCCGATTACCGTGCACCGGCGTTTTATCGACGAGCATTTCGACTATTTGGTGCGGTTTTTCGTGCAGACGCTGGCGGCCGCGGATTGGGCGAGAGAGAATGCGGACGACGTACGCCGCATTGTCGCACAGGAGACGCGCGGAACTGACGGCGCGGTGATTGATGGCTATGGCGAGGCATTCCATCATTCTCTGCAGCCCGAATTGTCGTCCGAAAGGATCGAACTTCTTGCCCAGCAAAAGAAGGCGCTATGGCTCCATGGCTTCTTGGAACGAGATTTCGATCTGGCGGAATGGATTGACCCCCGCCCCCTGGAGGAAGCAAGGCGGCGGCTCGATGCGGGGCTGACATTGCCGGCGAAGGCCAATAAGGGGGATTTTATTGGCGCAGGAACGGCTGACCTCTCTACCTGAGCGGCAAATGGAGGAATGGTGAAATCAGACGTGTCGGATCGACTGGACCGGTCTGTAGCCGCTGAGGGCAAGCTGTATGAGATTGTCCGCAGTCGCATCCTGAGCAAGATGCAGTCTGGCGAATGGCGAAGCGGCGAACGGCTTCCCGCCGAACCCGAACTGGCGTTAATGTTCGATGTCAGCGTCGGGACAGTGCGCAAGGCGGTCGATACTTTAGCTGAGCAACGCATTCTGACGCGCCGCCATGGCAGCGGGACCTATGTCACGGGGTCAACGCGCGAAACATTTCTCGATTCGGTATTCAGCTTCGTTGATCGCAAGGATCGCCGCATTGATACGACCTTCCGCGTTGTATCGATGCGGCTGACGTCGCCCAGTGAGGAAGCCGCGGAGGTTTTCCGCCTTGGCCCAGGCCAGAAGGTATTCCGGCTGAGAAATATCCGTCTGGTCGACAATGTCCCGCTGCTGTTCGATGATATCCAGGTTCCGCAGAATCGCTTCCCGCATCTTACAGTGCGGGATTTCCGGGAGGCTGACGCTGGAACGACTGTGCTCGACCTGTTGATGAAACAGTCTTCTGGTCATGTTGTGCGTGTCGAGGAACGGATCGAGGCGATCGGCGCAACGGCGTCCGTCGCGGAGATGTTGCAGATCAAGCCCAATGCGCCTCTGCTGCACATTGAACGGATCGCCTATTCGTTCGGTAATATCCCCGTCGAGCTTCGAAACCGCCTCGTCCACACAAAGGCGGCGCGTTATTTCAACAATTGGGGCGTGAAGTCATAGGGCCGTTTTTACACGCCGCCTTCGCGAATATTATCGATCCCGCAGGCGCTGCAGGGCTGGGGCCAAAGCTTCTGATACGGCAAATTCAGTATTGGGACCAAGTTTCGCGCCGCTTGCCCGGATGTCGCTAGCCAGCGTGACGGAGAACGCCGTGCGCCACATGCCGGCACCCATTTTCGCGATGCCGGCGTCTTCCTCATAATTCTTGGACAGTGATCGCCCCTGCACGAGCGCATATACCGCATCATAAAGCATCAGGCTCTTTTCCAATGCTTCCTCATCCGTGGCCGCCGACAGCACCACACCCTCAACAATTGCAAGAAGGCCGACCACGACCTCTCCGGGAAAGCCATGACTGTCCGGTTCGTTTCGGTTGAACAAATAGGATAGTCCGGAGGCGACAATATCCCCCACGGTTTTCAGATGAGGGTCGGAGAGAGAATATTTTCGCAGGATTTTCTCGAAGGTCGATCCCGACTGGTCATGGCTCGACAATTCGATACCCGGAAGGCCGAACTGGATGACATTTGAGTCCAGTTCAGCACCCCCACTATGACCCAGGAACAGAAATTCGGCATCGGGATCGACGAAGCGCTTGATGAGCCATGCCGAGATGGCCCGGTCGAAATGGATATGTTCGCGGGTCGCCCAACGCATAGTCTATGCTCCTTGAGATGAGGGTTTGCCGGTGGGCAATAGCGCGGCGGATCGGATCATGGTTCTATCCTGCCGACAGCCCATCATCCACCGGGATGATAGTGCCGTTGATGAATGACGCAGCATCGGAAGCCAGAAACAGCACGAGATTGGCAATTTCCTGCGGCGCGGCTTTGCGTTGGGGCAGGGACATGATCGGCACCAGCCTGCCGACATCGGCCAGGTCAAATTCCTTGAAATCCTTGCCCTTGGCGATGTCGGTATCGGTCAATCCTGGGCAGATTGCGTTGCACCGGATGCCATTGGGGCTGTATGTCCAGGCGACACTTTTTGTCAGGCCGATCAGGCCCGTCTTGGCTGTGCTGTACGCTGAGCCCGATATGCCCCCTCGCAATCCGGCAACCGACGATGTGTTCACGATAACGCCGTGATGTTGCGCTTGCATGATGGGAAGGACGGCGCGCGTCAGAAGGAAGGGGCCGGTCAGGTTCACTGCGATGACGCGATCCCAAAGCGCGGTGGACATTCGATGAACCGGCAACAGGTCATCAAGGATGCCGGCATTGTTGCAGCAGATGTCGATGCGGCCCCAGCGCGCTATCGTTTCAGCAACCATCGCGGTGACGGCATCCTCGTCTGCAATGTCCGCGACTACGGGATGCGCAATACCGCCCTGCTGCATGATCGTATCCGCCACGGTTTCGGCGCGCGTCCCGTCTATGTCATGCACGACGACCTTAGCCCCATTTTGTGCAAGCGTCTCGGCAATCGAGCGGCCGATGCCTGAACCCGCGCCGGTTACGATCGCCGATTGACCGGTCAAATCGACCTGCATCTGGGAAGAAGGTGGCATGTGGTTGTCCCTCTCGCTATTTATGCTTTCTTCTCAGGCGGCATCGCCCGGATCATGCCTCATCAGGCAGGAAGCGGCGCCTTTTCGTCGACCACCCGGTTTTCGATGGCCCCGATGCCCTCTATTTCCACGCGAACCACGTCGCCCGCCTTGAGCCATAGCGGCGGTTTCTTCGCCGCACCGACGCCACTGGGCGTACCGGTGAATAAGATGTCGCCAGGTTCCAGCGTCATCACCTGCGACAGGTAGGAAATCTGGTGCGCGCAATCGAAGATCAACTGATCGGTGCGCGAGTTCTGACGCAACTCGCCATTCACATAAGACCGGATGGCAAGATTGGCGGGGGACACTTCGTCCGGCGTCACTATCCAGGGGCCGTAGGGCGCATGGGTGTCGAATGACTTGCCAATGAAATGTTGCGTCGTGCGCAACTGCCAGTCCCGCACGCTGACATCATTGCCCGCGCAGAAGCCGAAGATCATGTCCAGCGCACGATCCTTGGGAACGTGACGGCAACGCTTACCGATCACGATGACCAGCTCCGCCTCATAATCCAGATGTTCCGACACGATTGGGCGATCAATGGGTTCGTAGGGGCCGTTGACTGATGTTGCGGCCTTGGAGAACCACATCGGATATTCGGGTGGCGCCTTGCCGCCCTCCGCAGCATGGTCGGCATAGTTCAGCCCGATCGCCAGTATCTTGCCAGGCCGCGTCACCGGCGCATGGAGAGTGACGTCCTGCAAAGGAATTTCGAAATTCCCGATGGCGCGGATTTCCGGCTGAACCCTGTCCCATGCATTCATCAGGGAAATCATGTCCGTCACCGGCTCGGACAGGCGGCCCGTCAGCGGAGCGACGCCTTTCCCATCGGACAGGCCGACCATGGGTTCACCGGAGGTTGAAAATGTGACCAGTTTCATGACGTCACCTTATTCGGTTGCTATCCAGAACATCCCTTGAAGGGCGATCAGCTTGCATAGGGATTGGGGTAGGCGCCGCTCAGATTCATGATAACGGCCCGCGGTTCCAAGAATGCGTCCAGTCCTTCCGGCCCATTTTCCCGTCCGAGTCCGCTCCTTCCGAAACCGCCATAAGGTATGGCAGTCCGCAGATAGCGGTAGCTGTTCACCCAGACAGTGCCAGCCCGTATGGCATTGGCAACGCGATGGGCGCGGCCAACATTCTGCGTCCACAAGCCCGCAGTGAGACCGTAAATGGTGCCGTTGGCGATGGCGACTGCTTCTTCCTCCGTGTCGAACGGAATTATTGAGCAGACCGGCCCGAATATTTCTTCCTGAGCGATGCGCATCGCTGGATCGACATCGGCGAACACGGTTGGCGCGATAAAATAGCCGTCTTTCAGTCCATCCGGCGCTAGGCGGTGACCGCCGGCGACCAGCCGTGCGCCTTCGCCCTTGCCGATGTCCACATAACCCAGCGTCTTTTCGAGCTGCTGCGCATTGGCATGCGGACCAATTTGCGTTCCAGTGTCGAGCGGTGAACCCGCGCGAATCTGCGCCGAACGCCGTGCGACTTCCTCAACCACCCTTTTATAAATGGATCGTTCGACCAACAGGCGGGAGCCAAGCGCGCAGCTTTGTCCAGTCGCCATGAAGGCGGCATGGGTGGCGGCGTTCAGGGCATTGTCGAGATCGGCGTCGGCGAACAGAATATGTGCGGACTTACCGCCATTTTCACAACTGAACCGTTTGAGCGTACCTGCCGCCGCCGCCATGATCCGCTGGGCGGTGCGGTGCTCGCCAGTGAAGCTGATCTTGTCGACATCGGGATGTTCAACCAGTCGCGCGCCGACCGTAGCGCCATAACCCGGCACGATGTTGATCACGCCTGGCGGTATGCCCGCTTCCTCGGCGATCTTGCCGAGTTGAAGTGCGGTGACTGAAGTTGTCTCGGCTGGCTTGATGACAATGGTGCACCCGGCCGCCAGTGCAGGAGCCATCTTCCATGCGGTCAGCAGCAATGGCGCGTTCCATGGCAGGATTGCACCGACCACGCCCACCGGCAACCGCTGCGTATAGACGAGCATGCCGGGATCGGTCGGGATTGTCCGGCCATCTATCTTATCGGCAAAACCGGCATAATAATTATACCATTGCCAATGATTGCGGATGTCAGGGCCGGTCTCGCGGACAGGGCGGCCATTGTCTCGCGATTCCCACTGGACCAACTGCTCTACATGTGTGTCGTAGATGGTGGCGAAACGCCGCAGCATCGCCGCCCGCTCAAATGCGCTGAGTTTGGACCAAGGGCCTTCCAAGGCGGCTCGCGCTGCCGCCACGGCCTTGTCGACATCGGCTGCACCGCCATAGGCGACCTTGGCCCATGGCTGCCCGGTCGATGGGTCGATAGTATCGACAATCTCACCCTCGATCGGGTCGATCCATTCGCCGCCAATATAAAGCTTTTCAAATCGCTCGGTCATCAGCCTGCCTATTGGTGGGAGTAGAGGGGAAGGCCCGGTGTCGGCAATTCAGCACGCAGGATTGCGGCATTATCCGAATCCACAATAAAGAGATGCCGGTTTTCCGGACCGCCAAAGGCGACATTGGTGAAGGACAGCCCCTTGGTCGGCGACTGTATCCGGTACAGAGGTTCGCCGATGCGGCTGAACACCCAGACCGATCCGCCGCCATAATGCGCGACTGCTATGCCGCCATCCTGGTCCACGGCCATCCCGTCCGGCCCCATACCGCCCGAAAGCTGGATATAGTTGCCGACCTTGGTCACATGGCCATCGGCAAGCAGCGGTACCCGCCATATGGCGTTGCCGCGGGTGACGCAGAGATACAGCGCATTCTCATCAGGGCTGAGGCCCAGGCCATTCGGGCTGGGAGCGAAATCAACGATCTTTTCGAGCCGTCCGTCCGTGCGGTGCCGGAATACGCGGCCAGTGGGGTCCTGAAGTCCCGTCTGTCCCTGATCCGTAAAATAGAGATCGCCATTCGTTGCAAAGACCAAGTCATTGCAGCCGCGAAAGCCTTCCAGATGGTCATGCGCCAGGAACTTTTCGACCTTGCCGGTCGCGGGGTTCAGCGTGACGATTCCGTTTTTCTGATCGGCGATATAGATCGTGCCGTCGCGATGAATGGCCGTCCCATTCGGCCACCCGTCATATTCCGCGACGAGGCTCCATTCCCTGTCCGGCGTGATTTTGAATACGCGGCCGAACGGAATATCGACAACAAAGAGATTGCCATCCCGGTCGAATGAGGGGCCTTCTAGGAAGCTCGAAATCTTCCGCCCACGCATGTTGACGTTGACCCATTCCGCCGGGGATTCCGATCGCGCGAAACTGGCGGGCAGGGTGGTGAAGATTTCCGCTTCGATGATTTGGGGAGGGGGATACATGCGGGCGTCTCCGGCAATCAGGCGTCGGGATCGGCGCTTGCGCCCTCCGGGCAGACATGCGCGCCTGCGGCGTCCTCAATATAGCGCAACGCCATGTTGACTTCCGCGTCAGCGCCCAGATCATTGATGATCGCGCCATAATATTCATCGACCAGGCCGCCGATAAGCAGCGGCACTTCGGAATCGGCCGCAAGCTTTGTGGCGAGCTTCACATCCTTGTGCATCAGTCCGAGCGTAAAGCCCTGATGCAGCTTGCCCGGCAGAATGTGGCGCTGGAAGGTGACGTCGAGCACATAGTTGCGGCCCGACCCCTTCAGCATAGCTTCGACCACCGTCTTGGGGTTGAGCCCGTTCTTTACCGCGAGCGCCACGACCTCGAATGTCAGCAGCCGCTGGCTTGCAGCCAGCAGGTTGTTGGTGACTTTCATTACATGGCCGCTGCCCACTGGACCGCAATGGAAGATATTGGGGCTGATTGTTTCAAGCACCGGCTTGATCCGCGCGAACTGCGCATCGGACCCGCCAGCCATCAGCGCTATGGTGCCCGCGATCGCATATTGGGGGCCGCCGCTGACCGGAACGTCGATGAGGTCGATGCCCATGGCTTCAAGTTCTGCAGCCATGGCGCGGGTCTGAAACGCATCGCCGGTTGTCTGGTCGACGATCATCCCGCCCGGCTTCATACCGGCGGCAATGCCATTCTCACCGAAGATTGCCTTGCGAACCTGATCGGACGTCTGGAGGCAGATGAACACGATATCATTGGCCGCGCCAACGTCGCGGGCGCTAGGCAATCCTTTGGCGCCTTCGGCTTCCAGCTTCGCAACAGCCGTTGCGGACAGATCGAACACATCAACCTGATGGCTGCTGCACAGGCGCGTTGCCAATGCTCCGCCCATGCTGCCGACACCGACATAACCCAGCTTCATTCATCTCTCCCATACGCCGGCCTCATTCGCCGGCTCAAAATAATGGTCGGGGCCGCCGCGCCTCGCATCGCGGCGGCCCCTCCCGTTTGGCATCAGGCGGCAGCGGTGCTCGCCTTGATGCCGCAAGCGGCTTCGACCTTCGGGACGACGCGCTCCATCACCAGCTTCATCGAGTTGACGCAATTTTCGTGGGGCAGGCCGCCGACGCTGGTCCACAACACGAATTCGTCAATGCCCAGTTTCTTCTGCAGGTTGATCAGGAAGTCGGCACAGCCGTCCGGGTCAGACGCGCAGATCGCACCATATTTGTGCAGCATGTCATATTCGAGATAGCCTTCCTTCATGGACTTGAGGTTGCCGCTCATCGCGGTTTCATAGCCCTTGACGATGACTTCCTCTTTCTTCGCGCCGAGCTGATGGCCGCTGACCTTGCGATAGAACCATGTGACATAGGCGCCGAAGGTGGAGCGGGCGCGCTCGGCATCGGTGTCGCAATAGAGCGGCACCAGCATCAGGCGCTTGGCGGCCTTCGGATCGCGGCCGATCTCGGCGCAATGGGCTTCATAGGTGCCGATCGACTCCGCCATCTTGTCGACCCATTCCTCGCGATAGATGCGATAGGCAAAGGGCGCACCCATGATCAGATTATAGCCGGATTCCGCGACAGCGATGAAGCTTTCGGGCGAAACGGTGGCCGACCAGATCGGCGGATGAGGCTTCTGCACTGGCTTCGGCAGCACTTCGACTTCCACCGGAATTTTCCAGAACTCACCATTGGGATTGTCGATCTTCTCCTCGGTCCAGGACCGCAGGATGATGTCGAGCGCCTCGGTATACATCTCGCGGCTCTTCGACATGTCGAGGCCAAGCGCAGTGAATTCATGCGGCTGATACGCGCGGCCGACACCGAAATCGAGACGGCCGTTCGACAGAACATCGACGAAGCCGAAATCGCCTGCAGTGCGAAGGGGATGGTTGAACGGGAGGACGGAGATCGCGCTGCCGATGCGGATTTTCTTGGTCGCCCGTGCGACCGCGGCAAGCAGCACCTGCGTCGAGGTGACGATGCCATAGGTCGAGAACAGATGCTCCGCGAGCCAGATCGAGTCATAACCAAGATCTTCGGCAAGCTTATATTGTTCCATATGCTCGTCGATCGTCTGGACAACCACGTCCTGATCGGGAGTCTGGCTAAGGCTGAAAATTCCCCAACGCATTTTTATCTCCTTTGTCCAATATTTTATATGAAAATGAAGTCAGATTTTGCCGAGTTCGCTAAGTGCTTCTTCAGCAACCTTGAACGCTCCGACGCCTGCGGGAAGTCCGCAGTAAACAATGCACTGGTACAGGACTTCCTGGATTTCCTGGACGCTCGCACCATTATTGATCCCGCCCTGAACGTGCAGCTTCAGTTCTGGCGCGCGATTGAGGGCAGTGAGGATGGCGATTACGAGAAGGCTGCGCGTCTTGCGGTCGAGCCCCGGCCTGGCCCAAACATCGCCGAAGCAGATTTCATCCGAAAACTCGCGGACCGGGCGATTGAAATCATTGGTCGAATTGACGCGTTTCTCGAAATATTCGTCGCCGATTATTTCGCGCAGATTCTTCCGGCCAATTTCAAGCTGCGTGCTCATGCGCTCTCCTGTAAAACTGAATTGGGTGTCTCTATGACCTTGGCGTCAGCCAGCCGGGCGATGTCGCCATCCGACATGCCGAGCAGGTCGCGGAGAATTTGGGGGCCATTTTCGCCGATCCGTGGCGGGGCCGAGGATGCGGACTGTGGGCTTCCCGGAAATTTGATCGAGCGGCCGGTCATCTTCATGTCGCCAGCGCTGCTATGATCGACTTCCACCACCATGTTCCGGGCCACAGACTGCGGATGGGTCAGGGCGGCTGTGACGCCCAGGATCGGCGCACTTGGAATATCCGCGTCCTGAAGAATCTTGCCGAGCTGTTGCACGGTGAAGGTTCGAGTCCGCTCGGACACCGCGGCGTCTATGATATCGCGGTGCGCGACCCGGCCTGTAACCGTAGCGAAACGCGGATCCTCCGCCATTTCCGAGATACCTAGACCGGCGCAGAGCTTCACCCAGAAGATCTGGGTAAGGCATGCAATGACCATTGTTCCGTCCGAAGCGGGGTAGACACCGTAAGGTACGATATTGGGGTGCCGCGATCCGGTCGGTTCGGGATCACGGCCGGTGACGAAGGCCAACTGGGCATAATAGCCCAGCATGCCGATCAGGGAATCGAACAGGCTGACGTCGATTTGACGTCCGGCGCCCGTGCTTGCGCGCTCGTTCAGGGCGGCAAGGATGGCGATGGCGCCGAACAGGCCGCCGGCCATATCGCCGAGCGGGATGCCAAGCTTGGTGGGAACGCCGCCGGGTTCGCCATTGAGGCTAAGCACGCCGGTCAGCGCCTGGATAACTATGTCGAAAGCAGGTGCATCGCGCAGGGGGCCGTCCTGGCCAAAACCACTGATCGCACAATAGACGAGACGGGGATTGGCTTCGGCCAGAACCGCATAGGACAAACCCAGCCGCTCCATCACGCCGGGCCGGAAATTTTCAATCAGAACGTCAGCTTCGCGAACGAGATCTATGAGGATGTCGCGTCCGCGAGGGTCGGAAAGATCAAGTGCCAGACTTTTCTTGTTCCGGTTGACGCCCAGGAAATAGTGGCTTTCTCCGCCGATAAAGGGCGCAAAACCGCGAGTCTCATCGCCCGTGCCGGGGCGTTCGATCTTGATGATCTCCGCGCCGAGGTCGCCGAGCATCTGGGTTGCAAAGGGGCCGGACAGGATTCGCGTCAGGTCAATGACCCTCGTCCCCTGGAGGGGGCCGGCCCAGTTCGACAATGCACCGCTCGACGTCGACATTCAGTTATCCACCCTTGAAATTCTGTTCTTCTGGTTCGGCGAGAAATTAGTCCTCTGGATAGCCGGCATAGGTAGCGTCTCCCGCCAGTTCGCCGCCGTCCGCCATATAGTCCGCCCCCGTCACCCAGCGCGCGTCGTCGCTGGCGAGGAACAATACGATCTGGGCGATATCGTCGGGCTGGCCGAGACGCTTGAGCGCGACATGGTCCGTCTTGAAGGGGGCTTTTTCGGTCGCAGGCGTCTGCGTCTGCCCCGGATGCACGGCATTCACGCGTATGCCATACGCGCCAAGCTCGACCGCAGCAGCCTTTGTCATGCCACGGACAGCCCACTTCGCGCTGACATAGCCGATGATCGCGGGATAGCCGCGCATGGCGGCCATGGAGGCGATGTTGATTATTGACCCGCCGCCTGCCTTTTTCATTATCGGCGTAACCGCGGTCACGCCAAAAAAGGCGCTGAAAAGGTTCAGGTCCAACGCGCGCTGAAACTTGGCACCATCCCAGGTTTCGAGAGGGGCGGCCTCAAGGCCGCCGACATTGTTCACAAGGACATTTACGGTGCCAAAGGCCTTTTCGGCTGCGGCCAGCATGTCGCGCCAGGATGGCTCGCTTGTGGCATCGTGCTGCTGGAAAACGGCTTTCGCGCCCAGGCTTTCGGCCAGAGCGCGTCCCTTCTCCGCGTCAATATCTCCAAACACGACATTGGCGCCTTGGGCGACAAGCGCACGCACGATTCCTTCGCCAATGCCGCTGGCGCCGCCGGTCACGATGGCCGTTTTACCCTGTACCCGATTCATCGTGACAAAACCTCCGTATTGCGTGGGCCAAAGAGCAAAAATGATGATCGGCTCATGGCAAAAAACGCATCTCTCTATTGATCATTTGAACAGTATGAGTCAAGAGTGATCACTGAAAGTGCGCCACATGTTCGCTGCGCAGCAGATTAGGAGGTATGAATGAGTGGGTCCCCGGAAGCCTTGTTGGCGAACAAAAGCCTAAGCCGCTTGCCAGTGCTCGCGCATTTCGTCGTGCGGGCTTTGCGCTATGAGGAAGTGGTGAATTGGCACCGCCAATTCTTTAACGCGGAGATCGTTTTCGCAAACGAACTGGCGACCTTCCTGACCTATGATGAGGAACATCACCGGATTGCAGTGGTCAACCGTTCAGGCTCGATCAAAGAGCATGACGAGAACCGCGCGGGCATCGATCATGTTGCGTTCAGCTACGCAAATATCGAGGATTTGCTGATTACCTATGTTCGGTTGCGTGATGGCGGCATCCGTCCGATCAGGGCTGTGAACCATGGTCCGACAACCTCCTTCTATTACAAGGATCCGGACGGAAACCGCATTGAGTTGCAGGTCGATAATTTCGCGACTTCGGAGGATACGCGCGCCTTTTTCGACTCCTCCTATTACAAAGCGGATATCAGCGGGATCAATTTTGACCCCGACGAATTTCTCGCAAAAGTGGAGAGCGGAGCGGATATCGCAGACCTCCTGCGCCGCGCCGACGTGCCTCCGCAATAGCCGTGTTTAGCTTATCACCTGATAAATAATTGAGGCGCTTGATCCGCCCGGCGATCGCTGGAGGCGGTTACGTGATTAGGAGACGGAAAATGTTTGTTACGCGCAGGCGAGTGGTTACCGCCCATAAGGACAAGCGCGCCATCGTTGCGAGCGATGTCCAGCTTCCCATGGATCCCGTGCCTGGTATGAAAGGCTGGAGAATATGTGACGTTTGGGCCGCCGCGGACATGCAGTTGCCCGATACGGGTGAGCGGCAAAATGTTCCCTGGTATTTTCCGCCAGTCGGCGGTTTCCGCTGCATTCAAGTTGTAATAGACGCGCACACTGTCGCCGGTCACGATGCTGTCGAAGCGGAGCTTGATGACGGTAAGCCCAGCGCGCTGTCCCATATGACCGACAATGACAAGCCCGGCATGCATCGTAGTGCGAGCGTTGATGTCGGCTTCATCGTGGAAGGCAGCGTGGTGTGCGAACTGGACGACGGTGAAACCATGACCCTGCATGCGGGGGACACGTTCATTCAGGGCGGAACCATCCATGCCTGGAGCAATCCCTTTGACACGCCATGTTATATGGTCGCAGTCAGCATAGGCGCCAATCACGCTCTGGTTGAAGGGCACTGATCATCTTGCGGACATCTGTACCGCGCTGACCTTGGATTTTTCCAATAAGAAACCCCGCCATCGAAATGGCGGGGTTTCTTATTGGATATCGGATATCGGTAAATCGGCCAGCCAGGACTTTGCTCAACTGGCCGATCTATATTTCTCCGATCAGAACTTCTTGCTGATCGAAATACCGAACGTCCGTGGCGCGCCAAACTGGCCGACGATCGGGAACCCGAAATAGTTGGACCCTACGGTGCTGGACACGGTGTAGAGCTTCTTGGTCGCGTTCTTCATAAAGAGGCTCGCCGACAATCCCTGATCCGGCAGTTCGAAGTCAACGAACAGGTCAAGCAACGTATATCCAGGCTGGCTGGAAAAAGGCAGTTGAAGCACGGAATGCTCCACCCGGCTGGTATAGGTGGCGTCTACCCGCGGCGTGACATCCAGCGCCCCGGAATGGAAGGTGTAGGCCAGGGCGCCATGTATCCTCCATTCAGGTGCATAGGTCAGCGGATTGCCGGCAAGATTATATGTGCCATCCGGGTTTGGCAGCGTGCCGTTGGGCAGGGGAACGCCGACATAGAGGCCGGTAAAGTCCGCCGTCGTGTAATCCTGATATTCGCTATGCAGATAGGCCGCGTCGAAATTGATCTGAAGATCATCGACCGGACGGGCGATGGCGTTCAGTTCAAAGCCGTAAAGTTTTGCGCGCGCGGCATTGTCGGTGATCAATTGATTGCCCAGCGGGCCGCCGACAAGGTTCACCTGCAGGTTCGAATATTTATAATAAAAAGCCGCCATGTTCAGCCGCAATCTGCGATCGAACAGGTCCGCCTTTATGCCGGCCTCGAAATCCTTGATGTCTTCCGGGTCGTAGGGCGGTTGCAGGAAGGCGACATTGAATCCGCCGCTCTTGAAGCCGGTGGAATAGGACGCATAGAGGAACAGGTCCTTGGAAGCCTGGAAATGTATTCCGACCTTCGGATCGAAGGAGGACCAGGAATCCGTCCCGGTGAAGCTGACATCCGTCGGATCCGATGGGAACAGCGGATAGCGCACATAGGGCGTCGCAAGATTGAAGCGATTGATTGTCGTCGCGAGGCGCTTTTCGTAGCTGTACCGCGCACCGATATCGATACCGAACTTGTCGGTCACGTTGACCGTGTTCTGCGTGAACAGCGCATAGGCATCCGTAGTCTGCGTGCCGCGGAAAACGGCACCCTCGGTCAGAAAGTCGATTGGGCCGCCCGGCGCGTTTTCGGTGAAGTAGAGAAGATTATTGCCGCCGCGGATGCCGGCGAAGTTCTTCTCGTGGAAATAATAGGCACCGACGACCATATCCAGAATGCCGAGCTTGCCGCCCAACCGGACTTCTTGCGTGTAACTGTCGGAATCTTCGACGAAGTCAGCCGGCTGAAGTTTTGCAGAGAGCGTCGATCCATCCGGGCTGCTGTAGGAATGAGAGTCCAAATGCTTGAACGCCGAGATCGATGTTAACGTCAGATCACCCAGATCATATTCCAGCGTACCTGTTCCGCCATATGCCTCCACCCGCATTTTCGGTCCCGGGCCGGCAAAGTCGCGCGGACCAGGGACGGACGCGCCGAGCACTCTCACAGCATAAAGCTGCTGGCCAGGAGGCTGGCGCAGATACCGGAAGCCGGCGCTATGGTCGTCCTCCAGGAAATAGTCGCCCTGCAAGGTTATCTTGAGCGCGCCATCATCATATTTCAGCTTGCCGCGCAGCGCGCGGGTGCGCTCATCATCAACATCGCCGCCAGTCACGATATTCTTGCCGAAGCCGGACCGGTCGCTGGTCTGGAAAGCCAGGCGAACGCCAACGGTATCAGACAAGGGCGCGCCAATTGCGCCCTCGGTGCGGACGGTCGCGTAATTGCCGACAGTAAGGCGGCCATAGCCGTTCACTTGGTCGCCTGGATCCCGCGAAATGATATTGACCGCGCCTGCGGTCGCATTTCGGCCATAGAGCGTGCCTTGCGGACCGCTCAGCACTTCCACGCGTTCTACGTCGAAGAAGGACCCCATCGCCGCCTGAACGCGCGCATTGTAAGCGCCATCTGTATAGATCGCGACGCGAGGGTCAGAGCCGGGCGCAATGGCGTCCACGCCGATGCCTCGAATGAATACGCGCGCGTCTCCGCCATTTCGCGAGAAGCTGATATTGGGGAGCCTGGCCGTCAGGGACTCGATATTGCTGACCTGCTGGCTCTGCAGGGAGTCGCCGGTGACGGCGTTGATGGCGATTGGCGTTGTCTGCACGGAAGAAACCCGCCGTTCGGCCGTGACAACGATATCTTCGATCCGCTGAGAGTCTTCGCTTTTTTCTGGCGATGTAGTTTGGCCATGGGCCGGATTTATAAGGGCTGCGATCCCCAGCAACGATGAGCTGGTCAAGCACCAGATATCTGACTTCTTCATGATTATTCTCCTCTCCCGTGATTATCTTTTCGCCGCGATAATGTTTCATATTTACAATATTAAACCAGTGAAATTTCGATAATCGAATGAAATTCAATCGGTAATATAAAAATGAAACCAAAAATTCGGACAATAAAATCAGTAAACTGGAGATATTATTTTCACAAGGAGGCACATTTTGTTGCCAAGGTTACATATGTGATACCATTTTACCTGTGAAATATCGTAACTATTAAGGGGTTATATCAATACAGTTCCGAAATATGAGAATTTCGATTAGTCATTACCGCGATATAACCCCATCACTTCATGGCCAACCGGTTGGGCAGCGGCTACCGGCCGGATTCCACAGAAAATCCGGTCGCACTGCTATGCCCGGCGACGCCCTTTCATGATGCAGCCTCTGCGTTGAAAGACTGTGCGGAGCCACCGGATCAGGCCCTTCCCGCCAACAATTGTTCGACCGCAGATCTGAGCGCAGACACGGCATCGGCTGCCCCGCTCATTGAGCGGAAGCCGACATGAGCATCCGGGCGCACAAGGATGCATCCGTTGTCGCTGATCTCCCGCACCTGGTCCCAGGCGCCTGCAGGATCACTGGCGTCACCATTATCGCCGACGCGAACGGTGCGTATCGTCAGGTTGGTTTCAGCAGAAATGACGGCTGCGGCATTGCACCATTCCTGTCCATCTTTTCCTGTCAGCAGCAAAAAGCCGCCCGTGGGGATGAGATCATGGGTGGAGACGCGTTCGCCACCGCAATGCAGCCAGGCGTGCGGCAGGCGTGATCCCGGCCTGCTGGTCGGACGATATTCATGCCCCATGGGGTCGCGCCAAGGAGCGGGCGAGCCGTCGGCAACCACTGCCCCATCATCATAATGGAACCCCATCTCGATATCGTGTGCGGCATATTCGATACGCTGCGTCGCAAATATTTCTTCCATCTGCGCACGCTTCGTGGCCCCCATCCGAGTATCCGACATGAGAAGCTCAAACCGCTTTACGGTTTGTTCGGGCGGTTCGCCGGGCACTGCGCCCATCGCGCCGGACAGCAGGAACAGGTTGCTCATGGTCAGCGTCGACCACTCGGCATTCCAACTGACGACGGGCCGCCGTTCACTTTCAAAGGAATTGAGCAAAGAAGCCGGAGCCTGTCCCTTCAGAACCAGAGCGAGTTTCCAGGCGATGTTGTGCGCATCCTGAAAACCGGAATTGAGGCCAAGCCCCGCGCCTGCGCCGTGACGGTGCGCAGCATCACCGATGAGGTGAACCCGGCCGAACGAGAATTTGTTCGCGATTACCTGCTCACGGGTCCAACTGTTGACCTTGATGACTTCCACCGGAACATCCAGCTTCAGCTTTCTCAGGCCTTCCTCGATAATTTCCTTCTCCGTCAGGCCCCTTCTGACCGGTTTGCCATCATCGTCCAGATCGTCCTTGCGCCAGACGCGGCCGAAATTAGAGGTCCATTCCTCACTGTGCCGATCGAAATTCTTCGGCCCAAAGGCAAGGAGCGAGGTCATCGCGTAGGGATCGCTGGGATGCCAGATGCGCCGCATCGGAATGTCGTCTTCGTCAAGAAGACCGCTCAGATCAGCCTTGAACCAGATCGTATACATCTCGCCAAGGTCGGTTTGCCCTTCCATTTTGACGCCGACCATCTCGCCGATGGTCTTGCCGCCATCAGCGCCGATGAGATAGTCGCATTCAACCTGGAATTCCTCGGAAGTTTCGCGGTTGCGGATCGTCGCGACGATGCCGCTGTCATTTTCCTCGAAGCTTAGAAACTCGTGCTGGAACAGGATGCGTCCGGGGCGGCGCGCTTCCGCGACCTCCAGCAGGATCGGCTCCAGCCTGACCTGCGGAATATTGGTCGGGGGAATGACGCCCTTACCCTCATAGTCGGCGCGATCCTCCATGCCGCCGAAAACCGGCCGCGCTACGATCTTGATCCGGTCCAACGGGCCATCGCCGCCTACCGACGTCAGCCAGCGAACGCGTTGCAGATTTTCCGGCTTAGCCCCCTTCGCGGCCACAGCCTCTGCAAATCCATGCTGGCGAAACACTTCCATGGTCCGCTGGCTGACATAATGGGCCTTGGGAAGATGGGATGTGGCCGGGTGCCGCTCAACCGTCAGAGCATCAATGCCGAGGTCGCCCAGGAAAATGGAAAGTGCCAGACCGCTTCCGCCAGCGCCGACAATCAGAACCTGGGTCTTAAGTTTATTCACGACATCGCCTCTCTGTGGTGATCGGTTAGCTTCTCATGGCTAGGGATAACCCCCCGCAGCACAATTTTTACATAATTCACGAATCCCGAAAGCGTCAACATACTTATCGTATGATCAGCAAGGAAATTGCGATCCTGTAATTGTGCGGGGCAGCAGGATTGATGAGGCGGCATTGCTGCTTATCGTCAAAAATGTCCATATTTGGGGATATTCGCGCAATCGCGCTGGCCGCTTTGCGCTGATCATGATATTGATCATGAGATCAGTTGTTGGGGCGAGAGAATTTCGGGATGATTGGGGTAGTCGGCGCTACCGTGCAGGATGACGGCGGCATGATGGTGAGCACGCTTGTCGCGCGTTTGCTGCTGGCGGCGCGAACCGATGGTTGACGACGCTACTCCGGAAAGTGCGTCTTCAACGGACGCGCAATCTCCCAGAAAAAGGCAGGCGCGGCGCGACCCCGATGAGGTGAAGGCGAGAATCCTGAATTCCGCGCTGACGGCCTTTTCAAATTATGGTTTTGAGGGCGCATCGATACGGCAGATTGCCAGGGATGCGCATACGTCGCTGCCGCTGCTGCTTTATCATTTCGGGTCCAAGGAAGATTTGTGGAAACGGATGATGGAGCATGTTCTCCAGGATGTTCGCAGCCGTTTCATCCCGGATGAACGGGAGGATTTGCCCGCGAGCGAACGGCTGCGCCGATATATCGCGGATACTGTCCGCCAATTCGCCAACACGCCTTCGCTGCATCGTCTGATGACGCTGGAGGGACATAACATTACCGATCGGCTCCTGTGGATATTCGAACACAACACCAAAGACAGTATGCGCTACATCACCAGGCTGATTATCGACGGTCAGAAAGAAGGGAAGGTGCGTATGGTCGATCCCGCGCGTCTGCGCTTCGCGATCAACGCTATGGCGGCGGTTCCTTTCGTTGTGTCGGCTGAATATCAATTGCTGACGAACAAAAATCCGTTCAGCACAGATGAGGTTGAGGGCACGATCGCATTGATCAATCAATTTGTCTTCGTGAGCTGATCAGGCGATCCCTCTCAACCTATGGGAATGGGTCCTGCTCATCGGGCGGCACCGGCACCTCAAACGCATTTATGGTGTGGCAGATCAGCGAATAATATCCGACGACGCCAACAATCTCTATGAGTTGTTCGGTGCCGAACAGATCCTGCGCAACACGGTAGCTAGCCCCGGATATCCGGTTGGTGCGCAGCAATTCGGAGCAGAAATCATACATCGCCCGCATTTCTGGAAGATCGTCCGGGATGGGAAGATCATCTTTGACGGCAGCGATAATGGCGGGGTCCAGTCCCTCGGACAAGGCGATGCGTTCATGCGCCCACCATTCAAACCCGGAGCGAAGATGTTTGCCCGTGATCAGGATCGCCAGTTCGCGCAGGTCTCCCCGCAGCTTTGTGCCGAAGCGGCAATATGCGCCGAGCTTCTGCGCATGGTCGGCCAGTTCTGGTATCCGCACCCATATGGACAGAGGCCCGGCGATGCCGCCGCGCGGACCGGACACAATATCATGATGCGCGCGCGCCTGCTCGGCGGTCATTTCTTCCGCGAGCAGGGGAGGGAGACGGCTCATGAGGCTTTGCTGGCAGTGTTTGCAGTTGCCTTTCTACGCTTGAACGCGCGTAAATCGATGGTGCGCGGGTCTTCGCGCGGATCGTCGATATCAACGAAGATCTGCCCCTTCTGAACCTTCTGCGTGCCGGTCACCGGCACTTTGTCGATAAAGGCGATCCACGCAGGCAATTTATAATAAGCCAGTTTGGCGCGCGCGCGGTCCTGAATTTCCATCGCCTTGTCCGCGGATGCCTCTACCCCCTTGGCGAGAACGACGCACGCTATGACTTCCTCATTATGGAGTTCATCGGGCACGGACATGACGGCCACGCTGGCGACTTCCGGGTTGTCGATCAGGGCATCCTCTATCTCGGCGGAAGCGATATTTTCTCCGCTCCGCCGGATGATATTCTTCCGTCTTTCAACGAAAAACAGCATCCCGTCGTCGCGTTGGGTAACGATATCGCCGGTGTGGAACCATCCATTTCTCCACGCTTTTTCTGTCTCCTCCGGCTGTTTCAGATAGCCTGAGAAAAAGCCGTGGCGGGGATCTGGGCCTTGTGAGCGGATGAGCAGTTCGCCTGGTGTCGAGAAGGGGAGAGGCTGATCATTATCATCAGCGATCATCACCTCGAGAGGCGCCCTGGGCCGCCCGAAAGCGTGTGCGCCCGGTTCCACGGGCTCGCGGCTATTTTGTATTGCGCGAGATGTTTCCGTCATGCCCCAGGCTTCGATAAGCGGGAAGCCGAAGCGTTTCTCGAACGCCTTTTTGATCGATCCGTCGACCCCAGCGCCCTGCGCGAACTTTATCTTGTGATGCTTTTCGATGTCCGATTCCGGAGCTTTCATCAGCAATGCAGGAATGATGCCCATATAGTGGAAGCAGGTCGCGCCGGTTTCGACGATATCGGACCACCAGTTCGACAGGCGGAAACGGTCCTGAATCACAAGGCAGGAATGCATCCGCACCATGGTATTGAGGGTGTAGATCGACAAGTTCATATGGAAGGAGGGCAGGGGGATATAGAGCCGCTCTTTCCCTTTTTCCCATGCAAGCAGGCCGCCCGCCGTGGAATAATTTTCTCCAGACGCCAGGCATGAAATATTGGATATGATGCACCCCTTGGGCCGCCCGGTGGTGCCGGAGGTGTAGATGATCATCGCCTCCCGTTCGCCGATGGTGGGGGATGAAGCGGCGGCCGCTCGCGCTGGCTTGGGTAGCGTTTCCGGCAATCGCTCCGCATCGACAAGAGGCACTGGAGGGTTCAGCGCGGCTGTGACCTGTTGCAAGTCGTCGAGGCGCGGATTGGCGCCAATGACCAGCGAGCATTCCGCAAACTCTATCCCGAATGCGAATTCATGGTTCAGATAGTCGGGGTTGAGCGGAACAGCCGTGCAGCCAATCTTGTTCAGGGCCATCAGATGGAAAAAATGCTCCGGCCGGTTGCCGGCAACCAGCGCAACCCTGTGACCCGGACCATAGCCCGCCGCCTCATAGCGCTGAGCCAACGCATCGATTATGCGCAGCGCTTCGCCATAAAATATCTCTCCACCCGCAGCCATATAACCGCGGCTGTCGGACATTGGATAACACAGGAAAGCATGATCAGGGGATTGTGTCGCGGTATCCCGAAACTGGTCGTAAACGGACGACGCCATCTGTCTCTCCATATATGTTGCGCAGCGTGCCGGCTGGTCTGATGGATCAATAGCGCAGGGATAATTTATTGTCCATTAGATCAATAAAAATCACCTCTGCCAGATATTTTATGACCCAAATCCCGAAAATTCGGCGATATGCCGACACTATTCCGCGTCTCTCACGGATGCCCTCCGGTCGTTTCTCATCTATTATTGACTAATACTGATATAATGATCAAGATTGAAAATGCCCGTTTTAACGGGCCTGTACCCGCAACCCAGTGACGCGCCTTGGTGCGCAGGAATCCCGGAACTCATGTCCCAAGCCTACATTGTCGGCGCCTTCGAACATCCGACCCGGTTGGCGGTCGAGCAATCGGTCGCTCAACTCCATGCCGAGGTCGCCATAGGAGCGCTTGAGGATGCCGGGCTTTCGCGACATGATGTCGACGGCTATTTATGCGCAGGCGATGCGCCCGGCATCGGCCCTCTCTCCATCGTGGAATATCTCGGACTGGATGTCCGCTACGCCGATTCCACCGACATCGGAGGATCTGCGCCGATTGCCCATGTTGCGCATGCTGCGCAGGCGATTGCTGCGGGTCGATGCAATGTCGCGCTGATAACCCTGGCCGGACGCCCGCGTGCTGCGATGGAGCGGGCAGGGCTGGTTACTGAATATACCGATTATCCCGAAAGCCTGTTTGAGCTGCCTTACCGGCCGATACTGGCGGCATCTTACGCCATGTGCGCAAAGCGGCACATGCATGAGTTTGGCACCACCAGCGAGCAGCTCGCGTGGGTGAAGGTGGCCGCATCCCAGCACGCGCAGCACAATCCGAACGCTTTGTTGCGTAAGGTCGTGACCGTCGATGACGTGCTTGGGTCGCCAATGATCGCCGATCCGTTGCATCGCCTGGATTGCTGCGTGACCACCGATGGCGGCGGGGCCATCATCGTCGCGCGGGAAGAAATCGCACGCAGCCTTTGCCGTCCTTTGGTTCGTTTGCGGGGGGCGGGCGAATCCATAAAATATCAGCTTGGGTCGGGCTTTGACCTGACCACGACCGCTGGCAAGAAATCCGGCGCGCAGGCGTTTGCGCAGGCGGGCGTATCACCTGCCGATATCAAATATCTGTCGACCTATGACAGCTTCACCATCACCGTCCTTTTGGCGCTGGAAGATTTGGGATTCTGCGCCAAGGGCGAGGGGGGACGGTTTGTCGAGGATGGACAATTAATCTCCGGTATCGGTCGCCTTCCCGTCAACACGGACGGTGGCGGCTTATGCAACAACCATCCCGCCCATCGCGGCGGCGTGACAAAGATTATTGAAGCTGTCCGCCAATTGCGGGGTGAAGCGCATCCTGCGGTGCAGGTGAAGAATTGCGATCTTGCCGTTGCGCATGGGACCGGCGGGATGCTGGACCGTAGGCATGGCTGCGCGACAGCCATTTTTGAAAGACTTTGACGATGATCACCGCAGCAACCGACACCTCGCCCGAAGCAGCCGCGTTTCAGCAGGCCGCCAATGAATCGCGCCTGCTGTTTGGACAGTGTTCAGTCTGCGACAAGCCTCATTATTATCCGCGCCGCATTTGCCCCTTCTGTTCGTCCGCTGAGGTGGAGTGGCTGCAGGCCAGTGGGCGCGGACATATCTATTCATACAGCGTGGTTCGCAAGGCCACGCCCCCTTATGCCACCGCCTATGTCACTCTAACGGAAGGGGTGACCATGCTGACCAATCTGCTGACGCCGGATTTTGACCGGTTGCAGATAGGCGATGAGGTCGAGCTGCTTTTCGTCAAAGGGGACGACGATCAGCAATCCGCGTTCTTTCGTCCGATCGCCTGACCGCCGATTGCCAGCCCGGTACGGTGTAACTAGGATGAATCCATAATGGAGAAAATTTGAAGGCGTGAAAGTCCGTCCAGTTACGGATCGCGTGATAGGCGGATAGGCAATTTGACAATCTGACGTAGGCGTCCGGAAGCGGGTGTCGGAAGAAGGACGAGAAAACTTAATCGCCGCCCGTTATTCGTGGTGCGAGGTGGCTGTGGATACAATCGGTGGGTCTGCCTGGCGGGCGGGCTTCGAGATGTATCTGCGAAACTATCCCTGAGGGCTGCTGCCCTTGGAGGAATCGCGAGGGTGAGGCTTGTGGATCAACTCACACGAAGTTCGGTTTCCTTTGGGCCGTTTTGCCTGCACGGCGACGTGCGGCTGCTGGAAAGGGACGGGCAGCCAATCAATATCGGAAGCCGTGCTCTGGAATTGTTGATTGCGCTCGTCGAACGCGGTGGCGAGGTCGTTTCAAAGCGCACGCTGATGGCGCGGGTATGGGACGGATTGACGGTCGATGAAGGCAGTCTGCGGTTCCAGATCGCCACCTTACGCAGGGCGCTGGGGGATGGCGTGGATGGCGCCAGATATATCAGCAATGTGCCAGGCCGCGGATATTGTTTTGTTGCGCCGCTCGCCATCGATGAACCTGCGAATATTCAACCTGTAGCGCCAAGGCTGCAACGGCAGCAATTTCTGCGATCCTCCGTAAATGTGATCGGGCGCGAGGAGATTGTCGACACGATTACTGAAAACCTCCTCGCCTACCGCTTTGTTACTATTCATGGCGCCGGTGGGATCGGCAAGACGACCGTCGCCACCAGCATCGCAAGCGCACAGGCGGAAGCTTTCGACAATAATGTCGTCTTCCTCGACCTTTCGCCGATCAAGGACCCGTCTCTGGTTGTCAGCGCGCTGGCTTCGGCGCTCGGCCTGCTGGTGGATTCGAGCGATCCGACACCAGCCGTCTTGGCGATGCTGAAGGATATGCGCGCATTGATCGTGCTCGACAGTTGCGAACATGTGGTCGAGCGGGCGGCGGCTCTCGGTGAAAGCATCTATAGGGAAGCGCCAGCGGTTGCGATTATCGCGACCAGCCGGGAACCCCTCCGCGCGATTGGTGAGCGGGTTATCCGGCTCGCGCCGCTGGATCTGCCGCCCAGAGACGAAACTGTGCCCGCATCGGCATTGATGCAATTTCCCGCAGCGCGGCTTTTTGTGGAGCGGGCCGCCGCCGCGGGGCTTGGCGCTGAACTGAACGATTGCGACGCCGCAGTCATCGCAGAGATGTGTCATGCTCTGGACGGCATGCCGCTGGCGATAGAGATTGCCGCCAGCCGCGCCGGCCAGCACGGCCTTGCCGAAACCGCCCAGCTTCTTGACGGACGTTTCCGGCTTCGGTGGCGTGGACGCCGGAGCGCCATGCCGCGCCATCAAACGCTGTATGAAACGCTGGACTGGAGTTTCGAACTTCTCTCCTCATGCGAAAAGGCGGCGCTCCAGCAGCTTTCGGTATTTCCGGGCTTCTTCACCCTGGAGGCCGTTCAATCAATGATGGCGGACAGCAAGCGTGAAGCGGATGTGATCGACGAGTTGCTTGAAAATATTGTCGCCAAATCAATGATCTCCGTTGATCTGGGGGATGAGACAGCGCGTTATCGTTTGCTCGACACAACGCGCGCCTATGCGCATGCAAAGTTGGCGGAAAGTGGCGGGGCGCGGGAGATTGCGCACCGCCACGCGCGATTTGTGGCGGATAAACTCTCCACAATCGATATTGCGAGCATCGCCCTGAAAGGCGTGACGCGGGAGGCGACCGACCTGCTCGGCGATCTTCGCGTCGCGTTGCCCTGGACCTTCTCGGAGCAGGGCGACCGCTCTCTGGGCCTGCGGCTTGCAGCGCAATGCGGACCATTTCTCATTCCCTTCTCGCTTTTCGACGAGGCCGGCCGCTGGATTGAGCATGCCATGTCCATGCTGGACGAGGCGGAGCGCGGCAGCGCGCTCGAAATGGATCTTGAGGCTGCTCACGGCGCGGTTCTCATCATGACGCAAACCAATGGCGAAAGGGCGCAAGCGGCTCTGGAGCGCGCTTTGGTTATTGCAGAGCGGCTTGGCGATTCCCGCGTCGAGTATCGGCTGATTTATTGCATGCAGTTGCTCCGGCTTAACGCGGGAGAATTCAACTATCTTCTGCCAATGGCGCGACGGCTGGAGATATTGGCCGATAAGATCGGAGAGCCGCATTGCGCGACCAGCGCATTGCAGATGGTTGCCTGTTCGCACGGCCTGATGGGCGATCAGCCCTTGGCGCAGCAGCTTTTCGAACAGGTGATCAAGGAACGCTTGGTCTCTGATCCTGTCAGCCCGGCGGATTATGCCTTCGTGGGCGATCCGTGGATCGGATTTTCGCTGACCCTGTGGATACGGGGTTATCCTGATCAGGCCGTTCGCGCCGCCAAGCTGATCAGCACGGATTCGCCGTCCGTTCTTTTCTCCTGCATGGGCCTGTCCTCCGCTGCCGTCGTATTTCGGGAGATCGGGGATAATGTCTCCGCAGATTTTCTTGGGGCGAAGCTGCGGGAAAAGGCGCGCCGCTATTCCATGGCGCCCTATCAGGCCGTTGCAATGGGATTTGCCGGTCAATCCCTTGTCGAGCAGGGCAAGTTCGCCGAAGCGATCGACCGGCTGCAGGAGGCCTTGCTGCTGCTGCGCGCGCGTGAATATGGCGTTTATGGCGCAATATTCGCACGCTCTCTTGTGAAGGCGCTTGGCGCGACCGGAAGGTCGAGTGAGGCGCGGTGCGCAGTGGATGCTCGCATAAAACAGATTAATTCAATCGGCGGCGCCTATGACCTGCCGGAATGGCTCCGCATCCGCGGCGTGCTGGAGGCGGTATCCGGCGAAACCAGGATGGCCGAGGACAGTCTGCACGCGTCGATCGATCTTGCCAGGCGGCAGGGGGCGCTTTCGTGGGAATTGCGATCGGAGATAAGCCTCGCCCGGCTCATGCTTGATCAGGGACGGGGCGAGTCGGTAAGGGCCAGGCTGGAGGCGGTGCTGAACCGCTTTGAAGAGGGCTTTGCGACTGGTGATCTGATTTCGGCCAGTAGTCTGCTTGAACAATTGGGGCACACGATTGGATAGAATCTCGCGCAGCAATATGGCGCGATGCCCGAAAAATCGTCGAAAATAGCTCCACCGCTAATGCGATCTAACAACCTCTAACAACCTTAAACTCGCGTTTCGCGCGAGTCTGTTGGCATCTTCCTCTCGTCGCTCAGCCCTATGGCCAGAGCGGCGCAGAATGGCCGCAAAGGTCATCTGCCAAGCAGGAGAGAAGATCCAGGCGATGCAAAACCTTGCGCTGATTACCGGCCTTGGATGCCCCACCATTCATTTGCACTGGCATGGCAGCGCTGAAACGGGCGGCTGTGCGCACGGGAATTTCGCTTCGGCAGCGAGCGAAGCCGTGACGCCGTCCTCGCGCCAGTCAGCAACTTCTGAACCGCATTCCACTTGCAAAAGGAACTTCATCATATGACTCGCACTTGGCTCATCACGGGCGCTGCCTCAGGACTTGGCCGGGAAATCGCGCGAGCGGCGCTTGCTGCCGGAGACAAGGCCATATTGGCTGATCGCAATCCGTCCGGAGCCGCTGAGGTCGTCGCCGCTTATCCTGATCGCGCTTCGGCGGTGCAGCTTGATGTTACAGATGCAGCCCAGATTCGTGGCGTCGTTGGCGACCTTCTCTCACAGCATGGCGCGATTGACGTGCTGGTGAATGCGGCTGGCCGCGGTCATATTGGTTCGGTCGAAGATACGCCGGAAAAGGATCTGCGCTCCCTCATGGAGCTGATTTTCTACGGCCCCGTGGCGCTGATCCAGGCTGTGCTGCCCAAAATGCGCGAGCGCGGCAGTGGCGCGATCGTCAACATCAGCAGTCAGGCTGGGCAGATGTCCGTGCCGGGCATGTCGGCCTACTCGGCTGGCAAATTCGCTTTGGAAGGGCTTTCGATTGCGCTGGCGGAGGAAGTGCGGCCGCTGGGCATCAAGGTGATGGTGCCGCAGCCTGGCGCCATGCGCACCAATTTTGCGGGGCCTGCAATCACCCAATCGCCGTTCGGTCCCGCTTACAACCCAACGGTCGGCGGGTTGATCGAGCATGTCGAGGAAGTCGCCGGGAACGAAAAGGGCGACCCGGCCAAGATAGCGCGGGCGATCGTAGCGGTGCTGGATGCGGACGACACCCCGTTCCGGTTGCCGTTCACGTCGGGCGCATTCGATGCGCTCGTGGCATCGGCGGAGCAGACTTTACAAGAACGCAAGCGGTGGGAAGCCGTGAGCCGTGGGGTTGAGTTCGACACATGAATGCAGGCGCGCACCCTGTCGGAGATGGTCCGTCCGGGTGCGCGCAGAGCAGGCAATCATATAAGAAAATGAAGGGATGGAGAGATATTATGTCGGTACAGTTTTTCCGGAAATCTTTGATTTCAGCGTCCGGCGTTATGGCGCTGGCTACGGCTTTTGGCGGCGTGGCTCAGGCGCAAACTTCAGAAACGCCGGCCGCAGCGGCAGATGATGCATCTGGCGGGGGTCAGATTCAGGATATTATCGTCACTGCGGAACGGCGTGAGGCGAGCGTGCAGCGTACGCCAATCGCCATTTCCGCTGTTGGTGGCGAAGCCCTCCGCTCCAAGCAGATTGTGGACATTGAAAGCCTTTCGACCCAGGTGCCCAACGTCACCTTCGGGCGTAACAACGGCACGACCAAAGTCTTTATTCGCGGCATTGGCCTCGATGCGATTTCGCAAGGTCAGGATTCCCGCGTCGCGATTTATACCGACGGCATTATCAGCGCCCGTTCGCAGGCGGCCCTGCTGGGTTTCTATGACGTGGAGCGGATTGAAGTGCTCGCGGGGCCGCAGGGCACGCTCTATGGGCGCAATGCAACGGCCGGCGCGATCAACATCATCACAACCGATCCCGGCGACCGCCTGGATGGCTATGGCACGCTTACGGTCGGCAATTATGGATTGATCAGGACGGAAGGCGCTGTCGGTGGCCCCCTGTCCGACACGGTTTCGGCCAGGCTGGCTTTCCAGACGAGCGACCGCAATGGCTATGGTGAGAATATCTCCACCGGACAGGATGTTGACGATGAGCGGACGCGCGGCGTTCGCGCCAAGGTCAAGATTGAGCCTTCGTCCTCGCTGAAGATCATCCTTGAAGCCGATTACTACAAGCTGGATGATCATAGCGGCAGCTTCCACTATCTTGCCCAGCAACCGGGTTTCACGCCTCCCAGCATCATCAGGGGCTTTGTAAAGCCCGATAATGTCCGGGATGTTGCGGGAACGGACCCGCGGCAAAAGATGGAAAGCTATGGCGGCTCGGCAACCGTCTCGCTTGATCTTGGCGGCACCCAGCTTACTTCGCTGACCGGTTATCGCCGCTTCAAGCAGTTCCTGGCGGCTCCGCTTGACGGCACCACTGGCGGTTATGTCTCGACCAACCAGAGGGAATGGGCCAAGCAGTTCACGCAGGAATTGCGTCTCGCCCGCAGCATCGGACCGGTCGATATCCTGCTCGGCGCTTATTATTTCCATGAAAAGAATTTCGGGGGCAGCGACGTACAACTGTCGCCGGCATTGTTCGGAGGGCCGGTGACCCCGATGCTCCAGGGCGCCTTGAACGCCGGCACGCAGGTAACCAATGCCTATGCGGCCTTCTCGCAGGTAACGGTGAATATCACTGACCGGCTCGGTATCGACCTCGGCCTTCGCTACAGCAAGGAGAAGCGGAGCCTGGCGGAATATTCGCAGTTTGACATTGCCAATGTCTTTAACCCGGCGATGTTGTTCATCCCGAACCCGGCCCTTGCGACCTTCCAGAGCCAGAAGGCATCGTGGAACTCCACCGATCCGAAGGCCACCATCCATTATCAGTTCGCGGATACCGTCTTTGGGTATGCGACCTACTCGCAGGGGTTCAAGAGCGGTGGTTTCAACTTCGGTTATCTGCAAACCGCATTCGCTCCCGAAAAGATCAAGGACTATGAAGTCGGTCTGAAGGCGGATCTGTTTGACCGGAAGCTGAGGGCGAATATCGCGGGCTTCTGGTATGACTACACCAATCTGCAGGTGACTGTCGTCGAAGGGATCAGGACTGTCACCCGGAATGCAGCCGGCGCCAGAATCTACGGCCTTGAGGGGCAATTCACCGCACTTCCGGTCGATGATCTGCAGCTCAAGCTCAATCTTTCCTGGCTACATTCGGAATATACCAAATATATCTCGCCAGATCCTTCGCTGCCGGGCCAGGGACCCATCACCCTGCCGGATGGCACGCAAGCATTCGACCTGCGTGGCAATCAGCTCGCTTACTCTCCCAAATATAAGATTGATGGAGAGATCGGCTATACCATTCACACTGGGGCAGGTGATTTCACTCCGCGGGCGAATGTCATCTGGGTTGACCGCATTTACTTCTCTCAGTTCAACCACCCATTCGTCAGCCAGCCTTCGCGCACCGAGGTAAACCTTTTCCTCGACTATAATTCGGGCGACAGCGGCTGGTCGGGCGGTCTCTTCGTTCGCAATCTGACGAACAAGACCTATGGGGTCGCAGCCACGGCAGCGTCGGATTTCATCGGCGGTCAGGTGGTTGGCCAGTTGGGCGCTCCGCGCACCTATGGCCTGTCCGTGACGAAGCGTTTTTAGGCCATCCATGATCAATACCGGATCGGGGGCCATCTCCCGATCCGGCACAGGAGCCAAGCATGGATCAACAAACTCTTTTTGACGACAGTGAAGCATGGCGGATCGAAGGGGAATGCGTGAAGCTGATTAATCGCTTTGCGCATTTCATCGATAATCGCCGCTATGATGAACTGCTGGGGTTGATGACCAGCGACTGCATTATTGAATGGCCCGGCAACAAAATGCGCGGCGCCGAATTGGTTGAAATGCTGAAAGAGTCACCCGAAGATGTGGTCTCGATGCATGTCATCACGGTGCCGCTTTTCGGTTCAGTCACCCGCGATGAGGCCGACTGCATATCCTATCTGACCTTTTATCAGGCGCCCATGTCGGAAGATGGCGTGGGAATTCTGGCGGGTGCGGCGGTGCTGGCCGAATATCATGATAAGTTCAGGCGTTCCGAGGCCGGTTGGCGGATATCGGGGCGCGTCGTGAAGCCCAAAATGGCGCGTGCGTAGAATTTTGAGTAAACTGTGGAGAAGTGAAAATGGCTAAATTTATGGTGCTGGCTTTCACGAACCCGATCGAGGGTAAAGAAGACGAATATAACGACTATTATGATAATGTCGCAATGCCGGTATATGAGGGCGTGCCCAACACGAAGGTATTGGGACGATACAAGGCGCTGGATATGAAATCCTATGAGTTCGCCATGGAAAACCAGTGGAAATACGTTTCCCTGTACGAGATTGAGGCGGACAATATCGACGACCATTTCAAGGAAGTCTGGGAATATATCGAAATGGCGAAGGCCGAGGGCCGTTACCAGTTTAACGAGTTCATCGACAAGTCGACGGTGTTCGAGCCGGTGTTCGTGAAGATGGTTGATTAACGCTCAACCTCGGTAAATTCGTGCAATGAACGGCCGGACCGTGCTCCGGCCATTCGCCCTGTCTCGCATAGCGGGATGGAGCGCCGCAGCCAGGCGGATGCGAAACAGGCCCGCAGATCGAAGGAATAGATAGCATGATCAAGCTTTATGGGATGAGCAGTCCGAATGTCGTGAAGGTTATCATCATGCTTGAGGAAATCTCAGCGGATTGGTCGATGAACCGCGTCCGCCTGCTCGATGGGGAACAGTTCACGGATGAGTTTCTTGCGCTCAACCTGAATTCGAAGGTTCCGGTGATTGTCGATGATGAAGTGCCAGGGGACCCTCTGGCCGTCATGGAATCCGGGGCCATTCTTATCCACCTTGCGGAAACCCGGAAGGCTTTCCTGCCAATCGATCCGACGGCCCGCTCTTTGGTCATCCAGTGGCTGATGCTGCAGATGAGCACGATTGGGCCGATGTTTGGCCAATATATCCATTTCCTGCGATTTGCGCCTGCGGGAAGCGACTATGGGCTGGCGCGCTACCGGGCGGAAATGCGGCGGCTGTGCAAGGTCGTGGATCAGCGGTTGAATCAGGCCGAATATCTTGGCGGCAAGGAATATTCGATTGCCGATATGGCGACTTATCCGTGGATAAAGCTGATCTACGGCGATCTTGTTGAACGGGAGATTGCGCCAGCCGTTGAGGGCTGGCTGAAGCGCATCGGTGAACGGCCCGCCGTAATGCGTGCGGAGGCGTTCAGCGCGGAAATCAAGAAGCAGGATGTCAAGGCTACAGAGGCGGCGACGCCGGCGCAGTTCGACCGGATATTCAACCGTCAAAGCGCTGCTTGACCCGCCACAGCCCTGGGGTCGCACCCTTAGGCTTGAGAAGGGGCGCTGGTTACGGCCAGCGCCCCTTTTTTTGGGTTTTTAGTCCGCTATCATGTCGCGGTTTGATACTCCGCCTTCTTGTCCCTGGAAGTCAGCGACCATAGGCCGAAAATCGCAAAGAGGGCGATCAGCGCTGGCGCGGATAAGCCAACAAATATCAGCGACACCTTCAGGTTGGATGCCAGCAAAACGCCGCCGAGAAGCGAGATGGCCATCCCTCCCAATCGACCGATAGCGGTCGCCGCGCCTATGCCGGTCGAACGGATCTCGGCCGAATAATAGCGGCCCGTTATGACGACCAGGCTGAATTGCCCGCCAAATATTCCCCAGCCGACGAAAAACATGGCGATCAGCAGGAGCGGTCCATCCTTAAGGGCGATCTGGCCAAGAAAGAGCAGCCCCAGCGCCGCAATGACATAGCATGAACTTAATGCCGCCGCCGGGCTGAACCGGGTTTGGGCTTTGGAGGTTATCAGGCTGCCGGCCAAACCTCCGATCGTGAAAACCGAAAGCGCGCGCGTGGCGGCCGAAATATCCATTCCTTCCTTGGACAATGCGGTCGGAAGCCAGCCGGAGAAGAAATAGTTCATGCACATCGTCAGGAAGGTGATCACCCAGATCAGGAGCGTCGTTGTGCGATGTTTCTCGGACACCAGGCTCGTGAATTTCTCGATGATGCCCTCTTTCCTGATATCCGCGGCTGGTTGCGTTGACGCAGCGTCCAAAAGTTGCTGATCGGCGTCTGGAAACGCTTTCCCCATAATCTCATGGGCCTTGGCTCTGTGCCGTTCAAAGCGGATCAGATATTGTGGAGATTCAGGTAGCAATGCCAGGCAGCCAATCGCAACGATGGCGCTGATGAATGCGCTGAAATAGAATATGCTCGGCCAGCCATAGGTGGCCCCAAGAGAACCCGAAATGAATCCGCTTATGCTTAGCCCCACGGGCATGGAGCATGCGATTATGACCGCGCCCAACGCCTTGTGCCGTGTCGGCAGATATTCCAGTCCCAAGGCGATCAGGTTGGGATATAGGCCGCCCACGCCGATGCCGCAGACAAGGCGGGTAAGCGCCAGCATCTCGATACTGGTGGCAAGGCCGCCGGCACAGGTGGCCAATGCGGTGAGCAGGAGATTGAAGATTATCGCAGGCCGGCGGCCCCATCGATCGCCAAGAGGGGCGAGGAAGATATTGCCCAATATGGCGCCCAGACCGGCCGCCGTGAAAATGATGCCGATAAGGGCATTTGATACATCCCACGCGCGGCCTATGAACGGAGCAGCGAAAGCCGCTGCAGCGTAATCAAAGCCCTCGACAATCCCGGCCAGGCAGCAAATCGCAACAACCATAAGGGAATAGCGGCTGAGTTGGCCGCCGGTTTGCGAAGTCGGATTCATTATTCTCTCCCCGGATTATCTTTACTGAAGCCGCTCCCCGATCTTGTGCCGGCCAGATAGCTCCATGGCGTCTGCAATATTATCAAGGAAAAACGGCGGCTATTCCCTCGCGCTTTGTCTTATCCCCGCCGAACTCAGCGTAGCGCAATTGTTCACTAGATCAATATCAATCAGCGGTCGGAAGCGCAGGTCGTTCAATGATTCACGGCCGAATTAGATAGAGGGGTGCCGTGAAAAGAGGCAGGTTGCCAGAAATCGGTTCAGTTGACTGAATGATCTATAAATCCTAACGGATTTGCTTCTGGTTCGTTTGAAATTAGGCGCGCCGTCCCGATTACACCGCTTCAACGATAAGCAGATTGCATGACATATTAATGGTTTCGGCCAAAATAAATGGCTAATGCGGATATTGAGCGACTGACACGCGGAAGACAAATGAACGGCGAAACTTCACCTGCACCGGCAAAAAAGCCCCGGAGTCCCAAAAAAACCGACGCATCAGCGGGGCCGCGGACCAAACGCCGGCGGCGGCCGGAAGAAGTCAAGGAGCGTATATTAAGCGCGGCCCTTACGGCATTCGCCACCTATGGCTTCGAGGGCGCTTCTGTCAGGAGCATTGCCAAGGACGCCCACGCATCGCTCCCGCTGGTGCTCTACCATTTCCGCTCGAAGGAAGATTTGTGGCGGACGGTAATGGAGGGCGTGTATGAGGAAATCGATACAGGGCAAAAGCGCCACCCCAATTATGATAGCTTGTCCGCCAGCGAACGGCTCCGTTTGCTGATCGAGGATATTGTCCGTTTCTTTGCGAATTCACCGTCGTTGCACCGTCTGATGACCCTGGAAGGGCATCAGATCACTGACCGGCTGCTGTGGATGTGTGAGCGCCATACGCGGAAAAGCTTCCGCGATATGACGACGTTGATTGTCGAAGCGCAGAGGGAGGGCAAGGTCCGTATGGTTGACCCGGCCCGTTTGCGGTTTGCAATTAACGCAATGTCCGCGGTGCCGTTTGCCGTTTCGGCGGAATATCAAATCCTCACCAATAAAAGCCCGTTCAGCGCCGAGGAGATTGAGGGCACGATTTCCCTGATAAATCAGTTCGTGTTTCTCGACGACTGAAGCTGGCCGTTTTCCCTTTGGCATGATCGCGTTGCGGCGCATCTGCTAGCGGGACGGAAAGCTCTCGTTTTGCCTCACGCGTCATTTGGGGCGTAAGCGCCGCGTTGCCATTCGACAGCCGCCATTGGCGTCAAATGGCTTATCAAATGATCAGAATTTTTGCGCTCCCCGCGCAAAATATTTTTGCGTCGCCTGAATCTCATGACGATTTTGGCTTGCTACGGGAAGGTGATTCCGTATATGCAACGAATTGCTGATCAAATGATCAGTTTTCTGACCGTCGAAATAGGCGGCAGTCGAAAGAGGAGATGATCTGAAAAAGGCCCGGGCACGCCGTCCGGTTCATGGCTGAATCTCGCCATTTTTATCCTTACAGCCGAACATGCTCCAGCCAATTGCGCTGTAGCCCTATTTCGTCACGGCAAGAGGCGCCATGCAGCTTCATTCGGTGCGTGTTTGGGTGATGAGATCGATCCTCGAAAATAATAATTCACTGAAACAATTGGTGAGGGAGGGGTGAAATGAAAAATCTCGGTAAAGTTCGCATCTCGATGTTCGCGATGGCCGTTGCAACTGCTCCGATGATGGTCGCGCCGAGTGCAGTAATAGCGCAAACGGCTGAATCTGCGTCCGAATCTCCGCCGGCCGACGATGCGGGCATGATTGTTGTCACAGCGCGCCGCCGCAATGAAAATATTCAGGATGTTCCGGTCGCCGTCACGGCCGTTGCGGGCGAGGCGCTTGAACAAAGGGCGATTACGAACCCGTCAGACCTCATGCGCGCCGCGCCGGGTCTGGTCGCTGGTCCTTCTAGTGTTCGCGGCTACAACCAGTTGATTTTTGCCATTCGCGGGCAGCGCAACGGCGACGGAACGTCAGGGGCGGATCCCTCCGTGGGCGTCTATTTTGCGGAAGCGCCGCAAAATTCGCCGCAAGGGTTAAACAGCGCCTTTATCGATCTTGAATCCGTTGCGGTGTTGAGAGGCCCGCAAGGGACATTGTTCGGGCGCAATGCCACAGCCGGCGCGGTGCTTATCACGCCCAAAGGTCCGGGCCGCGATTTTGGCGGCTATATACGGGCTTCGGCGGGTAATTATGGCCTCCGCGATATTGAGGGCGTCGCCAATATACCGCTGAGCGATACGTTGGCGGTCCGCGCGGTTGGCAAATCGACCTCGCGTAATGGCTATATGCGTCAGGTCATCTCCAACATCGACTATGACAGCATCGATGCGCAATCGGCCCGTCTGTCGATCAAGTGGACGCCCAGCGAGGGCATCGAGTCCACGACTATCGGGACCTATAGCCGCGCACGCTCGACCGGCAATTCGGCCAAGCTGATTGCGGTTACCGGCGCGCCCGTGACCAATCCGACGCTCATTGGGTCTTTCCTGGCCTATCAGAACCTTGGAAAATATGAGTTCGTGGACAGCTACGAGCCTGGCGCGCCCTTCTCCGATCCCAGCAATGAAAATCGGACTTATAGCGTTCAAAACACCACCTCGTTCGATCTTGGCGGGCCGGTGCTCAAGAACATTATCAGCTACCGGAATATTTATGACCAGGCCGCGCCGGATGGTGACGGCACTCGCGCGCAGTTCATTCAGACACCCCTGGTCGACCGGATCAAGGAATATAGCGAGGAACTGCAATTGTCCGGGACGGCCGGGATCGTCACCTATGTCGGCGGGCTTTTCCTGTTCCGCGCGGATGGTTCGGAAGTTACCGATTTCGCCAGCCTGATTACATCGCCGTCGCCGATCGGTACGCCGACACCGGCATCGACGTTGTCGCCGATGACCATATTGAGTTCGCAGACCCGCAATACGAGCTATTCGGCCTATGCGGACGCGACGGTCGACCTTTCGGGCGTCGTATCCGGGCTGGGCATTTCGGGAGGCCTGCGGATCAGCCGCGATGAGCGGGAATTTCGCGCCCATCATATCAGGCAACTCGCGACGGGTTCCACAGATTACCGGTGCCTCCTGACTGGCCAGATCGTGAGCGGAACCAGTCAGTGCAATTCGACATACAAGACGGATTTTACCCGGCTGACGGGCGAATTCACCGTGAACTATCAGGCTTCACCGGATAATTTGCTCTATGCATCCTATCGCCGGGGATACCGCACTGGCGGATATTCGATTACCGCCACAAACCCGGCAATCGCAGGCTTGCCCTATCAGCCGGAAACGGTCGACGCATTTGAAATGGGGTCGAAAAACCAATTCGATATCGGCGGACGTCCCGCCACGCTGAACCTCGCCGGATATTATAGCGAATATAACGACATCCAGCGGCAAACGACGATCTTCACTCCGGGCGTGCCGCTGTTCAACAGGGTGGTCAATGCGGCGAAGGCCCATATCTATGGCGGAGAGGTCGAGCTGGACATAAGGCCGTTTGACGCGCTGCAATTGCTGGCGGGATATGCCTATACGAAACCGGTATATGACAGCTTCAGCGACACGCTGGTCGTCAGTGGAACGCCCTATATTATCGATCAGAGGGGCAGCCACTTCGTCAATATTTCCAAGCATCAGCTCAACCTGGCGGGCACTTTAATGCTGCCGGTGCCGGAAGATATTGGGGAAATATCGGCGTCGTTGAACTACAGCTATCGTTCAAAGGCATGGCAGTTCAATGAACTCAACTCCCCGAACTGTACGGGCAACGGCACATTGCCGGCGGGCGTGGTATATGTCCCTTGCTACAACCATAATGGCATTTTGCCCGGTTATGGCATCGCGAATTTCCGCCTGGACTGGAAGAATATCTATAATAAGGGGATCGATATCGGCCTGTTCGTGAATAACATCACGAACAACTATTATTATTCCTACGGCGTAAACACGTTGGGCGGCAACGGCCAGGGAACCTATTATGTCGGCGTCGGCGCACCGCGGATGTTCGGCATAGAAATCCGGGCATCGTTTGGAAGCGAGCGTGATTAAATTGCGCCTGTTTGACGAATTTGGCCTGTTTTCTTTTGAGAGCAGGCCAAATCGTTGGCCAGTACGGCAGCCGCCCGTGCGATCATCCTACAGCGAAGCTAGCGCCGATTTGACGGCTCGTTGCGAAGGTTCATCAAATATCGTCGGTGCGGGCGTCATATATGCTGCGCGCCGCATCGACAGTGGTGCGGTTCGCGATCGCCCAGTCGCCCAGGGCCTTTACCGGTTCAAGCAGGGATTTTCCCACGTCGGTCAACGCATAATCGACACGGGGAGGGATGCTTGGCGTTACCTTGCGGGTGATAAGCCCATCGCGTTCCAGTCCGCGCAGCGTAAGGGTCAACATGCGTTGCGAAACGCCGTCTATGCCGCGTTTCAGTTCACTGAAGCGCCGTGGACCTTCTCCCAGCGTGGCGATGACCTGGATGCTCCATTTGTCACCAACACGGGCGAGCACTTCACTTACGCGTACACATTCCGAAGTGTGATGAACGGTCGAGGAATTAGTCACTTTGATGTGCCTTTGTTACCAAAATGTGCCGTCTTGTCCGTGCGACCTGTCTAGACCATTTCTGCGCCGGTCACAAAATGAAAGTGAGTAACAAAATGAAACTTCTTCATATCGATAGCGCCATTACAGGAGACGGTTCGGTCAGCCGCCAGGTCACTGCGGACATCGTAAAGCGTCTTGTCGAGTCCAATGGTTCCATTGAAGTGACCCATCGCGATCTCGCTGCCAACCCGCTTGGTCATTTCACGCTGGCCGATCTTCCGGGGCCTGCAGGCACGACGCCCGTCCTGGATGAGTTTCTCGCTTCCGATGTGATCGTTATCGGCGCGCCGATGTATAATTTCACCGTTCCAAGCCAGCTCAAATCGTGGATCGATCGCATCCTCGTTGCGGGCAAGACGTTCAGCTATAGCGAAACCGGCCCTGTTGGTCTGGTGGGCGACAAGCGGGTTATCATCGCGATCGCACGGGGTGGTTTTTACGGCGCGGATACGCCTTCCGCGGCAAATGAGCATCTCCAGACCTACCTCACCGGCGTTTTCGGCTTCATCGGCATCAAGCCCGAATTCATCGTCGCAGAGGGTGTCATGGTTGGGCCGGAGCATCGCGAAGCTGCTTTGGCTGGCGCGGGCCAGACGATTCTCGCACTCGCTGCATAACCCATTTGGGGGCGGAATGGCGCGGCACATGTTGCCGCGCCATTTTGCATGGGCATTCGAGCAATAATGCCGGATTATGCCGCTACTAGACAGCCGGATCAGGGGACCAACATCCTCATTTCCTGACACCGGAGTTCAGAAAGCCAATTGGTCTGAGGGATTAGTGGTCGGGGAGAGAGGATTCGAACCTCCGGCCCTCTGCTCCCAAAGCAGATGCGCTACCAGGCTGCGCTACTCCCCGACGCATGCGCATTAGGAGCGAAAGAGACTCAAGGCAAGGCACCTTTATTCGACAAACTGCCGCCTTTTTTCAGCGGAATATCAGCCAGCCGATCAGTATGAGCGGAATGGGCACGCCCAGCAGCCATAATAAAATTCCCTTGCCCATAACGGCATCCTTCCATTTTCTCGTGATACCGAAATAACGAGTAAGGATGCCGGACGTTCCGGGGCGTAGGCAGCTAAGACCGCCGGACGATCTTCAGAAACTTGCTTCCAACGTCACGCCCATAATGCGAGGTTCGCCACAGAGCGCCTAGTCGCGCACGCCTGACGCCGCATGAGCGAAAAGTCAGGCGTCCTCGGCAAGTTCCACATGGGCGGGGGGATGGAGCCTCAGCCGGGACACACGGCGGCTGTCGCTGTCCAGTATCTCCAGCTTCCACCCACTTTCGTCATGCAGCAGGATTTCACCGATTTCGGGAACGCGCCCCGCAATGACGAAGGCAAGGCCGCCGAGCGTATCGACATCCTCCTCGACCTCCGACAATTTGGGGTCGACTTCCTCCGCCACATCATCCAGTTCGGCCCTGGCGTCGGCATCCCACATCCCGCCGTCCAGGGGAACCAGCATCGCCTGCGGTGCGTCGTCATGTTCGTCCTCGACCTCGCCGACGATTTCCTCGACCAGATCCTCGAAGGTCAAAAGCCCTTCGGTCCCGGAATATTCGTCGAGCACGATGGCGAGGTGCGTCCGCTTCGCCCGCATTTCGGCCAGCAGATCCAGCACGCCCATGCTTTCGGGCACATAGAGAGGCTGACGGATCAACGGCTCCAATGTGTCCGGCGGCGGCATTGTTCCCGCCAATATGGCGAATGCGTCGCGGATGTGGATCATGCCGATGATCGTGTCGAGCGTACCGCGATACACGGGGATGCGGCTGTGACCGGCCTCCGCGAACAGGGCGGCAAGTTCGGCGAAACTGGCCTTTTCCTCGATCGCGATGATGTCCGCGCGGGGAACGGCGACATCGTCCACCGTATGCTCGCTGAAATGGAGAAGGTTGCGAAGCATCTGCCGCTCGATCGCGGACAGGTCGCCCTTTTTCGCTGTGGAGGAAGCGCTGCCGCCCTCCTGTTCCTCGCCATCATATTCGTCGATGGCTTCTTCAATCTCCTTGCGGAGGCTCTGCTCGCTCTCGTCGCCGAAGATCAGGGACTTCAGCCCCTGCCATATACTGCCGCCTTCACTGCTGTTGGCGCTGCTACTGTCCGCCTCTTTCGGGGTGGATGGGCTGTCGTCAGCCATGATGTTCAATGATCCCCTGTTATATCCAGATATGGATTGCGAAGGCCAATGCTGGCGAGCGCCTGTACCTCAAGCGCCTCCATCTCCTCAGCCTCCACGTCGATCATATGGTCATAACCGAGCAAATGAAAAGTCCCGTGAATGATAAGATGCGCGGCATGGTCGGGAACGGCTATGCCTTTTTCAGCCGCCTCGGCCGTGCAGACGCCCGCTGCAAGCACGATATCGCCCAGCAAAACCTCGCCGTCATCGGTATTGGCCATGGCTTCCAGAAGGTCGCGCTGAACCATGGGAAAGGAGAGGACATTTGTCGGTTTGTCCTTCCCCCGATAACTGCGGTTCAGCGACTGGACCTCGTCATCATCGGTCAGTTTGACCGCGATTTCATAGGTCGCCGCCTGCGTGGCGTAATCCGCATTGGGGCTGTGGCGCAGGGCCGCGGTCACCGCCTTCAGAGCCAGGGCATCCCAGTCCAGCTCAGGCCATTCAACGCTTTCCCGGAGCACCGCGACATCAAGCATCCGGGCCCTCATAAGCCTGGACGATGCGGCCGACGATCGGATGCCGCACAACGTCGGCGATATTGAACGGCACGACGGCGACACCTTCCACGCCCTCAAGCCGCGCGACGGCGTCGGCGAGGCCGGATACGCCGGGCTGGGGAAGATCGACCTGCTTGGGATCGCCGCAAATGACCATCCGGCTGTTCTCGCCAAAGCGGGTGAGGAACATCTTCATCTGGGCAATGGTCGTGTTCTGCGCCTCGTCCAGTACGATGAAGGCGTTGGCCAAAGTGCGGCCGCGCATGAAGGCGAGGGGAGCGATCTCAATCTCGCCGCTCGCGATCCGCCGCTCGACCTGTTCGGCCGGCAGGGTGTCGTACAGGGCGTCATAGATCGGACGGAGATAGGGATCGACCTTCTCCTTCATGTCGCCAGGCAGGAAGCCCAGCCGCTCCCCAGCCTCTACCGCCGGGCGGGACAGGATCAGGCGATCCACGCTGCCGGAGATAAGCTGGCTCACCGCCTGCGCGACGGCCAGATAGGTCTTGCCGGTGCCTGCCGGACCAAGCGCGAAGATCACGTCCTGCCGCGCCAGTTCCTCCATATAGGTAACCTGCGTCGCGGACCGGGGAACGATCGTCTTTTTCCGGGTGCGGATCATCACCTTGGGCGGCTCGGCCACATCATGGCGGATAATGCCGTCCAATGTCGGTTCGGACGACATGGCGATCACGGCTTCGACGGCGCCCGAGTCGATCTCCTGGCCCGCGACGATACGGTTGTAGAGGCCGGACAGCACGTCGCGCGCGCGGCCTGCCGCTTCGGCCTCGCCCTCAATCTGCAGCTTGTTGCCGCGCGCGGCGATATAGACGCCCAGCCGATTCTCGATCGCCACCAGATTCTGGTCATATTGGCCGAACAGCGTGCCCAGCAGATGCGGCTTTTCAAAGGTGACTTCCAACCGGGCGCGTTCGCCCGCTTCGGCCCGGATATGTCGCTTGGCCATCAGGCTTTTCTCCCTCCCGTTGGATCCGCTGGAGCGGAAAGCCATCTTCCCTTGTCCGGTCCATGGCATGATGCTGGCGGACGGGTGGATATGGCGATGGGATTTGGGTTCAAGCGGCTTTCCTCCTCACAAGTTCCCCGGCAAGGCTGTTCGGCCCGGCCGAGACGATATCGACATCTATCATGTCCCCGATGACGGCGCTTTCCGCCAGAACATGCACGGACTGCATCCAGGGGGTCTTTCCGACGATCTGGCCGGGATGGCGGCCGGGACGCTCCAGCAGGATGCTGGTGGTCCGACCCACCATTGCCTGGTTGAACTCCACCTGATGACGATTGATCACCGCCTGCAGCCGGGCAAGCCGCTCGTCCATTACTTCCGGCGCGATCTGCCGGTCCATGTCGGCGGCCGGCGTGCCGGGCCTGGGACTATATTTGAAAGAATAGCATTGGGCGTACCGGACCTGCTCGACCAGGGCGAGCGTCGCTTCGAAATCCGCATCGGTTTCTCCGGGGAAACCGACGATGAAGTCGCCGGACAAGGCGATATCCGGCCGGGCCGCGCGCACTCTGTCCAATATCGCCAGATAGCTCTCCGCCGTATGGCTGCGGTTCATCGCCTTCAAAATCGGATTGGAGCCGGACTGTACGGGCAGATGCAGGAAGGGCATGAGCTTGTCGACCTCGGCATGCGCCGTGATCAGGCCATCGGTCATGTCGTTGGGATGACTGGTGGTGTAGCGGATGCGATCAATGCCGGACAGGTCGGCAAGCGCGCGAATCAGCCCGTCGAAACCGATTGCGGCGCCCCGGTCATTATCTTCGCTCCAGGCATTCACATTCTGCCCAAGCAGGGTGATCTCCCGCACCCCGCCATCTATCAGCGCCTTCGCCTCGTCCATGATGGCGGCAAAGGGGCGGCTGATCTCTGCGCCCCGCGTATAGGGCACGACGCAATAGGTGCAGAATTTGTCGCATCCTTCCTGGATCGTCAGGAAGGCGGTCGGACGGCTTTGCTTGCCGCGGCTTGGCAGTGCGCCGAACTTCGACGCGGCGGGCATGTCGGTGTCCAGCGCTTCCTCGCCGCGCGCCGCTTTGCCGATCAGGTCGGGTAGGCGGTGGTAGGCCTGCGGACCGACGACAATATCAACGGTCGGCGCCCGCCGGGCGATCTCCGCCCCCTCCGCCTGGGCCACGCAGCCCGCGACAGCGATCATCGGGCGGCTGCCATCCTCACGGCGCAGGCGGCCTATGTCGGAATAGACCTTATCCACCGCTTTTTCGCGAATATGGCAGGTGTTCAGGACAACAATGTCGGCTTCCGACCCTTCCGCAGCCTGGGTCATGCCCTGCGCGCCAAGCATCTCGGCCATGCGCTCGCCATCATAGACGTTCATCTGGCAGCCAAAGGATTTGACGTGGAATGTAGCCGGGGACTTCGGAGGGCGTGCTTGATTCATTGGTCCCTCTATACAGCCGGGAACGAGACCAAGGAAGGCTGGAGACGCGCCTCGATCCTTTTCCTCGCTTCGGCTGCTATCGCCTTTCGATCCGGCATATCTTCCGGATCGAAGGGATCGAGGAAGTGAAGGGTGAGCTGCACTTTTCCTTTCCTGCCCAAAATCCGCGAGGCGTTCGCACCGGCGCTTTCTTCGCCATGCCATGCGATTTCCGCCGCTGCGCTTCCATAGTCCAGATAGACGGGCTGCACGTCCAGATCGCGGGGCGGGGGCATCATGACGGCGAACAAGGCGGGCTTGAAGGGGAGGAGCGTAAGGCCGTCGCCGGTCGTTCCTTCGGGGAATAAGGTGACGGGCTGATGTTCGCGCAGCGCCGAACGCAGGACATCCACCTGCTCGGTCACGCCTCTGCGGCGCTCCCGCGCGACGAAGATCGTATTATTCTGCGCCGCCAGCCAGCCAATCACCGGCCATTTTTCTATGCCGTCGTGGGCGATGAACGCCGTCCCCGTCGCTCCGCCCAGAGCAAGAATGTCCATCCAGCTCACATGATTGCAGGCGAAGAACACATCGTTTCTCAGGGGGATGCCGGATATGCGCAAGTCAACGCCAACAGCGCGCGCCGCCAGACCCAGGAACATGCGCGGCCAGGGAGAGCGCCTCCCCGACAGCTTCCACAGGAGGTGCGGGGGAAGGCAGACCAGCAACGCACCCAGCAATGCTGCGATGCGCCGCCATCGGCGCAGCCGGGTGCGCAGGTCAGTTCTTCCGGTCGAGAGAAACGCCGTAAAGCTCCATGCGATGATCGACGAGGCGGAACCCCAGCTTTTCGGCGATCTGGCGCTGCAACTGCTCCAGTTCCGGGTCGACAAATTCAATCACATTGCCGGTTTCGACGTCGATCAGATGATCGTGATGGGATTCGGGCGCGGCTTCATAGCGAGCGCGTCCATCGCCGAAATCATGCCGTTCCAGAATGCCGGCTTCTTCAAAAAGCCGCACAGTCCGATAGACGGTGGCGATGGAAATGCCAGGATCGACCGCCGAAGCGCGCGCATGAAGCTTCTCAACGTCGGGATGGTCCTCCGCTTCCGACAAAACCTGCGCAATGACCCGGCGCTGTTCGGTAATGCGAAGGCCTTTTTCGGCACAAAGTGCTTCGACATCGATCTTGCGGTTCATCGGTTCCGTTTCCATCCTAACGATAACATGTGGCAGCCTAGCGGCTTTTTTGCGTACGCGAAAGGGAGGGAAACCGTGGCCGGTTCCCTCCCTTTTCCCAAAGCCTCGAAAGCCTTATTTCGCGCCGCGGCGGCGGCGCTTCGTGCCCAGGCCGATCTTCTTCGCCAGGGTGCGGCGCTGCTCTGCATAATTGGGGGCGACCATCGGATAGTCCAGCGGCAGGTTCCACTTGGCCCGGTAATCCTCCGGCGTCATCTGATAATGGGTCATCAGGTGGCGCTTGAGCATCTTCAACTTCTTTCCGTCCTCAAGGCAGACAATATAGTCAGGCTTGATTGACGACCGTACAGATACGGCAGGCTCAAGTTTTACTTCGGGCGCGGCAGGGCTGGCCGAAAGACCGGAAAGCGCGGAATACACATTCTGTATCAGCACCGGCAGATCAGAAACCGCGACGGTATTGTTGGTGACATGTGCGGCGACAATATCTGACGTCAGAGTGATCAGCATTTCATCTTTTGCCGATTCTTGCTCCATTGCCCGATGCTCCTTTTGGTTTTGTGTGACGACCCGACCCTGAATCATTTGGATTCTCAGGCTTGGACGCGCCGTCAGTAGGCCCATTTCTGCATCAATTCAAGGCGTAGGCATGAAAATCATATCTCAAGACGGAAGCTTAATGCATCATATAGTTTACCGTCGTCGCCGCGATAATAATCAGGTCGCGTATTTACATGCTGGAAACCAGTTTTTCTATACAACGCGACTGCCGGATTATCCGCGCGGACTTCCAGAAACATGGATTTTATGTTGCGCGATCGCGCCGCAGCGACGCTGTGATCCAGCAAAGCCGATCCTATCGCATGCCGTCTCCAGGCGGGGTCCACGGCCAGAAGCAGTAGTTCCGATTCATCGAATATCGAACGGACGAGCGCAAATCCAAGCGTCGCCCCGTCCATTTGCGCCAATGTGAGCCAGCATCCACCCAGGCTTGTCAGGCCCGCAAGCTGCGGCGCCGTCCATGCCTCGCCGAAGGCCGGATCAAAGGCGCGCTCCATGACCGACATCGCCGCCGCCTGCGCGCGCCTGCCGGGGCGTTCATGCAGTATCAGCGTGAGACCGTACATCAACCCGCACCTGCCGGTGTCGCCATCGGCTTCGCATCCGCGCCCCGGCCATAAAGGGGGTGGGGCGGAACCAAGCCATGTTCGGGAATGTCCGGGAACAAGCGGCTGTCGGGATGAAGCGGAACCGCAAGACCAGTTCCCCGCGCCGCGCACAGAGCCTCCGCGCCTGAGCCATATATGACTTCCGCCGACACGCGCGCCGCCAGCGCAGCGATCGGGACGGATTCCAGATCGCCACCGGGGGAAAGTTCCCTGTCGAACATCTGCCAGAACAGTTCGCCATGCCCGCCAGTGATGGCGACCGCCACCGGCCATTGCTTTGCGCCGTCCTGCCGGGCCGCTGCCGCGACCAGCGTCATCGCGCTGAAGCCGGTCAGCTCCGCCTGCCAGGCGAAGGCGAGTGCGCGGGCGGCGGCGATGCCGATGCGAACGCCGGTGAAGCTGCCTGGGCCGACATCGACAGCCACCCGATTCGCGCGCCCGCCATCGGGCAGCGCCGCGATGGCGGGCATCAGCTTTTCGGCATGTCCGCGGCCGGCGATTTCATGATAGTGGGCGATCAGATCGCCATTGTCGAACAGGGCGATCGACAACGCCTGTGTCGCCGTATCGATCACCAATGTCCGCAATGTTCACCCCTGAACGCATGAAGCTACGCGGTTAGTCGATCCGGTTGAATTTGCCAAATGCCGGGCGGGGCAGGCGATCGAAAATCGTCGCGCGATCCCCATAGCCAAGCGTCGAGATGAAATTCGACTTTATATTCGGCGTGTCCCCGAAGAAAGCGGCGTCCACCCCGGCATTGTCGAAGCCCGACATGGGGCCAGTGTCCAGCCCAAGCGCGCGCGCCGCCATGATGAAATAGGCACCCTGCAGCGAACTGTTGCGCAGCGCCATCACCTCACGCACCGCGGGATCGGGAAACCAGTCCTTGATGTTGGGAACATGGGGAAACAGTTCCGGCGCCTGTTCATGGAAATCAATGTCCATGCCGATGATCACGGAGACCGGCGCTTTTCGGATCTTGTCGCCATTGGTGTTGAGCGCGAGCGCGGCGAGCTTCTCCTTGGCTTCCGGGCTGACGCACCAGACCAGACGGGCGGGTAGAAGGTTGGCCGATGTCGGCCCCATCTTCATCAGATCCCAAAGGGCATGGATCTGATCTTCTGAAACCGGGGTGTCGAGATAGCCGTTGAAGCTCCGGGCGGTCAGGAAGATTTGGTCGAGGGATTCCTGCGGCAACGGCTTGGTCATTGGGCGTTTTCCTTGGGTGGGAGCGTTATAGTGGCGGCCGCGATAGTCCCGGAGCGTCCAAACGGTGCGCTCAGACGGCGCGTACTTCGGTCACTTCCGGAACATAATGCTTCAAAAGGGACTCGATGCCCTGTTTGAGCGTCGCGGTAGATGAGGGGCATCCTGCGCACGCGCCCTGCATCTTCAGATAGACCTTGCCGCTGTCGAAGCCGCGATAGATGATATCGCCGCCATCATTAGCCACGGCGGGACGGACGCGGGTTTCGATCAATTCCTTGATCTGCGCGACGATCTCCGCATCCTCCGGGTTGTCGGCCGGCGCATCGTCCGGGACGGAGATGTCAGCGGCGCTGCCAGCGCGGAATAACGGCATGCCAGCGGAAAAATGGTCGAGCAATATGCTGATCACATCCGGCTTCACATCGGTCCAGGCCGCGCCGGGACCTACAGTGACGGACACGAAATCCTGCCCGAAAAACACGCCCGTAACATCGCCGAGGGTGAACAGCGCTTCCGCCAGCGGAGACGCTTCCGCCTCTTGCGCATCCGCAAAGTCCCGCGTGCCGCCTGACATCACCGCCTGTCCAGGCAGAAACTTCAGGGTCGAAGGGTTTGGCGTTGTTTCGGTCTCGATCAGCATGGCCGCTATGTGGGGCGGTTGGCGCGCCAGATCAAGCGAAGTTCTCTCGACTTTCTGCGCGTCGGTGTGACCGGCCCAATTAGGCTGGAACCCTATGGCCGGTGAGGGATTGGTTTCATACTGAACCGATGGAGAGAAAGATGAGCAGCCAAGCCGAAATCAAGCAGCGTTTCTGGAAGGAACTGGCCGAAAGTCCTTATCTGATGGTGGCTCTGGATGGCGGCCATCAGCACAGTGTGCCCATGACCGCACAACTGGACAAGAATGCGGATCATGCCTTCTGGTTCTACACCTCCAGGGACAACCGGCTCGCCGGCGGCGGCCCTGCCATGGCCCAATTTGCGGATCAGGGACATCATCTGTTCGCCTGCATCGCCGGAACGCTGGTCGAGGAGACCGATCCGGCCGTGATAGATCGCTATTGGTCCAACGAAGTCGCAGCCTGGTATCCCGGTGGGCGGGACGATCCCAACTTGCTGATGCTGCGTTTCGAACTGGGCGACGCAGAGATTTGGCTGGCCGATATGTCCCTGAAGGGCATTTTCCGCATGATGATCGGCAAATCCGTCGCCGCAGAGGAGAAGGGCAAGCATGCGGAGGTGGCCCTGTAGATTCCTCGGACGATGTCCTACGAAGTTGCGGAAGTTGCGGGTATCGGACGTATGTCGTCCCGCAACTTTCGCACCGGGCTTCCATATCTTGGGAAGTTCCCGATAAGAATATGAAAGAGAAAGATTTTTCCTTATAATCCGGCATAGTCTGGTGGCCCTGTAGTAGAGCCCGAGGATGGCTTGATAGGGCGATTGTAGGACAGGCCAATATGCGAATTGGACTGTCCGGCGATCGCCTATCCATAGCCTGTTCTTCTCCTGCAGGCTCTCAAAGGTTGCGTTTCGCTATTGAAACCGCTTGCATTTTTGCCGCGCCGCCGCCATATGCGCCGCAGCGCAGCAACCGGGCCATTTCGGCCCCGTAGCGATTGGCAGCGTGATCGTCCCAGCTCCCGAAGGGCAAAGGACCGGCCAATGACCTGCGCTTTGCCTGAGGCTTCCCTTTTCACGCGGGTCGTTTCGTAACCCGCCTTGCGCCCGGCGTGCGTCTGCGTGCCGTGAGCGCATCGCTCACATGTGAGTATCTAACTTGACCGAATTTAAGGACCTTGGCCTCGCCGAGCCGATTTTGAAGGCGCTCGCCGCCAAGAATTATTCCGTTCCAACACCCATCCAGACGCAGGCCATTCCCGCGCTGCTTGACGGCCGCGACCTGTGCGGCATCGCCCAGACCGGCACTGGCAAGACGGCGGCCTTCGCGCTGCCATCGCTGGATTATTTCCATCATCATCCCAAGCATACGCCGCAAAAGGCGTGCCGGATGCTGGTGCTCTCGCCCACCCGCGAACTTGCCGCGCAGATCGCCGACAGCTTCCGTGACTATGCCCGCTTCATGAAGCTGACGGTCGCGACGGTGTTCGGCGGCGTGCCGATCAACCGGCAGATCAATCAGCTTCGTGGCGGCGTTGATATCCTGGTCGCCACGCCGGGCCGTCTGCTGGATTTGATCGATCAGCGGGCCCTGACGATCGGCCATGTGGAAATCTTCGTGCTCGACGAGGCCGACCAGATGATGGACCTGGGCTTCATCCAGCCCCTGAAGCGCATCGACCGCATGCTGCCCAAGGACCGGCAGAGCCTGTTCTTCTCCGCCACCATGCCGAAGGCGATTGCCGATCTAGGCGCGCAGTTCCTGAACGATCCGGTGCGCGTCTCGGTCGCGCCGCAATCGACCACCGCCGAGCGCGTCCGCCAATATGGCAGCTTCGTCAACCAAGGCGAGAAGCAGGCGCTGCTGACCCTGACCATCAAGGGTGAGCCGATCGACCGCGCGCTTATCTTCACTCGCACCAAGCATGGCGCCGATAAGGTTGTGCGCGGCCTGGAAGGCGCTGGCATCCGGGCGATGGCGATCCACGGCAACAAGAGCCAGGCGCAGCGCACCACGGCGCTGCAGGCGTTTCGTTCCGGCGAGATCAAGCTGCTGGTTGCGACCGACATCGCCGCGCGCGGCATTGACGTGTCGGGCGTCAGCCATGTCATCAACTTCGAACTGCCGAACGTGCCGGAACAATATGTGCATCGCATCGGCCGGACGGCGCGCGCGGGGGCGGAAGGCATCGCCATCAGCTTTATCGCTGACGATGAGCGGCCCTACCTCAAGTCCATCGAGCGTGCGACGCGCGTGAAGCTGGAAATCGTGCCCCTGCCGGAGAATTTCTCCGAGGCGGTGCGCAACCTGCCCAAGCCTGCGCCTCGCGCCGTCACCACTGGCGAGCGCGGCCGTTCGCACAATGGCGGCCGGGGAAGCGCCGAGCGGGCGCACCGTCCTGAGGGCGATCGTCCGCGCAAGCCATTCCGTGGCCGGCGCAACGGCGTTGGCGCGCACAAGGGCGCTGTGCAACGCACGGGCGGCTCGCGATAGGCTGATCCGCCGGTCCCCGCCCGGAACAGGCGCGGGGGCCGGACTGGACCATGAACGGACCATAACCGGACATTGCCCGACCGCTTTGTCAGTGGTTATTCAGAAAAATGGCGCTAGGTTCCTGCGCCTATGACATCTTCCTTCCGGCGCACAGCCGCCTCCGCATCCATCCTCGCTATCCTGCTTGCCGGCTCCGCGCCGCCTGCCTTGGCCAATGCGTCGCCCATTGCCTCCACGAAGCAGGGCATCGCCACCGCGCAGAAGCGCCCCTGGCTCTATGAAAATAGCGACGTGCCGATCGACCCGGAATGGCTGTTCGGCGAACTGCCCAACGGCCTGCGCTACGCCATCCGCCGCAATGGCGTGCCTCCGGGGCAGGTATCCATCCGCCTGCGGATTGACGCGGGCGCGCTCATGGAAAGGCCGGAGGAGCGCGGCTTCGCCCATTATATGGAGCATCTGACCTTCCGTGGGTCGAAGCATGTGCCGGACGGCGAGTCCAAGCGCATCTGGCAGAGGCTGGGCGTGACCTTCGGCAGCGACAGCAATGCGCAGACCACCGCCACCGGCACCACTTATGCGCTCGACCTGCCGCAAGCCAGCCCGGAGGGCCTGGACGAAAGCATGAAGATCCTGTCCGGCATGATGACGGAACCCAATATCGTCGACAGCGCCGTCAATGCGGAACGCGCCGTGGTACTCGCCGAAATGCGCGAGTCCACCGGTCCCCAGTCACGCATAGCCGACGCCAGCCGGAAATTCTTCTTCGCCGGGCAGCCAATGGCGGAACGCTCCCCCATCGGCACCGCCGCCACTCTGAACGCAGCGACCGCGGCGGCGATGGAGGCGTTTCATCAGCGCTGGTATCGCCCGGAAAATGCAGTGATCTCCATTGCGGGCGATGCCGATCCGGCGGCCATGGAAGCGCTGGTGAAGAAGCATTTCTCCGCTTGGACCGTGCCCGGAAAGGCGGAAGCGATCCCCGATTTCGGCGATCCGAGTCCCAAATATCCGGCCGCCGCCGTGGTTGTGGAGCCGGGCATCCCCACCGGCATCAATCTGGCGTGGGAGCGCCCATGGCGCCCGCGCGCAGACACCATCGTCTATAATCAGGGCAAGCTGACCGACATGCTGGCGCTGCAGATGATCAACCGCCGGCTGGAACAGGCGGCAAGGGCAGGGGGCAGCTTCCTGCAGGCCAGCGTCGACCAGCAGGATGTCGCCCGGTCCGTGGACGGGACCTTCGTCACCATTCTGCCGTCCGGGGCGGATTGGGAAAAGGCGCTGAACGATGTGCGCGCGATCATTGAGGATGCGAAGGCGACCCCGCCGACGCAGACGGAGATAGACCGCGAATATGCGCAGTTCGACACCGCTCTCGCCATTCAGGTGGAAAATCAGGATACGGAGGCCGGGTCCAAACAGGCGTCGGACATGGTCAGCGCCGTCGATATCCGGGAAACCACCGTCAGCTCGCAGGCGGCCCTCGACATTTTCCGCTCCGGCAAGCCCGGCATGACGCCGCAGGCGATGCTGGAATCCACCCGCAGGCTCTTTTCCGCCGATGTGGTGCGCGCATTGCTGATGACGCCCACGGCCATTCCGGGTGCGCAGGAGAAGTTGACGGCGGCTCTCGCGGCCCAGGTGGAGGCGGCCAAGAACGCCCGCCTCGCCGACGGCACTGTGACGATGGACGACCTGCCCAAATTCGGCCCGCCCGCCACGGTCGTCTCGCGCGTTCCGGCTGGCGGCCTCAACGGCATGGAGATCATCACTTTCTCCAATGGCGTGAAGCTGACCCTCTTCGCCAATGATGCGGAGACGGAGAAGGTGCGCATCAATGTGCGCTTCGGTCATGGGCAGCAGGATTTCTCGCCCACCAATCCCGTGCCGTCATGGGCGGCGGGCTATGCCCTGGTGGCGAGCGGCATCGGCAAGCTGGGGCAGCGTGAACTGGATGACCTGACCAATGGCCGCCGCCTCGACTTCGGTTTTTCCATCGATGACGATGCGTTCGAATTCGCCGCCGTCACCCGGCCGGCGGACTATGCCGACCAGCTTCGCCTGTTTGCGGCGAAACTGGCGGAGCCGCGCTGGGACCCTGCGCCGATCGCGCGGCTGAAGGCGGGGATCACCGCCGCCTATGACACTATGTCCTCCTCGCCCGACGGCGTGCTGAGCCGGGACCTCAACTGGCTGCTCCGCGACAAGGACGTGCGCTACCGCACGCCCGACAAGGCGGAGATTGCCGCGCTGACCCCGGAGCAATTCCGCAAGACATGGGAACCGATCCTCGCCTCCGGTCCGATCGAGATCCAGATTTTCGGGCAGGTGAAGGCGGATGATGCAATAGCAAAGGTCGCCGCCACCTTCGGCGCTCTCCCGCAGCGCAAGGAGCAGCCAGTGCCCGCCGCCAACCGGCGGATGCGCTTCCCCGCGCATAATGACAAGCCGCTGGTCCTGCGCCACAGTGGCGACAAGGATCAGGCTTCGGCTGTCATGGCCTGGCCAACGTCAGGCGGGTTCGCCGCCTCCAGGGAGAGCCGGCAGCTCGAAATCCTGACCCAGATATTCAATGACCGGCTTTTCGAAGGGCTGCGGGCGACCGACGGCGCGGCCTATTCGCCAAGCGTCCAGAATAACTGGCCTTTCTCCTATGACAGCGGCGGCTACATCCTGGTGAACAGCCAGATCAAGCCGGAGAAGATCGGCTATTTCTTCAAGCTTATTAAGGATACGGCCGCCAATCTGGCCTCCAAGCCGGTTGACGATGACGAACTTCAGCGCGCCGTCGCGCCGATGCGGCAATTGCTGTCGCGCGCCAGCACCGGCAACGCCTTCTGGATGTCGCAGATGGAAGGGGCGACCCGCGATCCGCGCTATATCGACGTCATGAAAAGCATGGGTCCCGATATGCTGGACGTGACCCCCGCCGACATCCAGGCGCTGGCGAAGAAGTATCTCGTGCCCGGCAAGAGCTGGTCCGCGATGGTTCTGCCGGACGGCGTAGAGGCGGGGAAGTAAGCGGGAACGCGCCGCCGTTTCACTTGGGCAAAAAACATCCGTTCGCTTCGAGCGAAGTCGAGAAGCTAGCGCGAAACCGGGGAACAAGCGTGCTCCTGCGGAAGCAAGAGCACGTTCACTTTGCCGTCCGTTCGCCCTGAGCCTGTCGAAGCTTCGAACGAGTCATGCGCCTCGTTCGAACCTGAGCGCCTGCCTTGGCAGGCAGTCGAAGGGGGCTGCCCTTCTGGTCGAGGGAAAGTGTGCGGCTTCGACAGGTTCAGCCCGAACGGCTTTATCTGAAGCCCTCCGCAAGCTTCAAAGCACGTACCGGCTCAAATCCGTGTTCTTCGCCACACCCTCAAGCTGCTTGCGCACATAGTCGCTATCGACGACCAGCGTCTCGCCAACCCGGTCCTCGGCGTCGAAGCTGACATCCTCCAGCAGCTTCTCCATCACCGTCTGCAGCCGGCGCGCGCCGATATTCTCGACCTGCTCATTCACATCAGCGGCGATCTTCGCCACAGCGCGGATGCCGTCCTCGCGCAGGTCTATGGTCACGCCCTCGGTCGCCAGCAGCGCCTTATATTGTTCGGCCAGCGATGCCTTGGTGTCGGAGAGGATCGCGACGAAATCCTCCTCGGTCAGCGCCTTCAGCTCCACCCGGATCGGCAGGCGGCCCTGCAGTTCGGGCAGCAGGTCGCTGGGCTTGGCGACATGGAAAGCGCCGGACGCGATGAACAGGATATGGTCGGTCTTGAGCGGGCCATATTTGGTGGCGACGGTCGTTCCTTCGATCAGCGGCAGCAGATCGCGCTGCACGCCCTCGCGGCTGACTGATCCGCCGCGCACGTCGCTGACAGCGATCTTGTCGACCTCATCGAGAAAGACGATGCCATTCTGTTCTGCGCTGGCGATGGCGACGCGGGCGACATCATCCTGGTCCAGCCGCTTGTCCTGCTCCTCCTCGACCAGCTTGTCCCAGGCGTCGGCGACGCGCAGGCGGCGGCGCTTCTTCTGTTGCTGGCCGAACGCCTTGCTCATCATGTCGGACAGGTTGATCATGCCGACCTGGCCGCCCATGCCCGGTATCTCCATCGGCATGTTCGGCGCGTCGGCGACTTCCACTTCGACCTCGACGTCGTTCATCTGGTTCGCTTCGATCTTCTGGCGGAAGGACAGGCGCGTCGCCTCGCTTGCTTCCTTGCCGGTCAGGGCGTCGAGCAGGCGGTTCATTGCTGCTTCGGACGCTGCCTCACGAACGGACTCGCGGCGGCGGTCCCGCTCCAGCCGGATCGCCTCTTCCACCAGGTCGCGCACGATCTGCTCCACGTCGCGCCCGACATAGCCGACCTCAGTGAATTTCGTGGCTTCCACCTTCACGAAGGGGGCGTCGGCCAGCTTGGCGAGGCGGCGGCTGATCTCCGTCTTGCCGCAGCCGGTGGGGCCGATCATCAGGATATTCTTGGGCGTCACCTCGTCGCGCAGCGCCGCGTCGAGCTTCTGCCGCCGCCAGCGGTTGCGTAGCGCCACGGCCACGGCGCGCTTGGCGTCCTTCTGGCCGATAATATGGGCGTCAAGGGCGGCAACAATGGCTTTGGGGGTCAGATTGTCGTTCATAATTCCAGGAAATCCGTTCGCCCTGAGCTTGTCGAAGGGCTGTATTGTTTTCAAGGGATGGGCAGGGCTTCGACAGGCTCAGCCCGAACGGAGATTAGGTCGCGCTATCCAGGCTTTCGACCGTCAACTGATCGTTGGTGTAGACGCAAAGGTCGCCCGCGATCGCCATTGCCTTGCGCGCGATCGTTTCCGGGTCCTTCTCATAATCGACCAGGGCGCGGGCGGCGGCGAGGGCGTAGTTGCCGCCGGATCCGATCGCGGCGACACCGCCGACCGGCTCCAGCACATCGCCATTGCCGGTCAGGATCAGCGTCACTTCCTTGTCGGCGACGATCATCATCGCCTCCAGGTTGCGCAGATATTTGTCCGTCCGCCAATCCTTGGCGAGCTCGACGGCCGCCCGCATCAACTGGCCATTATGCCGCTCCAGCTTCGCCTCCAGCCGTTCGAACAGAGTGAAGGCGTCGGCCGTCGCGCCAGCGAAACCGCCAATGACCGATCCGTCATGCAGCCGGCGCACCTTCTTCGCATTGGGTTTCATGATCGTCTGGCCCATGCTGACCTGGCCGTCGCCCGCGACGATGACCTTGCCTTCCTTCCGAACCGACATGATGGTTGTGCCGTGCCAGGTGGGCATGGCGCTATGCTGTGTTCCGCTCATGGCCAGCATATGGGTGGTGTTTTGAACGGACGCAAGCGGGCGCTGGCGGCGGCGGCTTGTCGCAGGGGAAACGCCATCTGGCGCAACCTGTCCCAAATTGACGCACCTGCATCACCCTTCATCGAAAACCGTCTTGATCCAAGACGATGGCCATTGTGCAATGCAGCAACGGCTATCCGGGCCGACTCGTTGATGGAGGTTTCGCGCATGTCGTTGAAGGCCAGAGCACAGGAAAAGATCGAGCGGGCGGGGATCGCCAACTATTCCTTCGATCATGATGTTCTGGTGATGTGCGGCGTTCGTTATGAAATTCACGCCTGCGCCTGCGGAGAGGCGGATTGTGACGGGGTGCAGCTCCACCGCGCGCCCTATGCGGGCCATGGCGGCGGCACGCTGCAATAAGGCCGCATGCCGCCCGCCTGACCATCTACTGCGTCAGTTGATGACTTCCTTGCCCTTGCGTCCGACCGACTCGATGTCCCGTCCGGCGCCCTGAACGGTGTTGCAGGCGGCCAGGGCAACCAGCCCCAATGTCACGAGGGTCAGGGCAATCTTCCGTTTCATCGTCGCTTGTCTCCGTAGTTCTGCAACCGTAATCTTTGCATAGCCAAAGGGACCGGCGGGGAAAAGGGTTACTGAGCAGAGGGATGCCCCGCGCTTCCCTTGACTCCCGTCCCGCCCGGTGCCAATGGCGGCTCCCTCCGGAAACGGGGGCGCGTAGCTCAGTGGTAGAGCACACCCTTCACACGGGTGGGGTCGTAGGTTCAATCCCTACCGCGCCCACCATTAGGCGATATACCCTCGCTTTCCCCGTCGCCTTTGTTGGACAGTATTGGGTCGTCCCGCGGGAGTGACGTCGATAGGGCAGCCTTGTCTGTCCCAAGGATAATCACGCTTCCCCCAGCCTCCCGGTTCCGCTATCGCGCGCCCCGCGCGCATGGACGCGCGCCGTTTCAGGAGTTGAACAGTGGGTTACAAGGTCGTTGTCGTCGGTGCCACGGGTAATGTGGGCCGTGAAATGCTGACCATCCTTGCCGAGCGGGAGTTCCCGATTGACGAGATCGCGGCGGTTGCTTCGTCGCGCTCGACCGGTACGGAGATTGATTTCGGAGACACCGGCAAAACCCTGAAATGCAAGAATATTGAACATTTCGATTTCACGGGATGGGATATTGCTCTGTTCGCCGCCGGGTCCGGCCCGGCTCAGGAATATGCGCCCAAGGCGGCCGCCGCCGGTTGCGTGGTGATCGACAATTCGTCGCTTTACCGCATGGACCCGGACGTGCCCCTGATCGTGCCTGAGGTGAACCCGGAGGCGATCGACGGCTATACCAAGAAGAACATCATCGCCAATCCGAACTGCTCGACCGCGCAGATGGTGGTGGCGCTGAAGCCGCTGCACGACGCCGCGACGATCAAGCGGGTCGTTGTCGCCACCTATCAGTCGGTCTCCGGCGCGGGCAAGGAAGGCATGGACGAGCTGTTCGAGCAGTCGCGCAACATCTTCGTCGGCGATCCGGCGGAGGCGAAGAAGTTCACCAAGCAGATCGCTTTCAACGTCATCCCGCACATCGACGTCTTCCTGGACGATGGCTACACCAAGGAAGAATGGAAGATGGTCGTCGAGACCAAGAAGATCCTCGATCCCAAGATCAAGGTCACGGCGACCTGCGTGCGCGTTCCCGTGTTCGTCGGCCATTCGGAAGCGATCAACCTGGAGTTTGAGGATGAGATCAGCGCGGCGAAGGCGCAGTCCATCCTGCGCGAAGCGCCGGGCGTCATGCTCGTCGACAAGCGGGAGAATGGCGGATACGTCACGCCCGTCGAATGCGTGGGCGATTATGCGACCTTCGTCAGCCGCGTCCGTGAGGATGCGACCGTGGAAAATGGTCTGGCCCTGTGGTGCGTCAGCGACAATCTGCGCAAGGGCGCGGCATTGAATGCTGTTCAGATTGCGGAGCTTCTGGGCCGCCGGCATCTGAAGAAGGGCTGACGGCAACAGCCCGGCAGATATCCGACAAAAAGCTATGGCGGCGATCCCCGGATCGCCGCCATATCCTATTCCGCCATGACGGGCAGCTCGTCGCCCGGTTTGCGCGGCGTCGGCCGCTTGAGCAGCAAAATCAGCGGCAGCACGAGCAGGGTGGCGATCGTCATCAGCTTGAAGTCGTCAAGATAGGCGATCATCGCCGCCTGCCGCGTCACTTCTCCGTTCAGCATGGCCATGGCGCTGTCCCCCGTGGCGCCCAATATGCCCGACATGGCTGGATCGAGCGGCAGGCTCTCGAATGTCGCATGCTGGGCAAGGTCGGCATGGCTTATCTGCGTGTTGCGCGTGAGCAGCGCCGCCATCAGCGCAATGCCGATGGAAGACCCGATATTGCGGGACAGGTTCAGCAGGCTGGCCCCGTCCGTGCGATATGCCGGATGCAATGTGGCGAAGCTCAATATGTTGAGCGGCACGAAGATCAGGCCCAGGCCCAGACCCTGGACAAAGCCGCTCTCCACCACCGGCACCCAGTCCATTTCCAGCGACCAGCCGGTCATCATCCAGAGCGACCCGGCGCAGATGACGAAGCCGACGAACACCATCAGGCGCAGATCGACGAAGTGGCTGATCCGGCCGACCAGGAACATGGTGATCAGCACCCCCATGCCACGGGATGCCAGCAGCGTGCCCGTCTCCAGCACCGGATAACCGAACAAAGACTGGAGCATGGGCGGCAGCAGCGCCATGGCCGACATGGTGAGAACGCCCAGCACGAACATGAAGATCGCGCCGCTCACCATATTCCTGTCGCGCCAAAGGTCTTTGGGGAATAGCGGCGATTTCGCAGTGAAGGCATGCACGCCGAACATCCAGAAAGCGGCCGCCGCTATCCCCGTTTCAATCCATATCTCATTCGCGTTGAACCAGTCGACATGTTCGCCCCTGTCCAGCACCAGTTGCAGGGCGGCCAGGCCCAGTCCCAGCAACGCAAAGCCGGTGGCGTCGAAATGCCGTTTCACCGTCGCCTTGGAGGGCAGCAGCCACAGCAGAAGGGCAATGCACAATATGCCGACCGGCACATTGACGTAGAACACCCAGCGCCAGTTGAAATTCTCGGTCAGCCAGCCGCCAAGTATCGGCCCGGCGATCGGGCCGATCATGATGCCCATGCCATAAATCGACATGGCCTTCGCGTGATCGGACTTGCGGTTGATATCCAGCAGCAGGCTCTGCGCCAGCGGCGCGATAAAGGCCCCTGAAATGCCCTGGATCAGGCGAAACAGCACCATTTCGATCAGGCTGGTGGCGATGCCGCACAGCATGGACGCTACAACGAAAGTGCACACCGACACGATAAACAGCCGCCGGCTGCCGATCCGATCGGCCAGCCAGCCAGTGATCGGAATCGCTATGGCGGATGCGACGATATAGCTGGTGAGCACCCAGCTAATGCTGTCCTGGGTCGCGCCCAGCGACGCCTGCATATGGGGCAGGGCGACGTTGGCGATGGTGGTGTCAAGAACCTGCAGCAGCGTCGCCGCCATGATGGCGATGGTCAAAAGCCCCTTCTGCCGAACTTTCAGCAGCGGCTGATCGGGGTTTTCGGCCATGATTACCGCTGCCGCACATCCACGGTGACGGCTGCGCTCAACCCGGCGATGAGGGGGCGGGGGGACTTGTCATCTATGGCGATGCGCACGGGCACCCGCTGGGTCACCTTGACCCAGTTGCCATTGGCATTCTGGGCGGGAAGCACGGAAAATTCCGATCCCGTCCCAGCGCCAAGGCTTTCGACATGGCCCTTCAGCTTCAGGTTGGGATAAGCGTCGAAGGTGATGGTGGCGCGCTGGCCCGGATACATTTTCTCCAGTTGGCCTTCCTTGAAATTGGCCTCGATCCAGCTCCGGTCGCTGGCGACCACGCTGACGGCGGGCAGGCCCATGATCATCATCTGACCCACCTGAAGCCGGCCGGACTGGCTGACCCTGCCGGCAACCGGCGCGACTGTCCGCGTTCTGGACAGGTCAAGCGCGGCCTTGTCGCGCTGCGCCAGCGCCGTGGCGACGGCGGGATTGACGCCCGGCACCTGTGCGCCGTTCGCCAGCGCGGCGCGGGCCTTGGCGGCATCGACCTGCGCTTCCCGCACACGCCATTGGGCATTCTGATACGCGTTCTGCGCCGCCTGCAGCTTCGCCTTCGTGGTGAAGCCGCTGCGCATCAACTCCTGCTGGCGCTCATATTCGGCCTTGGCGAATGTGACATCGCTTTGCGCGCCTTCAATATCGACCGCGCTGGTGCTCAGATCGGTTTGCAGGCCAGTGACCTTCGCCTGGGCGGTGGCAATCGCGGCATTGGCGGATTCCAGGGCGACACGATACGGTTCCGGGTCCACCGTGAACAGCGTATCGCCGGCCTTCACCATCTGGTTCTCGCGCACGCGAACGCTGACGATCCTTCCGTTCACATCGCTGGAAATCGAAACCACATCCTGTTTGACATAGGCGTTGTCCGTGCTGACGGTCCGGCCGCCGGTCAGGTAGAACCACGCCCCGACCAGAGCGATGAGCAGAGGAACCGAGACCATAAGCGCCAGGCGGCGGCGGTTGCCGGTCTTGCCGTTCGCCTCATTCTCGATCTCAAGCGTGACGGGCGTGCCGGGTTCGGCGATCGGGCGGTCGGCTTCAGCCATGCTTCTGGGCCTTCAAAAACGGCGCCGGGTCCTCAAGCAGATTATCGCGCAGGCGGGCGAGCATCTGCGTCAGCGTATCGACTTCCTCCGGTGTGAACCCAGCCACCGCCTCGGCCAGTTTCAGATGCGCGATTTCACGCAACTCCTCGATCAGCGGCAGGGCGGCATCGGTAATGAAAATCTGCCAGGCCCTCCGGTCGGCCGGATCGCGCCGGCGCTCGACCAGCCCGGCCTGCTCCAGTCTGTCCACCATGCGGCAGGTGGTGATGGGTTCGACTTCCAGCCGGTCGGCCAACTGGCCCTGATTGATTCCCGGCTGGCGATGCAGCGTGAAAAGCAGCCGCCATTGCGGGCCGGTGACGCCGATATCCCTGGTGGCGGCGTCGAAATGCTTTCGCATCAGCCGGCCGATGTCGCTGACATAGAATCCAAAATGTTCGCTCATGACTGCGCATATAATAAGCATAGTTATATAAAGGAAGCTTCCTCTCGAAATTTTCTGTAACGCTGCAGACATATGGCCATGGCTCGACATGGGTTCGGCATCGGCATATCGGGCGGAGCAGGCGGTGGCGTGGCTATGCCCCCGAAGCGGACAAATCCTTAGCGAACAGGTGTTTCAGTGGCGGAAAATTTCTCGACCGATGCGACCGTGACGATGATGCCGGGCCACCGGGGCGCTCCATTGGCAGTGCATCAGCTTGGTTCGGGACGTCCTGTGATCCTGTTGCACGGCCTGTTTTCGAACGCCTATGTGAACTGGATCAAATATGGCACGGCGGCGGCGATCGCGGAGCGGGGTTTCCGGGTCATCATGCCGGACTTCCGCGTGCATGGGCAAAGCAGCGCCTCGCATGATCCCGATGATTATCCGGCGGACGTGCTGGCGCTGGACGTAGAGGCGCTGATTTCCGGCCTTGGCCTTTCGGATTATGATCTCGGCGGTTTCTCGCTTGGCGCGCGGACGACGGCTCTGTTGCTCAGCCGGGGTCTTGCGCCGCGACGGGCGATATTGGCGGGCATGGGACTGCAGGGGCTGTCGGGCTGGGCGAAACGGCGGGACTTCTTCCTGTCGGTGATTGCTGATCGCGATGCGATAAAACATGGCGATCCGCGCTGGCTTTCGGCGCAGTTCATGAAGACCATGAAGGTGGATGGTGAGGCCGCCGCGCTGCTGCTTCGCACATTCGGGGACATTGATCCCGCTAGTCTTCCCGGCATCGCCACGCCCATTCTGGTTGTGAGCGGGGCCGAGGACAGGGACAATGGTTCGCCGCAGGACCTAGCCGATATATTGCCCAACGCCCGCTTCGAGGAAATTCCAGGTACCCATATGAGCAGCGTGACCAAGCCCGAACTGGGAAGGGTGATAGGGGACTTTCTGGCCGCTTGACCGGTCATCCGGCATCCGTCACTTACAGTCGTATAATATCTCCAGATCGGGAGACTTGCCTGTGAAAATCCTCCTCTCCGTCGCTGCTCTGGCAGTGGCGCTCGCTGCGCAGCCGCTGGCCGCGCAATCCACGGCGCAAACGTCCGCGTCTACTCCAAGCGCGGCGGATGCCGAAGCGTTCCTTGCCCGCGCGGAAGCGGCGATGGCGGCGCATGACCTTACGCAGAACCGGGTCGACTGGATCAATTCGACCTATATCACGGATGACAGTGACGCGCTGGCGGCGGAGGTCGGGGCCAAGCGTACGGCGATGAATGTCGATTTCGCGCTGGAAGCGGCCAAATATGCCAATGCGCCGGGCCTTTCCGCTGAAACCCAGCGCCGGTTGAACCTCGTCCGCACTAAGCTTGTGCTCCCCGCGCCGACTGCGCCGGGGGCTGCGCAACAACTCAACGACATCTCCACCCGCCTGCAATCCGCCTATGGCAAGGGCAAGGGGACCCTGCGCGGCCAACCCATCAACGGCAGCGATATCGAAGCCGAGATGGGCACGGACCGCAATCCTGATGAACTCAAGGAAATGTGGGTGAGCTGGCACGACAATGTGGGTGCGCCCATGCGCGCCGACTATGCCAGGATGGTGGGCATCGCCAATGCCGGCGCGAAAGAGCTGGGCTATGCCGATACGGGCGCGATGTGGCGCTCCAAATATGACATGCCTGCGGACGATTTCGCCAAGCTGACGGACAAGCTCTGGAGCGAGGTGAAGCCGCTTTACGACGATCTCCATTGCTACACGCGCAGCAAGCTCAACGAGAAATATGGCGATGCGGTTCAATCCAAGACCGGCCCGATCCGCGCCGACCTGCTCGGCAATATGTGGGCGCAGGAATGGGGCAATATCTACGACATCGTTGCGCCAAAGGGTGCGGGCGATTTGGGATATGACACCACCGAACTGCTGACGGCCAAGGGCTATGACCCGGTGAAGATGGTGAAGGCGGGGGAGGGCTTCTATTCCTCGCTCGGCTTCACGCCGCTGCCCCAGACATTCTGGGATCGTTCGCAGATCGTCAAGCCGCGCGATCGCGAAGTCGTTTGCCACGCATCCGCCTGGGATCTCGACAACAAGGACGATATCCGCATCAAAATGTGTACGAAGGTGAATGGCGACGACTTCGTCACCATCCATCATGAGCTAGGCCATAATTATTATCAGCGCGCCTACAACAAACAGGCGTTCCTGTATCTCGACGGCGCCAATGACGGTTTCCATGAGGCCATTGGCGATTTCGTCGCGCTTTCGATTACGCCCGACTATCTGGTGAAGATCGGTCTGCTCGATCCTGCGAAGGTGCCCAGCGCGGACAAGGATATCGGCCTCCTCTTGCGGCAGGCGATGGACAAGGTGGCGTTCCTGCCTTTTGGCCTGCTGATCGACAAGTGGCGCTGGGGTGTGTTCGACGGGTCCATCCCGGAGAGCGGCTATCAAAAGGCGTGGACCGACCTTCGCCGCGAATATCAGGGCATCGTTCCGCCTGTTGAACGGGACGAGACCCGTTTCGATCCGGGCGGCAAATATCATATTCCGGGCAACACGCCCTATACCCGCTATTTCCTTGCCCGGTTGCTGCAGTTCCAATTCTATCAGGCCGCGTGCAAACAGGCCGGATGGAAGGGACCGCTCCACCGCTGCTCCTTCTATGGCGACAAGAAAGTCGGCGAGAAGCTGAACGCGATGCTGGAAATGGGCGCATCGAAGCCCTGGCCAGACGCGCTGCAGGCATTTACCGGATCGCGCGAGATGTCGGGCAAGCCGATGCTCGCCTATTTCGCGCCCTTGCAGAAATGGCTGAAGACGCAGAACAAGGGGAAGCAATGCGGCTGGTAATCGCGGCGTGACTCTACCGGAAACCCGATGAACCCACACGTCGTCATCCTGTCGGTCCTGTTCTTCACGAGCAGCATCATGTGCGTCGCCATGACGCTCGCCTGGCTCAGTTTCGGGCGGGACCGGCATGTCCTGTATTGGGCGATGTCCTACGGCATCGCCGTACTGCAATGGCTGTTTAATGGGGCCGGGCTGCTGCTCGACAGCCATGTGCTGATGACGCTGGCGGGGCTGTGCATTCTGGCGAGCAGCTCCCTGGTTGCCATCGGCGCGCGGCAGAGGTCGGGCCTGCCGGTCGGATGGGGCCAGTTCATCATCGGTTGGGTGGTTGCAGGCGCGGGGGTTGCGGTTGCATTCAGCCCGATGGGGACCATGGCGATGCGGGGCAGCATCGCGTCCAGCTTTACCGGGGTCATGATGATCGCCGCCGCCGCCGCCATCTGGCCCCGCCGCAGAATCGCGACGCCGCCCGAACGCGCCTTCATCGTCATGCTGGTGATCTTCGGCGTTTTTCAGATCGCTTTAGTGTCCGCGGGGCTGATGATCGGGCAGGGCGGTTCGGATGCCGGTCTGACCCTCTATCGCGCGATACTCGGTTTGGGACTTCCGCCCATCTATGTCGCGACCGGCGTGGCGGCGGTGCTGGTGGTGGCGGGCGATCTGGCCAAGCAGCTCGGCTCCATGGTCAGCAATGACCAATTGACCGGCATCCTCAACCGGCGTGGCGTGGAACAGGCCGCTATCATGGCCATCGCCAACGCCAAGCGGCAGAAGCGCAAACTGGCGGCGGTCATTTGCGATATGGACAGCTTCAAGACCCTGAACGACGGTTATGGCCATATTGCGGGCGATGCGGCGTTGCGGACATTCGCCAAGGCCCTGTTACTGGCCGTGCGCAAGGGCGATGTCGTCGGCCGTCTGGGTGGCGACGAGTTCTGCGTCCTGCTGATCGATTCGTCCGGCGATGCGGCCGTGGAGGTCATGGAGCGCGTTCGCGGCAGCCTGTCCAACCTGTCCGTCGCCAAAATGCCGCCGGGCTGTGTGAAGGCAAGCTTCGGCGTGGCCGAATTCATGCCCGGCGACAATGCCCTGGAGGACCTCATCGCCCGCGCGGACGAGGCGCTGTATCAATCCAAGCAGCAGGGCCGCGACCGGGTAACCCTCTGGAGCAAGGCCGCAGCCTGATTTGACCGCCTGATCTAGCGGAAGGGCGGTTCGTTAAACGCCCGCAGCTTGCGGCTGTGCAGTTTCGCGCCCTGTTCGCGAAGCAATTCACAGGTCATCAGGCCAACCCGCAGATGCCCGGCAATGGCTTCCTCGTAGAAACGGTTGGCCTGCCCCGGCAACTTCAATTCGCCGTGGATCGGCTTGTCGGACACGCAAAGCAACGTGCCGTAGGGGACGCGGAACCGGTATCCCTGCGCTGCGATGGTGGCCGATTCCATGTCGATCCCCACGGCGCGCGACAGGCTGAAGCGCAGCGCCGACTTGGAATAGCGCAGTTCCCAGTTCCGGTCGTCGGTCGTCACGATCGTTCCGGTGCGCAGCCGCCGCTTGAAATCGTCCCCGCCGCCCAGCACGCCCTCGGCAGCCGACGCCATCGCCACTTGCACCTCGGCGATGGCGGGCACCGGGATTTCCGGCGGCAGCACATCGTCAAGCACATGGTCGTCGCGCAGATAGGCGTGGGCGAGCACATAGTCGCCGATCCGCTGGCTTGGCCGCAGCCCGCCGCAATGGCCGATCATCAGCCATGCCTCCGGGCGCACCACCGCCAGATGGTCGCAAATCGTCTTGGCGTTGGATGGTCCTACCCCGATATTGACCAGCGTGATGCCGCTGCGGTCGGGCGCGATCAGGTGATAGGCGGGCATCTGGTGCTTGCGCCACGCACTGTCAGCGATCATCCGCGCCGGATCGGCCGTTTCCGGCGTCACATATACGCCGCCCGCGCCGGACAGGGCGGAATAGCGGCTGCCCGGCTGCTTCAGTTCCGCGCAGGCCCAGGCGACGAACTCATCGACATAGCGGTGATAATTGGTGAACAGGATATAGCGCTGCACATGTTCGGCGGGCGTGCCGGTATAATGTTTGAGCCGCGCCAGCGAAAAATCGGTGCGCAGACCATCGAACAGGGCTAGCGGCCTGTCCCCGCCACGGTCGGGCAGGAACAGACCGTCGGCGATCTCGTCGCCAATCTCCGCCAGTTCGGTGGCCGGGAAATGCCGCGCCAGTTCCGTCGGTGGCACGCCGTCCAGCGCGCTGGCGTCAAGCCCGTCGAGCACATAGGGGAAAGGAATCTGCTGGTCGGACAGGCCGGTCTCTACGCTCACGCCATAGTCGGCGACCAGCAGGTCGATCTGTTCCGCCAGATAGTCGCCGAACATGCCGGGCCGGGTAAGGGTGGTCACATAGCGGCCCGGATGGGACAGGCGCGCGAAGGAGCGGCCGGGCGGGGGAGCCTGGTTCTCGCTGCCATAGGTGATCCGCAGTTCGGGATAGCAGAAGCGCCGCTCCGCCTGCGCCTCCGGTCCCGGCACGCTGCCGTCCCGCGCAAATTCCTGCATGGCGTGGCGCAGGGAATGGATGGAGCTTTGATACAGCGCCTCAAGCTGCGCGACCGTTATTTGTCCTATGCTTTCTGTCATCGCATCCTGTTACCCTCTCTATGTGCAATGGGAAAGACGGCGGCGTGAACCGGGTGAAAAAGCCTGCCGAGCGTGCGCCCTGCGTTTTGTCGCGTCTTTCAAGAAGATAAGATGGTGTGCCGTAACGGGCCGCCGCGACAAACAGTCTTGCCAATCATGCTGCAATGCGGGATGGAACGCATGTTCGACGGACCGGGCCTGCCCGGTGGCTTTTCCCGGCGCCTAACCCTGGGTCACGTTTGCGGTATATCCTATACGATAGTTTAATCTTGTTTTTGTATGGGAATGCCGACTGCCTGTCGTCCGGAATGCTGTTGACCATGATCGAATTTCTGTCCTTTCCCGCGGGACGCGCATTGTGAGCGCAGCGGTGCATGAACCGGCGGCGGCTTCGGAAAACCCGACCTTTGTCCGCAATTCCTTTTTCAGCGTGATTTCCGGCATCATGTCCTCCTTCGCGGGGTTCGCCAGCGGCATCATCGTCGCGCGAATCCTGGGGGTGAGCGGCACGGGCACCATCGCCATGGCGCTCTGGATGGTGTTCGCGGCCGTGACGCTCAGCGACTGGGGCCTGACCGGCGCGCTCGCCCGCTTCCTGCCGCCGGCCAGGGGCAATCCCGCCGAAACCCGTCAGGTGACGACCTATCTCGTCTGGGCATTCTGGGCGTCGGTGGCCAGCGGCTTGCTATTGCTGGCGGGCGCCATGGCGCTCTGGTGGCCCGAAGCCTTTACGATAGAGGCATGGCGCGGCGAGCATGGCACGCTGTCCTTCGGCCTTATCGCCTTCTGCTTTGTCATCCATATGGCGAACAGCTTCGGCTATCATTATCTGCGCGGCATTGAGCGGTTCGGCACGATCGCAACCTATTCCATTTCCGGCTCCGTGGCGCAGATCGGCATCGTCCTGGTGGGCAGCATGCTGTTCGGCCCAAGCGGCGCGATGATCGCCTATATCGTGGGCAGCCTGCCGCTTGCGATCATCACGTTCCGGCTCGCCCTGCGCGGCCGCCCTATCCGGGGTGACTATCGCCGCCGCGTGACCCGCTATTCAGCGACGCTGTGGATCGCGGGCCTGCTCTCGCCCCTGTTGTGGACCCGCGTCGACCTGATCCTGGTCGAGCGGCTGCAGGGATTGAACGCCGCCGGACTGTTCACGGCCGCCGCCGCCTTTTCCGCGCTGCTCATCCAGATATGCGTCATGCTGTGCGGCGCTGTCCTCCCGCATCTCTCCGCCGCAGGAGAGCAGGGCCGCCGCGCGACAAGCAGCGCGACGCTGAAAGCGGTGCTGTTCCTGCTGATGCCGATGGTGTTCGGAACCGCCGCCATCGCGCCGCGCCTCATCCCGCTGGTCTATGGCCCGGATTTCGCCAGCGCCGGGCTTCCCGCCGTTATTCTGGCGCTTGCCGCCGGGGGATCGGTGATCACGATCGCCCTGTCTAACGTCATGAACGCGCTCGATCAGAATGCGAAACTGGTCATCGGCGGCGCGACCGGCTGCGTCCTGACCATTGCGCTCGGCCTCGCCCTGATCCCGCATTACGGCATCATGGGGGCGGCCGCCGCCCGTTTCGGGGCGCAGGCCACCGTTGCCTGCATCACGCTCTATCAATTGAACAGGGTGCAGCCCGGAACCGTATCTTGGTCCTGGTTCCGCCCGATCGCGGTGGCCAGCATTTGGTGCGCTCTGACGGCTGCGGGCATTCTTCACCTCTGGCCTTCGGACTATGCGCTTATCCTGGCCGTTCCGGCGGGTGGTCTCGTCTACCTTGCCCTGTGCCGGATACTGCTGAAACTGGATGAGGCGGACATTCGTTTGCTGGGCCTGAAACCGTCGTCCAGCGCGGGCAGGGCGGCGTCGATGATGACGAAGTTCATGCGCGCCTGATCGCGCCTGACCCTGATCGCGCCTGACAAGGAAAACCCCGCCGCCGGACATGCCGGGGCGGGGTCATCGAGAAAATAGCGGCCGGGCTTAGAGCTGGTCGAGCATATATTCGGCGGACGAGACCTTGAAATCGCCCGGCGCCTCGACATTCAACTGCTCGACCACGCCGTCATTGACGACCATGGAGAAGCGCTGTCCGCGCGTGCCCAGACCGAACTTGCTGCCATCCATTTCCAGGCCGACCGCCTTGGCGAACGCGCCATTGCCGTCAGCCAGCATGGTGATGCCATCCGCGCTGGCGGATTTGCTCCACGCGCCCATCACGAAGGGATCGTTGACGGCGGTGCAGGCGATCTCGTCAATGCCCTTGGCCTTCAATTCTGCGGCCTTGTCGATGAAGCCGGGCAGGTGACGGGCGGAGCAGGTCGGCGTGAATGCGCCGGGAACCGAAAACAGCGCGACCTTCTTCCCGGCGAAATAGCTTTCGCTCTCAACCTGTTCGGGTCCGTTTTCGGTCATGGTGACAAATGTGGTGGCGGGCAGTTTGTCGCCCTTGGCGATCGTCATGGGAAGGCTCCTTTCCTGTAGGGGCAGCAATAGCGACCGTCAGGTCGGGCGTCCGGCGGCGGGTGTCAAGCCCCGCCTCATGAAAGAACCGGTCCGGCGTCGGGACCCATAGGCGGGTTCGGATCGTTCTTGCCCGGCTACTCTACCACCTTATATCGGACGTCATGGACCTTCCTCCTTTTTATGCCGGCCAAATTCTGTTGGCGATGCCGGGTATCGGCGATGATAATTTCGATCATTCCGTCATCGCCCTTTGCGCGCATGACGATAATGGTGCCCTGGGCATCGACATCGGCACCGAAATCCAGGGGCTGGGCCTTCGGGAATTGCTCGCATCCTTCGATATTGACGGGGCGCAGGTGCCGGACAAGCCCGTTCTGCGCGGCGGCCCGGTTGAGCCGCGCCGGGGCTTCGTCCTCCATTCGCTTGACTGGGGCGGTCAGGAAATGCTCCAGGTCGATGACCATTGGGGCCTGTCCGGTTCTCTCGACATATTGAAGGCGATTGCAGAGGGCAGGGGGCCGGACAGCTATATTGTCGCGCTCGGCTATGCCGGTTGGGGCGCCGGGCAACTGGAGCAGGAGATGACCGGTCATGGCTGGTTCCTCGCGCCGCCCGACAACCGCCTGATCTTCGAAACGCCGACCGAAAAGCGCTGGTCGGCGGCCTTTGCGGCAAGCGGCATCGACGCCGCCATGCTGGTAAGCGAGGGCGGTTCGGCCTGACCGCGGCCCAGCCCGAATGTCGCGCAAACGACATAAAGGAAACTTTATATTGGGTTGATTAACGGTGCGCCGGTTGGTAGAGGAGCGCCATCATCGCCAGCCATACCGGCTGGCTGGACCAATTTTTCCAGCAAATGGAGTATCAGCGTGGCCACTGCCCCCGCCCTCGACACGAACGACTATGTCGTCAAGGATCTGAGCCTCGCCGCTTTCGGCCGCAAGGAAATGGACATTGCCGAAACCGAGATGCCTGGCCTGATGGCCCTGCGCGCCGAGTTCGGTCCGTCGCAGCCGTTGAAGGGCGCGCGCATCACTGGATCGCTGCACATGACGATCCAGACCGCCGTGCTCATCGAGACGCTGACGGCGCTGGGCGCGAAGGTGCGCTGGGCGACCTGCAACATCTTCTCGACGCAGGATCACGCCGCCGCCGCCATCGCCGCTTCGGGCGTGCCGGTCTTTGCGGTGAAGGGCGAAACGCTCCAGGAATATTGGGATTATGTCGAGCGCATCTTCGACTGGACCGGTGACGAGTCTGGAGAAGATGTCTGCAACATGATCCTGGACGATGGCGGCGACGCCACCATGTTCGCGCTGTGGGGCGCGCGGGTCGAGGCGGGCGAGACGCTGTTCACCCCGACAAATGAGGAGGAGGAAATCTTCTGCGCGGTCCTGAAGCGCGTCCTCGCTGAGCGTCCCGGCTTCCTGACTCGCACCGTCGCCGCCATCAAGGGCGTGTCGGAGGAAACCACCACCGGCGTCCACCGCCTGTACGAGCTGGCCAAGAACGGCAAGCTTCCTTTCCCGGCGATCAACGTCAATGACAGCGTCACCAAGTCGAAGTTCGACAATCTCTACGGCTGCAAGGAATCGCTGGTCGACGCGATCCGCCGTGGCACCGACGTGATGCTGGCCGGCAAGACCGCTTGCGTCGCCGGTTTCGGCGATGTCGGCAAGGGCAGCGCCCAGTCGCTCCGCAACGGCGGCGCGCGCGTGATGGTGACTGAGGTCGATCCGATCTGCGCGCTTCAGGCGGCCATGGAGGGCTTCGAGGTTGTGACGATGGAGGAAGCGGCGACCCGCGCCGACATCTTCGTCACCGCCACGGGCAATGCCGACGTCATCACCGTCGATCACATGCGCGCGATGAAGAATATGGCGATCGTCTGCAACATCGGCCACTTCGATTCGGAAATCCAGATCGGCGGCCTGTCCAACATGAAGTGGACCGAGATCAAGCCGCAGGTCGATGAGGTCGAGTTCCCCGATGGCAAGAAGATCATCGTCCTGTCTAAGGGCCGCCTGGTGAATCTGGGCAACGCCACCGGCCACCCCAGCTTCGTGATGTCGGCCAGCTTCACCAATCAGACGATCGCCCAGATCGAGCTGTGGACGAACACCGCCGCCTACAAGAATGAAGTCTATGTCCTGCCCAAGCATCTGGACGAAAAGGTGGCCGCGCTTCACCTGGAAAAGCTGGGTGTGAAGCTTACCAAGCTGACCGACAAGCAGGCCGCTTATATCGGCGTTACGCCGGAAGGCCCGTTCAAGCCGGACCATTATCGCTACTGAGCCGGTAGCGGATTACAAATTGGAAAGGGGCTGGCGAAAGCTGGCCCCTTTGCTTTTCTTTGCCTTCACCCGCCCGCGACTTTGGGCTACGTCCGCCCGATGGCATGGGGCGAGCATCAGATGGGACAGGCATGGTAGCCCTCTCGTCCTCAGCGGTAGCATTGATCGGCGCGATCCTGGCGCTCTGGCTCGCCGTCGCGGTGTGGGCGGTGCATACGGGCCTGGGCATGCGCAGGCATGGCGCTCAGGCGCGTGCGCAGATGGAGCGCATCGCCAACCTCCTGCATTCCGCTCCCGCGATTCCCGTCCTCGTCCGCGCAGATGGCCGCGTGGAGGCGCCTGACCGGCTGGGCCGTTGGCTGGGGCTTGATCGCGCGCCTGCCTATCTGTCCGAATTGACCGCGCCTGATGGCGGGCTGACCCCGGAGGATGCCGACCTTCTGGCGAAGGATGTCGTCGCCGCGCAGAAAGCCGGGAAAAGCTTCGTGCGGCCAGTCCGCGCCCAGGGTTCAGAGCGGTCCCTGCTGGTGAAGGGCGGGCCGGGAGGACCGGGCACCGCCGCGCCGGACGGCGTGATCCTGTGGGTGTTCGACGCGACCGAGAGCCAGTCGGAGATCGGCGCGCTGCAGGAGGAGCGCGACCATCTGCGCGCCGCGCTCGAATCGCTCTCCGGCTTGATCGAGGCCGCGCCGATGCCGACCTGGCACCGCAATGGCGATTTCCGGCTGACCCTCGTCAACAGCGCCTATGTAGAGGCGGTCGATGCGCGCTCCGCCAGTCAGGTGATCGGCGACGGGATTGAACTGGTCGAGGCGCTGGATGGCCAGTCGCCCAAGGACGCTGCCGCGCTCGCGCTCGCTTCCGGCAAGCCGCTTGCCCGCATGGTGCCCGCCACCATCAACGGCGAACGGCGGATGATGCGCGTCATCGACATTCCGCTTGGCAATGCCGGCGTCGCGGGTTTCGCCATCGACGTGCATGAGCTGGATCAGGCCCGCGCGGAAACCCGCAGGCTGGCGGAGGCCCAGCGCGACTTGCTGGATCGCCTGTCCGCCGGCGTCGCCCAGTTTGGCGCGGATCGCTCGCTGCGCTTCTGGAATCAGCCTTTCACCAGCCTCTTTGCCCTGCAGCCCGAACATCTTGCCGAAGCGCCGGAGTTTGAGCGCGTGCTTGACCGCATGCGGGAGGCCGGGCGCGTGCCGGAACATCGCGACTTCCCGGCATGGCGCGCGGAACGCCGCGACTGGTTCCTCTCGCCGGAAGCGCGAGAGGAGAATTGGCTGCTCGCCGATGGCACGCATTTGCGCGTCTTTGCCCAGCCTCTGCCCGATGGCGGCCTGCTCACGATCTTTGAGGATCGCACCGAGCATGTGCAGCTTTCCAGCGCCCGCGACACGCTTCTGCGAGTCCGTACCGCGACATTCGACAATCTGTTCGAGGCGATTGGCGTATTCTCCTCCGATGGCCGCCTCCATATGTGGAACAACCGGTTCCGGCGCATCTGGGACATGGAGGAGGCGATGCTGGCGGGGCACCCCCGCATCGACGTGCTGATGCAGAAGGTAGCCAGCCGCCTTATCAAGCCGCATCAGGCCAGCCTGGTCCGTGAGCTTGTCCGCGCCGCCACTGTTGAGCGCAAGCAGCGCGGCGGACGGGTCGCCTTCGCCGACGGCCGCATATTTGATTTCGCCGCCATTCCTCTGCCGGACGGCAATGCGCTTTTCACCATGCTGGATGTGACGGACAGCCGCAGGGTCGAGCAGATATTGCGTGACCGGAATGAGGCGCTGGAGGAGGCCGACAAGCTCAAGACCGCATTCCTCTCGACGATGAGCTATGAACTGCGCACGCCGCTGACGTCGATCACTGGCTTTGCGGAGATGATGCAGGCGGGATATGCGGGCGAGCTTCCGCCCGCCGCCCGCGACTATACCGACGCCATCATGCAGAGCACCGGGCGGCTGCAAGTGTTGATCGACAATCTGCTCGACCTCACGCAAGGGGAGGCGGGCAATCTCCCGCTCGACAAGAAACCGATAGATCTCGCTACGCTTGCGGCCGAGGCGATGGCGCGAGTCCGCCCCGATGCGGAGGCGAAGGCGATTGACCTTGCGGTGGAATTGAAACCTTCGCTCGGTCAGGTGACCGGAGACGCCCGCCGCATCGGTCAGGCACTGGACCGCCTTCTGGAAAATGCCGTCCGCTATTCGCCGGAGGGCGGCCGGGTGCTTCTGCATGGCGACGGGCGGGAAAAGACTGCGCGCCTCGTCGTGTCGGACAACGGCCCCGGCATGGACGCCAAGGCGCAGGCCCGCGCCTTTGACCGGTTCAGCCGCGCCAATCGCGCGCGCAAGGGCGAGGCGCTTGGTCTTGGCCTGCCGCTCGCCAAGCAGATGGTGGAGGCGCATGGCGGCACGCTCACCCTCCTGTCCGAAGTGGGGCAGGGTACGGTCGTGACCATGGAACTGCCGCGTGGCTGACACGTTGTTCGCGCCGGACGAAAGCGCGATGCACGCCATCGGCGCTGCCTTGGCCGCGCGCATCCGGCCCGGCGATGTGATCGGCCTGTCCGGCGGCCTTGGCGCGGGAAAGACGACCCTGACGCGCGGGCTGCTGTCCGCGCTTGGCCTTGCCGGAGAAGCGCCAAGCCCCAGCTTCGCCATTGTTCAGCCCTATGATCCGCCGCTGGTGCGCATGCCGGTCGCCCATGTCGATCTCTACCGCATCGATGAGCCTGAGGATGTTGAGGAACTGGGGCTTGACGAATATCTGGAGGATGGCGCGCTGGTCATCGAATGGCCCGGCCGTATGGGAAACCGGATATGGCCGGACGCCTTGTTGCTCGACATCGCTGTGGAGCCGGATGGCGCGCGGCGCTTGACAGCTACGGTGCCGTTCGCTTGGAGGGACAGATGGCCCCCCTTATGACTCCGCCCGCTGCCGCGCCCGCCTTTCTCGCCAGCGCCGGTTGGGGCAATGCGCATATCCTGCCGCTTGCCGGCGACGCCTCCTTCCGCCGCTATTTCCGCATTGTGGAGGAAGGGCGGCAGGCGGTTCTGATGGATGCGCCGCCCCCGCATGAGGACCCGCGGCCATTCCTTGCCATCGCCGATCACCTGATCGGTCAGGGATTCGCCGCACCGCAGATTTTGGCGCGCGATCTGGACCAGGGCCTCGTGCTGCTGGAGGATTTCGGCGACATCCGCGTGCGCGAATATCTGGATGCCTCTCCGCATGAGGAACTGGCGGTCTATGAGCGCGCCGTGACCTTGCTTGCGGACCTGCACCGCCTGCCGCCTGCGGACCTTCCGCCCTATGATCGTGCTGTCTATCAGCGAGAAACGGCGCTGCTCACGGAATGGTATTGCCCGGCGGCCGGGCTGACCGTGGATGAGCCGGGCTATACAGCGGCGTGGGACGCGGTTCTGCCGGTCGTTGAGGAGGATGACGCGCCGAAGGTGACGGTGCTGCGCGATTATCATGCCGAGAATATCATGCTCATCCCAGGGCACGAACAGTCGCGCGGCCTTGGCCTTCTCGATTTCCAGGATGCGCTGATCGGACATCCTGCCTACGACCTTGTGTCGCTGCTTCAGGACGCCCGCCGCGATGTGCCGATTGAGGTGGAGGCGGAGATGCTGTCCTATTACAAGCGGATCGCCGGACCGAAGGGCGATTTCGACGCCGCCTATGCCGTGCTCGGCGCGCAGCGGAACGCGAAGATCATCGGCATTTTCACCCGCCTGTGGCAGCGCGACGGAAAGCCGCGCTATCTCTCCTTCCTGCCGCGCATGTGGTCGTTGCTGGAACGCGATCTCGCCCATCCCGCGCTGGCGCCCGTCGCGCAATGGTTTGCGGCGAATATCCCGGCGGACAAGCGCCATGACGCTCTCGCCGGACATGCGCCTGCATGAGCACCCGGATCAGGACGGCGATGCTGATGGCCGCCGGCCTTGGCAAGCGCATGCGGCCATTGACCGCTACCCGGCCCAAGCCGCTGGTGAAGGTGGCGGGCAAGGCGCTGATCGATCATGCGCTGGACCGTCTTGAGGCGGGCGGCATCGAGCGGGTCGTGGTCAACGTCCATTATCTGGCCGACACGGTGGAGGCGCATCTCAGGACCCGCAAAGGGGCGATGACCATCCTTGTCTCGGACGAGCGCAAGGAATTGCTCGAAACCGGCGGCGGCTTGATGAAGGCGAAGGAATTGCTGGGCGACGACCCCTTTCTCTGCGCCAATAGCGACAATCTGTGGATAGACGGTCCGCGCGACAGCATCGCCACGCTTGCGGCCCATTGGAACGATGCGCGCATGGACGCGCTGCTGCTTGTCGTGCCGCACGCGCGCGCCAACTGCCATTCCGGGCCGGGCGATTTCCACATGGACGCCACAGGCCGCCTTTCGCGCAGAAAGCCGGGGCATATTGCGCCTTTCGTGTTCACGGGCGTCCAGATCCTTTCGCCCCGGCTGCTGAAAGATCCGCCGTCGGCCGCCTTCTCCACCAATATCTTCTGGAACCGCGCCATTGCCGAGGGGCGCGCCTATGGCGTCTCGCATCAGGGTCTCTGGTTCGACGTCGGCACGCCGCAGGCGATCCCTGTGGTCGAAGACGTGCTGGCCCATGCCTGAAAAGGCCGTGGAAAGCCGTGGCTGACCGGGCGCGCCCCGCAGTCTATACGATCCCGGCGCACCGGTCCTTTGCCGATGCCCTTGCCGCCGGTCTTATCGCCCAGTTTGGCGGCAGCGTTGAGGGCTTGGCGAGGGGCATCATTCTCCTGCCCAATAACCGCGCCGTCCGGTCGATCAGCGACGCATTCGTCCGGCGCTCTGAAAAGGGCCTGCTGCTTCCCCGTCTGGTGCCGGTTGGAGACCCGGAGCTGGGCGAGCGTCTGGGCAGCGCCCTCGACCCCATAGGCGCGGGCGCGGATATTCCGCCCGCCTGTCCGCCAATGCTTCGCCAGATGATCCTCGCCCGGCTGGTGCAACGGGCGCGCGTGCAGGCGGGGCAGCCGGTGGAGGCCGGGGAAGCCATGCGTTTGGGTCAGGCGCTTGGCGCGGCGCTCGATCAACTGCTGGTCGAGGATATTCCCCTCACGCGCCTCTATGACCTCCAAGTCGCGGGAGACCTGTCTACCCATTGGCAGAAGTCGCTCGATCTGTTCTCGCTGCTCATGGAGCAATGGCCCCGTGAACTCGCCCGGCTGGGCTTCATCGACATGGCCGACCGGCGCAACCGGCTTCTGGCGCATATCGCGGCAAGGTGGAAAGATGCGCCGCCGCCGGCTTTTGTTGTCGCGGCGGGAATCTCCGCCACGGCCCCCGCCATCGCATCGCTGCTCCGCACCGTCTCCCGCATGGAACGGGGGCAGGTCGTTCTCGCCGAACTCGACCAGCATATGACGGCGGAGGAATGGGACGCCATCGGCCCCTTCGATCCCGATCCCGTCACGGGGCGCCGCCGCCGCGCGCATGAAACCCATCCGCAATTCGCGCTGAAGCTGTTGCTCGATCGTATGGGGATAGCGCGGGAGGAAGTCGCCCTGTGGCGCTGGGGCGGGGGGCATGACGCCCGCGCGGTGCGCAGCCGGAATATCTCCAACGCCATGCTCGTGCCCCGGCTCACGACCAAGTGGCGCGACCTTCAGACCGCCGACCGCTCGCTTGGCGGGGTCGAAGCGCTGGAGGTCGCCACGCCGGCGGAGGAGGCGCAGGCTATCGCCATAGCCTTGCGGCAGGCGCTGGAGACTCCCGGCCGCACCGCAGCGCTTGTCACGCCCGACCGCGCGCTCGCTACCCGTGTCGTCGCGCACCTCGACCGTTGGGGCATTCAGGCGGACGACAGCGCCGGACAGCCGCTTTCTCAAGTACCCGCCGGAACTCTGCTCCTCGCGCTGGCGGAGGCGGCGGCCGAGCGTTTCGCTCCGGTCGCGCTTCTCACCCTGCTCAAACATCCGCTGGTCATGTGGGGGGAGGGGCGTCTGGCGTGGCTGGAGCATGTCCGCCGTCTCGACCTGTTGCTGCGCGGCCCGCGCCCGCCCGTTGGTCTTGCCGGCCTCGATGCCCTGATGGCTCCACGCGCGAATGACCGGCAACGCCGCCTGCGGGCGGAGGTCGCGGAATGGTGGCCAGCCGCGCGCGCCTTGCTCGCTTCTCTGGAACGCGCCTTCAATGCGTGCGATGGCCTTGCCGGACTGTTCGACGCCCTGCGCGAAACCGCGGGCGCTATCACCCAAGATCGCGTCTGGGCCGGGCATCAGGGTCACGCCGCCGCCGAACTGTTCGCGGAGATAGAGGCCGCCGCCATAGAGGGACCGCGCGATGCCGACGGCCGGTCCTTGCCCGCTTTGCTTGAGCGTTTGCTGGAGGGCGTTGCGATCCGCCCGCCGCAGGGCGGCCACCCCCGCATCGCCATCTTCGGCTTGATCGAGGCGCGGCTCCAGCAGGCTGACCTCATGATCCTTTCCGGCCTGAACGAAGGCACATGGCCCGCGCTTCCTGCACCCGATCCCTGGCTGGCCCCGCGCATCCGGCAGGAGCTTGGCCTTCCGGGTCTTGAAAGACGCATCGGCCTTTCGGCGCACGACTTCGCCAGCGGTCTCGGCGCGCCGCATGTGCTCATCACGCGCTCCCGCCGGGACGCCAGCGCACCGGCTGTCGCCTCGCGCTTCTGGCTGCGGCTGAAGGCGATGGCCGGTCCGCAATGGAAGGACGCGCAGCGGTTCGCTGATCTGGACGATCCGGGTGAGCACAAGCCAGCGTCCCAGCCCGCGCCGTCACCGCCCCAGGACTTGCGTCCCCGCGACATCGCCGTGACTGATCTGGACCGGTTGAAGGCTGATCCCTACGCCTTTTATGCGCGCAAGATTCTGGGCCTTTCCATGCTCGACCAGATCGATGCCGATCCCAGCGCCGCCTGGCGCGGCACGGCCGTTCACGCCATCCTGGAAAAATGGGCGGAGGAGGATGGGGGTGATCCGGCAAAGCTGGAACAGCGCGCTATCGCTCTGCTCCGCAGCGCCGACGCCCATCCGCTGATGCGCGCCCTGTGGCAACCGCAGTTGCTGGAGGCGGTGCGCTGGATCGCCGCCGAAATCGCGGCGGACAAGGCGGAAGGGCGCGAGATCAAGCTGGTCGAGGAACAGGGGAAAGCGGACATCGCCGGTATCCTGTTGAAGGGCACCGCCGACCGCATCGATATCCTGCCCGGCGGCGCCATCGCCATTGTCGATTACAAGACCGGCAAACCGCCAAGCGCCAAGATGGTGAAGGCGGGCTACGCCATGCAACTGGGTTTGCTCGGCCTCATCGCCGAACATGGCGGGTTCGAAGCGCTGGGGCAGGCGCGCGTCGCCGGCGAGTTTGAATATTGGTCGCTGGCCAAGAAGGGCGACAGTTTCGGCTATCGCGAACGGCCCGCCGATGCCGAAGGCAAGCGCGACAAGATCCGCACCGATGAATTTACCTCTGCCGCGCTGGATGATTTTACGCAGGCGGCGGCGCGCTGGTTGACGGGCGGCGAACCTTTCACGGCCAAGCTGAACCCGGAAATTCCCACCTACACGGACTATGATCAGCTTATGCGGCTTGAGGAATGGTATGGGCGGGGGGAAGCCGATGTCTAAACCCAGCCCTCTCCAGCCGCTCGCCGGCGATCAGGCGCTTGCATCCGGCCCGGACGCCCATGTCTGGCTGTCGGCGTCCGCGGGAACCGGCAAGACCCATGTGCTGACGGCGCGCGTCTACCGCCTGTTGCTGGGCGGCGTGCCGCCGGAGAATATCCTCTGCCTCACCTTCACCAAGGCTGGCGCGGCGGAGATGGCGGAACGCATCCACAATCGCCTCGCCCAATGGGTTCAAATGGACGAGGCGGCGCTGTTCGCAGATCTGGAGGCGCTGGGCGAGGACTCCGGCCCATCAGCCCGTGAAAAGGCGCGCCGCCTCTTTGCTGAAGTGCTGGAGGCGACCGGCGGCGGCCTGCGCATCCAGACGATCCACAGCTTCTGTCAGCAACTGCTGGCCGCTTTCCCGCTTGAGGCTGAACTGGTCCCCGGCTTCCGCCCCCTGGAGGAGCGCGAGCGGATGCTCCTCGCCCGGCAGGCGCTGGCCGACATGATCGTTGAGGCCGAGGCGCGGAACGACACGCCACTGATCGAAGGGCTACAGGCCCTCAGCCTGCGTCTGGGCGAAGGCGCTGCCGAAAATTTCCTGATGCGCTGCGCCCGGCGGCAGGACGCCATGCAGAACCTGCCCGCCGATTTGCGAGGCTGGCTGTTCCAGACGCTGGACCTGCCCCAAGGCGACATAGAGGCGCATATCGCCGAAAGCTGTTCGGACGATGCGTTCGACATGGCCGCCCTGTCCCGCATCGCCGCCGCCAATGCCGCCTGGGGCACGGCCACCGGTATCGGATTTGCCGAGCGGATCGGAACATGGCGTGGAGCGGACACCATGTCCCGCGCAGCGCTGCTCGAAGACCTCAAGGGGGTTTTCCTCACTGGCAAGGATGAACCGCGCAAGGCGTCCGCCAAGCAGATCGCCGCCGAACCGGCCTATACCGATCTCGCTGCGCGTCTCGGCGCGCGCTGCGCCGAACTGGTCGCATTGCGCATCCGCGCCGCCTATGCCGCAATGCTGGGGCAGGCCCTCCATGCGGGACGCGCCTATGCGGGGGCCTATGCAGAAGCGAAGCGCCATGCCGGAGCGGTGGATTTCGACGACCTGATCGCCCGCGCCGCCGCGCTTCTCCTTGAACCCGGCATGGGCGACTGGATACGTTACAAGCTCGACCAGCGCACTGACCATATTCTGGTCGATGAGGCGCAGGACACCAATGTCGTGCAGTGGGACATTGTGGAGGCGCTCGCCGCCGAATTCTTCGCGGGGGAGGGCGCGAAGGGCGACATGATCCGCACCATCTTCACCGTGGGCGATTTCAAGCAGGCGATTTTCGGTTTCCAGGGCACCAGCCCCCAGGCATTCGAGCGGGCGCGGCAGCGTTTTCAGGTCTTTGCCGCCTCGGTCGATCATCCGTTTCACGACCTTTCCCTCGATCGCAGCTTCCGCTCCACGCCGGCGGTCCTCGATGTTGTGGACGCAACCCTCGACGTGCTGACGAAGGAGGGGCTTGGTCTCCCCGATGTCCCGTCCAGGCATGTCAGCGCCAATCGCTATCCGGGCGAAGTCATGCTCTGGAAACCCGTCGCGGCAGGCCCCATCGCAGAGGAGGAAGCGGAAGGCGCAGAAGACTGGCTCGCCGATCAGGAACGCGCGCTGGCCGCAAAGATCGCCACGCAGATCGCGCAATGGCTGCGCGACGGCGTGATGCTGGAAAGCAAGGGGCGTCCCGTCGGCCCCGGCGACATCATGATCCTGGTCCGCCGCCGCAGCGACCTTGCCCGCCTCATCGTCGCGCGTCTCTATGAGGAGCGGGTCAATGTCGCGGGCATCGACCGCCTGCGCCTCAACGCGCCGCTCGCCGTGCGCGACCTGCTGGCCGCCCTGCGCTTTGCCGTGCAGCCGGAGGATGACCTCAATCTCGCCAACCTGCTGGTCTCTCCGCTGATAGGCTGGAGCCAGGAGGACCTTCTCGCCCGCGCCGCGCCGCGCAGGGATGGGCTGTGGACCTATTTGCGCGCGACCCTGGGTGACAGCCCGCTGCTTGACCCGCTGCGCGCCTTGCTCGGGCAGGCGGACCTGATGACGCCCTATCGCTATCTGGAGCGCATTCTCTCCGGTCCCATGCAGGGCCGCCGGAAACTGCTCCACCGGCTGGGGGCGGAGGCGGCCGATCCCATCGAGGAATTGCTGAACGCCGCCCTTGCATTCGAAAGCGACGGGCAGCCTTCGCTGCAGCGCTTCATCGACTGGTTCGACCGGGGTGAGGTCGATATCGTCCGTGACGCCGCCGCGCAGGGGGATGCCGTCCGCCTGCTGACGGTCCACGGCGCCAAGGGACTGCAGGCCCCCATCGTCATCCTCGCCGACGCCGCGCATGACCCGGAGGCCGGTAATCGCAGCGATGCGCTGGAGTGGGAGGGTCTGCCGCTCATCTCGCCGCGCAAGGCCGAACGCGCTGGCCCGATCGGGGCCGCCGCTGAAACGGCCGCGCGGGACGACCGGCAGGAACATGGCCGGTTGCTCTATGTCGCCCTGACCCGCGCCGAGGAGAAGCTGGTCGTCACCGGCTCGCTCGGTCCCCGGTGCAAGGGCGTGGTGCCGGAGACAAGCTGGTTCTCCGCCGTCGACCGGGCCATGCAGGGTTTGGGCGCGGATTGGGATGCCGATCCTCTCTGGGGCGCTGTCCGCCACTGGCGGGGCAGGGAGGCGTTGCCGCCCCACAAACCGGAGCCGAAGGAAAGCGTTACACGTCAGGATATGGCGGAACCTGCCTGGCTGCGGACTCCCGCTCCGGTCGAGGCCCGCCCGCCGCGTCCGCTTGCCCCTTCCGCGCCGGTGGACGACGACACGCCCGATCCTCCGCCGAGCCCTGCCATGCGCGCTGCGGCGGATCGGGGCAAATGGCTCCACGCCCTGTTTGAACGGCTTCCGGCCATCGCCCCCGCCGATCGGCGCGCGGCGGCGGACCGCTGGCTGGAATCCGTCGCGCCCCTTCCGGACCCGGACGACCGTTCGCGGATTATCGATCATGCCCTGGGCATCATAGAGGAGCCGCGCTTCGCCGCGCTGTTTTCGCCCGAAGCGCTGGCCGAAGCCCCGATCGCCGCC
>NZ_MINO01000011.1 GCF_001757355.1 Sphingobium phenoxybenzoativorans
CTTTGTTGCTTTCCTCACGATTTGCTTTTTGCCCCAATGGAGATGTTGGACCTGACGGTCCGTCCTGGACGTACCGCTTTTATGGAATGGCCCGCCCCTTATGCTCCGGCGCTATGATGGTGTCGGAAATTGAGGAGAGGACCGATGACAAAGACACCTATCGCCGTGCTCGGGATCGACCTGGGCAAGAATAGCTGCAGCTTGGCGGGCATGGATGCCAACGGTGCCGTGGTGATGCGCAAGCGGATGAGGCGCGATGCGATCGTGACATTCGCGATGACCTTGCCGACGTGGGTCATCGCGATGGAGGCTTGCTGCGGCGCGCACTTCCTGGGCCGGACGCTGGCGCTTTACGGGCACACGATCCGCCTGATGTCGCCGGAATATGTCCAACCCTACGTCAAAGCGCAGAAGACCGATGACCGCGACGCCGAGGCGATCGCCGAAGCGGCGACGCGACCCACGATGCGCTTTGTATCGCTGAAGAGCGAGGACCAGCTTGACCTGCAGATCCTGCACCGGGTGCGGGAGCGATTGGTCAACGCGCGCACCGCGCTGATTAACCAGTTGCGTGCGGTGCTGCTCGAACGCGGGATCATCCTGCCCAAGGGTCGCATCAACCTAATGCGTCGTCTCGAAGAACTAATGGCTGGCGATCCGGCGGTCAGTGCTCGCACCGCCACGTTGCTGGCCGACCTTCGCGCCGAGTGGACAGGCCTGGACCAGCGGGTCAAGGCATATGACGAAGAACTGGCTGCGTTAACCCGCGAAGATGTGCAGGCGCGGCGGCTGGCGACCATCCCCGGCACCGGCGTCATCAACGCGACCGCGTTGCTCGCCGCAATCGGTGACGGTAGCGCGTTCGCCAAGGGTCGTGATCTGGCGGCGTGGCTCGGTCTGACGCCGAGGCAACACTCGACCGGCGGCAAGACGAAGCTGCTCGGGATCAGCAAGCGCGGAAACGGCTATCTGCGCAAGCAACTGATCCACGGTGCTCGTGCCGCCATGCCGCATCTCGCCGCCAAGCCGAACCAGCTCGGTGCGTGGTTGCAGGCGATGCTGACGCGCGCCCATCCCAACGTCGTCGTGGTAGCGCCGGCGGCGAAACTGGCACGTATCGCCTGGGCTGTGCTGCGGCATGAGAAAGACTTCGATCGGCAGGCACTCGTCGCCGCCTGATCGTCAAAGATAGCGGGCGGCGCAATGCCGTTTGCTTACAATGTCTGCGTGAGGTGAACTAAAGATGGCATAACGGGTCGTACCGGCAGCTTGGAAACCTGGTTCAAAATGTGGTGCTTGGCACCGGCGTTTTTATGAGGACCAGGCTGCGCGGATATCCATCTTGGCCAAGGCATCAGTCTTGAGACCGGATACGTTGATGCAGACCATCATGCCGCCTTTGACAAACCTCTTGCGGACGGGGCGGGCCATACGTTTTTGAAGCAATCATGTGCGGCTGTATTCCGATAGTCGATAAGCCCGATGCGCTATTTGCCGGATACCATTACTTGCTTGCTTCGGAACAGATAGATCATTCCGACTGGCAAGATGGGCATGCCTTGTCCAATTTCGCTAAGCTCTCAGCAGAGCTGACACTAGACCCCGTGATGTTGCACCATGCTGTCCTAGATGAGCTGACTGCGGCACCCTCACGATCAGCCACGACCCGACTGCAATTCCTCGCAAAGGACATAGCCCACAACATCCCTGACCAAACATGGCACAACGAGGCGGTTATGGATCAACCTTAGATATGATATTTCCGACCTTTAACGAGGACAGACTGCCAAATCGATACGGAATGAGGGTTTTGGAATTACCCAGGCATCAGATCCCCTAATTTCCAAAGCGCATATGATTGTGGCGGCAAATTGCCGCCACAATCAATATAGGACCTACCGCAATCAGAGTCGCGCAACCAAACTCACGAGCACCTGGAACCGGTTGAATTCCGTGCCAAAAGCGTTGTTACTAGTACGCTTGGTATAGTCGGCATCGGCATTGATCTCAAAGCGCCTGTTGGCCAGATAACGAACACCTCCGCCGACCGTGGCGATCTTGTCCGATCTGTTGATTCCCCGATAGGAATAGGAATCATAACCGACGCGCCCAGACAGGATGATATAGCGCAGCAGCTCATGATCGACGCGCAACCGGCCGCCGGTGCCGAACAATGCCGTCACACCTGCATCACCCGTTTCGCTGATGTTCCGGAAGGCAGTGAGGGTGTAAGTGGTCAGACCGCTCGCAAAATAGGTGAGTTCACCATCGATCGCCAAGCCGCCGAAGTTCCTATAGACATTGGCGTCGAACGTACGGCGGGTATAACCGCCCGAGACAATTCCGCGCAGCTTTCCTGCATCGACGCGCAGACCCAGATAGCCCTCTGCCTGCTTACCATCGCGATTTGCAAGACCCGGAGCGATGAATTGCCGATTATAGTTTAGATCTGAATATCGCCCTTCGACAAACCCGCTCAAGGCTCCCGTGAAAGACGTTTCTACCCGTGCGACACCCCGCAAGGTCGTCAAATCACGATAGCCCTGGTCGATACGCGACCCATCGGTGAGACGCGCATCCCCATATGCCTCGTCCCTTACGTCAACGCCAACGGTAGTGCGGATTCTGCTGCCGCCCATTCGGGCCCGCAGATAGCCTGTCAAATTGTCAACCCGGATAGGCGAGCGAGCAGTAGTCAGAAACGCACCCGAATCCTGCCTCTGATAGGCCCGCTCATATCCGCCACCGCCATTGATAGTTAGAGCATTGCCAAGCGGCACCGCACCGTCCAGCATCCCTCGATAGCCGGTCTCGTTCGCCGCCTTCTCGTCAAAGAAACGGCGGAGATTGGCCGCAGCGGTCGCAGTGATTGTTGCGCCGGTCGCCGCGCCTCCCTGTCGGGTCAAGGTGACAGATGGATTGATCGCAGCATAAAAATCACTGGCCTTATTTGATTCGGCTCCGAAAACATTGTCGATATAGCCGAGACCTACGCCCAGTTCCGGGAGGAGCGTGTAGGAGCCCACGGGAACGCCAGCCGACTGATACTCCGGGCGGTACCGTTCAGCGACACTCGACCGCTCAGAAGGATAATCTGAGGGCAATACCGGAATAGGGCGCGACAACGCCTGGGCGAATGCTTGCCCTGTAAAACCCGCCGAACCTGCGGCCGCCACATAGACGACCCGTTTGAGAAACTTATCAACTGCCATGGGGCCCCCCACTTATAAACGCCTGATAGAAACAGCTTTTGATATCAAGATTATGGTTTGTCGCGCGTCGTCATGCCCGAACGGCGGACTGATGTACAGCCGCGGAATGCAAAAACCAGAGGCATGTCTCCAATTGGGAACTAAGAGCCCCTTAGCCCGCGGCCGACAGACAACCGCTTCGCTGGTTTCGTCAAACCGGTCGTAGCATAACTGCAATCTAACCTCACTAACCTCCATCGCCCTGACGACTATCGTACAAAAACGCCTGACCGCTAACCTTGCAGCACCAGATAATCCAATTTTAATTTAGCCAGGAATGCTTAATCATATTTTCTCAATGCATATAAGTTACCAGATGAAGATATCATAAACTTGATTTGACAGCCTTTGCCGAAATCCGTCCGGCGGGCCAATAATTCGTACAGCCTCATCAAATCCTTAGCTGTGCAGGCCCAGGGCAATGGCTTCCAAAATACGCTCCACAGGCGTACGCAGCGCGACAGCGACGATAAGTGCCACGCCGGGCCAGCGCGCAAGTTCGAAAATATGTAAGGAAAACTGCTTCCAGCAGAGTTCGTTCTGACGGCTCATCTCCGACGCGTTCATTCGTCAAACACTCTCATTACTAGCGTCCCCGCTCCGCCCTTAGCGGTAAGAACTTAATATCTTTTATCCACGCCCTTCCGGACCGAGGCAGATCTGGCAGGTCGGTTTCCCATCATTCCGGCACTTGGCTTGCGCAGTCTGCAGGTAAAAAGACAGCGCTCAGCGGATTCTGGTTACAGTGCTCATGAGGAAAATGGAGCCGGATTTTCTCAATATCCTGCTGAAAAATGAAAACCTTTTACGCCTCCTGCGTTCGACCCCTGAAACATGCGCACTTCGCCAAAAAAATGGACTGTCTCAAAATGAGACACTTTTATTTCAGGCAGAATTGATTCATGATTCGGGCGATCGTCGCAGGAGAGGTAGCGATGAACCAGTTGGTGCTCGGCGGATGGTTTGATAATTCGGCGCAGATCTCAGAAATGGAGGCTGGCCGTGAGAACGCATGGGCAACGTTCCGGCGGGCGGGCACACATGGAATCAGAGCAGAGAAAGCTGACGTTCTGCAGTGTGTAGTTCGCATAATCGGCTGTTCCGGAACGCAGCCTCCGCCAATGCCAATTGTCGGGCGCGCGCCTGATGGACCTTGGCTCCCCCTAGGAAAAGCCCTCGTCCTTGAGGATTTTGAGGCTCAGCAAGATGTCTGATCTGATTGTTTGACCACCTCGAAACCGGTTTAGAAGCGCGACGAAAGATGGCCATGGACCGAAGTGGTCCGCGAATATTCTCTCAGGCTCGCATGTCTGGTTCCACGACAATGCATGAAGACGTTCGCTAAACCAGCGCGGGTTTAGGACCTTTTCAGCTCAACATCCTGATTTCCCATTCCAGATTGCTATGTGCCAGTGGCTCGAGATGCTGAAAAATCGGGTTTTGAACAAATGCCGGTCATTGAAGCGCTTCAGGATCGCCGCTCGACCGGGCCTGTAGACGTCATCGGATATATGAGCATATTCGGCGCGGATTTTTTCGCAATATTGCACATATAGGGCGCGAGGCACTCCCAAGATACCAAGGTCGAGGTCATTCAGAAGGTTCTGTGTGTCGGATCCGCCCTCATGATGCTTCGTCCCGACTATGAGGCTGGCCACCATGTCCCGATCAACCTGGGTATATTTCAGATCCTCCTTGGCGCGACGAGCTGATTGCTCTTCATTATCAGATGCTTCAGGATCGTAGACGATATCGTGCAACCAGATCGCCGCGACCAGCTCTCTGCTCTCCTGTCCAGGCGGAATTTGCGCTAGCATTGCCTCGATATGATCGAGCGTATGATAATGGCGATGGGCTTCATTCAGAGCAACACGCCAACTCCGGCTCGCCGCGATGCTCGCCCCTAAATAAGCCAGCGAGGAATTAAGCTTCATGACTGATAGTCCGCCCAGACATTGGCATCGCCTTGTACCCCGCTCTTGAACCTGCCTGGGCGATATCCAAATGCCGCTTATATTCAGTCTATCGGCGTACAGGGAAATGCTTCGGCCAATGCCTTGAAAACGACGACGGCACCGCCATCCTTTCGCGCCTCCGGATGATCGGCAAGATAATCCGTTACAACAGCTTTGAGCTGGGCAGGCTTTGCTCGTAATGGCATACAGACAGAACGCTGGATGACACCGCGTGTCGCGAGGGCATTCATGGCGTCTGTCACTCCCACGACATATTTTTCACAGCCAGAGCCTGTCGACGCGCAATCCTCCTCGAGCAACTGCCCTGTTGCAAAACCATCCATCGGATTAATGGATAGCGCCAAAGCAAGAACGATCATCAGCTCCTCCGCTACGCTGATTGCAATTCAGAACCATATTGGATCGCGGCTCGAACGCTTTGTCGCAGATCTAAGTTCAAAATTTCAGTTATTTATCATCAATCGCAGGCCGAGCCGCCTTCGCCAGGCTCCCAACTCGTCGAAACATGCCGACATAAGTTGAGTTCAATTGGAGAAACTCACGAAGAATCGCAATTGATGACAGCTCCGAGAATTGCATTCCACTGCGCATTCAACCACAATTATCCTATTCGAACTCGACATAAATTACCCAGTTTTTTTTAATCTCTGTAGGCCTTTAGTCGCAATTGCAGATTAGGCAATTGATACCGAGAAGCTTCCCGCTAGCGTTCATGCGGTCATGAGTGAGGAAAGCCTATGTCGCTGTTTGGGTTGATCGCGGTAGCGTTTTTTATGGGTTTATTGCTGGGCATCGTTGCAGCAACTTGTTTCTTGATTGATCTTAAAGAACGCGCGGGCACAAAAATGCGCGACCCGCTTTTGCTTGAGATTTTAGCGGATGAATAGTTTTTGTTCCTCATAGCGAAAACGGGCCAAGCACATATCCAGTCGCATCCTATTAATGCGGTTCTTACACCTCTCTTAGAGCTTGATCTTCGGTCGCCTGCCACGTGGAGAGCATGTGTCATGCTCTCATCATCAAAATCACAGCAGCTCACCTGCTTCGTGCACGCGGCAAGAGTGAGCAAGGAGAGGATTCACCCCGCAAAGCTACGCCCTATCTGAAACTCAGTTTGACAGTTGAAATCCCTATTTTCACCTCAAGTCATCGACATTTGCGATTGCGGCGTTGTCGTCACCGTCTGGGCACCCTTCCCTGGGGGTCGAGCGCCTGGCAGCGCACCTCATCATCATATTCAAACCTGTTGCGCAGGCGTTTGTAGAGACACGCCTTCCAGGCACCATATTCTCTCGCCTTGAGGTTACCGGCTTGCTGACTGGCCGCTTGGGCGCTGCTTGATGCAGCAGCAGGCGTCGCTACAAACGCAGGTTCCATGGCCGCTTGGGACGGAAACAGCTTCCGCACAGCTTGCTCTTCAGCCACGAAAGAGGTCCGTGCGAGATTGGTATCGATCATTTTCACAGTAAGACGGTAAATCGGTGCCTCGAGTGACAACGGTTCGACAGCGCTTTCATAGGTACCGCGGTTATCGCTGATATTGTCGTCCTTTGCGAAAGTGGCAGTTATGACGACACCGCAACGATCCACAAAGCCAGGTGCTTCGTATCTTGCATTATAGGCAATCGGCGTATTGGTCGCCATTGGCTTTCCGGCCTGTCGAGCCGCCATATAAGCATCATTGGCCGCCCATTTCGCATCATAGGTAAAATATTTGCCGGCAAGATAGCTGGCGTTTCCCCATGGATTGCTGTGGCGGTTGAGGCAATATGCAGCACGCGGCCGCGCTGCAGCCAGTTTTTTCCTGGAATAAACCTGACCATCGAAAATCAGGCCAGGCGAGTTCAGCTGGATCATATCGAAGCTGGTCGCATGGGTAAGAAACCATTTCTCCTGGGGAAGAACCGCTTTGCCGTCCGGGAAAACCCAGCCGAAAACCGGCCTTTCTCCGGATGACCAGATAAAGGAAGGCGGACCGAAACGTTGCTGTAGAGGAGCCAACAAGGATTTTAATGGTCGTGGTACAGGCGCCCAGCTGCTTAGCGATATTCCATTGTCGCTGCTTTTACGAACCATTTGCCCGAAAAACTGTGTCCGCGTGAGTCCACCGAGCTTTCCATTGGGCAGAAAGTTGAGTTCAATTGCGTCTCTGGTCTGTGCATAGCCTTCGGGACGCATCCCTGCACGTTCTGGCTTGCAGCCAAAACAATATTGGGCTCGGGCTTGGTACGACTTCCCAAGATTATATCTCACCTGGTCGCCTCCCATCACGCTGAACGGAACCATCATCGTCCAGGGCAACTCGGGAAGCTGGCTGTTTGGACTGAAGCCGAAGTCTCGATAATCACCCAAATGGCTTCGCTTGACTTCCTCTCGGGCTAGCATGACATCACCCTTTCTGGCAGCGCATAGCGCATTCACTGCTGTGGAACGATCCATCCCCAATGTGACACCCTCGAGAGTGAACTGACCCTCGCCGGGCTTACCCGCTGAAACAAGGGCGCATGGTTCGTAGGCAAGTCCTTCCACGATCTGGCCAATGGACGATTTTGGTGAATGGGTGTCTGCAACCCAGCGGCGATGGGCTTCCGCCACAGCGGGATCAGCTTTCAAGGCAGCATCAAGATAGCGTTTCTGAGTATCTCTTTCCCGCAAAGCGATCACCAGTTTCGTCTGGCTTGAACGATGCTGGAATTCTGTAAAGCCTTGGCCCTGCTGCGCGTCCATATCGGATTGCGCTTTAGTCACGGCCTCTCCCATGGCGGGGAGAGACGTGTTCAGTCGCTCGAGATTCGCAAGCCGCCTGTCAGCAAAGCGAGCCAGTGCAATCGGCCGTCTGATGTCAGACTTTGCCGCTTCAAAATCATTCCGCAACCCATCCTCGGTTGCCGCTTGCGTCGCCAATATCTCCTGCTGCTCTTTTTCGGGCAAGCCGTCGAAAAGGGATTGCTGGTAGTCGTGCGCTCCGCTTTCATCACTGACAAGATTTTCAGGTGCTCCACCTGCAATGTTGCAGCCTGCGGTAAGCGTCAGCGAAATGGCCGCAATGCTGCCCCGGATCCAGTTCAGTGTACGCAATGTTTTCCCCCCGATCACATTATTTAGCAAACTGGCACAATAGCGCCTATCATATCCAGGCTACTGTTACCGCGCGGCTGGGATCTTCCGCCTTTCCTGTGCAAACCCGCCGTAGCGAAGCTTGGGAAACCAGGGTTCAGCTCCCGGCCCCTCCGGACAACGGGCAAAGGAAGGCGTGATCAAGTCCGGGTTACGGTTTCCGGGATAATTGAAATCGATGCGATCCCGCGTCATGCGGGTTACCAACTTCGTCTCAGTCAGATATTTATCCTCATAGGGTGTGCCCCGTCTGAAGGCCGGTTCTGTTTTGATGCTGACGGTCAGAAGTTTGCCCTGGATCTTATAAAAGCCACCAATGGAAAACCCCTTGGCAGTCAGTCCTGCATAACTTCGCCCATCGGGAAGATACACAATAGTGAATGAATTTTCGGCACATTTCATACCCTGCTGGACCCAAGCTCCGGCCAGTGACTGGGGGGTCACCTCTGTGGTCTGTGCGCTCGTCCCATGCGCTACTGTTGTCAGAAGCAATCCTACAGAGGCTATGAAGACCATTTTCATAAATAGCGTTTCCGTATCAAATTGAGTCAGGGACAATGTTGCAGGATGATCGTCTCATCCGGAAATCGTTGTGTCATGATTTTGCCAGAGATGCTCAGCTGCGCCTTGTGCGTGCGAGGCGGGGAAAGTTTAATCCACTCTTCGCCATCGCCTTCCCCATGTTCTGTAGTGATCATTGTTAACTGCGAACCGGAGATCGACCATGAACCGCTTTCTGCAACCGTGCTCCAAGTGCCATCGCCGGCAAATGTGATGCCAATATCGGACTCGCAGGACTCCCCTCTAGGCACCCAGCCAGCGGCGATCTGCCCTGCAAGCGGGCTATTGGACGGGCCGTCTTGTTCGACTGACGGCGCGGCCAATGCCTGCTGCCCGGATGTTCGGCTTCCGGTGCCCGAAATGGCAACCGCTGGATTGGGCTTTGGACATCCGCGCGTCGGCGCCGGATCAAGGCCATAACCGAAATTGATCGCGTCAATCTTCATGCCCTTTAGAATATGGGTAGCCGCAACTTGATCAGCCGTTCCGCAGATCGCCAGTTCGTCGAGCCTCGCCGAATAGACACCCGCCTTGCCGATCAACGCTGTTGACCAGGCATCACGCGCCGCCATCTCCGCTTTCTCGTCGAGATGAGACTCCAGGGAAATTTCCGGAACGCTCCGCTCCTGCGCCTGAACGTGATAGAACCAGATTGTTGCGGGATAGGTCCCGCACGTGGGGCCGATGCATGTTCCCCGCCAGGATCCTGTAAAAGCTGCGGGTAGAGCCGAGAAGGTCATTCCCTTGCTCAGCGCTTTTCCTGTCAGGCCTGCAACACCCTTGAGAGCGGGTTTGCAACCTCCAACGAGTTTCACGCGGACAAGCCAGATTTTGCTGTCCCGGAAACTATATTCGACCTGGCATTCGCCGATATTGTAGGCAAGGCCGCCGGTTGTCGGCCCCGCCGAATCCTCCTTCAAAGCCGGTTTTCCAAGGCGTTTTTCGATATCGTCCGTAGAAAGACCAAGGACATCAGCTGACGTCGCAAATTCCCAGTCTTTCTCCGCCTCGCTTTGCCCGGACTGGGCACATGCGGTTGCCAGAAGAGCCACCAAGGTTAACGTTGACCACCGCAATGTCATTCGCCAATCCCCTTTGAAGAAGCCGGTCCTGCGGCTCGGAACGCGTTCTCGCATCAATCCGCATATTCGATGAGATAGATGAACTGACCGAGCGGGTTGCCTTCAGTTTCGCCCCGACCGCTGACCTGGACAATCTTTCGATCCTTAATGAACCGATATGAGCAATTTCCCTCCCCCGTTCCGGCGCAAGCCTCGGTTTCCGGAAGTTTGCATTGCTCGCTATAGCCGCAAAATTCGTCCTTTGGACGGGGCAAGGGTTTGTATCCCGAGAGCAGAAGCCGACTCTTCACCTCCGCGTATTTCATGCCATTCCGGGCGCCTCCGATAAGGGTCGGATCCAAGGACTTCGGTGATGCAGCCAAAGCTGAAGGAACCTGAGCGCTAAAGCAAAAAGCCGCGACGGGAATGAGCCGTATGCATTTTGTCGAAAATCCCCACATAACATCGTCCACCAAACCATAACTGCAGCACTGCTATCGGCTGTAATATGGCTGATCAATTGTGATAACTGGCGGCATTTGTCTCGGTCGAACCAAAATGAGCCATTTGGCCGGGCACGCTTCGATGATGCTAATTAGGCAATGGGCGCCGGCTCGGATGAATCTCAGTCAATGTAAATTACAGCTGGCTTGGTTTTGTGGAAGATCAGCGCTGCGCTGCATACTGTCGGGAATGAGAGCACCATCAATTCAAGATGTCCGCTGGCTATGAGTGAATTTCTGTGATGGATCAACAGGCTTAAGATGAAAGTAATGCAATGCTTTTATTCCTAGACCCACATTCGGCAAATCAGGTGGAGCTGTTTCATGCGAATATTGGTGACGGGTGGAGCGGGATTTCTTGGCTCTCATATTTGCGAGAGGCTGCTCGCTAATGCCGATGAAGTGATTTGTGTGGACAACTTCTTCACAGGAAGCCGTCGTAATATCCATCATCTACTCCCGAACCTAGATTTTGAGCTTATTCGTCATGATGTGACTTTCCCGCTTTTCCTCGAGGTAGATCGCATCTTCAATATGGCCTGCCCCGCCAGCCCCATCCACTATCAACATGACCCGGTGCAAACCACAAAGACTAGTGTGCTGGGAGCGATAAACATGCTTGGGATGGCCAAGCGTCTCAAGATACCGGTTCTTCAAGCATCGACATCGGAGGTTTACGGCGATCCCGAAGTCCATCCCCAGAACGAATCTTATTGGGGCAGGGTCAACCCCATCGGTCCGCGCTCCTGTTATGACGAAGGCAAGCGTTGTGCAGAGACGCTGTTTTTCGACTATCATCACCAGCATGGCATTGCGATCAAGGTAGCAAGGATTTTCAACACCTACGGACCGCGGATGCGTCCGGACGACGGACGTGTGGTGTCGAACTTTATCGTGCAGGCCCTACGTAACCAGCCCATCACTATATATGGTGACGGTTCGCAGAGTAGATCCTTCTGTTATGTTGACGACCTTGTAGACGGATTGATCCGTCTGATGGACAGCCCTGCCACCGTGACCGGCCCCATTAATCTTGGCAGAGATGAGGAATTTACTGTCGGCGAACTGGCAGAAATCATAAAGGATATTACTGGCAGTCGCTCCGAAATCCGAACACTGCCACTTCCTACTGATGACCCCCGCCAACGACGTCCAGATATCTCAACGGCCAGCACTACATTGGGTTGGAAACCGGTAACTCCATTACGCAAGGGGCTTGAACGCACCATCGCCTATTTCGAGGCAAGCATGAAAACTGAGGAAAGAGTGAACCTGGCAGCCCGGGCCTAAACAAAAACAACCCTATTTGAATGCCTGAGCATGGAGACGATCCAGTGAGACAGCCTAAAGTAGCCTTCGTCTGCCTCCAGGACGCAGCGCGACCGGAAATCATATCTGGCGGCCCCTATCGAATCCGGGAGGCATTTCGCGAGCTTGGTTGCGAGGTGGTGGATATGTTTCCCATCAAGCCCAGAATCGCTTGGGCTTTCCTGCCAAAGAAGATCGCCTTTCGATTGCTCGGTTTGTATTATCACTGGGAGTGGGAGCCGCTGTTTCAGCGTCAGGTCGCCAGATATATTGAACGCCGGCTTTCTGCCGTACGACCGGATCTCGTTTACGTAGTGCAACCACAGGCAGCTTCTGAGCTGAGAACAGACATTCCTGTCGTTGTTGGTCACGATCAGACCTTCATCGAGCGGCTGAACTATTTTCCCTTTGAGCAAAGACCGCCCTGCAATACCTATGTGGGACAGGCTATTCTCAAGGAGGGAGAAGTCTTCCGTAAAGCCAGTCTTATTGTCTATCCTTCGCACCGGTCGGTAGACATGGTTCGATCAGCCTACAAGATAGATGACGCCCGGCTCGCCATGATCCCATGGGGCGGCAATCTCGCAGTCGATCCAACTGCCTCTGAGGTGGAGCAGATGATCATCGATCGTGGCTTCGGTCCCTTCACTCTTACATTTATGGGCGTAGACTGGCCAAGGAAGGGAGGCGATATCGTTCTTGAGGCGCACAGGCTGCTGAGAGAGCGAGGAATTGATGTTCGACTCAATATCATCGGTGTGCAGCCGCCCATCCCCTCGGACAGCGCGATCACGGTGATCCCATTTCTGAGTAAAAGGAAGCCGGCTGATATCGAGCGACTCTCGAACATTCTCGGCCGAACCCATCTGCTTTTCGTGCCTTCCCGGGTAGAGGCTTTCGGGCATGTGTTTGCAGAGGCTGCGGCTTTCGGTGTGCCGTCCGTCGCGCAGGATGTGGGCGGGGTCGCAACCATCATTGAAAATGGCGTCAGCGGCATCCTGCTGCCTGAGCATGCCGGCGCCGAGGCATTCGCGGACGCGGTTGGTGCGCTGTTTGCGCGGCAGGAGGATTATCGCGCCATGGCGCGAACTGCCCGCGGACGCTACGATTCCGATCTCAATTGGCGCGCTTATTGTTCTTCCATCTTATCCAGAGTGTTCGATCAGCTACCAGTCTGATTCAGAAGCAAACCGAAACGTCGGTCACTATGGGTGAGGCATCTGGCCGCATAAAAGCTTGCACACAGATTTGCGGAAGGCCGAACTGCCTTGGTCAGGCCTTTGGTGTAGTTTCACATACACGTTGGCTGGCAATGCCCTGAACTGCTCCAGGCAGACAGTCGGCCTCCTCAACTGTCTTGGGGATAGGATCCAAAGCCGGCCAATGTCGAACGCCATGTGGCCTGTGGATTACGCCAGTCAATCGCCTCCAACATGCAGGCCATCCGCGAGGGGGAAATGGCGATGACGCCGTCAACGGCCGAGGGCCAGATGTACTTCCCCCGCTCCATCCGCCCTTCGACAAGCTCAGGAGAGCCTTGGCATAAAGCGACATGCCGACGCCATCATGCCAGATGATCTTTCAGAGGTCGCCGCGGCGCCCGCGGAAAATATAGAGATCCCCGGCGAAGGGATCACGTCCGAAACTCTGCTGCACCTGCAGGGCCAGGCTGCGCATGCCGCGCCGCATGTCCGCATGCCCTGTTGCAATCCATATCCGAACGCCGGTGGGAACTGGGATCACGGCTTGACCGACCGAAGCACTGCCGACACCAGCCCGGGCGATGCGCCAGAGGGAATACGCACGATCGCCGGCTCGAACTCCACGGTGATCGCCGATCCGGGCACTGGTAACGGATCAGCTTTCACCTGCACCTCTGCAAAGCCCTGCGCTGCCTGCTCTATCTGCCGCCGCCATCTGTAGATCTGGTTCGGCCGCAGATCAGCACGGCGGGCAATCTCCGCCACCTTCGCACCGGGCGCCGACACCGCCGAGACCAATTCGCGCTTCTGCTGGTCGGTCCATACACGCTGCCGCTCCGGCCCCGAAATTACCGTGATCTGACTCATCGCACCGCCCCTAGTACCGGTGCAAACACCAGTGCTTGCACCGGTGCCATCTCGAAATATTAGCCGATCACCGCAAGGCGGCCCTCACCGGAGCGATACGGTCGAAGCAGCTATAAGATAAGTCTGGGAACGGCACCTCAGCGCCGCCCCCAACATGTCAAACTATCCGTGACCTCTAGCATTTGCCGGATCGTTCAACCTCACGCCCCAGAAGGGCTCCAGCACCCGCGCCGAGAATAGTGCCTGTGGTGCGCTCACCTCTAGTGTCGACTGCGCGGCCAAGCAGTGCTCCAGCGGCGCCGCCCAACAACAATCCGGTGGTGCCTCCTGAGCGACAGTCGCCACGGCTGGAATAGCGCCGGTCGTCATAATAGCGGCGTTCGTTATACCGGCTACGATAATCATCACGATGCGCGCCGCGATCATGCTTGTACCAGCCCCGGTGACGGCCATTATCATGACCGTGCGCTTGCGCGGCGACTGGCGCCAAAGCTGCGGCTATCATAGCGATGCTCAGAAACGTTTTCCTCATGTTCCACTCCCTGATGGATACTGTAGAGGCACTGTGGATGGGCAGAGGTGGCATGAAGCTGAACCAGGCGTGCAGCTGATATTCATGTCAAAGCGACCGGCGCGTAACGTACGGGCGGGATTCGAATTTTGGCGCAACAGCCATCATCGGTATTTTCCTACGGCCTCATCCAGAGCACACAACGCTTTGAAGATCAGATGGTCATGGGTGCATCGCATCCACACGGCCTATCAAATGTTCTTGTTATATTCTGTAGCAGCTATCCCCCGATTCGTCTGAAAGAGACGTTTCGACACCAAGCAGTTAGGAATTGCTCGGTTTCGTCCGTGAAGCGTGGTGACGGTTTGACGCTCAACCCAGGCTAAAGCTTACCTCGCCAGATGAGCGCGAGTGGAAACGGGCATACCACTTTGGCATTTGTTCAATCGCGGCGATAGTTGAACTGTTCAGTAATGCCCTTAGATGTGGGATTTGGATTTCACAAAACTTATCGGTCCATATTGATGTCTATCCATGGGCAGCGCATCCTGTCTCGATGTGCCACCTGTGTACGGATGAGTGACAAAATCCATTGCTTTGAGAATCGCGTTATATTTATAACTCGCAGGAACATTGCTGTTCGGGCCGGCTCTAAACGAGGAGGGTGAGACAGTTGGGACATGTTGGACCCGGTTTTGGACCTCCTATGGATTCGGATCAAAAGCACCGGTTGATGACGGCAAAGGCGTGGTTGAAAGCCAATACTGCGCCGACGCAAGCCTTTCCCACTCTGAATATGTTCGCGAACCCTGCGTGGAATATCATGCTCGAGCTCTACGTTGCCGGGATCGAGCGCAGGACAGTTTCTATAGGAAGCGTGTCTATCGCCTCTGGTGCGGCCCAAAGCACAGCGATACGCTACATAGCCGCGTTGACCGAAGCCGGATTAGTTCAAAGGCTATTAGACCCGCATGATCGCCGGAAAAGTAACGTATGGCTTACAGAACGAGGCATAAATGGGGTTGAGCGGGCCATCGATGCCGCATCTGAAGGCGATAGACGGCTAGGACTTGGCAGACTTCTGCTCGTCGAAAACGTCGAGCGCCGCTTGTAAGTGACACAGGGCAAGTAGACACCTGTAGTGCTCGCCCCCCATTTATCAGATCGATTTGCTCGAGCTCATTAATTAAAATTCGCAAGCGCTCTACGATAGGGTTCATGGCATTGCGTTCAGTCATCCGCCGTACAAGTCATTGAAAACCAAAATTTTGCGCCGCAGCGTGATGTTCCGACAATTTAACCCTTGATGTTCTCGACGAAGTGTCACAACTGCTGCGAACCAAACATTCTGATGTAGACGATTGCCAGGTCATAAAGCGCCACCCCATTGATATCGTCGCCAACAAGCCCCTCATAAAAGCGGAAGCTGCTGTCGCAATGGATGTGTGCACCGGCTCGTTCATCGGGCTCAGCTTCACAAAATCGATGGCAACACGAGCGCAACGTTCCAAGATGAGTGGTGGAACCTTCCGCAAGGTGTAAAGTGGCAGGAGAGGACCAAGGAATGTCCAACATAGCTAATGCATCTTCCTATGCGCACGACATGTATGCGCGTTTAATTAGCTAAGATCGACAAAAATGTTAATCTGGATTTACCCCCCGTAAAGCAGCCCAACCACCTATCGTTGCAGTTTTTGCAATCGCAACTCATAAGTTCGCAATTGCAACCTAGGCTGACATCGTTATCAGAGGGTCTTGCCTTTCAGGCATCCTCTCCTCAACTTTTAAAGGGGCTGGTCTTTGGATCGCCCCTATTTTTTTATCTTCTTTCGATGTATCAGGCGCCCGCTGTGACCTTGCCCAAAAGATAATTTGGAGTGGTGCCGCCGGTAGACCCGGCAACGATAAGGAATCAGTGCGGGGGATCGAGCCAGATCATAGCCTATACTCTTCCCCGCTTTTCCTATTTTTGTGGAGCGGGACGTGCAGCGCGAACTCCTCCCAGCGCGCGAGGCTTGCGGTGACGGCGAGCACGACCAGGCGGCGAGTCTTGTCGTCCAGCCCCGGCCGGCCCAGATTTCCTGCCAGGCGATGCGGGTGATGAAAACCTGATAGTCGCTGTTGAAGGCTGTGCGGTTGGCGAGCGACGTGTCCACCCATGCGTCGCCCAGCACGCGCTGGCGGATGAGCAGGCCAGCCTCGAAGAGGATATCTGACGCCTCGTCCACATCGGCTTTCTCAAGTTACCTGCGACTTGTCTCACTGCCCGAACAAGCTTAACCCAATTTATAATATTCATTCCGCCTAAGCCTCAATTTGGCCCGGGGATCGATTAAAGCCATATATGCTTGGCAACGCATCACTTCTTCCTGTAAAAGCGCGCACCATGGCATCGTTAACCATGTTTTGGGCCATAGCCATTTATTTCGGGCTTGGGTTTATGTTGGCAACGACAATACCCATCGTGCGGCATTTCCAAGACAGGAGAAGAAAGGCGCGCTGCACAGGATGTGGTGAGCCCATATTTTCGCGAAGCCCATCTCTGTGCTCCACGTGCCTCTCGACCATGAATAAGGACAGAGCGCCTACTTATAAATTTATAAACGATCATTCAGGCGACATAAGCGAAAAACCGCCAGCACATTAGGCTCAGGATCTGGGACAAGTTGAATGCTTCCACAGTATTGTCTGGCAAACCCCCTCAATCAACAGCAGGCCAAGCCGTCAAGCTAACCTTTTCATGCTACTCAACTTAATTTCTCATCAGACACTTAAATACCGTTCAGCGCGGCCAGGCTCCGGCGCGACCGGTTCGGACAGATCCATAAAACCCTCAACGGATCAGCATTGCCTCGCTCTGCAATTACAGATCCTGATCCAAAACCTGTTATGCGAACATTCATTGTTAATCTTCGCCGCGGTTGGCGCACGCTTGCGGATGATCTCTGCTATCAGCTTGGGATCAGACGAACATGTGCTGCGCCAGATTCGCTGGCCACTCTCGTGCACTGAGATGAATGTATCTTTCAAAGACACGTCGAGGCCGATAAACTGCTCCACGGTTGTCTCACGTTTGATGCTGGGCCCGGTCTCAATCGTGAGCCCGTATTTCTTCCTACCGGGGGGCAACCACCCCTCCAACGCAGCGTAATCGCCGGTGTCACCAACCCCGCGATTACTCTATGTGGGACAACCGCTGCTGTAGCCCATAATCTGGCCCAGCCTAAGGCTGAAGCCAGCATCCAACCGAAGTCGGAGAGGTTCCTCCTTCAATGAGACTTTAAAGTTCGACTGAGATTTGTAGCCCAGTATCAATGCGATAATTAGAATAAGATATGGTATCATCCGGTAGAGTAATCTGTACCGCCATCAATTGCGATATTAGACCCAACCATATAAGTATTGAGCTTTGATCCAAGCAATAGGATAGCCGGCACGATCTCCTCAGAACTGGCCGCGCGACCAATTGCACCCCGAGCGCGTGGACTCTCATTGTCAGCGATGAAGTCGGCAACACTCACCAGATTTGTTGGATCATAGCCATTTTCCGAGCCGCCTCTTAAGCCCATGAATTCAATCATGGCCTCGGTCGCAATCACTCCCGGCGTTACGCTATTTACCAGTATATTTTCTTTGGCCAAACCTAACCCGATGTTCTTAGAGAATGCATTGAGCGCAGCTTTCGCTGTCATGTAAGCTGTTTGAGTAGGCGTAGCGATGCGTGCGGCTTGCGAAGATACGATGACGATGCGCCCCCACTCCGCTTTCCTCATCAGCGGTATCGCCAAGCGCGTACAGCGTACTACGCTCATGATGCCCATTTGAATGAAATATTCCCAATCATCTTCACTTACATCGACAAATTCTTTGCCAAAGCGGCTCCCGTCAGTAGGTCCGGCAACATTAATCAAAACATTCAATTTGCCCCAATGATGCTCAATGGCGTCGAAAACCTTTTCAATTTCAGATAGATCCGGAAGAACGCATCTTATGCCGAAACAGTCTGGAGATCCGGCATCGCGTAACGCCGCGAGCGTGTCATCAATCACCTTCTGGTCTCTGCCAGTGATTGCGACCTTTGCACCTTCTCGAGCGAAAGATAACGCCGTCGAAAAGCCAACGCCCTTAGTACCGCCGCTGATCAGCACAGCTGCGTCCCGAAGCCCTAGATCCATCATTCACCTCCTCTTCTCCGCCCGCTCTGCGACCAATTGCCCAGGCGCTCGTGGACGAGCATGTTTAGACCCGGAGGGAAGTCGCCGATGCCAACCGCCGATCTCGCGCAAACTGGGTGAACCATGCCGGATAGGGAACAAGCGATGCGATGGAAGCCTTGTCCAGCAGCTCGATTTCTTCAGCCCGCAATGCTATTGAGGCAGAATCGAGATTGCTCCGAAGCTGATCTGGCTTGGCTGCGCCAAGAATTACGCTTGAGACCGCTTGCTTAGCGAGAAGCCACGCCAAGGATATGCCGGCAATGCTGGAGTGATGCGCCTCAGCTATTGACGCCAAATGATCCAGCAAATCGAAACCGCGCTCAATATCAAGCGGCATCATGCCCGTAGCAGCGTATCGACTGTCTGGCGCAGCATCAGCGCCGCGCTGATATTTGCCTGATAAAAATCCCCCAGCCAGTGGACTCCAGACGGTCAAACCCAAACCATATTGGCGAAGCATGGGTATATGCTCATGCTCAATATCTCGGCCTACAAGGGAATAATATAACTGACCGTGGGTAAACGGGGTCAGACCATTCGCCTTCATCATCTCCATAGCCGCCACGACCCGCCAAGCCGACCAATTTGAGAAACCGAGGTAACGCACTTTGCCGGAGCGCACGACTTCATCCAAAGCCGACAGCGTCTCCTCTAAAGGTGTATAAAGATCGTCTCTATGAAGCACATAGCTGTCGATCCAGTCAGTACCGAGCCGTTGCAAACTGCTATCGACAGCTTTGAGAATATTCCGCCGCGAAAGCGGTTCTCCCATCAGCGATGGACCGCCCAACCCACCGACCTTGGTCGTGATGACAACATCCTGGCGTCGCGACGCCAGCACTCGGCCAAGAATTTCCTCTGACTCGCCCGCAGCATAGACATCTGCTGTATCGAAGAAGTTTACACCGGCCTCAATGGCCATGCTGACAAGTTTGTCAGCTGTACGTTCATCACTCTTGAACAGCGCCGGAAAATCACGATTACCGGTCGTGAACGTCATAGCCCCAAAGGACAGGCGCGAAACTAACAGGCCGCTGTTACCAAGTTGCGTATATTCCATCCGTCCCTCTCCCAAGGCAAATTGACGGCTCTCCTCACGAGCCACAAAATCTCTCTCCACGGCGCCATAAGAATGTCCACTGATATCCCCTAATCGCGACCTCTGTGGACTTCAGCGATAAACCGAAGTCATATAGTAGATTTGGGACACCATCCTATCCCAATCGAATACGAGATTAACGAATACAATCACTCATTATGTGACAAATGAGTTCACCTTGATTCATTCTTGGTGAATTTCATTCTAGATAGAATTTGAATTCACTTGCTTGAACAAGCCAAGTCATTTCATGAATTGGTTCCCGCAATCACCTCGCTGTCAGGAACTCCGATTTATCAAACTGCTGCACCATTCCGAGACCGGTTTCAGCCATTCCACCTCCACAGGACTGGCCAGGAGGTCGGGAAGAGCGCTCATATATGTAACGCGATAAGGCTTGGCCAATTCTTCCCGGTCAAATCGCTCGCGCGTCCCAGCCCAGATTTCATATAAGGTAACAAGGTCAGGATCTTCATCATCCGTATGGACGAATATGGTCTTGCAATAAGGGTCAGAGCTAAGCCCCCGCAATACAACCTCAAGAAGTTCCAAATAGCGCTCGCGCACTCCCGGCTTTAGATGGAAGCGGGCATAAATGACAAAATGATCATTGAAGCTCACTATTCTCTCTCCTTTGAAATTAAGGGATTTCGTTCAGTCTGATCCCATACTTCCGTCTCGCTATTCAGGTATTTGTATTAGCCCTACCTGACAGCGGGGCGCACTGCGTTCCTGATGAGCAACGGCCGATATCTGCTCGGAAAAATGGGAGCATCTGCGTCTTTCTCCCTGCCATCGATCGCACCACGGCCAATGTCGCTAACGGATCCGATGACAGCCTGAAGCGCTATTATTCAATAGATCAATTAAATGCGCTGGCTCCCTGCGCGATTTATAGCCAACCATCAATTTTTTCGCCTTTTCCTGAGATTCGGGTCATTTATGCCGTTTTATTGTTCTTTAATGGACAAATCGCCTCACCGAACGATGCCGCATCGATGAAAAATTGAGATTATTGTTCGCTCGATCAATATTCAACGGATTTCGGCATTCGTCAAATATCTTCTTAGAGGTTGTGGTGAACAACCATGGTCGAAATGCCCCCTTGCCTTTGCAAGGCGCGGATTTTTGGCGCAGCGGGTCAAGCTAATTTAACAAAATCTATCATTATCAAACTGGCTATCGGTCATCGCATTCTGGAATGATCCGTGTAGCAAATCAAAGCACATATAAAGAGCAGTCGGCTCGAAAGCCGATGCGTCCACGAAAGAGAGGATTATACGCCAAGTCGATTGGCGCCGTTATAGCAACAAGACTTTCTCTAAAATTTATCGATTGTCCAGACGAGAGATCGTTGATGATTATCCCGCATTTATTCGCCTTCTACGCAAATACTTTTCCGTAAAATTCCGAACTCTGAATGTTCAATCACACCAAATCGTCTTCATAGGATCAGTATATTATGATTAAAACTTGGTTCATCACGGGAGCGGCATCTGGCCTTGGACGTGAAATTGCGCGCGCAGCTCTTGCGTCTGGCGACAAGGCTATCTTGACTGATCGAGATCCGGCGGGTGCGGCGGAGGTCATAGCCGCTTATCCTGATCGTGCAGAAGCCCTGCAACTCGACGTTACCAATATTTCGCAAATCACTGCTGTGGTCGAAGAAGTATTGCAACGCCACGGTGCGATCGACGTGCTTGTCAATACTGCCGGACGTGGTCATGTCGGATCCGTCGAGGACACGCCCATGAAAGATCTACGATCTCTCATGGAGTTGATCTTCTTTGGGCCGGTCGCGCTGATACAGGCCGTTTTGCCCGGCATGCGCACGCGTCGCAGCGGCGCGATCGTCAATGTGAGCAGCCAAGCCGGCCAGATGTCAGTGCCAGGTATGTCGGCCTATTCCGCAGGCAAGTTTGCATTGGAAGGCCTCTCCATCGCGCTTTCGCATGAAGTTGATCCACTGGGTATAAAAGTATTGGTCCCACAGCCTGGTCCCATGCGAACGAACTTCTCTGGCCCGGCAATCTCTCAGTCATCCTATCATCCAGACTATGAACCAACGGTCGGCACGCTTCACGCGCACATCGAAGAGACGACAGGCTATGAGAAGGGTGATCCCACTAAGATCGCAAAGGCAATCCTAGCGGTCTTGGAGGCCACTGATACGCCATTCCGACTACCCTTCGTTTCAAGCTGCCTTGATACGCTGATGCAATCTGCAGAGCAAACGCGTGAAGAGCGGGTCAAATGGGAGGCGACCAGTCGCGGCGTGGAATTTGCCGACTAAAACACAATGCGCCAGCCACGAATTGCCAATCGCTTCTGACTTGGCGGACAGCAAGAATAGGGGAGGAAACATGTCCATTAAACGGGCCAGAATTTCGATGATCTGCTCATCGGGTGTAATCGCATTGGGCTTAGGGAGCGCAAGCCCCTCCATAGCGCAGGATACTCCACCAGTGGTCGCGGCTCAAAGTGCTAGCCAAACCAGAGAGGAACCGCAGGTCGGCATCGAGGAGATCATCGTCACGGCAGAGCGTCGCGAAGCCAATGTTCAGCAAACTCCGATCGCGATCTCGGCGATTGGCGGCGAGACGCTGCAAAAGAAGCAAATAGTGGATATCGAAGCACTGGCAGGCAGGATGCCAAATGTGACCTTCGGTCGTCACAGCGGCAGTACGAAAGTCTTCATCCGCGGCATTGGCCTTGATGCCGTCGCTCCAGGCTCCGATCCGCGTGTGGCGATCTATACAGACGGTGTCTACAGCGCCCGCTCTCAGGTGGCATTTCTCGGCTTTTATGACATCGAACGCGTTGAGGTTCTGGCTGGCCCACAAGGAACGCTCTACGGACGCAACGCGACGGCAGGGGCCATCAACATTATCACGCGTGACCCTACCCAAACTCTTGAGGGGTATGGGACAGCGACGGTGGGAAATTATTCGCTGATCCGTACTGAGGGGGCGATCAGCGGGCCGTTGTCCGATAGCATCTCTGCACGCTTATCTTTCAGCACGGCCGATCGCGGTGGTTATGGCAAGAATATTCAGACCGGCGAGGATGTTGACGACGAGCACAGGCGAGCGGTGCGCGCGAAAATCAAGTTTGAAGCAAGCAGCGCTTTCAAGCTGCTCCTTGAGGCCGACTATTATCGCGCCAAAGATCACAACGGAGGCTATCATTATCTCAATGACTCTCCTGGCCATACCGCGTTCAGTATCACGCGCGGCTTCGAGAGGCCGGAAAATGTCAGAGACTATGCAGGCCAAGGGCCACTCCAAACCATCGTCAATTGGGGCGGATCGGCCACGGCGACATGGAACATTGGCGGACCTGTCCTCACATCAGTGACTGGGTACCGACGCTTCGAGCAGGATCTTGCAATCAGCAGTGATCTTACGACCTCGGGATATATTCCCAACTTCATCCGCGAACGAGCCAAGCAATTTACCCAGGAATTGCGGCTGACCCATTCGATCGGTCCGGTGGATATTCTAGTCGGTGGATATTTTTTCCGTGAACAAGGTTTTTCGGGGCTGCATGCGCTCCCGGCGCCGATCTTTTTCGGCCTGAACGATCAGCCTGGGCTTCCAAACACTGGGCAGCCCATCGGTGCGGTCTATGGAGGCAACCAGCTGACTAAGGCCTATGCCGCCTTCTCGCAGGCCACCATCCATGTGACCGACCGATTTGGTATCGACCTCGGCCTTCGCTACAGCTTCGAAAAGCGGAAAATCGTCGAGCATAATGTGTTCAATGTCACGCAACCGCTAAATCCTCTCCTGCCCTTCTTTGACCCCATCCCTAACCTCTCAACGGTGATTGCTCAGCGGGCGAGCTGGAAGTCCACGGATCCGAAAATCACACTGCACTATAAATTTGGCGATGGTATCTTCGGCTATGCAAGCTACTCGCAAGGGTTCAAAAGCGGCGGTTTCAATGCCGGTTTCCTTCAAGCTCCTTTCGACCCTGAAGACATCAAGGCATATGAAGTTGGCCTGAAGGCTGACCTCTTCGAGCGACGGCTGCGCGCGAATGTCGCAGGTTTCTGGTATGATTACAAAAATCTGCAGGTCAACGTCGCAGAAGGCGTGCAGATCATCACGCGCAACGCCGCCGCAGCCAGACTCTACGGTCTCGAAGGTCAGTTCACGGCGTTGCCGACTGACGGTCTGCGCCTAGAATTGAGCGCAGCGTGGCTGCATTCTGAGTATACCGATTATGTTTCGGGTGATCCAAGCTTCCCTGGCCAGGGAACGCCAGGCCTGTTTCTACCTAGCCCCAGTGGGCCAGTGCCGGCATTCGACCTGAGCGGCAATCAGCTCGCTTATGCGCCAAAGTTCAAGATCGATGGTGAGATCGGGTACACTTTCCAAATACCCCAAGGGCAAGTCACTCCACGCCTGAATGTCCTATGGGTGGACAAAGTTTATTTCTCGCAATTCAATCATCCTTGGGTACAGCAACCAGCCCGTACAGAAGTCAATTTCTTCCTCGATTATGCCTCGACCAAAGGCGACTGGACGGCGACAGCCTTCGTGCGAAATTTAACGAATAAAACCTATACGGTGGCGTCGACCGTATTTTCCGATTTCATCGGCTATCAAGTAGGCGGCCAACTCGGTGCACCCCGAACCTACGGCATCTCAATTACGAAGCGTTTTTGACCAGAGGATCAAGCTTCAAAAGCGCCAATTGAGAGCCGTTGCGCGCCGGATTTTGGCCAGGCTTAGAACAGTCATGTTGGGGTTTGAGCTCATCTCTTCGCGTATCGTAGTGCTCTACTGACTGCCCGATGGCGCCAGTAAAATCCCGCGCGACCACATTGGCGTATTATGGACTGAAGGGGAAAAACAATGAGCGTTTCGAACGGATCAGCCATTATGACGCTGGCCATTTTTACGATCGTCCTATTCACTCAGATCCTTGCGATTTCCACATTGCCCCGGACCGAGGGGTTCATGAGCTTCTCCTGGACATCGCTGTGTCTAGGATTGTACTTTCTATCCTTCTGGGGTCTGGCCCATATGATCCATAAAGGCCTTCCGCTCAGTCTACTGGTGCCGATGCTCGCCGCGCTGGTACCACTAGCCACGATCGCGATCGGCGTGATCTTTTACAAGGAATCGGCTTCTCTCCTGAAGATCCTGATGCTCAGCCTGGCTTGCGGCCTCATCGGAGCAGCCAGCGCCGCTAAGTGAACGCGGCATACCAACATCTTTAGGTTCTGTTCACGACAGCAATTTGGGCAGGAAGCGCGAGTTTAGGGTGGCGAGACTTTATAGATAGATATCCGCATTTTATCAGGCACAAACCTGTCCGAGTTCTTCGATCAAGTGACTTGCCGAAATAAGGTCGTGCGTTGCAAACCCTTCATTGAATCGACTCAGCACGGCCTGCAATCGTTGCCCAGCTTCAATGTTCTTGCCCTTTTCCAGGAAAAGCCGCGCCAGCCCGAGCTCAGCGCGTAATTCCCAAGAAAGCGCACCCTGCACGCGTGCAAGTTCGATCGCTTCGAGATAGTTGGCTTCGGCCAAACCGACGGCACCATCTTGAAACTCGATCTCCGCACGGATTCGCAACCATTCCGGTAAATCGTACGATCCGCCAATAGACTTAATCTGATCGATCCGAGCCTCAACAATGGCTCGCGCTTCTTCCGCGCGGCCCATTTCACTGTAGGCTCTGACAAGAGACCGCGCGAATATGGCCCCGTACACTCCATATTCGCGTGCGCGCAGCTGGCTCAGAGCATGGGCCAAATGATCGGTCGCTTCGATGAAACGGCCTTTCTCAAGTAAGGTTTGCCCGGCAAAACCTAACGCAACGGCTTGATACGGCACCATTGAGTAACGTCGCGCCTTCTCTTGCAGCTTTGCACCGACCTGATCAGCAGACGCGGGGTCACCAATTTCACGAAAGATAATGGCGGCGGAAGCCAGGCCCATGCAGGAGAATAGGACGGACGGGAAATCTGTGCTGATGAGCTTGGCAGCCTGGATGGCCTGATCAGGAAATCCCCGCAGCCACAAAGTAATGGAGAGGCCGATCCATGGGTCCCCAACAAAGGCATAATCCGACGGACTGACAGGATCGGAAGTCTGGCGTTCCCTTATCACCTGCTCGAAAAGTTTCTGAGCCAACGGCTGGTCCCCGGTCAGGGCATATGCTGTCGCAATCATTTGCACGGTGCTTGTCGCGCAATGTGGCTCGTTGATGATGGCGGACAATTGCTCGAGCCGCTGGGCAAGCGGCATCAGATGATTGAATTCGCCACTGTTGATGTGCAGAAGCTGTAAGCAGTATGTGAGGCGATATTCTATACGGGCATCTTGAAGGTCACGAGCGATAACCAAAGCGCGCTCAATCGCCGCACGAGCCCGATCGCCATCAGCTTGGATCATAATCAGCACTGCGCCGTAGCCCGCATCGAGGTCCATCGCGAGCCGTCCGCTGCGTTCGTCCTCGGTCAGTAGCGACATAGCCATTTCGGTCCATCGCACGGCCTCGTCGAATAGCGACAGCGGGATAAGGAAGCGGCCACAATAAGCAGCGATACTTAGCGCCGTTTCACGATCTCCTTCCTCGGAAAACGCCCAGGGCAACGCCGCGCGCATATCGCCCAACAGGTCGGTTCCCGCGACCGTTTCTCCGACCAGCGCCATGCCATTGATATCGAACTTCCCAAGTTGGTCGGCGACATATCGTGCATGTCGGAGAGCAACATCAGCTCGGCTACCGCGTTCGATAAGCTTGGCGTGGACGAAAGCACGTGTCGTATCAAGCAAACGATACCGTGTCGTCGCGCCGTCGGGATGGACCGATATCATTGATTTCGCGACGATGTCCTCGAGGACTTCTCCGATGAAATCGCCAAGCACCGGACAATCGTGCATGATTGATCGGCCTGCTTCGACCGTGAAAAAACCCGGGAAGATGGAAAGGCGCTCAAGTGCGATCTGCTCTGGCTCCGAAAGGAGCTTGAAACTCCACGCAAGCGTCTCATACAGCGTCTGGTGACGAGGCATGGCGCTACGCCGACCTCTCCATAGCAGTCGGAAATGCCCATCTAGCAGTCGCGCAGTTTCGGCGAGGCCATGTTGACCAGCGCGACTTGCCGCGATTTCTATGGCAAGCGGCATGCCGTCGAGTGCACGGCACATCTCGATGATCAGCGAGGCGTCACTATCGCTGAGTTCAACCTTCAGACCAGCCGCTGCAGCGCGCTCAACAAACAAGCGGGCCGCTGGATAGTCGTTCAGTGCCGAGACGGAGATGTGTTTATCTGCAGGTGGGAGGTCGAGCGGAGTAAGATGGACAACATGCTCGCCCAGCGCGCGCAAGGGTTCTCGGCTGGTTGCCAAAATTGCCACCCCTGGTGCAGCTTCATAAACGGCCTCACCTAGAGCTGCCGCTGGATCGATGACATGCTCACAACTGTCAAAGACGATGAGCGCACGCATTTCTCGAAGAAAGGCCAGAATAGCTGGGACAGAATCTCTCGTGTCGACAAGGAGTCCCAGTGCCGAGGCGAGCGCACCGGCAACGAGAGTTGGATCAGTCAGCGTCGACAAGTCCAGGAAAATGACATTGCCGTCGAACTCGCTTGCTAAGGTCGACCCGACGCTGGTTGCTACTGTCGTCTTCCCAATCCCGCCAGGGCCGTGAATTGTAATGAAACGACGGTTCCGAAGGTCAGCGGCGACCTGTTCAACAACGACATCACGTCCGATCATGCTTACAGGCGGGCGCAGTAGTCGCTGTCGACGCAAACGTGCAGGTTCAATGATAAATGGTACGGGCGCTATCTCCACCGTATTTACGGCGGCTACAAAACAGTAGCCCCGCCCTGATACGTTGGAGATATACCGGGCCCCGTCCACACCGTCACCGAGCGCTTTGCGCAGCGATGTGATCTGGAAGCGCAAACTGCCCTCGTCAATGGTAATGCCATCCCACACTCGCGCCATTAGTTCGCGCTTGGTAACGACCTGACCAGCCCGTTCGACAAGCGCAATAAGTAACTCGAGTGCACGCCCCCCAAGCACTACTTCCTGCCCGCCCCGCTCTAGCAGACGCGCGTCGGAATGCAGGCAAAACGGCCCGAAGCGAACCGGCTCTTTTATGATATGATCCAATCCCCTCCCCTCGCACCTTGTCCCGCAGGCTTCCAACTAAACTGTCAGCGCAGACCTAGCGGCGCTGGTTCAATCCGCCGTCGAACGGGTCTTATTTTGCCCATCATTACAGGCACCGTTCTTATGCCATTCTGGCTTATGTTTAATAGCTTATGCAAGAGTGTGTTCCGTGCTGGTCAACAGAGTAAAATATGCCAGCTATGGCCGCCCACAAGATTGAACGAAACGACGGGAGCGCGGAACTCGTGCTTCTAGGCGTCAACGCCTCCGACATGCTCGCGGGGTTGCCACAGATCACCAATCAGCAAATCGGCGCTCAGTTTGTTGGAACGCAGAGGAGATCAAACTGTGTTAATCACAAACGACGTCGCTGATTTTGATCCTCACCAAGTCGCATCCGCGCGATTTGCAATCGATGGCTCGATCAAAGCGGGCCCAATCTCGGATTCATCTGTGCGCGCTGGGAGGCGGTTCGCAGCAAGCAAGTCCAACATATCTTCGATGCAAATATCACTGGCAGCGGTCATAATGTTGAAAGGAGCCTTCATAACGGATTTTAGCGTGGCGTTCGCCATGGAGCGAACAGCCTCCACTGTGTCGGCATGCGATTAAACAACCGCCTCGTCGCCGCTGATAACCAGAGTTCGAGCAATCGCGCGCGGCAAATATTCGGTGAGGTCCATAGTAGGGACGAACCGCAAGAAATGGGCTTGGGCCGTGAGATCAAACCGCCCTTGCTGCGATATGTACCACTCACGCATTGCTGGACCCACATCAGCGGGCAAACGATGACCGTTTGTCGCGCTCGCCCACGCTTCCGAACCTTGTTTGTCGTCAATTTGCGCCCAACTCTCCCAGCCCACGGAATATCCAGGCTTGTGAATAACGCCGGGAAGGACAAGGCTCCATACAAGCTTTGGATGTGTCCGCGAAAACCACGCCGATTGCCCATGAGAGCCAAGCCATGACAAAATGCGTTTTAGTAATCCCCAGGCTATTGGTGAAGTCAGCCAATTCATCAGCGAACGCCTGCACCGACATTTCAACATTTTCGGGCAACGGCGATGCATTGCCGTGACCGCGCTGATCCAGGGCAAATACATGATATTTCGTCGAGTTATGCTAGCCAGCGATACCAGAACTTCCTGTTCTTGGTGAAGCCGGGTACTAGGATTACGGTCTCTATGGGAGCGGGCGGCGTGCCATCGCACTCATCATATGCCAGAATGCCCTCCGCCCTTATATTTATATATTGAACCATATCCCATCATCTCTGCTCATGGTTATCGCGACTTATGAAATCGGCCAATTGGTCGCACAAGACACGAAAGAAATCAGTTCCATCCATGATTATAAGACCCCGCGATTGCGCATGGCATAGCAGTGGGGTTGCCTCAGACTAACGACATCCGCTACTGCCATACCGGGTTCAAACTGCTTCATATCAACCGGCAAGGCGTCGTCCGGCTTGATCCCCAAAGGTGTTCCGTTAATCACAATGTCGAACCCTTGCGGATTCCAGGAACCCCGCAGCATTTTAGTCGACAGAGCCATGTCATGTAATCGTTCAACCAGAGCATCGCTGCGATTTTCATTGGTGTCATAATCAGCAAGCGCATCAACACCAGATCGCATGAGTTCATAGGCTATGGCAGCGCCGACGCCGCCGGCACCTACAAGCAAGACTCGCCTTCCCGCCGGATTCATCCCACGGGTCTTCATTGCCGAGACAAAAGCGATCCCGTCGATCATGTCGCCGTACCACCCCGCCGTAGAACGCCGGATCGTCTCACCCTGCCATTGAGTATTAATCACCCAATATGGGTTGATCTGTCGTTGACCTTTTTACCATTCAGTCATGAACTGTGGCGCACTCCGGGGGGCGGAGTAACGAAGGGGGATCATTATGAAAGTAGTAATCGCGACGGCTTCGGCCGCCTTGTTTGGCGTGTGCGTTACGAGTGCTCAAGCGCAGAGCGCAGTTGCATCAACACAACCCGAATCGCATGCGGTGGTGGCTGGTCCGACAACTTCGGCAGTTATCCTCGCCGCACCAACAGAGAGCATTGTGCGGACAGGCACTCCGATCGCTCTTAAGACCAGCGAACCGCTAACAACTGAAGGCAAGAAGCTGAAAGTGGGGCAACGGATCCAGATTGAGGTAGCCGAGGCAGTTATGCTCAACGGGCAGACGGTGATTGCGGTTGGCAGTCCTGGGCAAGCCGAAATTACTGACGTCCGCAACAAGGGTATGTGGGGCAAATCCGGCCGCATTAATGCCCGCGTGCTCTATGTTCGTGCCAATGGTCGCCAAATCCGTATGACCGGGCAATTCGATGATAAGGGTGTCACTGGGACGGCAGGGGTTGTGGCAGCTATAGCTTTTGTTCCAATCGCAGGTTTCATTACGACAGGGACAAGCGCGAAAATACCGCTTGGGTCACCTGTTAAGGGCTTTTTGGACGAGGACTTAACGGTCGCGTTCGTACCAGCCACGCCGGCCGCACCCATTGTTTTGCCGGCGGGCGCAGTCGCCGTGGCTCCTGCAGTAGCCACGGTGGGAGCGCCACCCGTCACACCGACTGCTTTGGTTCAGACCATCAAACCATAGGTTCGGCATGGGATTTCGAATGGCGGCCATTCTGGGGTTAATGTGCGCGACTGGAACGTCGGCCACACCCTTTTGCTCGCGTGCTACATTTCCTGATCTGACAATCGCTCTCCAGTCGGGCTGCTGTTCGCACCACGGCGGGGTCTGCGGTTGCTCCGGTGGACGGAAGAAATGCTGCGATGGAGAATTAAGCCCCAGTTGCGTTTGCTAGCTGTGCTTCGGCAGGCATGGGCATGATTATGACAGCGCCCCTAACTTGCGCGCCGAAAATTGTGTCCACGCCTGTCCAGGCCCACTGCTTCCGAACACGGAGAAGAAATATGCGTTTCACGATATTTGCCGCCCTAAGCATCGTTATTTCAGCGCCGGCACTCGCCAAACCCGTATCCGTACCGTCCACCGCATTAATCAACGAAGATATCGGCATACCCGTATTCCCCTACGACATCACCGATCGTCCTTACCGGATCATAGGACCGGTGAAAGCAGGCGTACGGAAGGCGACTATTTTCAGCCAATCACCCTCGCAAAGAAAAATCTATGAGGAACTGTGGGAGCGCGCCCAGAAGCTTGGAGCTGATGCCGTAGTCAAAGCCCAATATGGCGATGCCCACGTCACGGCGTTCAGCTGGGGCAAGGCAAATGCAACGGGCGTCGCGATCAAATTCCTGCCTTCCGAAACAGTCACCGAAACAAAGACGGCCAACTGACCATGACGCGTATCGTGAGCTTGGTAGCTCTCCTCGCAACAATATCGGGAATCCAACCCACCTTTGCACAGGAACTACCTCCTCAAGCCAATGCAGCGCCTACGGTACCAATGGATGCAGCGCCTCGCTGGGTTCGCGGCACAGAGATCGAACTTATGGTGGTCAAGGAGGTTAACAGCCGCACGGCGAAAGTCGGTGATCGGTTTAAACTTCGTGTCAACGCCCCGGTCAGCGTAGATGGCGTCGCCATAATTCCCATTGGCGCACCTGCCTGGGGCGAAATCATCTCTGTTGGCGCATCAGGCTCGGCAGGCGGCGGGGGCAGGCTTGGCGCGCGCCTGCTCAATGTCGAAACACGCTGGGGCCCCTTACCGCTGTCCGGCACAAGAGGGACCGAAGGCTCGTCCAACACAGCAGGTGTCGTTCTGGGCGTGCTTGGATTTGGCCTGCTGGGTCTTTTGAATAAGGGTGGAAACGCAACGCTTAAGGCCGGTGATATTTTCAAAGGTTATATCGCCGAGGGAGAGGCACCTGCTTCCGCACCGCTCACTATTCAAAGCTAGCGATCCCTACTCGCCGTTTAGAGACGAAATTTTCACGCAGAGTTGCAGACGGTCGGTCTATTTCGTCAACAATGCGAGCCGGAAAGATTCGAAATTTTCGCAGATCGTTCGCAATCTCAGATCTCACAAGGCGAGCAAATCGAACTTCATCTACCAAGGCTATGCCGAAGACATACGAGGTGGCTTCCGCATCACCGACAGGGGGCGAATGTTCATTTTGAGCCACTTTATCTGAGCCTAATTCCGAATTGGGTCACCAATGTATATAGGCCCCCTATTTATTCTCAGTATGTCGGAATTTGGGACCCTTCCGTGATCAGCGGCATTAGCACCGCATCCCAAATCTTCACTCAAATATTCTACGCTGGTTGCGAGACGCCGGGCGTACTGAGCTATTTTTCTGGCCGTGGTTCTTTAGGCAGGGGTTCGGCTAACTATTCCGGTACAACCTCAGAATGCTCACCGGGTTCTTTAATGTTAGCACCAGGTCAAGAGGTGCTCACAGTGGCAGGCATGCAACTCCCTACGAACAGAGGAGGTTTTGCAGACGCGTCAAGTACCTTTAATGTTCGGCTAGGAGACAATCTGACAGCTGAAAAGATCAATGTTCTCAACAATTGTTTGGCATCGGTGATCTTTGCTGTGCCCGAACCTTCTACGTGGGCTATAATGACCCTTGGATTTGCCGCTATTGGTTTCGCTCTCCGTCGGCGCAGGGTAAGGGTGGCCTGCTTCAAAACTGACACGATCTGCTCAACCGAAAATCGCTGATTCTTCATCGACGTAACTCCCTCCAAAAAGGAAATGCGCCGAAAATACTAACTTACCGTGTGGAAAAATTTTCCCCGATCACCTCATTCGCTCGACTGCCATGCCAGAATGAAATTCTTGAAACTTTCACTATTTGAAAGTATCTGGAATTTTATGAGCACTCTCGCTTCGAACCTGTCCGATGGAAAGCTCGCCGGCCGCATCTTCGATGAGCGGCAGTTGGCGGAAGCAATCGGCGGCAGTGATGCGCGACGGTATGCGCTCGTAAACCGAGCGCTGAAAGACGGTACACTCGTCCGGCTGAAGCGTGGTACCTACCTCTTCGCACAATCCTCCAGTGCCAAAGCACCTCATCCTTTCGCGGTGGCGCAGGCTCTACTTCCGGGCAGCTATGTCTCGTTTGAGACCGCCCTCTCTTACCACGGCTGGATTCCCGAGGCGGTCTACGTGACGGCAAGCGTGACGCCCAGTCGCAAGACGCTCGAATTTGAGACACCGGTCATGGGGCACTTTTCCTATCATCCGCTCGCCATCCAGAAATACCAGTTTCTGGTCGGCGTGGAGCGACTGAAATTGGGCGCCCTCACCGCATTCGTCGCCACGCCGTTGCGCGCACTTCTCGATCTCGTCGCGCTACGCAAAAGTGGCTGGACGGACCTCGGCTGGCTGACACACGGCTTGCGTATCGATGAAGACCATCTGCGCTCACTCAAAGCAAAAGAGTTCGCGATGCTCAGAGGCGTTTACAAGCACAAGGCGGTCAACGATTTTCTCCGATCGCTCGAGCTTGGCATCAGTGCCGGTCGCTCTGCGTCATCTGGAACATCGTAATGATCGAGATGTTGCAGAAGAAGCTCCGTGACTATGACGCCGCCAACGCCGTTGAAGAGGAGAATGCGACAAAAGAGATAATGCAGGAGATCGCACTCTATGCTCTCTGGCGCGCCGATTTTTTCGATGTCGCCCTTTTCCAAGGCGGCACGAGCCTGCGTATTCTGCATGGACTCCCACGTTTTTCGGAAGATCTCGATTTTTTGCTGCGAGCACCCGATGCAGCTTTCCGCTGGTCCCCCTATCTCACTGCCCTGGTCGAAATCTTCGCTCAGTTCGGCCTCAAGCTCGAAGCGCAGCCGAAGGAAAAGATGGACAGAGCGGTGCGCGAGGCGGTCCTCAAGAACGACTCAATTGCCAGCCAGCTCAACTTGCGTTTCGCAGGATCGAACAGCGCCAGGGCGATCAAGATCAAGCTTGAGATCGATACCAATCCTCCGGCGGGTTCGGGAGAAGCCACGACCTTCCTCGACTTCCCCGCCGACTACGAAGTGCGGCACCAGGATCTGCCTTCCAATTTCGCGCTCAAGGTTCATGCCTTGCTCTGCCGCCCTTATCTCAAGGGTCGCGACTGGTTCGACTTTTCCTGGTATGTTGCAAATCACGTTCCCCTGAACCGGTCGCTGCTTGCCAGTGCGCTGCGGCAGGCTGGCCCATGGCAGGGCGATCCCGAAATGAACTACGGCGGCGGATGGCTGGTCGATACCTTAAAGGATAAAATCAGTTCCATCGACTGGAGCGCCGCGGCAAGCGATGTCGCTCGCTTCCTCCGTCCGGACGAGGCCAAATCTCTCTCCCTTTGGAGCGAGCGCTTCTTTCATGCAAAAGTGAGCCAGCTCGCCAGAGATGGCAGAAAATGAACCCCTGAAGGTAGGCACCCCGCCCGGCGAGATCGAACCGACGGATGTTGTTGTCCCTTAAAGATTTGACAGGCCCTCATGGGTTGAAAGTTGATAAATTCGCGCGGCGATATGCAGCCGAAAGCCCGGTGCGGATGCACGCGATTATAATGATCGAACCATCCTGGCAGTTGCTCGATGACAGCGCGGGCGTTGGGGTGCAGGCTGATACTGCTTCTTACTCAGGATTGGAGCCGACCTCTTATTCATCCAGATCGCAGTAGCCGTTATGGAGAGCGCGACGACAGCAACACCAAAACGTGACACAAAAAAAGGCCCGGCCTTCAACGAAAGCCGGGCCATGAGAGGGAGCCCAACAAAGGGGCTTCCTCGGGTCGCAAGAACAGTTTTGCAAAAACCGGTTTAGTTTTGGTTATTGGCCCATCCAAATTGGGGGAAAAATTTCAGGCGAAGGGGATCAAAATTCCTGAGCTGCCCCCCGCAAGTCTTTGACGAACATTGCATATTCCTCCTCGGCGCGGCCACGATCATCAATCCGCAGCAAATAGCTGGGGTGGACGGTTACTCGCCCTTCCCCTCCATCCGCCAGCCTGTGCGGCTTCTCGCGCGAGGCGGATATCGTCACTGCTTTCCCCAACATGGCTCGCGCGCCCGTCGCGCCCAACGCGATCGTCATCGCCGGCCGCACCAGTTCGCGCTCTCTGTCATACCACCAGCGGCACGCCTCTATTTCTCCGGCATTCGGCTTGGCGTGCAGCCGCCGCTTTCCACGCTGTTCGAATTTGAAATGTTTGACGGCATTGGTGACGTAGATTTTTGCGCGATCGATGCCGGCCTCCGCCAGCGCCTTGTCCAGCAACTGGCCAGCCGGCCCGATGAAGGGTCGCCCGGCAATATCCTCCTGATCGCCCGGCTGTTCTCCCACCAGCATCACCTGCGCATCGACCGGCCCCTCGCCGAACACCGTCTGTGTGGCGCAATGGCGCAACGGGCAGCGCGTGCAGGACATCGCTTGCGCGCGCAAGGCGTCCCAGGCGACCTGGCCATTGCCGCCGACCTGCGTTCTGGACAATTCCACCATGCTGCGCTCCCTTGCCTGTGCGCCCGCGACCAGGCCGGGGATCAACGCGGTTTCGGGCATGTTTTTCCAGTAGCGCTTCGGCATTTCCTTCAGCATCGCGCCGATTTTCATCCGCGCCGGATTGAAAATCGATCCGTAATAAGCGCGCCATATCTCCTCGACCGGATCATCATCGGGCGCATCCGCGCGCGCGCCGCCCGGCCCCTCTGACAGCATGCTGCCGTCCCAATGGATCGATATATCCGGCGTCAGGATCGACCAGCGCATGGTGGCGAACCGCCGGACGAAGAAACCGGCGTTGGTCCGGACGATATGGTGCTCCGGCTCGAACCAGGCGATGAAGCGGCTCCCTTCATCCGTCTCCACTTCGCGAAAGCGCACAAAGGCGCGCATCTTGTGCATGTCGCGGCGCACCGCCTTCGCCATATCCTCCAGCCGCCTTACTGCCGGGTCCGCCCGATCCTCCAGCATGGCCGGATTGCGCCGCAAGCGGAGCAGAGCGCCATAAAGCAAGGCAAAGCGCTGAGGATCGCTGTGGCACACGACCGTCCGAGCGAGGTCCACAAAACCGCGCGGCACGAAAAAGGCGGCCGCCCTCTCTCCGGAAACAACGGCCGCCGCTTCGGCGAACAGATCGTCCGTCTCCTGCCCGGCCCGCCAGATCGTCGCATGCGCAGGCACATCTGCCGATGCAAGGGCGCGTGCGGCGTCCCGCCATTCCTCGAAATCATCCTCCCGCTGCAGGTCGATCCGCCGCATCGCCCGGCCCATCAGGCAGCGAACAGTTCAAGCTGTTCGGCCCGCGGCGTCAACAACGCTTCCAGATCGGCCCGGTCCGTCAGCGCAGACGGCCGCCAGTCCTCCGCCAGCAAGAAAGGCCGCACTTTCGCCAGCGATACGGTTAATCGGCCGACATCGGCGAGCCGCAACCGCCGCCAGCGCCGCGCGGACAGGATCGCATCGACCGCCTTCACGCCAAGCCCCGGCACCCGCAACAGCATGTCCCGCGGCGCGCGGTTGACGTCCACCGGAAAGCGGCCGCGAAATTTCAACGCCCAGGCCAGCTTCGGGTCCATGTCCAGCCGCAACATGCCCGCGTCATTCGTCGCGTCACGCACATCGCCCGGACTATAGCCGTAAAAGCGCATCAGCCAGTCCGACTGATACAACCGGTGTTCGCGCATCAAGGGGGGACGGCGCAACGGCAGGATGGCGCTGGCGTCGGGGATGGGGCTGAAGGCGGAATAATAGACCCGGCGGAGATTGAACCGGCCATATAGGCGGTTTGCCGTAGTGATAATGTCGCCGTCATTGGCGCTGTCCGCGCCAACGATCATCTGTGTCGATTGCCCGGCGGGCGCGAAATCCGGCGCGGAGCGAAAGCGTTTCCGGGCGTCATGGCCATCCTCGATGTCGCCTTTCATCGACTGCATCGCGCCCTCGATCCGGGTGGAGGATTTTTCCGGGGCAAGGCGCGACAGGCCCGATGCTGTGGGCAATTCGACATTGATGGAAATGCGATCGGCATGAAGGCCCGCCTGGCGGATCAGGCCGGGATCGGCGTCGGGAATCGTCTTGAGATGGATATAGCCGCGAAACCCGTGATCCTGACGCAGCGACCGCGCAACGGCTACCACCTGCTCCATCGTATAGTCCGGATCACGGATGATCCCTGACGACAGAAACAGCCCTTCGATATAATTGCGGCGATAGAAATTGAGGGTGAGGTTGACGACCTCCTCCACCGTGAAGCGGGCGCGGCGGACATTCGAGCTGCGACGGTTGATGCAATAGTGGCAATCGAATGTGCAACTGTTGGTCAGCAATATCTTCAATAGCGAAATGCAGCGGCCATCGGGCGCATAGGAATGGCAAATGCCCATGCCTTCCGTCGATCCAATCCCTTTATTTTGCCCAGCGGAATCGCGCTTGACTGTGCCGGACGATGCGCAGGATGCATCATATTTTGCCGCATCCGCCAGGATTTCGAGCTTCTGCAGAGTGTCGAGCTGCGCCATAAGTTCTTGTTATGTTCTGCGCACCTCTTTGTCCACGGTGAATGGCTTGATCTGAAGCAAGGGAAATTAAGCCGGGTAGCGGCTCGTCAGCGGCAGGCGCCGATCCGCCGGCCTTCCATCGCAAAATCGAATGGCGCACTGTCGGCAATGCCCTGCGACTGGATCTGTACCAGCCGGGGAGTTTCAATACGCAGCGCGGTGCGGCCGCTTCCGGCGGCGGCGCAATCATAAGTGACGACCACCTGGGCCGCCGTGTCGGTTACGACAAACCGGCTGCAATTGCGGCCCGGATGGCGCAATTGCAGAAGCTGCCGCGCATCGGCAAGGCAGATATGCCTGATCTTCCCGCCTGGCTCCCGGCTCCGCAATTCCCAGTCGCCGGTTTCCAGAGTGCTGAGACCGCCAATGACAGGCGCTTGCAGCGGAGCGGCCACAGCTCCGCCCGCTGTCATCATGATGGCTGCATAGACAAAAGGCTTGATCGCGATACGCACCGCTCAATATCCATCCTGCCGCCGGCCTGTTCTTCCAGGTCCTGCGAAACCGCGCCCTTCTTGATGAAGCCTGCATTAGGCCCCGATTACGGCAATTTCATAGCAGGAATGGCACGTTTCGCCTCAATTGCAAGATTTGTGACGCCGCCGTATCGGTTTGGACCGTATCGTTTCGGGCCAGATAAAGCCAAAGTCGGGCCAGTGGTCCTGCCGATTGTCAGTGCTGAAAACTGAGCAGGGGGATGGGGAAAATGCGCGAACAGAAAGCGCAGTCGACCTTTATATCGCCATTCTCATCCGCCATCGCCTGCCGCTCATCTGCGGGGAAGCGGCTGATCACATCCCGGATATGATCGATATTGCAGCGGCACCCCTTGGTGATGGGTAGCGGCTCGGTAACGCGGATTTCGCCCTCATCATGGAACAGCCGCCACATTATGTCGGTCAGCGGCAAATCCCTGTCGCTCAGTTCCTCATCCTTGACGGTCTCCGCCAGCACCTGAACATGCTCCCATTCCGGGTGATCATGCCGGACATGGAGCCGCTCCCGGCCCACCTCACCCTCCGGCAGATGCTGGAGCAGCACGCCCGCCGCCACGCAGCCCTGCGCATCATGGCGGGTAGCGATCTGGACGAAGCTGGGTATCTGCTCCGACTGGAAGAAATAATGTTCGGTGGCCTTGCCCAAAGAATGGCCTTCCAGCGGCACAATGCCCTGATAGCGCTCACCGGTCGCCGCCTGGTCGAAGGTGATGGCCAGATACCCCTTGCCGAACAGCCCGAACAGGCTGGGATCAGCGCCAAGCTCCGCCAGCCGGTCTCCATCGAACTGGACATAACCGCGCACCTGCCCGCCGCGATAGTCGACGACAAGCAGGCTGACGACGCCATTTTCGGTCTGGGCCTGCATGGTCAACTGTCCATCCGCATCCTTCAGCGTGCTGCCCAGCAGGGCGGACAGCACCAGCGCCTCGGCGAGCAGGCGCTCTATCGGCGGCGGATAGCTGTGCGCGGCCAGAACCTCGTCCAGCACCGGGCCAAGACGCACGATCCTGCCCCGCACATGCCGCGAGGGGATGGTGAAGCCCAGGGTCTGATCGAGGTCGGGGGCGGAACTCAAGGTATATCTTTCTCCCCTCCCTGGAAGGGAGGGGCCGGGGGTGGGTCCGCCGCATCAGCGGCGGCTCATCATAGCAAGGACAGGACGTTCGCTTCGCTCACGACCCACCCCTGCCCCTCCCTTCCAGGGAGGGGAGAGAGAAATATAAGGCCGCGCTACAGCTTTCCAAGCGCCCAGAGCAGAACCGACTTCTGCGCATGCAGGCGATTTTCCGCCTCGTCCCAGATCAGCGACTGCGGCCCGTCGATCACTGCCTCCACCACTTCCTCGCCGCGATGGGCGGGCAGGCAGTGGAGGAATTTGGCGTTGGGCTTGGCCAGCGCCATTAATTCGGGCGTCACCTGATAGGGCATCATCGCGGCGAGCTTGTTGTGCACATGCTCCTGCCCCATCGATATCCAGGTGTCGGTGACGACGACGTCCGCGCTCGAGGCCACTGCCTGCGCGTCGCGCGACAGGGTGATTGTCGCGCCACGCTTCTCCGCCTCCTCGCCAAAGCGCGGATCGGGTTCATAGCCCTGCGGCACGCCGTAACGCACGTTGAACTTCATGAGGCCCGCCGCCTCGATGATCGAATGCAGGACGTTGTTGCCGTCGCCCAGCCACGCCCATTCGGAACCGGGCAGGGCAACGCCATGCTCGACAACGGTCAGCAGGTCCGCGACGATCTGGCACGGATGCGACAGGTCGGTCAGGCCATTGATGACCGGCACGGTTGCGTGCGCCGCCATCTCCTCGATCTTGGCATGATCATCGGTGCGGATCATGATGGCGTCGACCATGCGGCTCAGCACGCGGGCGGTGTCGGCCAGCGTCTCGCCACGTCCAAGCTGCATCGACCCACCGTCCATAACAATCGAGGTGCCGCCAAGCTGGCGGATCGCCATATCGAAAGACACGCGAGTACGAGTCGAGCTTTTCTCGAAGATCATCGCTAGCGTGTAGCCTGCAAGCGGCGCATCGGCATCCACCCTGCCCTTCGGCCAGCCCGCGCGCGCAGCCTTTCGGTCGATGGCATCCGCGATCATCGCGGCGATGGCGTCGCCGCCGGCGTCGGACAAGTTCAGGAAATGTCTGGTCATGAATCCCCCTTCACCCGTTCGGGCTGAGCCTGTCGAAGCCCTGTCCTGTTCTTCAAGGAAAAGGGCAGTCCTTCGACAAGCTCAGGGCGAACGGTGAAATTACTCTCAGGCCGCCTTTGCTTCGAAGTCCCGCGCGCCAGCGGACAGCTTCTCGATGCATTCGGCGATGTGGCTGTCCTCAATGACAAGAGGCGGCAGGATGCGGACGACATTCTGTCCGGCCGATACCGTCAGCAGTCCATGATTGTCGCGCAGATGGCCGACAAAGGCACGCGCATCGGCGCTGTGCTTCATCTTCAGCCCAAGCATCAGGCCCATACCGCGCACATCCTCGAACAAGCCGTCATGGTTGGGAATAAGCTGCTCCAGCGCCGAACGCAGACGTGCGCCCTTCACCTTGACGCTATCGAGGAAGCCATCGGCCAGCACTTCGTCGAGCACCGCGCTGCCGACCGCCATCGCTAAGGGACCACCGCCGTATGTAGAACCATGCGTGCCAAATTCCATACCCTTGGCCGCATTCTCTGTCGCCAGGCACGCCCCCATCGGGAAGCCGCCGCCAATACCCTTGGCCACCGCCATGATGTCCGGCGTGATGCCATATTGTTCATGTGCGAAGAAGGTGCCGGTGCGCGCATAGCCGCACTGCACTTCATCCAGAATCAGCAGCAGACCCTTCTCATCGCACAGCTTACGCAGGCCGGTCAGGAATTCCTTCGTGGCGGGCGTGACGCCGCCTTCACCCTGCACCGGCTCCAGCAGGAAACCAGCGGTGTTGTCATCGACCTGCGCGGCGGCAGCCTCCAGATCGTTGAACGGCACCACGGTAAAGCCTGGCAGCAGCGGTTCGAAACCATCGCGCATCTTTGGCTGGCTGGTCGCGGAAATCGTGCCCAGCGTGCGCCCATGGAAGGCGTTGTCGAAGCTGATGATCTTATGCTTGTGCGGATTGCCGTCAGCATAGTGGAAGCGGCGCGCGGTCTTGATCGCGCACTCCACTGCCTCCGCGCCGGAGTTGGTAAAGAACACCGTATCAGCGAACGTATTGTCCACCAGCCGTTGCGCAAACGCCTCGCCCTGCGGACTGCCATACAGGTTCGACACATGCATCAACGTCGCCGCCTGATCGGCGATCGCCTTCACCAGTGTCGGATGGCCATGGCCCAGCAGGTTGACCGCGATGCCGCTGGCGAAATCCAGATAGCGCTCGCCGCGCTCACCGATCAGGTAGCAACCCTCGCCTCGCACCGGACGCACATCGCACCGGGGGTAAACGGGCATGAGCGGCGTGATCGACATGATACCTTCCCTTCTGGAACTTGCGTTGTACGTCCAAACGCAAAAAGGCGGCCCCCGCCGGGCCGCCCTTTGCGAGCGCCGCCTATACCGGGTGCCGCGAACAAGCGCAACACCGGCAGAGGGGAGGCGCGGGACGCCACCTGTCGCAGCCCGTAAACGCCCTGCCCTCGTCAAGACCCGCTAAACCGGCAGACCGCCGCACGAAAGGGGACGGGCGCTGCCGTTTCGCCCTAAGCCACGAAGATCACTGAATTTCTACATCAGCCCTCCGCGATCCACGAGGGCGTCAAAGGCTGCAGTTCACCCGCCCATGAAATTTTCCCGCATCTTCGCCTCCACCACGCACGACATGGCCATCGATCTTGGCACGGTAAATACGGTCATCCATGTCCGCGACCGTGGCATCGTCCTCAATGAGCCGTCCGTCATCGCGCTTGAGACCAATAACGGCATCCGCCGCGTGAAAGTCGTCGGCAATGAGGCGAAATTGATGATGGGCAAGACGCCAAACAATATTCAGGCGATCCGCCCGTTGCGCGATGGCGTCATCGCCGACATCGACGTGGCCGAGCAGATGATCAAGCATCTGATCGACAAGGCGCTGGGCGGCCCGGCGCGCCTGCCTCGGCGCTATGAGGTGGTGATCTGCGTCCCATCCGGCTCCACGATGGTCGAACGCCGGGCGCTGCGTGACGCCGCCTCCAACGCTGGGGCGTCGCGCGTACAGTTGATCGAGGAACCCATGGCCGCCGCCATCGGCGCGGGATTGCCCGTCACTGAACCGGTCGGGGCGATGGTCGTCGACATAGGCGGTGGGACCACCGAAGTCGCCGTCCTGTCGCTAAGCGGGATCGCCTATAGCGGCTCCGTGCGCATCGGCGGCGACAAGCTGGATGATGCCATCTCATCCCATATCCGCCGCATGCACAATATGCTGGTCGGGGAAATCACGGCCGAGCGCGTGAAGCATGTGATTGGTTCAGCGATCATGCCAGCCGATGGCGGAGCGACAATGATCGTCAAGGGCCGCGATCTGGTCAACGGAAGGCCCGCGGAAGTAACCGTGACCGAAGCGGAGATCGCCAACGCCCTGGCGGAACCGGTCTCGCAAATCATCGGCGCGGTTCGCTCAGCCCTGGAGGCGACAGCGCCGGAATTATCCGCCGACATCATTGAGGAAGGCATCACCCTGACCGGCGGCGGGGCGCTGCTTCGCGGTATGGATGTGGCCATTTCCGACGCCACCGGCCTGCCAGTGACGGTGGCGAACGACGCCCTGATTTGCGTTGCGATGGGGGCGGGACAGGCGCTGGAGTTGCCCAGCTATGCTGCGGTCCTCGCCGCAGCATAATGCCGGAGGAGCAGCAATATCGAATATCCTTGGCCACCCCTTACCCAGAATCGCGGTCTAAGCGCTTTGATCGATTTGATAGTTATCAGTGATGAAGGGGGATCGTTTCACACTGTAATGATTTGAGCTTAATCTGGGTGCGGAAAGACATCGGAGAGGAGTTCGATCATGGACGCAAAAACGAGCGGCAGCCCACTTAATGATCCGTCAAAAAAGCCAGCGGCGCTGAGATCGCTTCTCGGCAGGACGAGCAGAGACTGGTGGCCCAACCAACTCTCGCTGGAAATCCTTCATCAGAATGGCCTCACAGGCAATCCGATGGGCGATGACTTCGATTATGCCAAAGAATTCAACTCTATAGATTATACGGCGCTCAAGAAAGATTTGACGGCGCTGATGACCGACAGCCAGCCCTGGTGGCCGGCCGATTACGGACATTATGGCCCCTTCTTCATCCGCATGGCCTGGCATAGCGCGGGGACCTATCGCACCGGCGACGGGCGCGGCGGCGCTTCATCCGGCACGCAGCGCTTCGCCCCGCTCAATAGCTGGCCGGACAATGCCAATCTGGACAAAGCGCGTCGCCTGCTCTGGCCCATCAAGCAGAAATATGGCCGGAAACTGTCCTGGGCCGACCTTCTGATCCTGGCGGGCAATGTCGCCATCGAGTCGATGGGCGGTCCGGTATTCGGCTTCGGCGGCGGACGCGAAGATGTGTTCGAGCCGGAAAAGGACATTTATTGGGGCACTGAGGAGTTCTGGGTCGGCCAGGAGGGCAATGAGACCCGCATCCAGCCCGACAAGGACATGGCGCTCGAAAACCCGCTGGCCGCAATCCAGATGGGCCTCATCTACGTCAATCCCGAAGGACCGGGCGGCAATCCCGATCCTCTCCAGTCGGCCCGCGACATTCGCGAGACATTCGCGCGCATGGCGATGAATGACGAGGAGACCGTTGCGTTGACGGCGGGGGGTCATACCTTCGGCAAATGCCATGGCGCGGGCGATGCATCCAAGGTTGGCGCGGAGCCGGAGGGCGCCGACATCGCGCAGCAGGGCCTGGGCTGGCAGAGCGGCCATGAAAGCGGCGTTGGCGATCACACGATCACCAGCGGGCTTGAGGGCGCATGGACGCCGACGCCGATCCGCTGGTCCCACAACTATTTCCGCATGCTGCTCGAATATGATTATGAGCTGGTGCGGAGTCCCGCGGGCGCGCAGCAGTGGCAGCCCGTCAATCAGAAGCCGGAGGATATGGCGCCGGGCGCACACAGCCCCAACCGCCGCCTGCCGACGATGATGACGACAGCCGACATGGCCTTCAAGATGGACCCGGAATACCGGAAAATCTCCGATCGCTTCTATAAGAACCCGGATCAGTTCGCCGATGCTTTTGCGCGGGCCTGGTTCAAACTGACCCATCGCGACATGGGGCCGAAGGTTCGCTATCTTGGGCCGGAAGTGCCGGCGGAAGACCTGATCTGGCAGGACCCGATTCCTGCGGGGCAGGCGCTGGACGATGCCGATGTCGCAACACTGAAAGGCAAGATCGCCGCATCGGGCCTCAGCGTTGGTCAGCTCGTAAAGACCGCCTGGGCGTCCGCATCCACCTTTCGCGGATCGGACAAGCGCGGGGGCGCCAATGGCGCGCGCATTCGCCTGGCCCCGCAGAAGGACTGGGACGTCAACGAGCCAGCGGAGCTTGCCAAGGTGCTCAAGGTCTATGAGGGCATTAAGGCGGAGTCCGGCGGGAAGGTCAGCATAGCCGACCTGATCGTGCTTGGCGGTTCAGTGGGCGTCGAGAAGGCGGCGAAGGATGCCGGGCATGATGTCAGCGTGCCGTTCACATCCGGCCGGGCCGACGCAGACGATGCGCAGACCGATGCAGACAGCTTCGACCCGCTGGAACCCAAGGCTGACGGATTCCGCAATTACCTTTCGGTACGCTTCAATGTGCCGACGGAGGAATTGATGATCGACCGGGCTCAGCTCCTTGGCCTCAGCGCGCCGGAGATGACGGTGCTTGTCGGCGGGCTTCGCGTCCTTGGCGCCAATTATGAAGGCTCGCCGCATGGCGTGCTGACCGACCGGCCCGGCAAGCTGACCAACGACTTCTTCGTCAACCTGCTCGACATGGGTACGGCGTGGAAGGAAGTGGACGATCGCGGCGACGAGGTTTTCGTCGGCACCGACCGCGCAACGGACAAGGAGAAATGGACCGCCACCCGCACCGACCTGGTGTTCGGCTCCAACTCTCTGCTCCGCGCACTGTCGGAAGTCTATGCGGCAAGCGATGCGGGGGACAAATTCGTCACCGATTTCGTGGCCGCATGGACCAAGGTGATGAACGCCGACCGTTTTGATCGCGCCTGACCTGCGCGCCCGCTTCACCCAATAGAAAGGCGGACTTCCGGGGGGTTGCCGGAAGTCCGCCTGCCCGTATCATGCAGCGGGCATTATGTTGATCATTTCACCTTGGCCAGCGCGGCATTCATCCGCTTGGCTGCGAAGGGGGGAAGCTTGACAGCCTTCGCCGCGGCGACGTCGGCGGGCGTAACCTTCCCCACCTGGATCAGGGCGACCATGCCCATGGAATAGTGCGGCATGCATTTGATGCCGTAGAGACCCGTTTTCGTGACCGTGATCACCGCCTCCTTGTTCATTCCGCCTTTCATTGGCGTGACGCCCGCCGGCAGCATGGTCGGCATGGTTTCGGCATTATGGCTGGGATCGGTAGGCATGAAATGGATGACGTCGCCGGGCGCCGCCTTCACGAACGAGGGTTCAAAGACCATCGCGCCTTCCGCACCCTGATTCTTCATATGCACCACAATATCCTTGGCCGACGCAGTGAACGGAGCGGCGGCAATCAGCGCGGCCGCCAGAGCGGCGGGCAGCATGAGGTTCCTGGTGGGGGACGAGGACATAGTTTCTCCTAAAGCATTTTGGCATCGCCGATTGCCGCCATGCTTCGGCCGGGCAGCCTTCCGCCGCAATTGGTCTTTGGTCCTAACGGGATACGGGCGTCGCATTGACCAGCGGCAAATCCATATCCCGCCAGCCGTCCGTCCCCTCGGCCAGCCACCAGACATTGGTGTAGCCAAGCGCGCGCAATCGTCGCGCGGCGTTCCAGCTCATCCAGCAATCGGCGAGACAGAAGGTGACGATCATCCGGTCCTTCCGCCCACGTGACAACCGCGCGACGCCCTGCGCAAACCAGTCCGCGAAACCGGACGCCAGTTCGCCCCGCCCGGTTTCCGGGAACCAGTGCGCGCCCGGAATGCTGGGGCGCGGCTGCGCCAGACGCCATTGTCCGTCCGCCTCGCGATGCCCGCCCTCCGCCGGAAGCACGTCAATGAACAGCGCATCCCGGTCTGGCCGCAACTGCGCCGCGGCCGCCGGGGCGATCCTTCCGACACCCTCAGGCGCATGGGGCACTGGCGCGCGATAATGGGCGATCCGGTATCCGTCGGCGTTAAACAGTTCCTCGCCGGGTTCTGCGCCTATCGCCACAGCCGGGGCGAGGATCAGGGCCAGAATGGTCAGCGCCTTCCACATCGTCTATCTCCAGACCCAAGGTGCAATGGTAGCAGCCCGGCAGCGGCTGTAATCATGGACCTTGGGAGAAGGACATGAAACGGCGCATCCCGACGCTCATACTGCTTTGCGCGGGGGCCTTACTGGCTTCCGCTCCAGCATCTGCGCGCGCGCCATATCCCGACGATCCCCTTGCCTCCCCCATGTGGCAGGCGCATGCGACAACCATCTTCGGCGACGATCCCGTCCGCTTCGACCCGCGGGTCAAGGTGGCCTTCCCGGAAATCGCGGAAAACCAGCGCAGCTTTCCCGTCGCTCTCGACGCGCGGGGCATCGGGCCAGTGAAGCGCATGGTAATCTTCGCCGATCTCAACCCCATACCGATCGCCATCGACTATCGCCCCAAGGCAGCCGAACCTTATATCGCCACGCGCATCAAGCTTGACCAGCGAACGCCTGTGCGCGGCGCGGTACAGCTTGCCGACGGGCAATGGCTGGTGAGCGGCGGCTGGGTCGATGCGGCGGGCGGTGGCTGTTCCGCGCCTCCGGTCAGCCGGGTCAAGGGCGACTGGGCGCAGCATCTGGGCGAGATGCGGGGTGAAGCCTGGCCCGCGCCCGGCGCGAACGGAGGCGGAGGCGTCAGCCGTTTGCGCATCACCTTCCGCCATCCGATGGACACCGGCTTTGTCGCCAATATCCCCACCTATAATATTGAGGCGATGGAGGTCCGGTCGGCGTCCGGCGCGGTCCTTGGCGACATGGACATATGGGCATCCGTTTCCGAAGATCCCGCGATCACCCTGATGCCGCAGGCCAGAGCGGGCGAGACGCTGACTGTCGAGGGACGGGACAGCAACGGGCGGGACTATATCGCGAGGGTTCCCGTCTCACAGCAATCGCCCATGCCGCTGGCGGCGGCGCGGTGATCCTTTCCCGCCGGACGATGATTGGCGGACTGCTGGCGTCGATGCCGGTCGTGGCAATGGCGGCGAACGCCGAGTATAAGATCGCCCCCGTGGCGGTAGCGGACGGCGTCTGGATGATCCATGGCGACGATGCGCCGATCCTGCCCACTAATGGCGGAGCGATAGCGAATATTGCGATCATCGCCACGCCTGCCGGAACCGTGCTGGTCGATAGCGGCCCGTCGCTTCGCTATGGCCGCGCGCTGAAAACGGTTGCGGAGCAGGTGACGGGGAAGCCCGTGATCCGGGTCTATGTGACTCACCTGCACCCCGACCATGGCATGGGGATCGCGGCGTTCGACCCGGCGATCGTCGCGGCCCTGCCGCAAACAATTGGCGACATGCAGCGGGACGGGCGCGGCTTTGCCGACGCCATGTACCGCATTCTGGGCGACTGGATGCGGGGCACCGAACTGCTGCTGCCAGGGCGCAGGATCGAGCAGGCGTCGGAAGATTTTGGCGGACGTACATTAAGGCTTCTGCCGCTGTCGGGGCACAGCGCGGCGGACCTTGCCCTGCTGGACGAAAGCACAGGGACGCTTATCGCCGGCGACCTGCTGTTCCATGATCGCGCGCCCAGCACGCCGACGGCCGATCTGGCGAAATGGCGGCAGAGCCTGGATGCGCTGAAGGCCGTACCGCACCACGGAGCCATCCCCGGCCATGGGCCTTTCGATCCATCGGGAGGCGCGGCGATTGCGCAAACCCGCGACTGGATCGACTGGCTGGAAGCATCCCTTACGGAAGCCGTGAAGTCCGGGCTGGATATGGTAGAGGCAGGCAACATCGACATTCCGCCCCGCTTCGCCGGCATGGCCGCCGCGCGTTACGAACTGCAACGCAGCGTGTCGCATCTCTATCCCGGACTGGAAGCGGCGTTGCTCCCCCGCGTCGATATACAGGACCGCTAAGGGCGACAGGCAAGGCCCACATCATCCAGCGATATCTATTTGCTATCGCTGACTGCATCTCCCCATCACGATTTAGCACTGCATGATGCTATTGTCCGGTAAGTGCTGGAGAGAGCCTGTGTATATTCACAACTGCTGGTATGTCATTTGCTGGGCGAGAGACGTCGCCGAAGCCCCTGTGAGCCGCGAAATACTTGAGCAGCAGGTGGTGGTGTTCCGCACAGAGTCCGGCCTGCTTGCCGCCGTTGAGGACCGTTGCCCGCATCGCCATCTGAAACTTAGCATGGGGCAGGTCGTCGGCGAAACGATTCAATGCGGCTATCATGGCATGCAGATCAACGCCCAAGGCCGCTGCGTCCATGTGCCCAGCCAGAAAGCGATCCCGCCCCGCGCCCGCATTCGGAGCTATCCGGTCGACGAACGCTATGGCTGGATCTGGATCTGGACAGGGGATGTCGAACTGGCCGACCCCGCAAAGATACCGGATTTCCATCAGCTCACCGATCCCAGTCTGGCGGCGGTCGGCAGCACGAATTTTGTGAAGGCGGGCTTTCGCCTGCTCAACGACAATCTGCTCGATCTCTCGCATGTCGGCTTCGTCCATACCTCAACCATCGGCAACCGCGAATTTGGCGCCAATGCAAAGATTTCCGCGGAGAAGATCGATGGAGGCGTGCGCGTTTCGCGCTGGGTGATCGATTGCCCGCCGCCGCCAACCTATGAAAAGACCGGCCATCTGCCCGCAGGCAGAAACATCGATCGCTGGTCCGTCATCCGCTACACCGCGCCCAGCTTTGTCGTCATCCACACCGGCGGCGCAGAAACCGGCACGGGCGCGCCCGAAGGCAGGCTGGGTCATGGCATCAACCTGTGGGTGATGAACGCCATGACCCCGGCGAATGAAAAGACGACCCACTATTTCTGGGCCACGGCCCGCAACTTCCGCATCGACGATGCGGAGATCGACGCCCTGATCTTCAATCAGGTCAGCGAGGCTTTCGACGAGGACAAGCGGGTGCTGGAGGCGCAGCAGATCGCGATCGATCGTCATGGCGACGATTGGTCCAACGCATTGCAGGCCGATGTAGGATCGGTCGAGGGCCGGCGGTGCCTGGAGCGGATGATGGACAGCGAAATGAACGGCGAAACGGGCCAGGCAGCGACCCGCAAGTTGGCCCACAACTAATCTCTAAACAGGAGTGGCAACGTGTTTCTCATAACCGCGGCAAATGGAAATCAGGGCAAGCTGTTGATGCCCAAGCTGGCGAGGGCGGGCGTGCCGGTGCGGGCGCTGGTGCGTTCCGAACAGTCCGGCGACAAGCTGCGCGCGATGGGCGTCGAAGTCCTGGTCGGCGACATGAGCGAAACAGGTGTGCTGGATCGCGCCATGGAGGGCGTGACGTCCGTCTATCATATCGGCCCGGTGCTTCATCCGCGTGAGCGGGAGATCGGCTTTGCCTCCATCGATGCGGCGCGCAACGCTGGCGTGCGCCATTTCGTTTTCAGCTCCGTGCTGCATGCGATCATTACTGATCTGGTACAGCATGGGATAAAGCGCGACGTTGAGGAATATCTGCTCGCCTCCGATCTGGAGTTCACTATCCTCCAGCCCGCCAATTATATGCTGCCGCTCAAGCTGCAGCCGGTGTTCCGCGACGGTGTTTTCCGCCTCTCCTGGTCGCTCGACCGGTTTCAGTCCATGGTCGATCTCGACGATGTGACCGATGTCGTGTTCGATGTGCTGGTCAACCCCGAACGCCATTATGGCGCGACCTATGAACTGGTCGGACGCGGGCGGTATGACGCGCGCCAACTGGGCGGCATCATCTCCGATGTGATGGGCAAGCCTGTCCCGGTGGAGGAGATCAGCGGCGACGAATATCTGAAGGCCTTTATCGGCGACAAGGACCCTGCCAACTTCACCCATGAGGCGCGGGTCCTGCGCGCGATCAGCGCCCGTTACTCCGCGCACGACTTTATCGGCAATCCCAACGTGCTGACCTGGCTGCTTGGCCGGGAGCCCACCAGCTTCGCCCAATTCGTTGAACGGAATTACCGCGAGTTCCTGGTGTCCGCGCCAGCCCTGCTGACTGAGCGGGCCTAGCCGCACGCCATCCCGGAGATAGAAAGTGACGTTAGCAAACGTACAGGCGCGGCCACAGGTTGTCATTGTGGGCGCGGGACCGACCGGCCTTGCCCTGGCCATAGAATTGGGCAGCCGCGACATACCCTGCCTGCTGGTCGAGCGTACGGAACGCGGCGGTCATGCCCCCCGCGCCAAGACCACGCACGTCCGTACGCGGGAACATATGCGCCGCTGGGGCATCGCCGGAAAGCTGGCCGCAATGTCGCCTTTCGGAATCGACTACCCAAGCGATGTGCATTTCGTGACGCGGCTGAACGGTTACCGGCTCGCGCGGTTTGAGGACTCGCTCAATTGCGCGCCGCGCCGCGACGACCGCTACAGCGAGCATGGCCAGTGGATTCCGCAATATAAGCTGGAGGCGGTGCTGCGTGAACATGCTGCCTCGCTTCCTTCGGTTCAGATGATGTTCGGCAAGGAATATCTCGGCTTCGCCCAGGATAGCGATACGGTGCAGGTGGCGTTGCGGGACGGGGCAAGCGGTCACGAACTGCGCGTCGAAACGAGCTATCTGGTGGGGGCCGACGGCGCGCGCAGCCTGGTGCGCGAGAATATCGGCGCGCAGATGGTCGGCACCTATGGCCTGTCGCGCAACTATAACATCATCTTCCAAGCGCCCGGTCTGGCGGAGGCCCATAGCCAGGGGCCGGGGATCATGTATTGGCAGGTCAATGCGGAGATGCCGAGCCTGATCGGCCGGATGGACGAGGATGACCTTTGGTATTTCATGCCCACCATGCTGCCGAAAGACGTCACGCTGAGCGATAAGGAGGCCGTGGACCTGATCCGCCGTTCGACCGGCATCGATCTTCCCTATCGCATCCTGAGTTCGGACGAGTGGGTAGCGAGCCGCCTGCTTGCCGACAATTACAGCCTTGGCCGGGTTTTCCTGGCCGGCGATGCATGCCATCTCCATCCGCCCTTTGGGGGGTTTGGCATGAATATGGGCGTGTCCGATGCAGTCGATCTTGGCTGGAAACTGGCCGCCAGGCTGCAGGGATGGGGCGGCCCCGCCCTGCTCGATAGCTATGAGGCGGAACGCCGGCCGGTTCATGAAATGGTGCTGGACGAGGCGGAGAATAATCACGCCGTTCTCGCCAATCAGCTTTTCCGGGCTGGCATAGAGGATGACACTCCCGAAGGCGCTCAAATCCGCGAGGATGTGGCCGCGCTCATTCACCGGACGAAATATCAGGAGTTCAACGCCCTTGGGGTCGTGCTCGGCTACCGCTACCTCAACTCGCCGATCATAGTGGATGATGGTTCATCCGCGGGATGGACAATGACGCGCGACTATGAACCGAGCGCCGCCCCCGGTGCGCTGGCCCCGCATCGCTGGCTGGATGACGGACGGTCGCTGTACGACCTGTTCGGTCCGGGTTTCACACTTCTCGTCATGGGCGACGGCATGGCGGCCGAGATTGAAAAGGCGCAGCGCGATTCATCCGCTCTGGATGCGCCCCTGACGATTGTCGATCTGCCCGGCTGCGGCCTCGACCAACTTTATGGCGGGCGGTTGGCGCTTATCCGCCCGGATCAGCATGTCGCCTGGCGCGGAAACGCATGGCTGGGCGATGATATTTTTGCCGTGGTCACTGGCCAGCGCGCCGATGCCGCGACATCTTTGCCCGCCATGGCCACGCGCTAGGCGCGGCGACATCTGGCGCGGGCAGCCCTATTGCTGCTGGCCATAATGCGTGCCCGATCGCCGGACCAGATCGCAAAGCCGCTCGGCCATCGGCGTCAGCGGCAGGTCGCGCCGCCGCACGATGCAGACCGGCGCCGCGACCAGTGGATCATCGACCTCCAGTGATTGGAACTGATCGGCGGCCAGCGCAAATTCGAGCCATTGTTTGGGGAGGATCGTCAACAGATCTGAACTGGCCACGACCATCAATGTGATCAGCGTGGAGCGGGAATGCATCACGATTTCAGGCGCGGGCAGCCCGGCGCGTTCGAACATGCGCTCAAAATCGGCCTCGCTTGTGCGCGTGGCCAATGTCGGCCGCACCCATCGCGCATCGACCAGATCGGCCAGACGCCGGGTGCCACTCAGCGGATGCCCCTTGCGCGCCACGATCACGCGGCGGTTGTCGAACAGTTTCTCGATCAGGAACTGGTTGGTGAAGGCTTCTTCGTCGAACACGCCGACATACATGTCGACCCTGCCCTCCAGCAGGTCTGTTTCGATCGGCTGGAACAGGCTTTCCGACACTTTGACCAGGGCGTTGGGATAATCCTTGCGGAAATTGGCGAGCGCGCGGGGCAAAACCGCGATGCTTGCCGCCGTCGATGCCGCGAGGGAGACCTGACCGGTCGTCTTGCCCTTGAGCTGCTCGATCTCCTCGCGCGCACGCCGCAGTTCCGCTTCCACCGAGGACGCGCGCCGGACGAACACCTCGCCCATTTCTGTAAGCCGGACACCGCGGACATGCCGTTCGAACAATGCGACGCCCAGCTCATTTTCAATATCGCGGATGTTGCGGGTCATTGCTGGTTGGGCGATACCAAGCTGCCGGCTCGCCGCGCGTAGGCTTCCTGCTTCGGCGACTGCCAGCACGTCGCGCAAATGGCTCAATTTCATCGGTTGGCCTCGCCTCTAAGCTTATCATTCTGATACTTTATTGATATCAATATCGGCTATTTAGGCTCTCCGCAAGAAAAGGCCGATTTCCTAGATTGCTGGCCAAGGCCGCACCTCCAGCCGGCCGCATTGCGAGGAAATCTGATGCCATTGGCCGTTGTTTCGAAGGATGGGAAAAAGCGGCTCGGCAAGGTGTTCGGCGATCATGTCGTCGACCTGTCGATTGCCGACCCCGGCCTGCCTTACGATGTCATCAGCTTCCTTGAGGCGGGCGCGCAAGCGATAGAGCGCTTTGAAGGCGTGCAGGCGGACAGCGCTGGCGCGCTGGCGCTGGATTCCGTGATATTTCACGCCCCGCTTCACCGGCCTGAAAAGTTTCTCGCGATCGGCATGAACTATGGCGAACATGCCAAGGAGGCCGTCAGCCTTGGCTATGAAGCGCCCGCCTATCAACTCTGGTTCAACAAGCAGGTGTCGTGCATCAACGACCCCTTCGCCGACGTCGTGATGCCCCGCGTCTCCGCCGACCTTGATTATGAGGCGGAACTGGCCGTGGTGATCGGCAAGACCTGCCGCCATGTGACGGCCGCCGATGCGGCGTCGGTGATCGGCGGCTATATGGTGGCGAACGATGTGTCGGTGCGCGATTGGCAACGGCGCTCCTCCACGATGACGTTGGGCAAATCCTTCGACACCCACGGCCCGATCGGCCCCTGGCTGACGCTGGCGCATGAAATCGGCGATCCGCACGCGCTGCGGCTTCGCATGCTGGTCAATGGCGAGGAGCGGCAGAACGACATTACCGGCCATATGATCCACAATATCTATGATCAGATCGCCTACCTCTCGACCGTCATGACGCTGAAGCCGGGGGACATATTGTCGACCGGCACCCCCAGCGGCGTCGGCGTGGCGCATGAACCGCCCCGTTTCGTGCAGGTCGGCGATGTGATGCGGGTGGAGATTGAGGGGCTGGGACACATTGAAAACACGGTGATCGCCGAACCCGCGTGACAGGCTGCGCCTAGCGGCATGTGGGGCCGGTAAGGCGTCAGCCGGAACGGATTTTTAGAAACATATAATCAAAAGATCAGAGGGGAATGTCCATGAAAGTTCACACACTCCATTTGTCGACCGCGATCCTTCTGCCCATCGCGATGATGGCATGTCAGGCGCAGGCGCAGGCGCAGGTCGAAGCCGCCGCCGCAGCGGAAGATGCCGGCGTGGCGGATATTGTCGTGACCGCGCAGAAGCGCGCCGAGAATCTGCAGCGGGTGCCCATCGTGATCACCGCGATCAATGGCGAGGAAATGGAGAGCGCTGGCATCACCAATCTTCAGACGCTCCCGGCCGTCACCCCCGGATTGACGTCCCGCGTAACGGCTGGCGCGTTCCAGCCCTATATTCGCGGCGTGGGCACGTCGAGCAACGTGGTGGAAAATCCCGTCGCCCTCTATATCGACGGCGTGTATCTGCCCCAGCAGCGCGAGGGTCTGCGCGAATTGCCGGACGTCCAGCAGGTCGCCGTGCTGAAGGGGCCGCAGGGCACCCTGTTTGGCCGCAATGCGACGGGCGGCGTCATCCAGATCACGACCAAGACGCCCACGCAGGACGGCGAGTTCATGGCGAGGGCGGGCATAGACAATTACGCCACATTCCGGGGCACGGTCTATGCGGCGGGCGGTATCGCCGATGGCGTCGCCGCCAGTTTCTCCGCTGACTATACCGATCAGGGCGAGGGATATGGCACCAACCTGACCAACGGTCACGATACGTTGCAATTGCTCTATTCGCTGTCGCTGCGCGGCAAGCTGATGTTCGAGCTGGGGTCGCGGACGGACGTCACGGTGATCGGCGACTATATGAACCGGAAGGAGCGCGCCTACAGCTTCGTTCCCTATCCGGGCACTGCATATACCGTCCCGTTCGCGCCGGTCGGCAATGTGCGCGACACGCGCTCCCAGATTGACCCCTTCACCGCGTTCAAGGGCGGCGGCGTCAGCCTTACCATCGATCATGATCTCGACTTCGCCAAGCTGGTGTCGATCAGCGCCTACCGGCGCGGCAGCACCAGCTACTTGTTTGACGACGTGCCCACCGGAACGCCCGCTTTCTATGTTCAGGTCGACAAGGGCGATCAGCCGAACAAGAGCTTTTCCCAGGAAATTCAGCTTATCTCGAACGACAGCGGCCCCTTCACCTGGACGGTCGGCGCCTTCTATTTCTGGAACAAGATCGCCAATACGCCGATCACGCGGACATTCTATGAGCCTTTCTATCCGCCCGCCGTGTTCGGGCCAACTTCCAATCGCCTCAGCCAGACCTTCGGCATCGAGACCACCGAGTCCATCGCGCCGTTCGGACAGGCGACCTGGGAGTTCGCGCCGGGCACGCGCCTGACCGTCGGTGGTCGCTGGACGTATGAGAAGCGCAATTTCGAAGGATCGACCGTCCTCACCCGCTATAACGGAACGGTGCTGACGGTGCCCAAGCCGGCGGCCACGCCAGACTCGCTCACCGTCAAGAAGCCGACCTGGCGCATCGCGCTGGACCAGCAGTTCACTCCCGACATTCTGGGCTATGTTTCCTATAATCGCGGGATCAAGAGCGGCGGGTTCAATGTCCTCAACGTCAACAATCCCCCCTATCAGCCCGAACGGCTGGATGCCTATGAAGTCGGACTTAAGACGCAGCTCTTCGATCGCCGCCTGCGGCTGAACATCGGCGGTTTCTATTATGACTATTCCAACCTGCAGGTGATCCAGTTCCTGAATAATGCCCAGACGGTCGTGAATGGCGCCAAGGCAAGAATCTACGGCCTGGACCTCGACTTCAATGCCAAGCTTTCGAACGCGTTGAGCCTGAGCGGCGGCATGGAAATCATGCATGGGGAGTTCACGGATTATCGCAACGCGGTGGGCAGCATCGTCCGGCCCGGCGGCGGCGGCACGCTGGTCACCGTGGACGCCAGCGGCAACCGCATCCCCCAGGCGCAGAAATTCGCCGCCTCGCTTGCGGCGGATTACGAAACGGATGTTTCCTTCGGCAACCTGCACTTCAACGTCACCGGCAACTATAATGGCGACTATTATTTCGAGCCGGACAATTTCCTGCGGCAGGGCAGCTTCGTGATACTCAACAGCTCCATCACCTGGACGTCGAGCGACGAGCATTATTCGCTCAGCTTCTGGGGGCGGAACCTCGCCAACGAGAAGATCATCACCAACGCCAGCAGCCAGGCGATCGGATACCCGATCTCTTACGGTCAGGCGCCGCGCACCTACGGCGTAACGGCAAAGCTCAGCTTCTGACAACGCCCGTCGATCAAAGAGGAAACGATCACCACCATGCCACAGCCCGAACTCGTCCTTTATCATTTCCCCGGCGCCTGCTCTCAGGTCAGTATATGCGCGCTGGAAACGGCCGGGCTTAGCTACGAAGTCCGGCTGGTGAACCTCGCTGCGGGCGAACAGTCGGGCGCGGATTATCTTGGCGTTTCGCCACTGGGCAAAGTGCCGCTGCTTCTGATCGACGGGGAACCGCTGTCCGAAAACGCGGCGATCCTGACCTATATCGCGGCGCTGCGTCCCGACGCAGGGCTGTTCCCCGCCGATCCTTCGCCCCGCATGCGGGCGGAGGCCGTGGGAGGCATGTCCTTTTGCGGCGGAACGCTCCATCCGCAAATCCGCGGAATCGCCAACCCTTCACGCCTGACGGACGGTGACGGTGAGCCGGTAAGGAAAAAGTCCGAAGCGCTGGCGAAGAAATCTTTCGGCTATGCGGAGCGGCGGCTGGCGGAGCGGGAATGGTGGCTGGGGGAATGGTCGATCGTCGATGTCTATCTCAACTGGGCATTCACCGTCGCCCGGAACGCGAAGTTCGACAGCACGCCCTATCCGTTGCTGAACGGACATGCCGGAAAAATGTCTGACAGGCCCGCATTCCAGCGGATGCTGGAGATCGATGCCGAGGCGAGAGCAACGCTCAAGCTGTAGCCGCCCCGGCCGTTCACCCCTGCGCATAACCCCATAGGAAGGACTGGCCGGAACCCTCCGGTCAGTCCTTCCGCATTTTCACGCGCAGCAGCATCGACGCAGCGATGAGGGCGGGCACCGCCATCACGATCGACACGGACGATCGGCCAAAGCCCAGGGCGAAAAGCAGGCCCGCGACGGTCGGTGCGATCGCACTGCCCAGCCGGCCGATGCCGATCACCAGGCCGGTCCCCGACGCGCGGGCCTCCGCAGGGAAGCTGCGGGACACAACCGCGTAAAGCCCGGCCATACCGCCAATGGTGAAGAAGCCAAGCAATGCGCCGGTCGCCATGAAGATCCCGATCTGCACCGGCACAAGGCCGAACGCGCCAATCGTCAGCGCGCCGCCGGCAAAGGCCAGCGCGACGCAATATTTAAGGCCGATCCGCTCGCTCAGCATGCCAAGCGTCAGTCCGCCGAGGATGCCGCCGATGTTCATCCACACCGACACGCGCGCGGCCTGCGAAGGGTCGAAGCCCGCGCCCACGACCATCGAGGGTATCCAGCTCTGAATATAGAAAAGCGAGACGACGTAGAGGAAATAGATCGTCATCACATAGAGGGTGACGACCGCCATGTCGGGCCTGCGCAGCAGGGACAGCGCCGACGGCTCCTTGTCCTTGGCCGCGCGCTCGGGAAGGGCGGCAAGCGGCGGCTGGTTGCACAGCGCCAGATAGGCGTTGGCGCGTTCCAGCGTATTTTCCGACGGGCGCGCCAGCACGCTGGCGATCGGCTCGACCAGCCAGCGTATCGACAGCAGCAGCATGACGGCGCCCAGCACCGTCGCCCAGACGAACAGCGCCCGCCATCCAAATTGCGGCAATATCCATGCAGCGATCATGCCCCCTGCAATCGCGCCGGCCGGAAAACCCAGATTAAGCAGGGTGACGCACAGGTCGCGCCGCCGCGCGTTGGAATATTCCGCCGCAAGCGGATTGATGATGGCAATCATCGCGCCGATGCCAATGCCGGTGGTCAACCGCGACAGCCCCAGATCGAGCGGTCCCGACGCCATGGAGGACCAGGCGGTACCGGCCGTCACCACCGCCAGGCTGGGGATCAGCACCCGGCGGCGGCCCCACAGATCCGCCAGCGGCGCAATGAACAGTGACCCGATCGCCATGCCCAGCAACCCTGCGGACAGCACCATGCCCAGTTCTGTCTTGCCGACCCGCCATTCGCGCTCGATCTCCGGAATGGCGAAGGTGATGGCGAATACGTCAAAGCCGTCGAGCGCGCACAGTGCGATGACCATTGCGACTGCGGTAATCTGAAACCGGCTCATGGGCGACGCCAACAGGCGCTCACGATAGCTTTGGTGGTACATGCAATCCTCTCAGCGCCTTATTATCATGTGGCAGGCTCAATCCGCCGTCCATCCTCCATCCACCACCATGCTGGTGCCGGTCATCATCGCCGACGCATCGGAAGCCAGGAAAAGAACAGCGCCCATCAGGTCCTCGACCGCGCCAAGCCGGCCAAGCTTGATCTTCGCCAGCACGCTGTCGAGGAAAGCCTTGTCCTGAAAAAAGGGCCGCGTCATCGGCGTTTCAATAAAGGTGGGGGCAATGGTGTTTGACCGGATGCGATAGCGGGCGAGGTCAAGCGCAAAGCTCTTGCTCATGCCCTCAAGCGCCCATTTGCTGGCGCAGTAAAGCGACCGGTTGGGTCCGCCGACATGCCCCATCTGCGATCCCATATGGATGATCGACCCGGCAATGCCCTGCGCGATCATCGACGCCACACAGGCCTGGGTAACGAAGAAGGCCGACTTCAGATTGAGGTCCATCACCGCGTCAAAATCGTCCGGGCTGACATCCCACATCGGTTTGGGCCGATTGGTCCCGGCATTGTTGACCAGAATATGGAAAGCGGGCTGCGCGGGGAAGAAGGCGTTGACCGCATCGAGGTCCGCAATGTCCAGCATTTGCGCCGATGCCTCGCCCCCCGCCGCTCTGATCATGTCTGCCCCGGACTCGATCTCGCTGGCGCTGCGCGCGATCAGCGTCACCGCTGCCCCCGCCTCCGCCAGCGCGGCTGCGGCGGCAAGGCCGATGCCCCTGCCCGCGCCCGTGACTATGGCCCGCCTGCCATCCAGTCTCATGCTGGGGGTGCGGGGAAGCGGGCTGCCCATATCCGGTCAGACTGCGGTCAATTCGCTCGGCGCGGCCTGACCCGCATAAGGGACATCGCGTCCGCCATAGCGCCGCACGCGCACATTGGCCTGTTCGCCATGTCCGGCGAAGCCCTCCAGTGCGCACAGGCGCGAACAATATTCGCCAACCAGCGCCGACGCCTGATCGGTCAGAACCTTCTGGTAGGTGCAGGTCTTGAGGAATTTGCCGACCCACAGGCCGCCAGTATAGCGCGCCGCCTTCTTCGTCGGCAGCGTGTGGTTGGTGCCGATCACCTTGTCGCCGAAGCTGACATTGGTGCGCGGGCCAAGGAACAATGCGCCGTAATTCGTCATGTTGTTCAGGAAATAATCCGGGTCGCTGGTCATCACCTGCACATGCTCGCTGGCAATGTCGTCGGCGATTGCGGCCATTTCCTCATAGCTGTCCGCCACGATCACTTCGCCGAATGTTTCCCACGCCCGCCGGGCATGATCGGCGGTCGGCAATATCTGCAGCAGCCGTTCGATCTCGGCCATGGTCTCCCGCGCCAGCTTTTCCGAATTGGTCAGCAATATGCCGGGGCTGTCCGGGCCATGTTCGACCTGACCCAATATGTCCGTCGCCGCCAGTTCGGGGTCGCACGCCGCTTCGTCGGCGATGATCAGCGTCTCTGTGGGGCCGGCGAACAGGTCGATGCCCACGCGCCCGTAAAGCTGGCGTTTCGCTTCCGCGACGAAGGCGTTGCCGGGACCGACAAGGATATCGACGGGATCGATGCTCTGTGTGCCCAGCGCCATCGCGCCCACCGCCTGGATGCCGCCAAGCGCATAGATGGTATCGGCGCCGGCCATCGCCTGCGCGGCGACGATCGCGCGAGCGGGCCGCCCCTTGAAGGGCGGCGCGCAGGTGACGATGCGCGGCACTCCGGCGACCTTGGCGGTGATCACGGACATATGGGCGGACGCCAGCAACGGATATTTGCCGCCGGGCACATAGCAACCGGCCGCATTGACCGGAATATTGCGATGGCCAAGGATCACGCCGGGCAGCGTTTCCACCTCCACATCCTTTATGCTGTCACGCTGGATCTGGGCGAAATTGCGCACCTGCGATTGCGCAAATTCTATGTCCTTGCGCTCCTGCGGCGTCAGGCTGTCGACGCAGGCGTCGATCTCGCCTTGCGTCAGGCGATAATCGTCGCGGTCCCAATCGTCGAACTTGATGGAAAGATCGCGAACGGCCGCATTGCCCCGCGCCTCAATATCGGCCAGCGTTCGTTCGACGGTTTCGCGCACCTGGCGGTCCGCCTCCGCCTTCACTTCGGCAACCGCCCCACGCTTCAGATATCGTGCCATTCGTCTTTCCTGTCTGATTGCAGAAGTGCCGGGCCGCGCTCGCTGCGGCCCGGGCGTCAATATGATTTGGATTGGCGCGTCAGCGCAGCGGGATGCTGTCCACGCCGCGCTGGCCGCTCGCCGGGCGCTGCTTGAGCTGATCCTCATCCTCGCCCGCCTTCAACCGGCGGCGCAGCTCGACCGGATCGAAATCCACGCCGATGGGATTGGTGGCGAAGGCATCCGTGAAGAAGAACTTCCCCGCCTCCTCGACCGTTTCATAATTGTCGACCTGAAATTCCAGGTGATTGCCGTCCGGGTCGGCATAATAGAGCGAGGTGGTGGGTCCGTGGTTCACCGACCAGGCCGGTGCGATGCCCCTCTCGGCCAGCCGCGCATGATTATCCAGCAATTGCTCCAGCGTGGCATATGTGAAGGCGACATGGTGCACGCCGGCAAGCTTCCCCACCTGCTCCCCCAGTCCCGGCACGTTGATAAAGGCGATACGGTGATGCTCGTCGTCATAGGCGAGGAAGGCGATGCCCTCATCCGCAAACGCCATCGTGCCGTTCAGGACGAGCCGATACCAATCGATCATCTCCCTGAAACGGGATGTCTTGAACACGACATGGGCGAGCTTGATCGGCGAGACAGTCACACCGGACTGTTGATCGCTTCCGGTGAACTGAGCCTCTGTGGCAACCATCGCTATCTCCTGTGAACGCCTTGCAAAGCAGGTTCGTTTTCACAGTATGGACGCCTTGAGAGCGTATCTCACGATGTTGCTTTTTCCGGTACGATGCTGGTTTGTTATCATGTGGGATGCGCCCGTCGGCGGGAAATGCGCCATCGCTGATGCGGGGTTTTTCCATATATTTCGCATTCGCCGATCCGGCGTCTGGAACCGGCGGACGGCGCGTGCGCTGACACGGGCGGCGGCTTCCCCGTTTCTGGAAGGAGCGCCAGAGGAACCTTTCCGTGACCGATCCTTTCGCGTTCCTGCCCCACATTCTCGCTCTGGCGGCCGCTTACGCGCTGGCGGTGCCGATCGGCTGGAATCGGGAGAAGGAAGAACGCAGCGCCGGATTGCGGACCTTCCCACTTGTGGCGTTGGCGAGTTCCGGTTTCGTGCAGGCGGTGGAACAATTGACTGCCGACGACCCGGCGGCGATGGCGCGGGTGCTGGAGGGCGTGATTGCGGGCATCGGCTTCCTTGGCGGCGGTGCGATTCTGCAGGGCAGGGAATCGGTGCGGGGCACCGCAACGGCCGCCAGCCTCTGGGTTACCGGCGCCATTGGGGTTGCGACGGGATTGGGCAGCTATGGCGTAGCGGTCATGTTGGCGGCTTTCACCATGGCCACGCTCTGGCTCATGGCGCCACTCAAACCGAGCGCGAACGAGCAGAGCGAGGGACCTGGCCAGCAGTCCTGAACTGTCCTGTGCGGCGGGGATGAGCGCCGCCAGCCATAGGCCCGGCAGCTATGGCCGCGCGATGCGTGACGCCCCTAATGCGCCGCCGCCTTTCCATGCGCGTGGAAATAGGGCGGCATGCGAAGCAGCAGCACGGCGGAGAGGATCAGCAGTGCGACAAAGCCGATGAAGGCATTCGCATAGGAGCCGGTCCAGTCATAGGACAGTCCCGCCAGATAGGTGCCGATGCCGCCGCCCCAGGCCCATGCGACCCACATCGCGCCCACGACCCGGCTGAAAAGGGCGGTGCTGAAATATCGGCTGACCATGAAGGATACAAAGTCCGCCTCCGCGCCCAAGACCGGCCATCGCGTTGGCGCGCCTCCTAGGCGGGCGGCGGCATTCGCACATATCCTTGGCGCGCATATCCCTGGCGCGCACGCTTCCGCAGCCAGCGCTACCCGTATCTCCCCTTTAATAGCGCCGTCCGTTCAGGCGATTATCGCACCTGCCCTGCGCGGGCGGAAGCGCGCTCGACCCGTCGCTTTGCCGCCCGCCCGCAGCATTTTGCGCTTGACGGCAGATAAAAAACGTACGACCGTTCTTTTAATAGAAAATAGGAGGGGCGTTGATGCGCAATATGACCGCCGCCGTCGTGCGGGAACAGTCTGGGCCATTTGTCGTGGAGACGGTCCAACTGGAAGATCCGCGTGAGGACGAGGTGCTGATTCGCATCGCCGGTGTTGGAATGTGCCACACGGATCTCGTTGTCAGGGATCAATATTTCCCAACGCCCCTGCCCGCCATCCTCGGCCATGAAGGCTCCGGCATCGTCGAGAAGGTCGGCAGCAAGGTCAGCAAGGTGGAAGTGGGCGATCATGTCGTACTCACCTTCGCCAGTTGCGGGACATGCGCAAACTGCCAGCAGGGCCTGTTCGGCTATTGCCCGGACCTATATGGCCGCAACTTCACCGGCGCGCGGCCGGATGGCTCCAGCCCGTGCTGCGACGCGCATGGAAACACGCTGAGCGCCTATTTCTTCGCGCAATCCTCCTTCGCCCAATATGCGATCGCGACCCAGCGCAATGTCGTGAAAATATCGCGCGACGTCCCGCTCGAAATCATGGGACCATTGGGATGCGGCATTCAGACCGGGGCTGGCGCAGTGATGAATGCGCTGAAGCCCAAGGCCGGGTCCAGCATCGCCGTCTTTGGCGCGGGATCGGTCGGGCTGGCCGCCGTCATGGCCGCCCGCGTCGTGGGCTGCGCGACTATCATCGCCGTGGACCTCAACGACGACCGGCTTGCCCTCGCCCAGCAATTGGGGGCCACCCATGTCATCAACCCCGGCCGGGAAGATCCGGTCGCCGCCATCCAGGCCGCGGCGGGCGGCGAAGGCGTCCAATTCTCGCTGGAAGCGACGGGGCTGCCAAAGGTTGCGCGGCAGGCCGTCGACTGCCTGCGGCTGACGGGCATTTGCGGCATCATAGGCGTCGCGCCGCTGGGCACGGAATTTTCGCTCGATATGAACGGCATATTGTTCGGCCGCACGGTCCGCGGAATTATCGAAGGCGACAGCGTTCCCGACATTTTCATCCCGCAACTTGTCGAGCTTTGGCGGCAGGGGCGTTTCCCCTTCGACAAGCTGATCAAATTCTTCCCCATGAGCGACATCGAAAAGGCAGTTCACGCCTCGGAGAGCGGTGAGGTCCTCAAGGCCGTGCTGCGTCCGGGAGAATAGGATGATCGGCTCCCTAACCCAGCAGGCCGCCCGAAAATTCGGCGACAGAGTGGCGATCATCGCCGGCAAGGAAAGCCTGACCTTTGCCGAGATCGAACAGCGCGTTTCCTCCTTTGCGGGCGGCCTCCAGATGCTGGGCGTCGGCGTGGACGACCGGGTTGTGCTGCACCTGCCCAACGGATGGCGCTGGATCGTTGCTTATTACGCGATCGTGCGCCTCGGCGCGGTGGTGGTGCCTGCGAATATCCTGCTGAGCATCGATGAAGTAGCCTACATCGCCACCGACTCCCAAGCCGTGATGGTCATATCGACCGGCGAACGCTGCGCTGCGGTTTCCAGCCGCCTGGCGAACGGTGCGCCGATGGGCTTCGTCGCTTCGGACCGGGGTGGCGAGGGCATGGCGAATTATGAGGACCTGCTGTCGGCCGCCCCGGCGCCTGCCGTGACGCGCGACCCCGGCGATCTCTGTTCGATCGGCTATACGTCGGGAACCACCGGCCGTCCCAAGGGAGCGATGCTGTCGCACCGCGCCATTCATACCAGCGCGACGATGACCGCGACCATGCACGCGCGTCAGGAGGGCGAGGTTGTGGTGAGCGCCCTTCCCCTGCCGCATGTCTACGGCAATATCGTCCTTCACTGCACCTTCCTGTGCGGCATGACGCTGGTGGTGATGGAGCGTTTCGCCCCGGCAACAACCATCGTGCTGCTCGGCCGTTACAAGGCCACGCTGTTTGAGGGCGTGCCGACAATGTATCATTATCTTCTGAACGAACCGGCATTGCATTCGGCGGACCTGTCGACGCTGCGCCGCTGCACGGTTGGCGGGCAGACGATGCCCACAAGCACGATTGAAGCGGTCGAAGCCGCCTTCGGATGCCCGCTGCTGGAGCTTTGGGGCATGACGGAGGTTGCCGGACCGGCCATTTCCCATTCCCTGCACTCGCCCAGTCGGCACGGGTCCATCGGCCTTCCCTTCCCCGGCATGGAGGTCCGCGTGGCCGACATGGAGGATGGCGAACGCGATGCGCCCGATGGGGAGGCTGGCGAACTTCTGGTCCGCGGCCCCCTCGTCATGGACGGCTATTATAACAATCCGGACGCCACGAAGGGCGCTCTGTCGGAGGATGGCTGGCTCAAGACCGGCGACGTCGTGCGGCGCGACCGGGACGGATATCTCTATGTCCTGGACCGCAAGAAGGACATGATCATCACCGCCGGATATAATATCTATCCGGCCGAACTCGAACAGGTGATCGCCGCGCATCCCGCCGTCGCCATGGTCGCCGTCGCGGGCATACCGGATCAGGCCAAGGGCGAACTCGCCAAGGCTTTTGTGGTTCTGAAGAAAGGCGCATCCCTCGACGCGCATGAGCTTTTCACCCATTGCCGGGGGGCGCTCGCCAGTTACAAGGTTCCGCGTCATGTGGAGTTTGTTGAGAGCCTTCCCACAACGAGCACTGGAAAGGTGATGCGCCGCGCGCTTCGCGAAGCCTCCTCGCCCTCCCCTCAACCTTCCAAACTGGAGGAAATGCCGCAATGACCGTCGATTTCTTTTCGCACTATACGATGACGATCGACGGCAAGGCCGCTGACGCCGACAAATCCATCGACGCGATCAATCCCGCGACCGAGGAAGTGATCGCCAGCGTGCCGGACGCCAGCCGCGATCAACTGGACAGCGCCGTCGCTGCAGCGAAGCGCGCCTATCCGGCGTGGAGCGCCCGCCCCGTCGAGGAGCGGCAGGCGCTGGTTTCCGCCATTGGCGACCGCATGGCCGAATATGCGGAGGACTTCAAACGCCTGCTCATCCGCGAACAGGGGAAGGCGCGCGCCGGTGCCGAATGGGAAATCGGCGGCTCCATCATCTGGTGCCACGAAATCGCTAAGCAGCGGCTGGACCCGGAAATCGTGGAGCAGAGCGATGGCCGTCAGGTGGAGGTGCGCAAGACTCCCCTGGGTGTCGTGGGCGGCATCACGCCGTGGAATTTTCCGGTCCTTCTGGCGATCTGGAAAATCGCGCCCGCCCTGCTCGCCGGCAATACGATGGTCCTGAAGCCGTCGCCCTATACTCCGCTCTGTACGCTCAAGCTGGGCGAAATCCTGCGCGACGTCCTCCCGGCGGGCGTGTTGAACGTCGTTTCCGGGGGCAACGACCTTGGCGCGTGGATGACGTCGCATCCCGACATCCGCAAAATCTCCTTCACCGGCTCGACCGTCACCGGGCGGAAGATCATGGAAAGCGCGTCCGGCAATCTGAAGCGGATCACCCTTGAGCTGGGCGGAAACGATGCCGCCATCGTCCTGCCCGACGTGGATGTCGAGGCCGTCGCCAAGGAGCTGTTCTGGGCGTCCTTCCAGAACAGCGCGCAATTCTGCGTCGCGGCCAAGCGCCTCTATGTGCATCGCGATATCTATGATCAGCTCAGCAAGGCGCTCGTCGATTACGCCACCACCGTTGTCGTGGGCGACGGGTCGCAGCAGGGAACGGACCTTGGCCCTATCCAGAACAAGATGCAGTTCGAAAAGCTCAAGGACCTGCTCGCCGATGCGCGTTCCAGCGGCCTGCGCTTCCTGCTCGGCGGCGACGTCCCCGATGGAAAGGGCTATTTCGTGCCGATCACCTTGATCGACAATCCGCCGGAGGACTCGCGGGTCGTGGTCGAGGAAGCATTCGGCCCCGTCCTTCCCCTGTTGAAGTTCGACGATGTGGATGATGTCATTCGCCGCGCCAATGACAGCGAATATGGCCTGGCCGGGTCGGTATGGTCAAAGGATGTCGCCGCCGCGCGCAAGATCGCCGAGCGGATGGAAACCGGCACCGTGTGGATCAACGAGATTCACAGCTTTTCCCCGCACATCGCTTTTGGCGGCCACAAGCAATCCGGGATCGGCATCGAAAATGCGCTGGACGGCCTGAGCGAATATACCAATTCCCAGACCATCGTGGTGCGGGACGAACTTAATCGCACGGTTCCTGCCTGATCCCGCGATGACATATGATTGCACCCGGCGCGCCGCCGTCATCGGGGGGCTGGCATATATGCTATATGCCGCACCGTTGGCGGCGGCGTCCGATTATGACTGGCAGCCTGCACAGTTACCGCCCGGCACCGATGCGTCCTTCACTGATAAAAACGGGCGCAAATTGTCGCTCTCCACGCTGCGCGGTAAGCCAATTCTGCTCAACATATGGGCGACCTGGTGCGCGCCGTGCGTTATCGAACTGCCCGCGCTGGACCGCCTCCAGCGCGATCTGAAGAAGCGCCTGAACGTCGTCGCCCTGTCCGTCGACCGGTCAGGCATGCCCATTGTCCGCACCGCCCTCAGGAAGCTGTCGATCAGGCATCTCGACGCTTATGTCGATGTCAGCGGCGAGGTTGTTTCCCGCTTCAAGGTGCCGAGCCTTCCCGCCACGATAGCGATCTCCGCCGAGAGCAAGCCCCTTTTTATCAGGCGGGGCCGTGTCGACTGGGACGATCCGGCCGAACGGGAAAAACTCCGCGCCATCTTCCAGTGGTGATCCTCCGATAGGCGTCAGACGCCCTTCCCGTCGCGAACGCCGTTCAGGATCAGGTCGGTATGCGCAGCCACAATATCGTCCATGCTCAATATGCCGGTATAGCGATACCAGTTGCTGACGCTCGTCAGCACCGCGAGGATGGAGAATGTCACGAGCTTGGTATGAAATACGGAAAAGTCGCCTGCTTCCTTCCCCCGGTCCAATATGCCGGTCAGGATGGCCTCGTATTTTTGCCGGTATTTGATGATCTTCGCCCGGTTCGCTTTGGTCAGGCTCCGCAGCTCCGACGTGACGACATATAATATCTCGCGCTTGTCGAGATGATAGTTCACGTGGAACGCGATAAAATCCTTGAGCTGCTTCAACGGCGCGTCCGCAGGGTCGATCGCATCTTCCGCCGCGGCGATGACGAGCACCATATGCTCCTCGATGATGCTGTAGAGCAGGTCCTGCTTGCTCTTGAAATAATTATACAGCGATCCCGGCTTCCGGTTAATCCCGGCGGCAAGGTCGCGCATGTTCATCGCCTCATACCCGACCGAATAGATCAGGTGCGTGGCGACGCGCCGCATGGCTGCGTTCGTTTCCTGGCCGTTGGATCCGACTTTCCGGGGAATCGCTTAAATCCTTCCACTTCGCATGCGCTGGACATGGCGCTGACATGACGCCGCCGTCCCCGCGCACAGGGGCCGCCCGCCACCGGCGCGTATAACCAACCCGCCCTTTGCCGGAAACGAAAAAAGAATGGTTGGCCGTTTTTAAAAAGTCCGATCCTGTCTCATATCCTTTCAAGCCCGTGAAAAGAAAGGGAGCCGCATCTTTCGATACGGCTCCCCAGTGGCGCAGCATGGGCCTGCATGATGAAGAATGGTCCGCTCAACGCGCGGCGATCCGGTCTCCGCGCAGCTTTTCGATGCGGATGGCCCTGCCCTCATTCAAAGGAAGCGCCAGGTTCAACTCGCCCGATTTCGTCCAGCTTGCCGCAAGCTCCTCTGTGATCGGCTTGATGCGGCGGCCCGCGATCGATGCGGCCGGCTGCCCGTCCAGCAATATGGTGTAGGAGCCTTTCGGCAGGCTGCGCACGTTGAAGGTAACGCTCCCGCGATAGTCGGTTCCCGGAGCTAGCCCGATCGCCAGCACGCCGCGCGACTGATCATAATAAGCCTGGTTCACAAGCACCTTGGGATAATCGACGCCGACAATCTGCGGCCCTTTCACTGCATAGGTCCCCGCCAGATTATTGGTCAGATTCCACAGACCATTGCCCGGATTGAGCCTGGCGAAAGCAAGCAGCGCATTGCCGTTCAGCGGACCGACCAGATAATCGCCAAGCTGATCGTCGGTCAGCGGCGCTGGCGGCGTCTTTGATCCGCTTCCCGGCACCTCGTCACCGGTCAGCCGCTCCGGCGCGCCGGGCACCTTCGGGTCGTTCAGAGGATAGAGATAGCGGCCGTCGCGCCACACCGGTTTGAAATGCGTGTCCGCAAACCCCAGCATCTTCTGGGTCGTGGCCTGATCCCCCACCTCTGCGGAGTAGGCCGCAAGGAAGCCGAAATCGCTAGAAACCGATGTCTGATTCCAGCGGTTCTTGAAGGTTTCGGGGTTCTGATCCAGCAGCGCGGGCAACGCCGCATCACGCTGCATCGGGTAGACCTGATTGACCAGTTCCCTGTTCCAGCCGTGCAGCGTGACGCCGGTCCAGCCGTCATTCCAGCCGGAGGGGAAGGCGACAAGCTGCTCCTCCTTCAACCGGTAGGGACCTGTGAAGCGCTTGGTTTTCTTGGTGTCCAGATAGCCCAGGGACATCGCCTTGTCCCAGAATGCGGTTTTCACGTCCGCCAGCTTCGTCCCGTGAAGCTGGTCATAATTCATCAGCCCCAATACCGGATGCTGGTTGCATTCCGCGAACACCAGATTGGGTTCGCACTCGATGCCCGCAAACGCATTTTCGAAAAACTGCGCGTGGATGATCTTCGCCAGGCTCTCATGATTATAGGTGTGGACGAAGGGATTTTCTCCCGTGATCGCAAAGGTGATCGCGTCCGGCTTATCGTATTTCCCGTCCTGATACAGAAGCTCGTACAGGCCGATCATTTGCAGCAGATGTCCGCTATACATGATGTTCTTGGCGCGCACCGGGTCCCGCCAGTCCTTGGTCTGGTCGAGATATTTCTTGAACTGCGGCGCCTCGATAATCTTGCCCCACAGCGCCCAGACTTCGGGAAGCGTCATCTTGCGGATCAGCTCATCTGACGTCGCCTGATACAGTTCGCGATAGGCCGGGGTCTGCTGGCTCTGCGCCACGGCGAGCGCATAATACATCCAGGCGATCTGGAACTGGCTGTTGTCGAAGGCGCTGCGGTTGCCGACCTTCATGTCGCTCCAGTCATGATCCGGTTGGCGCGCCAGCTCGACGATGTTGCGCACCTGCCCCAATTGCTTGCCGTCAAGCGCCGGATAAGCGGGATCGGCGGCGGCCAGAGCCGCGGGCGCAGCCGCGGTCAGCGTGAGGCAGCTTGTCAGAAGAAGGCCGAGACGGGACAGAAGCTTCATGATTTCTCCCCTAGGGGTTTGCAGCGGATGACATGGAAAGCATTGCGCGGATCGCCGCCTGGAATTCCGGGTCGGCGAGAGAAGGACCTGGCACGCGCGCCAATATTGCTCCGTCGGCAGCGACAAGATCGACCATCGCCGTGTGGCTGTACGACCCGTTGGGCAATTTCTGAAAACGCACGCCGAGCAGGTCGCCAAGCGTCCGGCTTGCGGCGGGCGACGCGGACGCGATCGTCCAGCGCGGCGACATTATGCCATGCGCCTTGCGATATGCGTCCAGAACGGCGGGCGTATCGCGATCGTCGAAGGACACCATCACCACCTGAAGGTCCTGCAGCTCGTCGGCCGGTATCTGGCTTTCCGCCTGCAGGATATTCTCGGTCATCAGCGGACAGACGTCCGGGCAACTGGCGAAGAACATCGTCATGATCGTCGGCCGGCCCTTCAGCGCCGACAGGTCGATGACCATTCCGTCCGATCGCGTCACCTTGACGCCCAGGGTGAAGGGGGTGGGGCTCGCCGCCTGCGCCTTTGGCGCATAATCGGGCGCTGCGGCGGGACCGGCGTCGTGATGATGATGTTCGGTCTGGGCCATGGCGGGCGCTGCGAAAAGGAGAGCCGGGGCCAGCGCGCAACCCATGGCGCGGCCATATCTCGCCAGACCGGAAATCGTCGGAGGATTGGGACGCAAGATGCTATTCCTCACCTGGTCAGGCCGGTTGTCCGGCAGCGCCGCGTTTAATAAAACGGTCAATTGTTCATTTAATGCTAACATCCTGAGACCCTTGATGCAAGCATCGCCTTTGCGCAGTTGAGGAGGGGCAGACCCACATCCGCCCCTCCCCATGATCAGAGCTTCGCCCTGATGCCGGCGGTGAAGTACCGGCCAACCACGTCATAACCGACGGCATAGGATGGCGTCAGGCCGGGCGCCCCGGCCGGCCCGCCAAAGACCGGCGGCTGCTTGTCGAACAGATTCTGCACCGTGAAGAACAGGGTCGTGTCCTCGGAAATCAGCTTCGGCTTATATTCCAGGGTCACGTCCGTATAGGCATAGGCCGATGCGTCGGGGATCTGGAACACGATCGGCGCGGAGAAAGCCTGCTGCTTGGATTTCCAGCGCTGGTTGATCGTCATGCCCCAGCTATCCGCATTATAGGCGAGCATCAGGTTGAGCCGCAGTTTCGACACGCCGTTGACGCCCGCGCCATTGGTGATGATGCCGCCCGCCATCTGCTGCGTCAGCAATTTGGGCTGGTAGGAGCCAAGGAAGCGCAGGTCGAACCGGCCCCCCGCCGATGAGAACAGCTTGTCCGCGCTGAAGCTGTAATTCGCTTCGATATCCAGCCCCTTGGTGGAGAGCGTCGCGACGTTGAGCGACTGGCTGAGGACCGCCGTGGCGGTATTTGCCGGCGACCGGTCGCTGAAGGGGAAGGGACGGATATAGAGCGAGCAATAAGGCGACGTGCCGTTCGAGTCCTCGCACAGCCGCTGGATCGCCGCGGACGTTCCGGCGACGGTGGTGATCGCCTTGCTCAGCTTGATGTCATAATAGTCGAGCGAGATGCTGAAGCCGGAGAACCAGTCAGGCTTGTAGACCGCGCCGACGGTCAGCGTCTTGCCGATTTCCGGCACCAGTGCCGGATTGCCCTGCGACCGCGCCGCCACTGTCTTTGTGACGCCGGTGTGCAGGTCGGCAAAGCCGAACAGGGATTCGCTTCCGGGCCGGTAAAGATCGTAGAGGTTCGGCGCCCGGATGTCCCGCGACCGCGTTGCGCGGAAACGCAGCTCATTGCTGACTTCCCAGGAAAGCCCGATCTTCCAGGTCTTTACGCTGCCGCTGGTGCTGTAATCGGTGTAGCGGGCGGCCCCGTTAAATTCCAGTTTGCGGATGAAGGGCACGTCCGCGAGCAGCGGCACCAGCACCTCGACCGCTGCTTCCTTCACCGTCTGCTGGGCGCTGAACGGTCCGTTGGTATAGCCGAAATAGGCGGGGGTCGTTGGCAGGCAATTAACTCTCAGGCCCGTGCAACTGGCGCGGTTCAAGGGGTTGGTCGTGCTGATCTGCTTGGTGTTGATGTCGCGATATTCGCCGCTCACCGACATGCGCACAGGCCCGGCCCAGGTCGAAAAGACCTCACCGGAAATGCCCGCATTGAATATGGTCTGTTCGTTGATCAGCGTCTGGCTGGTGTCGTCGGTGATATAGTCGGCGACCGTTGGCGTCACCGCTGAAGGACCGAACAGATTGACCGGGACGCAGCCGGGATAGAGCGAGGCGAACGGCGTCAGCGATACCTGGCAGACCACACGCCCGGTTGCTGGATTGACCACGGCGTCCAGCGCGGCGGCGAATTTCGATGCGTTGATATTGTTCGTGTTGATGACATGCTGGCTGGTCCGTCCGTACCGGACGGAGGCGTTCCAGTTGAACCGCTCGAAAATCTTGCCTTCCAGTCCCGCCGTCGCCAGCCAGTTGCGCGTCCGGTTGCGGTTGCCAGCGCCCGGCACTGCGGAATCGCCGCTCTCATATTTCGAAAGGACGAAGGACGGCGCGCCGGATGCGGTCAGCGCCGTCTGCACCGATTCCGGCAGGAAGGCGTTGCCGCTCAGGATCACCGCGCCGCTCAGCCCATTGGCGCCGGGCAGTCCGTTGGTGCCGAACGGCAGGAAGCCGTTATGGCTTTTCGACTGGCTGAAACTGACATCGGCATAGGCGGTAAGCGCGTCGCTGAATTCATAGTCGAACCGGCCATAGGCCTGGTCCGTCACCAGAGGCGCGTAGAGCTGGATCTCGTTGAAGAACAGGCCGTCGCCGCCGCTTTGCAATCCGTTGCTGCCGGTCGGCAGTCCGCTGGCGAAGGGGGTGAGCACGCCATTGCTGGAGAAGGTGCGGCCAACCAGCGACGGCGGGCCGACGGTGATCAGGCCGCCATTGGTGTAGATGGACGCCCGGCCATTGCGGGTCAGCATGAAGGGATTGGCGGGCGTGCCCGAACCGGTCGCCGTCCACACATCCTTGCCGGCCTTGCGATCGAGCAGCGACCCGATGCCCTTTGAATCGAAATGCTCGTAGGAAAATTCGATATGCGCGCGGTCATCGCCGAACAGATAGGTGCCCGCGGCGACGCCGAACTTCCATTGCTCATTGTCGTTGCGCGAGGATATGCCCGCCTGGGCGTTGAACTTGATGCCGGTGAATGTCTTGTCGACGACGAAGTTCACGACGCCGGTCACTGCGTCGGAGCCATAGACGGCCGATGTGCCGCCCGTCACGACATCGACCCGCTGGATCAGCATCTGCGGCAGGACGTTGATGTCCACCTCGCCCGCCGCCGTCGTCGCCGGAACGCGCAGGCCGTTAAACAGGATCAGGTTCCGTTGCGCGCCGAAGTTGCGCAGGTTCAGCGTATTGGCGCCGCTATTGCCGCCTGCGGAGCCGGGACCCGCCTGCCCCGAACGGCCGGGCTGGAATTGCGGCAGCTTGTTGAGCGCGTCAGGAATATTCGACGGCGTTTGGGCCAGAAGCGCCTGGGTGGTCACCACCGTCAGCGGCGTGGGGGAGGCGTTGCCATTGGTTGCGACCCTGGACCCTGTAACCACGATATCGGCGATGTCCGCCTCGTCGGTGGTGGCTGCGGCTTCTCCTGCCGGGACTGACGTCTGGGCGTGAACGGCTCCATGAAAACCCATGACCATCAGGGCGCCAGCCGTGGTCATCAATAGCCGTTGCTTCAATAGCATCGCATCTCTCCCCTAGTTCGACTCATTGGTCGTTTTGCATTTTTTGCGGCTTTGGCCGTCGAACGGATTGCTAGCCGCGCTTTTAAAAACGGTCAACCGTTCTTTTATATGCGCAACAGATTATGCGCCATCAAAATTACGGGTACGCCACGGCCATCCATATTTTAACTATATGAAATATAATGTTTTTCTTGCGGCGGAGGCTGGACCGGTACGACCCCCCGCTTTTGTGACACTCTGACATATAAGCGCTACATGCCCGCATCTTGCGGAAATTCCGGGGATACAGAGCCGTCCTAATTGTCCGGCCCGACCTTATGGGAGAGCCGATTCATGGCCATGGAAAATCACGATGCGCATGACCTGGGCCTGCCGCACGACCTGGGCGTCATGGGGCGCAAGGAAGTGGGGCGCAGGCAGACATTATGGCTGCTCTTGTCCGGCGCGTCGGTCGCGCTGGTCGCGGCATGCGGCGGCGATGACAGCACGGGCAGCAGCAGCGACAGCGGCACAGGAACCACCACGGCGACGCCCACGCCCTCTCCGACGCCGACGCCCACTCCCGCATCCACATCGGGAAGCTGCGCCGTAACCCCGGCGGAAACCAACGGTCCCTATCCGGCGGACGGCTCCAACAGCGCCAATGGCTCCGTGGTCAACGCCCTGATCCAGAGCGGCATTGTGCGCGCCGACATCCGCCCCAGCTTCGGCTCCTACAGCGGCACCGCCGACGGCTTCACGACCCTGCTGACCATCACCCTCGTCAACACCAATGGCAGTTGCGCGCCGCTCGCGGGCTATGCGGTCTATGTCTGGCATTGCACGCGGTCGGGCCAATATTCGCTCTATGACCTGCCGCAGCAAAATTATCTGCGCGGCGTCGGGATGACCGACTCCAATGGCCAGGTGACATTCACCACCATATTCCCCGGCTGCTATTCCGGGCGCTATCCGCATATCCATTTTGAGGTCTATCCCAGTCTCGACAAGGCGACGACTTACGCCAATCGCGTGCTGGTGTCGCAATTCGCCATGCCCGCCGATGCGTGCAACACCGTCTATGCGACGTCCGCCTACGCCACCAGCAAGACGAATTTCGCAAGCATAACCACGGCGAACGACAATGTGTTCGGCGACAACAGCACGGCGCAGATCACGGCGATGACGCCGGTGATGACGGGCGACATCACGAACGGCTATACCGGTTCCGTGACGGTTGGCCTGGCGGTCTGACGCCTTTTCGCGCGAAGGGGGATCGGACTTTGCCGGACAATGCCACCGGGGGTATATCTGCGCAGACGCCCATGCCCGGGGTCGCAAATGCGGAGGATGCGCCAGTGGAGATAGGAACCCGCATCCTGGTCGTCGATGACGATCGGGCCATTCGGGAACTGATCTCCGAATTTCTGGAGCGGCACGGTTTCACCGTGGACACCGCGAGCGACGGCGCGGCCATGGACCGGTTGCTGGCGTCGAAAAGCTTCGACCTTGCCGTGCTGGACGTGATGATGCCGGGGGAGGACGGCCTGTCCATCCTGCGCCGGCTGCAGGGGAACCGCACCATGCCCATCATCATGCTGTCCGCCGTGGGCAGCGATATCGACCGGATCATCGGGCTGGAGATGGGGGCGGAGGACTATCTGTCCAAACCCTGCAATCCACGCGAATTGCTGGCGCGCATCCGCACGGTGCTGCGGCGGGTAAGGCAGGCCGCGCCCTCCGCCGGTCCGGCGCAGCAGGGCGGGCAACGGCTCGGCTTTGCGGGCTGGTCTGTGGACATGGACAGCCGCCTGTTGCTCGACCCGGACAATGCCGTGGTCAGCCTGACGGACGGCGAGTTCCGGCTGCTGCGCGCCTTTATCGAACATCCCCGGCGCGTGCTGAACCGCGACCAGTTGCTCGACTGGTCGGCGGGCCGGGACACGGAAAGCTATGACCGGGCCATCGATGTTCAGGTCAGCCGCCTGCGGCGCAAGCTCGAACGGGGCAAGGGCGTCGATCTTATCCGCACCGTCCGACATGAGGGCTATATGTTCACGCCGTCCGTCGAGGCGCTGCGCGGGTGAGGCGCGGGTTTAATCCGCCTATTCTGGCGGGCATTGTCGGCCTTATAGCGATCGCGCTCATCGCCGCGCTGTGCGCGATGCTCGCGGTCACCTTCCGGGGTCCGCCGCCCCATGCGCGGCCCCTGACCATGGATGAGGTCGCTGCCGCCATCCGCACAGGACAGAGCGAGAATAGCGATTGGAGCCTGGACCGGGGCCAGGGCGTCAAGCAACCGTCCGGCATGCGGCCCGCACCTCTTTTGGCAAAGGCCCTCGCCCTGCGGCTGGGCGTGCCGGAACAGAATGTGCGGCTCTATGTCGCGGGTCCGGCCATGCCCGCAATGGGACCGCGGCCCGGCGAAGGCATGGCCGCATTCCCTTTCCCCGGATCGCCGAAAAACGGCAGCCGACCCGCTTTCCCGATGGCGGGCATGGGGGGGCGCGGCCCGATGCTGCATGACAGCTTTACGGTGTCATGGCGCAATGGCGATCACTGGTCGTGGATGACTGGCGAACGGCACGGATCCTTGCGCTGGTACGCCATCACCATCTCCCTGATGATCCTGATCTTCGCGCTGCTGCTTGGGCCTGCCTATCTCGTCGCGCGCAGGATCACCAATCCGATACACCGGCTCGCCGGGCGGGTGACGGCTGTCAGCATGGAGCGGAAGGAGCCCTTGCCGGTCGAAGGCCCCCCTGAAGTGCGCAAGCTGGGGCAGGCGTTCAACCGCATGCAGGCCCAGTTGGTGGGCCATGTCGCGGAACGCACCGCCATGCTGATCGCCATCGCCCATGATCTGCGCACGCCGATGATGCGCCTCTCCTTCCGTCTGGAGGGCCTGCCGGAAAAGGACCGGGCGAAGGCGCATGCCGATCTGGAGGAAATGCGCGCGATGGTGACGACATTGCTGGATTTCGTCCGCAGCGGTGATGAGTCCCTTGTCATGCTCCGCATCGATCTTGCCGCGCTTGTGGAGGCTTTGGCGGACGACATGACCGCCATGCAGTCCAGCGTCACGATGGCCGATCCCACCAGGACAATCATCCTTGGCGACGCCGCAGCCCTGCGCCGCTGCATCGCCAATGTCGTCGACAACGCCGTCCGCTATGCCGGTAATGCGCAGATATCGCTCAGCCAGGCGGACGGTCATGCTTTGCTGCGGGTGGAGGATGACGGTCCGGGCGTGTCGCCCGATCATCTCTCGCGCCTCTCCGAACCCTTCTACCGGGGCGAGGCGTCGCGCAATCGCGCGACGGGCGGCGTTGGCCTGGGGCTGTCGATCGCCCGGTCCATCATGGAAAAACATGGCGGAACCATGCTGTTCGAAAACCGCGATGGCGGCGGGCTGCGCGTCACGATGCAATTTCCCCTCGCCCCATAGCGCGAGGGGAAAGGCAGGTCAGAACCGCGCCTTCACCCCCGCATACCAGCGCCGCGGCGCGCCGGGGCCATAGGCGCGCGGGTCGCTTGCGCCGGGGACTTCCTCCAGCTCGATCTCATCGACTTCGGAGAAGGTGGCGAAGGTCGCATATTTGCGGTTGAAGGCGTTGCGCAGCTCCCCGAACAGAGTGACGCCCGGCACGATGTCGATACCCGCGCGGAAATTGGCGACCAGATATCCGGGCGCCTTAGCGTTCAGGTTCGCCTCGTCGCCGATCAGATACTGGCCCGACCGCGCGATCAGGTCGCCGCCGACCGACCAGCCCCTGTTTCCGGCAAACCGGCCGGCATAATCCAGCGTCAGCGTGGCGCTATGCCGGGGAATGCCGGAAAGGCGGTTGCCGGGTTCGACCTCTATCGTGCCATCATCGTCGGCTTCCGGGTTGGCGGGGCTGGAGAGGACCAGCGGCGTGCGGTAGGTCGCATCGGTATAGGCGTAGCTGATCCCGGCCGTCAGGCCGCCACGCTGCGCCTTCACCGACGCCTCGACGCCCTGCCGCCTTGTCTTGCCGATATTCTGGAACCAGGCGCGGCCGCGTATCTGCGACGCGATATACTGGATGTCGTCATGATTGACGGTGCGATAGGCCGACAGCAGCCAGTTCAGCGTCCATCCGCCCATCTGTCCATGGCCCGACGCGCCCAGTTCCCAGCTCTTGGCGACCACCTGCTTCAACGGCGGATCGGCGACGAAGAAGTTGGTCAGGCTGCACGGCGCATTTTCGTCCGCGCAGGACAGTTCGGCGGGCGTCGGCGCGCGGTTGCTCTCCGCATAACCGGCGCGCAGGGACAGGCCCTCCGTCACCTCATAGTCCAGCTCGACGCCGGGATTCACCCGGTCGAAACTGTGCCGCCCGTTGAGCGCGGTGCCGATCTGATCCTGCAGCACGATCCGCGCATGATTGTATCGCAGGCCGATCTCCGCCGAGAGGCCGGGGAGGATCGGCAACCGGTCCTGCACGAACGCCCCCCAATAATAGGTGTGGGCAACAAGGCCCACCGGCGCGATCGCGCCATCCTCCTGCACGATGATGCTGCCCAGCCCATCGACGCTGCGATCCTCGGTCAGCGCGCCAAGCTCGGTCGATGTGTCGAAACGGGTGCGGCTGGTGTCGTAGCTCACGCCAATGGCGAAATGATTGTCGCCCGAAAGCAGCGGCCGGTCGTCGATAAGCTGCACCAGCGCGCCCATCGCCTTGGTCCGCGTGCGCCCGCGATTGAGCACGCCATAGCCTTCCCCGCCCAACGTATCGGCGATGGCGTCGCCGTTCGCATCGGTCAGGACACCCTCGCTTTCCCCTTCGCCTTCGTCGTCGCCGCCGACCGTTTCCAGGCACAGCAGGCCCGCCGCATCGTCATCCTCGCAAGCCTCGATATCGGCGGCGTCGCCATTGACGGTGCGCAGCGTCAGCTTCTGCGCATAGAGGCTGCCCTCGATGCGCGTTGTGCCGGACAGCGCGACCCAGGGATGCAGGCTGACCCGGCCATAACGGCTGCGGCTGTTGTCCGGATGCGTGAACACGGCGCGCCGGTCCGCCGCGAGCAATTCCATCGGCGATACGCCATTGCCGGTCAGGTTCGTTTTCGCGCCGACCAGCTTCATGTGAATGCCGCCACCCTCGGTATCGAAGCCCAGATCGGCATAGCCGTTATAGAGGCTGGACGGGCTGAACGCGCGCCAGCCATCGTCATGGCTATATTGGAACGCGCCAAACGCGCTGAACGCGCCCCTGGACAGCCCACCCGCAATGCTCCCCTCGGCATAGCCGAACCGCCCGCCGGTCGCGCTCGCCTCCAGCCCCGGATCGCTGACGCCGGTCTTGGTTTCCAGCAGGATCGCGCCGCCCAGCGCGTTGAGGCCGTAGATCGGGCTTGCGTCCAATATGCTGAGCTTGCGGATCGCCGCTTCCGGGATCAGGTCGAACTGCACCGTGTCGCCGAAGGGCTGGTTGAACCGCGCGCCGTCCATATAGATGGCCAGCCCTTGCGCCTGTCCCTGCAAGGGCGATGCGATGAAGCCGCGATAGACGAGGTTGGGTTGCCACGGATTATTCTGCGCATCCTGCAACGTCACGCCGGCGATGTTGCGGGTGAGGGCGGAGAGCAGGTCGGGCATCCCCGCGCGGCTGATGTCGGCGGCGGAAAGCGTCAGCGCATCGTCGCTGTCGATCGCCCCGCCGGGGGCTGTCACGATGATGGCGGTGCGGTCGTCGGCCGGATCGGTCTGCGCCTGGGCCGAGGTAGCGGTCGCCAATATCAGCGCCAGTCCGCTATATAATTCTGCCCGCACCTATACTCTCCCTGTCTCTTATGGGGTTGGTGCTAGGTCGGCGGTCTGCCTGCCTCCATTATACCTTCGGTCGGTACATGATGGTCAAAAAGTGAGGGCGCGCCCGGCAGGACGCGCCCTCCTTCGGATCGACGATGCTGTAGCGATCAGAAGAACAGGATCGCGCCCAGCGCGACCGTATCCGCCTTCGCCTCATTGCCATTATGCGCTTCGGACTTGGTGCGGATATATTCGCCGATCAGCGTGACCCAGCTTGTCAGGCCATAGCGCGCCTGGCCGACCCAAGAGCTGTTGGTGTCGATCAGCGTCGGATTGGCGAGCGCATCGGCAAGGTTGGCATAGTGGAGATGGCTTTCGCCATAGCTGCCGCCGACCGAGAATTTGCCGAAGGTGGCGAGGCCCTGCAGATAGAAGCCGTCACTGTCGCGCTTATTGCCCAGATCGTCCGTATCGAACAGGTTGAGCGCCGTGGTGCCCAGGCCGGAACCATTATAATAATAGCCGGTCAGGACGATCGGGCCGTAACCGATCTTGGCGCCCGTATCGAAACCGCTGCCGGTATAGCTGACGCCGTCGACGCGGTTATGCTTCTGCGTGATGCCGGACAGCCATGCGCGGGCGCTGAAATCGCCGAACTTGCCGTCATAGACGATCTTGCCTTGGAAGCCGGGCGACTTGCTGGTCTCGCCGGGACCGGTCAGCGACTGCAGCGGTTCGAATATGCCCGCCGACACCTGGAACCCGGCCATGCTGGGGGAGGTGTAGGTGATCTGCGGCTGGAAGTCGGTGTAGATATAGCCGATGCCGATGCGGCCGAGCGACGTGTTTGACGGCGCGACATTGCCGCCGGTCGATCCGACCGAAAGCAGGGTGATGTCGTTCAAAATGCCTTCCGACCCGAACAGGCCGATGTCGCGGCCCAGCTTGAACTCGCCCAGGCCCGCGCGGCCGATGGTCATGTAGGTCTGGCGGAAATCGATGCCCGCCGTCTGCAAAGCGACCGGCCTGCCACCGGCATTCGCGCCGCCGCCGGAGGAATAGTCCGCGCTGTTGATGCCCGGATACATGCCGAAATGCGCCCCCACATCCCAGCCGCCCTGATTGGTGGTGACATCGAATTTCAGATAGCCGGGCAACAGGCCGTTGCGGATCGCGCTGCTGCTGCCCCCCGCGGGCACTACGCCGCCGACAACCGCCGTGTTCGGCCCCGGCGCCTGGCCATTGTCATGCGTGTAGAAGCCATTGACGGAACCGGAAAGCTTCACGGTGACGCCGCCCACTTCCATGCCGATGCCGCTTTCGCTCATCCGCACCAGCCGCTTGTCGTCCAGGCTGGCGGCGGCCGCCTGCGCCGGGGGAGCGGCGGGCGCGGTCGCGACCTGCGCGCTGTCATCGGCCAGCAGCGCCTGATATTCGTCGTCGGTAAGAATGCCCTTTTCGTGAAGCCGCTTCAGCAACTCGGCATTGGTCCCGGCCATCGCCGGCGTTGCGCTGAGTGCGAAAGTCAGCGCCATCGCCGCGCTCGCAAGGAGCACCCGCTTCTTCATAACATCCTCCCGTTTTTGTCGCCGGTCGACCGGCGTCGGGAGAGTGCTTTGCAGTCGGCGGGACCGAAATTGGACTTAGGTTCTCATCCTTTGGGTCAGGCGCCGGACCGGCCGTCTGGCCGGGCCATGCATCAGGGCGCGACGGCGGTGCCCCACGGCCCCTGCCCCGCCGGAACGGTGGCGATGACCTTCGCCGCCGCCAGATCGACCACCGACACGTCGTCGGACAGGCCATTGGCGGTATAGGCTCGCGTCCCGTCGCCGCTGATCGACAAATGCCACACCCGCTTGCCGACCGGCACATAGGCGGTGACCTTGCGCGTTGCGACGTCGACCAGCGCAATCACATTGGCGCGGCCCAACGCGACCACCGCCGTCTTGCCGTCCGGCGTGAAGCGGATGCCGCAGGGCAGCACCAGATAATCCTTCACGCCCGGCGGCGCGAAGCGGATCGTCTCGACAATCTTGCGCGTCGCGACATCCGCGATCTGCACGGTGCCGCCGATCTCCGCCGCTATCCAGAGCTGCCCGCCATCCTGCGTGAACTCCACATGCCGGGGGCGCTGGTCGGTCGGCATGCCCTCAACCATCGCCTTGGTCGAAAGGTCGATCCAGTTGACCTCATTCTCATCCTCGGAGGTGACGACCAGCCATTTGCCGTCGGGACTTTCGGCAACGCCCTCCGGCTCCTTGCCCACATCCACCTGAAAGGCGACGGTGCGGCTGGCGATGTCGATGGCGGTCAGCGCGGCATTGTCCTCATTGGCCACGAACAGCAACTTGCCGTCGCGAGAGGGGAAGAATTGTTCGGGGTCCTCGCCTGACGGCAGGTTGGCCACGACCGTGCCGGTCGCCCGATCGATCATCTGCACCGCATGATCGTTGCTGGCGCATACGAAGACATATTTGCCGTCCCGCGATATGGCTATGCCGCGCGGACGCCCGCCCACGGTCCATGTCGCCACCGGCTTCATGCTGGCCGTGTCGATCACGCTGACGCTGTTGCCGCGTTCGTTCGATACATACAGCGTTTCCGCGCCGGCTTCGCTGACTGCGAAGACGGAAACGGCGGCCATCAGGGCGATCATCCTCTTTCTCATTGCACCGGACCTTATGCCTCCGCCGGGCCGTACGGCATTGTACCAATGGTCAATGGGGCGGGCCTCCCGGCATCCCTACAACACAGACAACAGGGAATGCGATAGACGAGGGTTTCTGGGATGAGGAATATTGGTAGAATGCTGTTGCTGGCCGCCACCGGCGTCGCCGGATTGTCGGTTGCATCCTCCCTGATGGCGCATGGCAATGTCACCCCGCAGGCGGTCGACACGTCGGCCCTGCCGGACATTGGCGAGGAATGGCTGCAACATAATCCCTATCGCGGCAATGCGGAGGCGGTGAAGATCGGCGAATCCGCCTACGGCCAGAACTGCGCCCGATGCCACGGCCTTGACGCGGAATCAGGCGGCATCGCGCCTGATCTGCGCTATCTGGAGGTTGGCGACAGCGGCGACGAGTGGTTTGTCCAGCGTTACCAGCATGGCTCCTCCCACGACGGCAAAGTCTATATGCCGCCCTTTGGCGACGTCCTTGGGCAAAAGACCGGCTGGGCCATCCGCGCCTGGCTGGAAACCAAGCATCAGGAATAAAGGCGATGCAGACAACCGATCTTGGCAGGCGCCGCTTCCTCATGAACGCGCTTGCCATGTCGGCGCTGGGGCTGATGCCCGGCAACGCCTTTGCCGCGCCGATCGCCAAGGTAAAGGCGCTGGGGGTCCTTCGGGTCGCCGTCTATAAGGACAACCGCCCCTGGTCCTGGCGGCAGGACGGGAAGCTTATCGGCATAGACGCCGATCTGGGAGCGGCGCTGGCGAAGGCGTTGGGCGTGCGCGTCGATCTGGCGGAGCTGATCGCCGACGAAAGCGTGGACGACGATCTGCGCAATGGCGTGTGGAAGGGCGGCCTGCTCGGCTTTCAACCCGCCGACATCATGCTCCACATCCCCTTCGACCGGGGCTTCGCCGCCCGGAACGAACAGGTGGCGATCATCGCGCCATATTATCGCGAAACCTTTCAGTTCGCCTGCGTGAAGGGCGAGATCGACTGCAACGCGATCCCCAGCCAGTTCAGGGGACACAAGCTCGCTGCGGAGATCGACTCCATTCCGGACTTTTACCTGATGGGGACGTTCGGCGGCATATTGGCCAAGGATGTTGCCCATTTCCCCAGCGGTGCTGACGCGGTCAACGCCATCATCGACGGCCATGCCGAAGGCGTGCTGGCCAGCCGGGCGCAGATCGAAGCGGTGCTTGCCGACCGTAAGCCCGCCAATATCGCCCGCCGCACCACGCCGCTGCCAGCCTTCCCTTCCCCCGGTTGGGACATCGGCATGGCGGTGAAGGAAAACAGCCGGAACCTGGGCGACTCGGTTGAAGCCATCCTCACCGAGATGGCGGCGTCCGGAGAACTGAAGGCGATATTCGATCGCTACGGCGTGACCTACGCGCCCGCCCTCGCGGCCTGAGCGGAAGCCGGACCGACCAAAGGTCCAATTGTTCGCTTCGTCGCACGGAATAGGCTGTTCATCGAGGCGTTCGCTGCGCCCGTAACCAGGGAGGATGATGATGACGGGACGTTTTATGCGTTCGATGGCTGGCGCTGCTCTATGCGCCCTTTTGGCTGCGGGAGCGCCGCTGCTGGCGGCCGGCGCCGGGCCGACCGACGCGGATCTGATGGCGGACGCCAGCTCGACCGGCGATGTCCTGACCTATGGCATGGGTCCGCAGGCGCAGCGTTTCAGCACGCTCAACGCGATCAACACCGAAACCGTATCAAAACTGGTCCCCGCCTTCGCCGCCTCGCTCGGCGGCGAAAAGCAGCGCGGTCAGGAATCGCAGCCGCTGGTCTATGACGGCACCATCTACGTCACCGGTTCCTATTCGCGCCTGTTCGCCTTCGACGCTAAGACGGGCGAGCAGAAGTGGAAATATGAGGCGCGCCTGCCCGACGGCATCATGCCGTGCTGCGATGTCGTCAATCGCGGCGCCGCCATCTATGGCGACAAGATCATCTTCGCGACGCTTGACGCGCGTCTGGTCGCGCTCAACCGCAACACCGGCAAGGTCGTCTGGAACAAGCAGATCGCCGACTATCAGGCAGGCTACAGCGCCACCGCAGCCCCGCTGATCGTCAAGGGTATGGTCATCACCGGCAACTCCGGCGGCGAGTTCGGCATCGTCGGCGCGGTCGAGGCGCGCGACGTCAACACCGGCGAGCTGATCTGGCACCGCCCCGTTGTCGAAGGCAATATGGGCACGCTGCGCGGCAAGGATAACGGCATCACCGGCAAGCTGAACGCAAGCTGGGAAGGCGACCTCTGGAAGACCGGCGGCGGCGCGACCTGGCTGGGCGGCACCTACGACCCGGAAACCAACCTGCTCTATTTCGGCACCGGCAACCCCGCGCCGTGGAACAGCCATCTGCGCAAGGGCGACAATCTCTACACTGCGTCGACGCTGGCGATCGATCCCGACACGGGCACGATCAAATGGCACTATCAGACGACGCCGCACGACGGCTGGGACTTTGACGGTGTGAACGAGTTCATCCCGTTTGACGCGACGATCAACGGCAAGCCGATGAAGCTGGGCGCCAAGGCCGACCGTAACGGCTATTTCTTCGTGCTCGACCGCACCAACGGCAAGTTCATCAGCGCCAACAAGTTTGTCATGCAGACGACCTGGGCGAAGGGCTATGACAAGAACGGCAAGCCCATCGTGATCCCGACCGGCCGCCCCGGCGCGCCGGAAGGGGCCGCAAAGGGCACCAGCGTATTCTCCTCGCCGTCCTTCCTGGGCGGCAAGAACTGGATGCCGATGGCCTATAGCAAGGATACCGGCCTGTTCTACATCCCGTCGAACGACTGGGGCATGGACATCTGGAACGAACCCATCGCCTACAAGAAGGGCGCTGCATATCTGGGCGCTGGCTTCACCATCAAGCCGATCGCGGAGGACCATATCGGCGCCCTGCGCGCGATGGACCCCAAAACCGGCAAGATCGTGTGGGAATATAAGAACAAGGCCCCGCTCTGGGGCGGCGTCCTGACCACTGCGGGCAACCTTGTTTTCACCGGCACGCCCGAAGGCTATCTCAAGGCGTTCGACGCCAAGAGCGGCAAGGAGCTGTGGAAGTTCCAGACCGGGTCCGGCGTGGTCGGTTCGCCGATCACCTGGGAGCAGGATGGCGAGCAATATGTCGCCGTCATGTCCGGCTGGGGCGGCGCGGTACCGCTGTGGGGCGGCGAGGTCGCCAAGTCGTTCAAGGACATCAACCAGGGCGGATCGCTCTGGGTGTTCAAACTGCCGAAGGGCTGAATGATTGGGCGCCGGATGGAAACATCCGGCGCCTTTGGCTCAACGGCAAAAATGATTGGGAGCAATCGGAGATGATTGTCATGGGGCGTGGCAGCTACGGGTATGGGGCCGGGCGAAACGGCATGACGCCGCCGGGCATTCCCGCGGCAATGGTTGCCATGCCTCGCAATATGTCCGATCATCGCGCCGGGGGAAAAGGCATGAAGGCGGACGGCATCAGCGACGAACCGGTAATGGAACGGGTGCTGATCATCGACGATCATCCGCTTGTGCGCGACGGCCTGCGCAGCGTGATCGCCGTGACCTTCGACGGGTGCGACATTTTCGAAGCGGCCGGGCTGGATGAGGCGCTGGCGACGCTGGCCGATCAGAGCAATTTCGACCTGATCCTGCTGGACCTCAACATTCCCGACGTAAAGCGGCTCGATGGCCTGAAACTGCTGCGGGAGCGCTATCCGATCCTGCCGGTGGTGATGGTCTCCGGCGCGTTCGACCGGACGGTCGTGCGGGAAGCGCTCGCCGCGGGCGCTGCCGGTTTCATCCCCAAATCCATGAAGCGCAGCGCGATAGTCGATGCCCTACATCGCGTCGTTTCCGGCGAAATCTATATGCCCGACGCGATTGGTGAGACCGACCCGGAGAGCGAGGAGAATGAAAGCATCCGCGCCCGGATCGACAGCCTGACGCCGCAACAGCGCATCGTGCTGACTCATCTCGTCCACGGCCGCCTCAACAAGCAGATCGCCCATGACCTGTCCGTATCGATGACCACCGTGAAGGCGCATGTCTCGGCGATCCTGCTGAAGCTCAATGTGTTCAGCCGGACCCAGGCGGTGATCCTCGCGAACCGGGTGCAGTTCGACGGCGAGGACTGAAAAAGGAACTCAGTGCCCGCCTGCGCCCGGTCCGACGATGTGGCTGGGCTTGGGCAGCAGCCAGACCGTCGCGAAGCTGACGACCAGAGCGGCGGCTGCGATCAGGAAGGTGTAGTTGAGCGCCACCACCATCGTCTGTTGATCTACCAGATTGGCGATGAAGGCCCGGCTTTGATCGGCCGTCATGCCAAGTTGCGAGAGTTGCGACAAAGCATCGTCCGGGTGCAGCGCGCCGGAAATTTCGTTGCGCGACACGCGCTGCGCATCGCCCCATGCGGTAAGCACCAGCGAAGTTGACACGGCCACGGCCAATGTGCGCACGAAATTCTGCAGGCCCGCCGCCGACGCTATTTCATCGGGATCGACCGCGCTCAGCATCAGCGTCGTCATGGGGATCATGAAGAACGGCATGCCGAAGCCCTGAATGAATTGTGGCAGGGCCAGCGACCAGAAATCCGCCGAGCTGGTCCAGCCCGCCCGCGCAACCGACATGACGCCGACCAGCGCGATGCCGACCGACACCATCAGGCGCATGTCCACCTTGCCCATCAGCCGGGCGGCGAACGGCGCGACGAGGATGGCGGACATGGCGGTAAAGGCCGTGATCAGACCCGCCGAGCTTGCGGTATATCCCATGGAGAGCTGCAGCCATTGCGGTATCGCGACAATGCTCGCGAAATAGGCCCCGAAGCATAGACAGAATGCGATTAGGCCCAGGGAAAACCCGCGATGGCGGAACACCCGCAGGTTCACGATCGGATGTTCCTCGGTCAATTCCCAGATCAGGAAGGCGCAGAAACCGATCGCCGCGAGCACGGCGAGCATCACGATCATCGGATCGCCAAACCAGTCATGGTCGCGGCCGATGTCGAGCATGATCTGCAGGCAGCCGATCCAGAACACCAGCAGCGCAAGACCCACAAGGTCGATGGGGTTCTTCTGCGTCGGCGTGTCCACGGGCCGGAGCAATGCGTAAGCGCCGATCAGGCAGACCACCGCCACCGGCGCATTGATGAAGAAGATCCAGTGCCAGCTCCAGTTATCGCTGATATATCCGCCCAGGATCGGTCCGAGCGCCGGGCCAAGCAATATCGTCATCGTCCACAGACCCATTGCCCTGCCCCGCTGTTCGGGCGGGTAGACGCGGGTCAGCAGCATCTGCGACATCGGCATCAGCGGCCCGCCGCACAGGCCCTGCCCGATCCGGGAAAAGACGATCATGCCCAGCGTCATCGACAGGCCGCACAGCACCGAAAACAGGCCGAAGCCGACCATCCCGCCGATATAAAGCCGCACCGCGCCGAAACGCTGCGCCAGCCATCCGGTCAGGGGCACCGAGATCGCCTCCGCCACGGCGTATGAGGTGATCACCCATGTACCCTGATCCGCCGAAATGCCCAGATTGCCGGCAATGTGCGGCACCGACACATTGGCGACCGTCAGATCGAGCACGACCATGAAATTGGTGAGCGCCAGGACAAGGCCGCCAAGCAGCCGCTGGCGTGGCGTCAACCGGTCCCAGGGTGTGGCGCTGTCATTCACCGTCAATCGCCCGACAGGTCGATTTCGACTTCGGTGGAAAGACCGACGCGCAGGGGATGTTCGGCAAGCTCCTTCGGGTCGAGCGCGATGCGCACCGGCAGGCGCTGCACCACCTTGATCCAGTTGCCGGTCGCGTTCTGCGCCGGGATCAGCGCCAGCGACGATCCGGTCCCGCCGGAAAAGCCCGCAACCTTTCCATGATAGACGACATCGCCGCCATAGATGTCCGCCGTGACGGTGGCGGGCATGCCCACCTTCACCCGGCGAAGCTGCCGCTCCTTGAAATTGGCGTCGATATAGACCTGCGACAGCGGAATGATCGTCATGATCGGACTGCCCTGCGCCACGCGCTGGCCGACCTGCACCTGCCGCCGCGTCACCACGCCGTCGATCGGCGCGCGGATGACGGTGCGGTCAAGATCGAGGCGGGCATTGTCCAGCCGCGCCTTCGCGGCCAGCACGCCGGGGTCGGTGTCCACGGTGGACCCGCGCACCAGAGCGTCATTGGCCTCCAGTTCGCCATTGGCGGCCTGCAGGTTGGCCTGCGCCTGCGCCACGCCAGCCCGCGCTAGGTCGAGCGCAGCCTTCGCCGCGGCATAAGCCTTGCTGGCGCTGGTGAGTTCGTCGCCAGACACCGCGCCCGCCGGTGCCAGCGCCTTGCGCCGTTCGAAATCGATCTTCGCCTTGTCGAAATCGGCCTGCGCGCTGGCCAGGCTCGCACGGGCCTGCACGATATCCGCGCCGCGCGCGTCCACCTGCGACGAGAGCGCGCCGCTGGTCGCCGCCGTCTGGCGGAACTTGCGCCGGGCCTCGGCCAGATCGGCCTCCGCCTGCGCGATCGCGATACGGGGATTGGTGGGGTCCAGCTTGACCAATATGTCGCCGCGCTTGACCGCCTGCGTGTCGCTGACCGCGACTTCAGTCACCTGGGCGGAAATGAGCGGCGTCACCTGCGCCATCTCCGCATTCACATAGGCATTGTCGGTCGACACATGGTTGCGGCCGATCAACAGATACCACAGCGCGACAATGACGCCGATGGTGAGCACGGCGAGAGCCAGCCGGACCAGCCATTTCCTCCGGGCTTCCTGGTGCTCGGTTTTCGCCGTTTCCTCCTGGGACGTTTCGGGGAAGGCTTCGGAGGGGGCATCAGCCATTGGGCACATCCTTGGCAAGAGCGTCGCCAGCGGCAAAGCCGCCGCCCAGCGCGCGGATCAGGGCGATATCGAGCGCGAAGGCCCGTGAATCGAGTTGCGCGACGGCTTGCCGCGTGCTGAGCAGCCGTTCCTCGACAGTCAGCACATCGAGATAGGTGGACAGTCCGCCCTCGTAGCGCAACCTCGCGACCTTGTAGCTGTCCTCGGAGGCCGCCAGCGCCGCGCGGGCGTCCGTCAGGCGGCTGCCGAGCGCGCGCTGGCTGGTTACGACATCGGCGACCTCGCGATAGGCGTCGACGACCGTCCGGTCATAATTGGCCACCGCCTCGTCATATGTCCCGCGTGCGCCCCGATATTGTCCGGCAAGCGCGCCGCCGTGGAAAAGCGGCAGGCTGATCGCCGGTCCGGCGCTGCCGTAAATCGAATCCTTCTTGGCCAGCAGGTCCAGGCCAAGCGACTGCACGCCGACCAGCGCCGACAGGTTGATCGCCGGAAAGAAATCGGCTTTCGCCACCTTGATCCGCTTCGCGGCCGCCTCGGCGCGTGCGAGAGCGGCGGCAACGTCCGGCCGGCGGGCGACGAGATTTGTCGTGATGCCCGCAGGCAAGCCCCGCGCGCCGACGGTCACGGCGGACGGCCGCTGGATTTCCAGACCCCGGTCAGGCCCGGCGCCAAGCAGCGCGGCGATCTGGTTCCGCCGCAGGGCGATCGACTCATCGGCCGCCGCAAGATCGGCGCGCGCCAGCGAAAGACCGGATTCCGCCTGACGCAAGTCGCCGCGCGTATCCAGCCCGCTGTCCAGCCTGTCGCTCACCAGCTTTAGGGTCGCGACGCGGATGTCGAGCGCGCCCTGCGCGATATCGCGTTCCGCATGCAGCCGGGAAAGGTCGGCATAAGCGTCTGCGATCGCCGTCGCCAGCATCAGCCGCGCCTGTGCAACATCGATCCGCGCCGCATTCGCCTCGGATGTCGCAGCCGCCAGCGCCGCGCGGTTACGGCCCCACAGATCGACATCCAGACCCAGGGAAAGATTGGCCATTCCATGATCGTTCCACCCTCTGGGCAGGAACGCCTTGAACTCATCGGGATAGCCCATGTTGAGGCTTTGGCGGTCGGCAGTGATGCTGCCCCTGGCGTCCAGGCTCGGCAACAGCGCCGCGCCTGCCTGCTGCGCCAACCCTTCCGCCCGGCGCAGTCTGGCGACGGCAGCCGCAACGTCGGGAGCGCCATTCAGCCCTTCCTCGATCAGCCTGTCGAGCTGAGAATCGCCATAGGCCCGCCACCAGCCATCACCTGGCCAGGCGGCGTCGCTCGCCTGCAGACTGCGCGCAGCGGCGACGCTTTCCGCCGTGCGCATGGTGGGAAGCGGCCCCAGATCGGGCGTCGCCGCGATCCGCCCAGCACGATCAATGGAAGGATGACAACGGAATGTAAGAGCCTTTGCCGCATAGATAACCGTACCATCTAGTATGGATTCCGCCTTTGAGCCTGGGTCAGCGGCTTGTCAACCAGAATATCGTACTTTATGGTACGGTTATGGGTCCGCAACCGGAAATTTCCTCTCTCAGCCGTCGTGAGGCGCGCCGCCAGGACCGGCGCGACATCATCATGGACGTGGCGCAGACGTCCTTTATGAACCATGGCTATGCTGGCACAACCATGTCCGGCATTGCTGCGGCGCTGGGCGGATCGAAGGGGACGCTCTGGAATCACTTCTCGTCCAAGGAGGAATTGTTCGAGGCCGTGGTTGATCGCGCGACGAAGGCGTATCGCGCGCAGCTTGCGGAGATTCTGGCCGGTCCGGGCGACGATCTCCGCACCACCCTCATCCGCGCGATGCAGAGCATTTTGAACAAGGTTCTCTCACCGGGCGCGATCGCCCTGCATCGGCTGATCGCTGCAGAAGCGGAACGCTTCCCGGAAATTGGCCGCATCTTCTACGAACGGGCGCCGAAACAGACACGTTTGATCCTGGCCCGCTTCATTGAGGAGGCGATGGCGAGCGGTCAGTTGCTGCGCGACGACCCGGAGGCTGCCGCTGGAGCATTATTGTCGCTGGGCATCGGCAAGTCGCAGCAGAAGCGGCTGGTGGGACTGATGGACTTGCCTGCGCCGGAGCTGATCAATGCGGATGCGGACTTTGCGGTCAGCCTATTCCTGCGCGCCTATATGGTCCCCGCAGAGGATCATCCGCGACAATAGCAGGGATGCGTCCGCACCGCTTTTCGTTACCCTTCCCCCGCAATCAAAAGCGGATCGTCGCCTCCACGCCATAAGTGCGCGGCGAGCCGCCGAAGCCGAAAATGCCCCATGTCGGTGTCTGCGTTGCGTCGAAATAATTGGTGTTGGACAGGTTGCGGCCATAGGCGCGAATGGTGAGCTGTTCCGTCGGCATATAGGACAGGCTGGCGTCCACCAGATCATAGCCCGGCTGCACCGCCTGCGGCGTGTTGATCAGGTCGGTGTAGATCTTGCTGAAGTAGGAATAGGACACGCGCGCCGACCAGTCGCCCGGAACAACCGGAATGCTGAAGTCATATGTCGCGGCCGCGGTCGCCGTATATTTCGGCACGCGCTCGAAACTAAGCTGCTTGGCCAGCGCCGGGTCGGGAATGCGGTCGCCGGTAAGGTCAAGGCCATCGAACCGGTCATAGGACGCATCGGTAAGGCCAAAGGCGCCGTCGAACGTCAGCCCGTCGATCGGCTGCAGGCTCGCCTCAACCTCTATGCCCTTGATTGTCGCGCTGGCGGCGTTGAGGATCGTCTGGGTCGATTGGGTCGATGTCAGCACCTTCTGAATGTCATCATATTTGGTGACGAAAACTGCGACATTCAGGCGCGCCCGGCGGTCGAGGAAGGTGGCCTTGAAGCCAGCCTCGAACGATGTTGCCTTCTCCGGATCGGAAGGACCGATGCCCGCGCCGGGGTCCGCCGGAGCAGGCGCGGGCGTGGCGCGGCCGTTGAAATTGCCGCTGCGAAAACCGCGGGTCCAGGAGCCATAGAGCAGCAGGTCCCGATTGGCCTGCCAACTGATCGCGGCGCGCGGCGACACGTCGTTCCACGATCCCTTCCGCCGCTGGCGGTCGGTCAGGCAAGCGTCAAAGCCAACGCCCGGACAGGTCCGCAGCAAAGCGATGGCGATCGCCTTGCGTTCCGACGTGTAGCGCGCGCCGCCCGACAGGGTGAGGCCATCCAGCACGGTCCAGTCGACATTCGCGAACACCGATTTGTTGCTGGACGTCTGCCGGTACGTCCCCTCCTGATATTGGATGGTGAACGGCCCGGCGGCGCTGACGATCAGCGTGTTGCGGATGCGCCGCTCGACGGCGGTCATGGTGAGATGCTGATAATAAGCGCCAGCGAGAATCTTGATGCGGTCGGAGAAGGAGGAAGCGAAGCGCAACTCGCTGCTGAACTGGTCCGAATCATTTTTGTTGTCGGGGAAGTGGAGGAGGGTGAAGGGCGTCGCGTCGATGTCGATCGTCGCATCATGATTCACTTTCCGCCAGCCGGTGCTGGACGTGATCGTGCCGGCGCCGACATTCCAGTTCGCCTCCAGCGTCGCGCGGTCCGTGACGATCTTCGTGCGGCCGATAATGTCGTGATCAATCTCATAGCTGAACGGCGGCGGCGTATAGCCCAGCACTGACAGCAATGGTCCCCTTGGCACGATGATGCGCGCATCATTGCCGCCATAGGTGGCGTCGACATGTTCGGCGATCAGGGAGATATCGACCTGATCGGTCGGCTCCCAGACGATAGTGGGCCGTATCAGCACCACATCGTCGCGCACCTCATGTCCCGTCGCATTGCCATAAAGCTGCGCCGCCGTGCCCGTGGGCGTCGGGACGATTGTGCCGCCGTTCCGGTCTTCCGAAAGGCCGCGGGACTTGCGATGCAGAACCGCGATCTTTGCTCGCAGGCGGTCGTTCAACGGCCCTTCGACGATCAGCGACTGATCGAAGCGGCCGCCATTGCCGACGCGCACGGAAGCTTCGACACCGAAGCTGTCAGCGGGCAGGCGGCTCTTGAGCACTACAGCGCCGCCGGTGGCGTTGCGACCCAGAAGGACGCCCTGCGGACCGCGCAAAATTTCGACAGAACCCAGATCGAACGTGTCGACAAGCGTGCCATAGGGATCGCCAAAGGCAATGCCGTCGGCCACCACGACGACCGTAGGATCAAGCGTGCGCAGGCTGTTGTTCACGCTCAGCCCGCGAATGGTGAAGTTCGCGAAACCGGGGAAGGACGCCGCCGTCTGAAGCTGCACATTGGGCGCCAACCGGCCCACATCGACGATGCTGGTGATCTGCGCCTTGTCCAGCGTATCGGTGGAGATCGCGGTGATCGCAGCTGGCACACGCTGAAGGGACTCCGCACCCTGCTTGCGGGCGGTGACCACAATATCGGTAAGCCCGTGGGACTCGCTTCCGGTTTCCGCAGACTGGTCTGATGACTGCGCCTCGGCCTTGCCGGTGGCTATTATACTAGCGGATGCAAGCAACATCACCCATTTCAGGTGTCGATTGAAAATAGACACAAGCATCTCTCCTCTAAATGCCAGAGTATATTATCATTTTGTTCTATTTTTTATTTTCAACATCTATGTTGATAGCGAGATAAATTGATATGGCAACCCAAAATTTCGAATTACTGATCACTTATGTCGGTTAAGGAATGCGTTTACGCCGGCTTCTGCCTCCGGCCCGGAAAAAACCGCACGGACATAGCGGTCCTCGACATCCAGGCCCGAATCGCTGACGGCGGAACCGGCAGCGGCAATGCATTGACGGATCGCGTCCACGGCCGGGGCGCTGTAACAGGTCGCCTCGCGGCCGAACGCGATGGCCGCTTCCTCGACTCCCGCCGATGGCGGACAGGCCCGATGCACCAGGCCGATGGCAAGCGCTTCCTCCAACGAGAATGTGCGGCCGGTCAGTATCAACTCCTCCGCCCTCGCGCGGCCGATCAGCGCGGGCAGGAACTGCGTCCCCGCATAGGCGGGCAAAAGGCCAAGCTTCACTTCGGGCAGGCCGAAGCTCGCATGCTGCGCAGCAATGCGGAAGGTGCAGGCCATCGCCAGCTCCAGCCCGCCGCCAAGAGCGAGGCCGTTGACCGCCGCCACCGACAGCACCGGAGAACGCGACAGCCGCACGAACAGCGACCGCGCCATCGCGCTTTTCGACAGGCGATCTTCCATCGCCATATCCTGCATTTCGGTAAGGTCCGTTCCGGCGCAGAACGCCTTCTCCCCCCGGCCAGTGATGACGAGCAGACGGGCGCCCTCGCGTTCAAGCCGGTCGAGGCATTCCGCCAGCCCCATCAACACCGGCTTGGTCAGCGCATTCAGTTTGGCCGGGCGGTCTATCGTAAAGACCGCGCCATCTTCCAATGGCCGGATGTCATATTCCGTGCTCACCGGGATGCCCGCCCGGCAAGCTCCAATGCAGCCTCTGCGGGCCGCCAATAATCGCCCGCCTCATGATCCCAGGTCTCCGGCGTCAGGCCCCGCTCACCCATCTGGCGCAGCGCGACGCGCTTCACCTTTTCGGTATGCGTCTTGGGCAGCTCGTCCAGCAGTTCATAATAACGCACGGTCAGCGAGCGGGGCAGCGTCTCAAGCAATTCCTCCGCCAGCGTCGCATGGACGACTTCCACGGAGGGCATCAGCTTGATGCACAGCTTGATGTCGTCCTCGCCCAATGCGGATGGCACCGCGATCGCCGCGCATTCCAGCACCGCGGGATGCGAGGACGCAATCTTCTCGATCTGCTCGCAGGAGATGTTGACGCCCCGGCGGCGAATGCGGTCCCCGGCACGGCCCAGGAAATAGAAATAGCCTTCCTCGTCCCGCCGGGCGCGATCGCCGGTCTTGAACCAGAGGTCGCGCCACGCGGCGACGGTCTGCTCGGCATCGTTGTAATAGCCCAGGAACATCACATTGGGATAACGGGGGCGCACATAGATTTCGCCTTCCGCGCCATCGGGCAAGGCGAAGCCATCTTCGTCGGCGATCTTGATTTCGAACAGGCCCGACTCCTTGCCGCAACTGCCCGGACGCCGTTCTTCGCCATCGGGGAAATGCATGACGACCGTCAGTTCGCTCATATCGTAAATCGCGACGATCCCGACGCCGAACCGCTGCTCAAACTCCGGATAATATCCAGCCGCCGTATACATGCGCACGACATTATGCTGGCGGTCCAGCGGCGATTCCGGCTGCTTCATGAGCAGCGGGATCAGCGGATCGAGAATATGGGCGCGCGTGACGCCGTGCTGGCGCAGGTCGTTCCAATATCCGCTCGCGCTGAACTTGCGGGCGACGATCATCGTCGCGCCGCCGCACAGCGTCATCAGCACGCCCATCACGGTGGAAAACACATGATGGAAAGGGAAACAGGTATACATCGTCTCCCCTTCCCCGACGTCCAGCAATTCCCCCACCTTGCGCGCATTGGACAGCATATGGCCATGGTCCATCATCACGCCCTTGGGCAGCCCCGTGGTGCCGGAACTGAACCGGATAGACGCAAGCACGCGCGGATCGATGTCGGGCAGCGCGACGCTGCTTGCGCTTCCGGCCGCCTCAACCTCGCGCAAGGGAACGACGCGCCCAATACCCTGCGGCAAATTCCCCGCCGCAGACAGGCTGTCGAAAAGCGCGTCGGGAAGCACCATCAGTTGGATCTGCGCCCGCGCTTCGGGGCTTGCGGTGCTGAGCGCTTCCAGGCCCACCGCGTCGGCCAGGATCGCGCTGACCTCAATTTTCTGAATGGCGTGATTGAGCACTTCACCCTGAAAATCGGGGTTGATGGGCACATCTACCATTCCCGCCTGGAGAGACGCAAACCAGCCGAGAACATGCATCACGGACCCGGCGAGAACAAAGCCAAGCCGGGCGCCGGTGGGAATGCCCATCGCGATAAAGCCGCGCGCAATATTGACGGAGCGGTCCGCCGCCATCCGATAGGTGAGAAGCTCGCCATCCGTGATGAACTTCAAATATGGCTTGTCCCCATATTCCTCCGCACGCGCATGCAGGATCGCGCAAATGGAATCCGGCCGTGCACTAAGGTCTGCCTCCCGCAGGGTCCTCGCGAACATATATCCTCTCCTTACGCTTGCTTCAGCTTGAAACCGGGATATCCCTGTTCCGTCTGTTCGCCGATCGCCCGGCGATATCGCTGCGCGCCGCCTGCATAGACGATCGCCTTTGGTTCATAGTCCCGGTCGATGTTGGAATTATAGCCGGTGAACCATGACTGCTGCTGCGCGAACAGGATTTTCTTCGCCATCTGCTGGACATGCTCGCCCCAGTCCGCCTCGACCTGGTGATGCGGCTCGAACCGGTCAATGCCGCGCTCGCGCAGGAATGCGATAAAGTCGGCGCACCAGTCGACCGCTTCCTCGATACCGCGCGGAAAGTTTGTCGCGACCGATCCGCTCAAGGGACCCGCCACCGTCAGGAGATTTGGGAAGTCCGCGACGGCGAGACCGAAAGCGGCCACTGGCCCTTCCCGCCATTTTTCCTTCAGCGTGACGCCGCCGACGCCCGCGAAGTCGATCCGCTCGAACGCGCCCGTCACCGCATCGAAGCCGGTGGCGTAGATGATGATGTCGAACGGAATTTCCTCGGCGCTGGTGCGGATACCCGTTGGCGTGATGCTTTCGATCGGCGTTTCGCTCAGGTCGACGAGGCGGACATTGTCGCGATTGTAGACCTCATAATAGCGGGTCTCCATCGGCACGCGGCGGGTGCCGAAGCCATGGTCGCGCGGGACGAGCTTGTCAGCAACGGCCGGGTCCTTCACCCGTTCGCGGATCTTGCGCTCTACGAACTTCGAAAATTCGACATTGGCTTCATTGTCGACAAGGACGTCCTTGAAATTGCCGAGCCAGATGCCGAAGCCCGATCCGGCGTAGAGATCCTCCCAGAACGCCTCCCGCTCCTCCGCCGGCACTTCGAACATCTTGCGCGGATCGGCATCGTGCAGGAAGCCGCTGGGCGTCGCATGGCACCGCGCGAAAATCTCGTCATAGCGGGTCTTGATGTCCGCCATATCCTCGGATGAAATCGGCCCGTTGTTGAGCGGCGCGCACCAGTTGGGCCGCCGCTGGAATACGGTCAGGGTGCCCACCTGATCAGCGATTGCGGAGATGAGCTGAACGCCGGTCGCGCCAGTGCCGATCACGGCGACCCGCTTGCCCGTATAGTCGACCCCTTCGGCCGGATAATTATAGGTGTGGAACGACTGCCCCTTGAAGCTGTCGACACCCGCATAGCGCGGCGGCGTCGGCGCGGACAAAAGCCCGATCGCGGTCAGCAGGAAGCGGGTCGTAATCTGGCGGCCATCCGCCAGTCCGACATGCCAGCACAAAGCGCCCTCATCCCAGCGGGTGGAGACGACCGAGGCATTGAACTGCATGTTCTCACGAAGGCCGAACTTGTCGACCACATGATGCAGATAGCGTTCGGTTTCGTGGCGCGGCGCGAATTTCTCGGTCCAGCTCCATTCGCTCAGCAGTTCCTTGGAGAAGGAATAGCCGTAGGTCTCGCTTTCCGAATCGAACCGGCAACCGGGATAGCGGTTCCAGTGCCAGGTGCCGCCCACGTCGCTGGCCCGCTCCAGGACAGTGAAGCGCGCGCCCATCTGCTTCAGCCTGTAGGCCAGATAGATGCCGCAAACGCCCGCGCCGATCACGATGACCTCATAATCGGGGTCGCCGTGCGGGGCCGCTGGAAGATTGCCTTGGTCTGTCATATTTTTATCCCGCAAAGAAATAGCTCGGCAATCCCGACACGCCGGGACGGCAACGGAAAAGTGCGCCTGCATGCGGCTGGCCCGCGAGTTCCTCCTCGCTCAGGCCATGGCGCGCCGTGGTGATGTAGAGGTCCTTCAGCCCTTCACCGCCGAAGTTGCAGCTCGTGACGCAGGTCACTGGCAACGTCACCTGGCCAACCAGCCTTCCGGCGGGGTCGTAGCGGTTCACCTTCCCGCCCTTGTATAAGGCGAGCCAGACATGGCCTTCCGCATCAACGGTGATGCCGTCGGGGAAACCGTCCGCCCGGTCGACGTCGACAAACCGCCGCCGCCCGGAAATTTCGCCCGTTTCGATGTCATAGTCGAAACAGTCGATCCCGCGTGTCGACGTGTCGACATAATAGAGCCGGGTCTCGTCCGGGCTCCAGGCAATGCCGTTGGACACGGTCACGCCGGGCAGCACATGGTGCAGAGACAGATCGGGATCGACGCGATACAGGGCGGAAGCGCCGCGCTCGAAAGGCATGGACAAGGTGCCAGACAGCAACCGGCCGCGGGAATCGCACTTGGCGTCGTTCATGCGATGGTTGGGCTTGTCCTGCTCGATCGGCACCAGCAGGCGCGTGCCCCCGGCAGGCGTCACCGCCAGCAAACCGTCGATCGAGGACGCAACCATGCCGCCGCTGCGCCGCGGGATCGCCGCGCCGATCACCGGGCCGACATCGACATGCGACACACCACCCGTCGCCGGATCGAAACGATGGACCCGGCCGATATTGGAATCGACAAAGACCAGCGTGCCGGTCACATCGTCCCAGATCGGTCCCTCGCCCAGATCATTGCCGATATCCGCTACCACCTCCAGCGAGGCGTTCAGTTCGACGGTTTGGAGGAGCATGCCGTCCTCCCCCTCAGGCCGTCAGGTGAACCGGCCAGCGCACCGGCCCTTTGTCGCGCGAGGGAAGGATGACGGTCGCCGTGCCATTGGCCGACTCCGCGCCCTCCTGATTGGTGGCGATCAGGGAAAGCTCGACAACAGCATGGTCGCCATTGACCGTCTTGCCCGTCACGCAGCCGCGCCACCAGATGGTGTCGCCGACCAGATTGGGCCGGCGGACCGCGATGTCCAGCTTGTGCAGGAAGCCGTGATCGCCCATCCAGTTGCTCAGCATATGCTGCGCCCAGGAAATGCGCTGAGGCCCGATGTCATAGGCTCCACCCATGCCGACATCGCCGCCGGTTTTCGCCTCCAGATGGCCGCGTCCGGCGGACTCGCGCGCGCCTGTCGTCTTGTTCACATGATAGTCCGCGTGGCGCTGGCGATAGCGCAGCGCGTCGCCGTGCACGCCGCCATAGGGCTGCGCGCCCTGCTGCGCGGAATACCACGCCATAATGTCCACGATGCTGAGCGGCCCGCGCACCACCTGCGGAATGGCGATGCCGACCTCGACATCCTCCCAATAGAGCGGCCGGTCGCCGGTGCGCGGCTCCGCCAGCACCTCGCTCTCTATCCTCTCGATTTCCTCGGCGGTGTAGCTGTGCGGCTCCTTGGCGGCGACATGCTCCTTGCCCTTCGCCTCCACCAGCTTGTCCCCGCGCGGCGTGCGCGCGCAGCGGCCGAGCGCGGTTGCGACAAGACGGTCATGCTGGTTGAAGAAGCGCACCTCGCCGGTCTGCAGAACCCAGGTCGGGAAACGGCGGCCGCTCTTTTCCTCCTGCTTCACCAGGCGTGCCTCCACCCGGAAGCTGTCGTCGATGAAGATCGGCTCATGCCAGGTCCAGGCCGTGCCGGCGTAAATCCACTGCACGCCGGGCAGCTTGGGCGCGACGACGGTATTGTCGACCGCATAGAGCAGGCACGGCGGCGCGATAATCTTCCCCCAGGGCGATTGCGCCGCATAGTCGCGATCCTGCCACAGCGGATTATTGTCCCCGATGCCCCAGGCGAAATGGCGGATTGCGTCGCGCGTCGCCGCCTCGATCCACTGCATCCGGTCGCGCCGCAGGGGCACGTCGATCAGGGTCGCCGCCTCTGCGATCTTTTCAGGCGTTATCGTGCCCCAGCTCATGACGTCTGTGTCTCCAATATCTTGGCGCGCCGCACCGTGAAGGGCGGGCGCGGCTGGCCATCGGGCGCAAAGAAGGCCGGGCGGAACACGTCCCACGCCTTTGCTTCGTCCAGCGACAGCACCGGCGCGATCGGCGCGCCCGTAACCATCGCGCGTTCCAGAAGATGGCGGCGATCCCGCTTCATCAGCTCGGCATCGAGCAGCGGCAGAACCTTGGAGTCATCCTCCGACAGGCGGAAAGGATTCTGGAAAGCCGGGTCCTTCCCCCACTCCGGATCGTCCAGCGCGGCGAGAACGGCGTGCCAGTCTGGCCGCGACCGCGCCTGCACCGCCATGAAGCCGTCGCGGCAGCGGAAAAAGCCCTGCGGAAAGACGCCGCCATGCTCGATCGCGGTGCGCCCGTTGCGACGCCAGCCATAGGGCACGCCAGCATGGTTGCCCGAATTTTGCTCGGCAAAGGCGCGCAGCAAATCGGCCGCGGACACGTCTATCCTGCGCGGGCTGGTTTTCGCGTCGGTGTCGCGCGCGACCTTCAGGCTGAGCGCCAGGCTCGCGCCGAACAGGCCCGCCCATTTTTCCGGGATCTTCGCGGGCATCACGCCCGGCGCGCCGTCGGGCGCGCCGATCACGGTGGAGACGCCGGAGACGGCCGATGCGAAATCGCCAAGGCCGGGACGATCCACCTCATAGTCCCACAGATAGATTTCAACGGCACCTTCGTCCGGCACGGCATCGGCCGGAATCGCGTCCCCGGCGATGAGCAGGGCGAGAGGCGCAGGGCTGATGGCGCGCGCCTCCTGAAGCGAACGCGCGCCCGTCACGCGGCAACCAAATTGCTGCAGCCACCGCGCGGCGTGCAGAACCGCGCGATTGGTGCCGACGATGACGAAATGGCTGTCGCCCACGCACAGCTCGCGCTCGGCCATGCCGGACCCAGCCTCGTCCCTATCCGTCCCGATCATAGTCATGCTGCGTCACTCCGCGGGTTGGACAGCGAGGCGTAGCGATCATGGGACCAGCCCAGCAGGCGGCCGAGCACATAGGCATTGCCTTCGCCCAGGGTCGGCGCCGTTTTGCGAAGGGGCGCGCGATTGCCGTCGATCCACCAGGGCGCGGCGACGATATTCTCCACGCCGCTCACCGGATGGATCGTCGAAAGCAGTGTCCCCTCATTGGCCGCCCCAGCGCCGAACGCCGCCGCTTCCTCGATGATCTTCACGGCCCTGGCGCCCGCCGCCTCGATGATATGCAGCGCCTGGGCGATCGGCAGGATCGATGCCGCCTCGGTCAGCTCCTCCAGATCGGCGGCGCTGATGCGGCCCTCCCAGTCGACGCAGAGATGCTGGCCATCGCTCGTCTGCACGATGGCCGTCGACGCGCCGGGCAGAACCGGGTCCAGTCCCAGTTCCTGCGCGACCTTCACCAGCTCCGCATCGTCATCCGCGCCGACATGGCCGGCCGCCTCAAGCTGCGACATCTCCACATGTCCGCCGCGACCCGTGCGGCGCGCGTCGAGCACCGCGGCAATGGCGGTAATCAACCCGTAGCTCGCGGCATTGGGATCGGACGAAACGAAGGTGGGGGAGCCGAGAAAGCTGCCGTCGCGCGGGTCCACCACGCCGGTTTCCAGACCGGACAGCGAGCTGAGCGCAAGGCCGTAAGCGCGCATATCTGCAAGCCTAGAGGCCGATCCGAAACCCGCGAGCGAGAGCAGCACGATCGCCGGATTCGCTTCCGCCAGCACATCATATCCGACCTTCAGGCGATCCATGGTGCCGGAGGTGAAGTTTTCCAGGACGAGATCGGACTGCGCGACCAGTTCCAGAAACGCCTCGCGATGATCCGCATCCTTGAGGTCCAGCGTGACGCCGATCTTGTTGCGGTTGAGACCGTGGAAAGACTGCGACATTTCGCGCCGCACTTCTTCCGGCATCTTGCCCGCAAGACGCTCGACGCCGCGCGTCCGGTATACGTCGAACCGCTTATACCATTCGACCTTGATCACCTCCGCGCCAAGATCGGCGAGAAGCTGGCCAAGCAAGGGACCGGACCACACCCAGCATAATTCAAGGACGCGGACGCCGCGCAGGGGAAGTGCGGCCGTCATGAATTTGGCGCCTGCGCGATCATGGGCGTTCCGCCCATCGACAATATGTTTGCCATGAAAGCCTCTCCAACGGCGCTGCAGAATAGCCTGTCAACGTCAGTGTTTACAAGAGGAGCGTTGTCATGTCTGGAGGATAATTGTCAACAGAAAAAAATATTGTCTTGGCGCAAAATACCGGCGCGCGCGGCTAATCCGCCATCTGGCGCGATATAATATCCGCGGAAGTTTTCAGGGCGTCCGCAATGGCCTCCCGCCGATCCATTTCGAGAGCGGCGGAAATGGAGGCGATTCCCACCGCCTTGGTCACGGTTCCATCGGGATTGAATACCGGCGCGGCGAGAGTGGTTACGCCGCGGGCGAACAGGCCGTCATCTTCGGCATAGCCAAATTGCCTGACCTGTTCGACCTGACCAAGCCAGGTTTCGAAATCAAAGGGCGTCTGCCACCGGATCCGGGAGAATCGCTTCCGCAACTCCGGCAGGGGCGTGGGGCTGAACGCCGCGACGCAGCGTCCGGCCGCCCCGGACAATGTCGGTACCCGGCCGCCGACGGTGACGTTCAGCGACATGGAATGGGACGGGCTTACCGAAGCGACGCAGGCGCTGTGATCCGGGTCGAGCGCCGCCGTCGCCATCGCCGTCACGTCAAAGCGCCGGGCTATGTCCTGAAGCAGGGGGCGGGCGATATCCGCAAACTCGGTCCGCCGGACAACGGCCTGCGCCAACTCCAGCAGGCCGGTTCCCAGTCGATAGGTTTTCTGGTTGCTCTCGGTCGTGATGAGCCGCGCCGCCGCAAGTTCGCGCAATATGTGAAGCGCCGTACTGGGCACGATATCGGCCCCGCGCGCGATCTGGGATAGATTCAGCGGCCCGCCCGCATCCGCCAGCAGCCGCAGGATCGCGATCGCGCGGCGCACCGCCGGTACGATTTTCCCGGACGCGTCAGAGGATTCGGTCATCCGGCCCGCTTATCGCTCAAGGGCGATATGGCGCAGGTCAATCAAGGCAGCCGACAATTCATCCGCATATATTGCTGGCATGCCGCCGCTCCCGACTTGACAATTCTGCTATGTTTGCAATGGCGACAATGCACAATTATTTTGTTTATGTAAAAATAATTTTCGTCCAGAAAATTTTTGAGGGCTGCGATGCATAAGAATGCTGGCGATATCAGCGCGTATAAGCCGCTTCACCGCAAGATTCATATCGAGTCCCGGCCCAATCTCGTGACCGCGCGCATCATGGACTGCGTTCATGATTTTTCTATCGTCATGACCCATGACGGCAACGTCATCACGGCGCTGGAGCCAAGCGCGAACCGGACGCCCTGGTCCACCTGCAGCGGCGCGCTTGAACAGTTTCAGGCGCTTCTGGGTGCACCGTTGGAAGGCGAGTCCGGCAAGTCCATCGACAAGGGCATGCAGTGCACCCATTTGTTCGACCTTGCGCGCCTGGCCATGGCCAACGCCAAGACCATCGGCACGCTGATATTCGACGTCCATGTCGGCAACGGGACCAAAAGCGGAGAGATTGAGGCCTATGTGCTGCGCAATGGCGCGGAAATCCTGCGGTGGACCATTGCCAATCAGAAGGTGATCTCGCCCGGCCCCTTCGAAGGGCACGTCCTGCAGGGCGCGACCATCTGGCCGCCGGAGGTCAACGACCCTGAAATCCGGACCGCGGCCCTGCTGATCCGCCGCGCGCTTTTGGTGTTCCTGGGAACCAACAGTTCGCGCGACGCCCGGTTCGCCGCCGACCTGCCATTCATGGCGGGCGCCTGCTTCACCTTTCAGCCGGCGAATATGGCGGAGTCGGAGCGGCCCGCCAATTTCAGGATTCTGGAGCCAGGAGATTTTGGCCCCAACGCCTGAGGTGACGCGGCTTCATGAACCCGCCGTCTCCGCCGATGGACGTTGCACGGCGCGCCAGACGATATCCGCAATCTGCAGAGCACGGGAATCCAGCTCCTGATCATCGCCGGTCTCAAGCAGCCCCAGCTTGAGCGCCAGCGGCTTCAGGCCGAACAGCACGCCGCCGCCATGTGCGACCATCACGGTGATGAGTTGCGCCGGGGTCTCCTGCAAAATGCCCGCCTGCGCGCCCTCGGCGATCACTTCCTCCAGCCGGGAATAGCGGTCCGCCAGAATCGTTTCCGCGATATGGTCCAGCCGCGCGCTCTGCACCGTTCCTTCCTGATTGAGAATCCGCAACATCTCCGGCACGGCGCGGATCGCCTCCAGAACCTGAACGACCGCCGCCTTGAAACGCCCTTCGAGCGTACCCTCCCTGGGCAGATCGATCATGCGCTTGCGGAATTTCTCCAGGCCATATTCGATACTGGCCTCCCAAAGCTGCTGCTTCGTGCCGAAACGCAGATTGAGCAGTCCATGGCTGATGCCGAGCTGCTCCGCCAGGCTCCGCATCGACATGCCCTCATAGCCCGCTTCCGCGAAGGCGCGCAGTGCGGCCTGCAGCAAATGGTCGCGGGGAATCTCCGCCGCGCCACCCACTGGCGGCCGTCCCCGCCTGCGGTTTTTGGGCGCGCTTTTCTCATCAGACATAAATAGGCACTTGACTATTTATACTCCAGGGGATCAGATTGTGTCCGAACCGGATGATCGATCATTCGCAAGCGACGGAGAGGATAGCAATGGACATCGCAGAAGAACTGATCGGCCGCGCGCGGGAATTGCAGCCCGTCATCGCCGCCCGCGCCGCCGCCACGGAACAGAATCGCGCGCCTCTCGACGAAACCATTCGCGACCTTTCCGACGCGGGCCTGTTCAAGATGCTCTCGCCCAAGCGTTTCGGCGGATATGAGCTGCACGTCGACACAATGACCGAGGTTTGCCGCCTGATCGCCGCGGCATGCCCGTCCACCGGCTGGGTTACGTCCTTCTATATCGGGCATAATTGGCTCCATGCCGTCTTCCCGGAAAAGTCGCAGGAGGAGGCGTTCGCCGCCGGTCCCTTCGTGCTCAGTTCCGGGCAGGTCGCGCCCACCGCCAAGGGCAAGCGCGTCGCCGGAGGGTTTGAGATCAGCGGGCGGCAGGGGTGGAGTTCTGGCGTGGCGCATGCCGACTGGGTGTTCTTCACCGGCATTGTGACGGCGGAGGGTGAGGCGCCGCACCCCTATATGTTCTGCGTCCCGCGCGCGCAGGTGGAGGTGATCGACACCTGGCATATCGCGGGCATGCAGGGCACGGGCAGCCGCGACGTGGCGGTGGACGGGCTGTTCGTGCCCGATCATCAGGCGGTGTCGTTCATCCAGCTCATGGACGGCTCCCACCCCGGAGCGCAAATCCACGCCAACCCCCTCTACAAGCTGCCCGTGACGACCGCGCTAAGCTTTGAAGTCATGCCGGTCATCGCGGGCGCGCTGCGGGGCGCGGCCGATACCTTCTCCACGATCATCAGCAGCCGGGTGCAAAGCTATACCGGCCAATCCTATGCCGAGAAGCCGGCCGCGCAGATGCGGGCCGGCCGCGCTTATGCGCTGGCCGATGCGCTGGATTCGCTGGCGCGCGACGCAGCGCGAAACGTGGTATCGATCGACCGTCATCTGGAGCCGATCGAGCGCGCCCAGTTGCGCATGCTGTCATCCTATATGACGAAGTTGGCCTGTGACGGGGTGAACGACATCATGCACGGCGCAGGGGGCGATTCCTTCCGCAACGGATGTTCGCTGCAACGCTATTTCCGCGATCTGAACGTGCTGCGGACCCATGGCGGCCTGGATATCGAGCCGACGTCGGAGCTTTACGGCAAGGTGAAGATGGGCGTGGACATCGGCCAGATCATGCTGTGACCAACATGGGGGCGGCGGACCGGACGGGCCGCCGCCCTTCGTAATTACTCGACCTCTCCACGCGCGAAGGCCGGGCTTGGCGGGGAATAGGATTCGCCCTGCACCAGTTCCACGAAATTCCGGTCGGGATCGAAAACGCCGCAATGCTGGTAGACCACGCCGCGGGTCGTGGTCGCGGTTTCCAGTTCCAGCCACGGCTCAAACCCCGCCGCGATCAAAGAGGCATAGGCTTCGCCGATATTGGACACCCGCAATGTCAGGTAGCGCATGCCCGGCGCAAACCCTTCCACCTGCGGCGCGTCGACCGGCTCATAGAAATAGGTGAGTTTCAGGATCGTGTTGCCCAGCCGGAAACCCCGGACATGGACGAAATCCAGCTTCGTCTCGCCATAGGGTTCAAAGCCGAGCATATCGATATAGAAGCGCACCATCGCCTCTATGTTGCGCACAATAATGCCTGTTTCGACCGACGATACGGCGGTTTCGTCAATTACCGGCTTCGCCATGCCATGTCCTCCTCTCTAGATTTGCGGTTTTTCCCTGTGCCTCGCATGTTCATCGCGCTGGCTCCCGGCCCAGATAGAAGCGGGGGTAGGCGTCCATGCCGACGGGCGTCGTAGCGGGGTCGTATCGGCCTTCCAGGGCATGCGCGGCGGCGTCATCCGCCATCATCGCATTATACCATTCCGGATAGGCGGCGGGGATCGCGGATGCCTGTTCCAGCGCAGCCATATCCCGGTCGTCCAGGACGGGCGCAGGTTCGGGCAGGTTGGATTGTAGCTGCGCCAGATCGCTAACCCCGATCAACACGGACGCGACCGCGCGTTGCCGCGCGACCCAGGCCAGCGCGATCTGGGCGGGCGTCGCGCCACGCCGTTCCGCAATCTCCCGCAATACGCCGACGACCCGGTCGCCCTTGACGCGATCCAGCGGGCCAAGCGTGAAATGCGCCAGCCGGCCATTGCCGCCGGTCGGATCGCCGCCCGTATATTTCCCGGTCAGGAACCCGTTGGCGAGCGGACTCCACGCCATGATGCCGATGCCCGCGTCCTCGGCCAGCGCTATGCTGTCATGCTCGATCTCGCGGCCCAGCAGCGAATAATATAGTTGCGCGGCGATAAAGCGCGCCCATCCATGGTGCCGCTGCAGCATGACGGCCTTCGATGCGAGCCAGGCGGGCCAATTGGAATAGCCGATATAGCGCACCTTCCCCTGGCGGACGACATCATCGAGCGCCTGAAGCGTTTCTTCGAGCGGCGTGTACGGGTCCACGCGATGCACGATGAACAGGTCGATCCAGTCAGTGCCGAGCCTTTGCAGACTGCCCTCGACACTCGCGATCAGATGGCGGCGGGACAACCCCGCATCGTTAAGCCCGCGCCCCACCCGCAGCCCGGCTTTCGTGGCGATCACCACATCCCGGCGGCGCGCGCCCAATATCCGTCCGATCATGTCTTCGGACTGGCCCATGCCGTAATAGTCGGCGGTGTCGATGAAATTGACGCCGCGATCCAGCGCCGCGTTCAGGATCGCGCGCGACCGCTCCTCCGATCCGACGGTCTCCAGACTGACTCCATCGGGTCCGCCGGACACGAACCCCGGCGTGCCAAGGCAATATTCCGATACGAACAGGCCGGATTGCCCCAGGCGGTTATATTTCACGGCCGCCCGCCTTTCAAAAGGTCGCGGCAGAGGCTGATCAGCGCGCCGTTCACAATGCCCGGCCGCTCCCAACTCAGAAAATGCCCGCCGCCTTCGACAATGAACGGGCCGACGATCCGGTCGTACGCAACCTCAGCCCGGCGCGTCACGATGCGGCCGATAATCTGGTCCGCCTCGCCATAAAGGAACATCGTTTCCGTGCCGACCCGCTGCGCAATCAAAGGCGGCGCATACAGAAGCTCCGGCTGGAGCAGCGCGGCATAATAGTTGATCGACGCGCGAAAGGACTCCGCATCTCCGAAGGGCTCGGCGTGAAAATCGGCGGCTTCATCGTCAAACACCCCTTCGGCCGCCAGCCGCAACACAGGGCCGCCATCGCGCCAGACGCGGCCTTGGTAGAAACCGCGCACATAGGCTTTGCGCGCTTCATCGTCCGCAAAGCGCCCCGCAAAGCCGTCGGGATCGGCGCCATGGTCGGTAATATGGCTGGAAAGCGACTGGTTTTCCTTCATCAGATCGCCGCCGCATCCGGCCTGCTCATAGGCATCCGGCAGAAAGGGCACCATCGGATTCCAGATCAGTTGGCGGATCACGCGCTCCGGGAATCGGTTGACCATGTCGAGCGCGGAAAAAGACCCGAAATCATAGGCCGCCAGCACCCAGCGCTCATGTCCCAGCAAGGCCATCAGGTCGATGAACTGATGCACCGAACGCACCGGATCGGGATAGCCGTGCGGCGATGGCGGGGAATCTCCCCAGCCGCTGGCGTCCGGCGCAATGACATCGAAACCGGCTTGCGCCAGCGGCCCGATATTGCGGTAGAATATCCGCTTCGTGCTTGGCCAGCCGTGCAGCATCAGCAGCGGAACGCCGCCCGCCCCTTCCCGCACGAACGCCAGTTCGGTCCCGTCCGGCAATGTGCGCCGGTTTATCGCAAAATCGGGGATGTCATGCATAGCGGCTACTCACCAATCGCTGCGCCGCCTCCATGGCGCGCGCCGGCCAATGGCCAGTGATGCGGGCGAAGGCTTTCAGTATGTCGCCAATCGGAAGGGGCATGCAGGTTCCTCTCGCCGATCGCCCCGCCCGCCGGGCGACGCACCAGCCTGTAATTTTGAAAAGAGGACTAAACGGCGACAGGCTGCCAGTCAACGTATGTGTTGACTCTCCTTTCCGCCGGGGCTTAGACTTCCCGTCCAAAAGAGAATGATCATGATATTAAGTGACGACTCCATGCCCTTCTGGCGAAATATCTCGCTGCGCGCGACGGCGCACCGGGTTGAAGGGGAGCTGGTCGATAACGTCCATCACTTCCTCGTCGCCGTGGACCATGATGGCCGTGCCGTTACGGCAGTTACCGGCGATTCCGTTCGCGTGCCCTGGGTCACCTGTCCCAGCGCCGCGGGACAACTGACGGCGCTCGTCGCTACGCCCATTTCGATCAGCGCGAAAGCGTCCATAGATCAGACCCGGCAATGCACGCACATGCTTGATCTGGCGCGCCTCGCCATTGCTCAGGCCGCGCGCGGCGGCCAGCGCGACTACAGGGTGCGGGTCCAATATGACCCCGTGCGCCAGGGCGTCGCCGCCCGGCTGGAGCGGGATGGCGCGCCCTTTCTGGACTGGCTGGTCAGGGACGGCGTGGTTGTTTCCGATGGCCCATTCCATGGCCACGACACCCATGGGCGGTCGGTCTGGTCCGATGCGGTCATGGCCGATCCCGATCTTCGCGAAGCGGGCCTTGTGCTGCGGCGATGCATATTCGTCTATCGCAGCCGCGACTATTCCGCCGCGCGCCGCCGCGCATCCGACACGGCGAACATGGAGGGCGTGTGTTACTCCTTCCAACCCGAAAGAGCGTCGCTCGCCTTCCGGCCGCCAGGATTCCGCGAACTGCCGTAAATCCAACTGCTCACAATTTCTATCAACACATGTGTTGACTAAATCAGACTGTCAACATATGCGTGGAAAGAACGAACCAGCGCATGGCAAGACACCAATTGCTCAGCGCCCTGTAGAGGAATTGAAGTGGCTCAGAATAAGTCCAACGGTCTGGATGGCGTGTCGGCGCAGGACGTGGCCGAACTCTGGATTGAGCGGATATCGGCGGCGATCGCCGCCAGGGACGGCCAGGCTTTTGCCGATATGTTTATCGCCGACGGCTATTGGCGCGATATTCTGTCCCTTACTTGGGCGCGGCCGACTTTTGCAGGCAGGGCGGCGATTGCGGAGGCGTTTGATACAACGGCGGCCGCCGCCGGTTTTTCGAATATCCGCCTGGCCGCGAACCGCACGGCGCCCCGCCTCTCCCGCCGTTCGGGACGCGATATGGTGGAGGCATGGTTCGATTTCGACCTGAATGTCGGCACCGGCACGGGTTTCGCCCGGCTCGTGCTGGAGCCATGCGCCAATGGCGCGGACACCGCCCCCAATCCTCGCACATGGCTGCTGTTGACGGCTTTGCACGAGCTGCATGGATTTAAAGAGAAAGCGGGCCTGAACCGCCCTTCGGGATCGCATTTTTCAAAAATCGAAAGCCCGCTCAGTTGGCGGCAGTTGCGCGACCATGAAATCGCGTTCGAAGACCGCGACCCCCAGGTGCTGGTCGTCGGCGCTGGTCAGGGCGGCCTGATCCTGGGCGCCCGGTTGCGCCAGATGGGCATCGACGCGCTGATCATCGACAAATCGGAGCGCGTGGGGGACGTCTGGCGCGGACGCTATAATAATCTGACGCTGCACAATAAGCTGAACGCCAACCATTTCCCCTATCTGCCCTTCCCGGAGACATGGCCGGTCTGGCTGCCCAAGGATATGCTCGGCGACTGGCTGGAATCCTACGCCCGGTTCATGGAGCTGAACGTCTGGAACTCCACCGAACTGGTCGAGGCGCATTTTGACGAGGCGGCCGGCATCTGGACGGTCACGCTCCGCTGCGCCGATATGAGCATAAGGACGATGCGGGTTCCCCACCTGGTCATCGCCACGGGCGTTTCGGGCGGACTTCCCAAAAAGCCGGACATGCCGGGCCTTTCCGACTTCAAGGGCGATGTCGTGCATTCGGGCGAATTCCGCACCGGCATGGATTATGTCGGCCGCAACGCCATGGTCGTCGGCACTGGAAATTCGGGGCATGACATTGCGCAGGACCTGTATGTCAGCGGCGCCAAGACGGTATCGATCATGCAGCGCGGGGCGACCTGCGTCCTCAGCCTCGAACCGAGCGCGATCATCAGCTACTCCATCTATTCGGAAGATACGCCGGTGGAGGACACCGACCTGATGGTCGCGGCCCTGCCGAATGCGATGCTGCTCGATTCCTACAAATGGATCACCAAGAAAACCGAACAATATGACGCCGAGTTGATCCAGAAGCTCAACAAGGTCGGATTCAAGACCCATAATGGCGACGACAAGACGGGGTTTCAGTTGCTCTACCTGCGCGGCGCAGGCGGCTATTATATTGATGTCGGGTGCAGCGAACTGCTGATCGATGGGCAGGTCGGCCTCGTGCAATATGAGGATATCGCCCATTTCGTCGCTGACGGCCTGCTGCTCAAGGACGGCAGGAAAATTCCGCTCGACCTGCTCGTCCAGGCGACGGGGTTCGAAAGCATGGCGGAGATGGTCCGGCGTTTGCTCGGCGACGAAGTGGCTGACAGGCTCGGCCCCGTCTGGGGCTTTGATGAGGATGACAATATCCGTAACATGTGGACGCGGACGCCGCAGCAAGGTCTATGGCTGATGGGCGGCGCAATATTGGAAGCGCGGCTCAACTCGCGTTTTCTCGCGCTGGAGATCAAGGCGTCGCTGGAGGGGCTGATGCCGGATCGCAACGCCATGCCATTGAGAAAACTGGCGACTGCCCGCAGCCAGGAGAAGATTACCGCGTAAGCGCCATCGGCCCTGCGCCGATGGAAGAAGCTGGCACTTGCGCAAATACATCCGCCCTCGCATAGGACTATTTCTTGTTCAGGCAGAGTGTAGATGGCGGAAGAAAGCGATATCGCGCAAAGGCGCGCCCTGGCGCGTTCAATCGGTGATCCCGAATACCGGTTGCGGCGGGAAGAAATAATCAGCGCCGCTGCACGCGTGTTCCGGCGTAAAGGATTCCGCGCCGCGAAGCTGCAGGATATTGCCAAGGAGATCGGCAAGGACCGCGCTTCACTTTATTATTACACATCGGGCAAGGACGAACTGTTCCAGGACGTGGTTGCGGAGGCTGTCCGCAAGAACGTCGAAATGGTGGAACAACTCTACAAGGAAAAGATCTCGTCGATTGAGAAGTTGCGCGCCCTCGTCGTGCAACTGATGGAATCCTACGAGGCGCACTACCCCTATCTGTTCGTCTATGTGCAGGAGCCAATGACGCATCTGGACGATAGCACGGAGTGGAGTCGCATGATGATCGCCCTGCAACGCCGCTTCGACGAAGGGATCAGGGGAATCATCCGGCAGGGTCTGGAGGATGGTTCGCTCAACGTGCCCCAGGAAAATGTCCGCCTCATCGCCAATGCGATCATCGGCATGTGTTCCTGGAGCCATCGCTGGTATCACCCCACCGACACATCATCGGGCAAGCAGATCGGCACCGTTTTCGCCGACGCCATATTGAACGGCCTCGCCAAGAAGGCGGATTAGGATCCGGCAAGCCCGCCGGGCCGGTCTTTTGCCAGTCCCGTCAGAATCCCCGGCGCGACCGGGCATGGCTTTCGCGCTCAAGCGCTTCGCGAAAGGCGGGCGCGCTGATGCCGATCATATCGCGCATCCGGTCGCGCAGGCACCGGCCGCGCAAATCCGCGACGCCATATTCCGTGACCACAAAGTCAACATCGGCGCGCGCGCATGTCACCATATCTACGCTGCCCCGGATTCTGCTCGCCGCGCCGCCCGCAGCGGTGGAGGGCAGGGCGATGATGGAGCATCCACGCTCCGCGGCATTCGCCGCATGCATGAAATCGATCTGACCGCCGACCGCGCCGATATAGCGGCCATTGGCCGCTTCGGCATTGACCTGGCCGGTGATATCGACCTCCACCGCCGAATTGATAGCAAACAGGTTGGGGATCTGCGCCAGGACCCCGGCGGCGTGCGTATATTCGAACGGCTCCACCCGGAATGCGGGATTCTCGCGCGCCGCGTCCATCAGCCTTGATGTGCCGAACAGGGAGCCTGTCACGGTAACGCCCGCATCTATCGGCTTTTGCGCATTGGTGATGACCCCGGCCTCGATCAGGTCGAGCACTGAATCGCCAATGGTGCCAGAATGGATGCCAAGATCGCGGCGATCCTTGAGGCAGCCGAGCAGCGCATCGATCGTGCCGCCAATACCAACCTGCAGGGTAGCGCCATCGGGCACGATCGCGGCAATGTTCGCTGCGATGGCGGACTCCAGCGCCGTCGCGGGCCGCGAAGCCAGTTCCGCTGGCGGACGATCCGTTTCAATGGTCAGCGCAAGCGTGTCGAGCGCGGGCAGTTCGGCCCCATAGGTCCACGGGATCGCCGCATTGACCTCCGCAATGACCACCCGCGCCTTGGCGATGGCCGCCCGCATATAATCGTTGATCGGGCCAAGGCTGTGCTTCCCGTTCGGTCCCTTGGGACTGAGCTGCACAAGCGCGACATCACAAGCGATGGCGCCCGAGATAATGGATTGCGCGATGCGCGCGATGTGGATCGGGTAAATGTCGAGCGCGCCGGCGGCGGCGAGCGCCCGCGTGGTGCCCAGCGTTCCATAGCTCCCGGCCCGCAGCACGTCAGCATGCTCTGGACGCAAGATGTCCGTGAAACATGCGCCCATAAAAATCGAAAGCGGACCCAGAATCTGGCGCTGCGCGACCAGCGCTTCGAACAGGGTCTGCGGTTCGCCCGTCCCCTGGCCCAGAAAGACCGTGTCGCCGGGACGGATGAAGGGCGAAAGGTCGATCATGGATGATGTACCGCCGCTCATTGTCCGGTGAACACGGGTTTCCGCTTTTCCCGGAAGGCGCTGATGGCCTCGCGATGATCCGCCGTGGTATGCGCGAGCGCCTGATAGGCGGAGGCCGCCTCAAGATGCTCATCCAGCCGCTGGTTGCGCGCCTGCCGTAGCAGGCGTTTCGCCATGCGGAGGGCATGCGGCGGGTTGGCTGCGATGCGGCTGGCCAGGTCCCTCGCGGCGTCGTTCAGTTGATCATCCGGCACGACGCGCGAGACCAGGCCACAGGCCAGCGCCTCCTGCGCGTTGATCGACTCACCGGTGAAGGCCATCTCGCACGCTTTCGAAAAGCCCACGGCGCGCGGCAGCAGCCACGCCCCGCCGTCGCCCGGTATGAGGCCGAGCTTGACGAAACTTTCCGCGAAGGAGGCGCTCTCCCCCGCGATGCGGATGTCGCACATGCAGGCGAGATCGCAGCCCGCGCCGATGGCCGCGCCATGGACAGCGGCGATGATCGGGATTTCCATGGCGTCGAACGCCAGCGGGATGCGCTGGATGCCCGCCTTATAGCCGGAGGGCGTTTCCACCGGCGCACCGCCGCCCAATTCGCCCGGATTGCCGATCTTCGAAAGATTGCCGCCAGCGCTGAACCCCCTGCCCGCGCCCATCAGGATGGCGCACCGGATGTCGCGATTGCTTTCAATCTGCACCAGCGCGGCGATCAGCGCATCCACCATCTCCTGATCGGAAATCGGATTGTAGAATTTGGGATTGTTCAAGGTCAGCGTCGCCACCGGCCCGTCGATTTCGATCAGGACAAGCTGTTCCATATGTCTTTCACCCGATGCGTTTGAGGCTCAGCGCAGGCCAAGCCCACGCGCGATAATGCCGCGCAGGATTTCACGAGCGCCGCCGCGCAAGGAGAAGGCGACGCTGTTCAGCGTGAGGTAGGAGAGCACGGCGCGAAAATCGGGATCGGCCCACAGCGCCGGATCGGTGAGGCTCCGCGCCACCTCCGGTATCTCCTGTTCCAGCACGGCCCCCAGATCCTTGACGATCACCGCCTGAAGCGAGGGATCGCCGCCCTGCTCCAACTGACCGGCGACGGAGCGGGACATGGCGCGCAACACTGCCACATGCGCGGCAAGCCGCCCCAACGCCTCTGCCGCGCGATCGGACAGACCCGGCCCCGCCGCCCGCGCCATCTCGGCCATCAGGATGAACGAGGACAGGAACCGTTCCGGTCCGCTACGCTCATGCGCGAGTTCGCTCATCACCTGCTTCCAGCCCTCGCCTTCCTGTCCCAGCAAGGCATCTTCAGGCACAAGCGCATCCTCGAAATGCACCTCGTTAAATTCATGCTCGCCCGACAAGGCGTAGATCGGCCTGACGGTGACGCCGGGCGCCTTCATATCGACCAGGAACTGGCTCAGCCCGTCATGCCGCCCTTCCGCATTGCTGTCCGTCCGGGCCAGCAGGATCATATAATGGGCAAGATGGCCGTTGGTGGTCCACAGCTTGGTGCCGTTGATCCGCCACCCGCCGCTTTCCCGCACCGCGCGGGTGCGCACCGCCGCCAGATCCGAACCGGCGTCGGGTTCGCTCATCCCAATGCAGAAGAAACATTCGCCGCGCGCGATGGCGGGAAGGATTTTGCTGCGCTGCGCCTCCGTGCCGAAGCGCAGCAAAGTCGGCCCGCTCTGACGGTCCGCGATCCAGTGCGCCGCGACCGGCGCGCCGGCGGCCAGCAATTCCTCGATCACCACATAACGCTCAAGCGCGCTGCGCTCATGCCCGCCATATCGCTTGGGCCAGGTCATGCCGAGCCAGCCGCGCGCACCCAGCTTGGCGCTGAAGGACGGGTCCGCGCCAGTCCAGGTTTCGGCCCGCTTGACGGGCGGACGGTCCGCAATCTCGACTGCGAGAAATTCGCGGACATCCTTCCGCAGAGCCGCAGCCTCCGCCGATTCCGCGACAAGGGGAAAACGGCGCGCCGTCATGCTCCGATATCCGTAATGGAGGCCCACAATGCGCGGCCATCCGCCGCCAGCGACCGGCCGAGCGCGATCGACCATTCCGCCTCGCCGCCATATTCGTCGCGCCAGCTCCACAGCCGCCGCGTCAGCAGTTGCAGGGGCAGTTCGCGGGTATAGCCGATGGCCCCATGTATCTGATGCACGGTCCGCGCGATCTTGCCCGCGGCTTCTCCCGCGCGGATCTTGGCGACCGCGACCGTGCGGGCGTCCATGCCCCGCGCCAGCGACGCCGCAGCCATATCGCTCGCCATGCGCGCCGCGGCGGCT
>NZ_MINO01000012.1 GCF_001757355.1 Sphingobium phenoxybenzoativorans
TGATTTCGAGTGAAATGAAACATTTCGCGGCTCGGAAATCACGGCATAACAAAGGACTAGGCCGTAGACTCATAAGTCCGGAGCCACAGCCGCATTGAGGCGAGTTGGACCATGGCGAGGAAGTTCTCTGCCAACTTATCGTAGCGGGTGGCGACACGGCGGAAGTGCTTGAGTTTGGAGAAGAAGCGCTCGACATGCCGATGCGGAATCATTTTTTGCTCTGCGACGAAATAGGAATCGCGTAGCTTTGTGTTCGAAAGTTATGCTCGGAGACGGAAATGGCCTACGCCATCGGATACTTGGTCGTTGTGACTGCAATAGCAGCCGCGCTCCGTTGGCAGAGACCGGCTTGGAGCAAACGGAAAGTCGTATTGACGACGACTTTGCCCGGTCCAGCCATCCTTCTCATTGCGGGCATTTACACGGCGATCTACGTCTTGCGCCAGCCCGCTGCTCCAAAAGAAATTGATGCTGGTGGAATGGCTATGGTTGCGATCCTTATGGTGTCCGCGGGAGCCGCTCTTGGAGCGTTATTAGGCGGCCTGATCGCTGCGTCCCTCAGTGTCTCACTCTTCCGAACGAGTGGCGATCAACCGACCTCACGATCATAATTTTATGAGTTCACAACCCAGACCGAGATTTTGATTCAATCAAAATCGGACAAGGTCTAGTCGCGCCTGCGCAGGGCGTCGAGCCGGTCCAGAAGCGGGCCATGGACGGTATCGCCAATCGCAGCCTCGATAGCGCGAAAGGCGTTGAGCACATGCTGACCATCTTCGGTCAGGCGAGCACCCCGCCCGGCGCCGCCGCCGGCCTGCGTCTCCACCAGCTTGCTCCGCCAGCTACGGTTCATCACATCGACCAGCATCCATGTCCGCCGGTAACTCATGCCGAGCATTCTGCCGGCCGCGGAGATCGATCCCGTCTGGGCGATCGCATCAAGCAATGCGGCCTTTCCCGGCCCCATCGCGATCTCGTCGCCGTGCATCATTTGCACCTTGACCTTCACCCAATTCTCGTCCGCGTCCGCCATCCCGGCAGTGTAGCTTCGAGCAAATCGGTTGTGGAGCGGAAAGGATATAAGCCCATGCCAAAAAAATAGGCAGGAAGTGCGATAATTGCCCGGATTCTGGGCATTCTGGACAAAAATTGCTGCATCGCCGAAGCTCGTCTGGCGATTCGGCATTTGGCACGGTAATTGATTGTTAACCGGAGGCAGCAGAGCGCGGGGGCGCCTGTCTATGACCTTTGGGATTATATCGGACGGGTGTCCGGGTTGGACATCGGGCCATGCGCCAGAGGGGTTGGAAAAGGCAAAATGAAGAAGATCGAAGCCATCATTAAGCCGTTCAAGCTGGACGAGGTGAAGGAAGCCCTTCACGAAGTCGGCGTGTCTGGCATCACCGTGACCGAGGCCAAGGGCTTCGGCCGCCAGAAGGGCCATACCGAACTCTACCGGGGCGCTGAATATGTCGTCGACTTTCTGCCCAAGGTGAAGCTGGAGGTTGTGGTCGAGGACAGCCTGGCCGAGCGCGTGGTCGAGGCGATCGCCGCCGCTGCGCAGACCGGCCGTATCGGCGACGGCAAGATTTTCGTCACCGCGATCGAATCCGCGTTGCGTATCCGCACGGGCGAGCGCGACGACGACGCCATCTGATCATTATAGGTTTCGCACATGGGCCAAGGGGGGCCCGCGGAAAATTGGCCAATCAATCGCTTCTATAAGCCACAACCAAGGAAGGGTTACTCATGGCGAACACGCCCAAAGACATTCTGAGCATGATCAAGGAAAAGGAGATCGAATGGGTCGATGTCCGTTTCACCGATCCCAAAGGCGTTTGGCATCACCTGACCATGTGTTCGGGCGTGATCGGCGAGGATGAACTGACCGACGGCCTGATGTTCGACGGTTCCTCGATCGAGGGCTGGAAGGCGATCAACGAGTCCGACATGATCCTGAAGCCGGATCTGGATGCGGTCTATGTCGATCCGTTCAGCGCCACGCCGATGATGATCCTGGTGTGCGACATCGTCGAGCCTTCGGACGGTTCGCTTTATTCGCGCGATCCGCGCTCGACCGCCAAGCGCGCCGAAGCCTATCTGCAGTCGACCGGCCTGGGCGACACCGTATATATCGGCCCTGAGCCGGAATTCTTCATGTTCGACGACGTGAAGTTCGATAACACCTACAATTCCAGCTATTACAAGCTGGACGACGTCGAACTGCCGACCAACACCGGCACGTCTTACGAGAGCGGCAACCTCGGCCACCGTCCGCGCGCCAAGGGCGGCTATTTCCCGGTCGGCCCGGTCGACGTTACCACCGACATCCGCGCCGAAATGGTCACCACGCTGCTGGAAATGGGCCTGCCCATGGACAAGCATCACCACGAAGTCGCGGGCAGCCAGCATGAGCTGGGCCTGACCTTCGGCAAGCTGGTGGAAACCTGCGACCGCATCCAGATCTACAAATATGTCGTGAAGATGGTTGCGCAGGCCTATGGCAAGACCGCGACCTTCATGCCGAAGCCGATCAAGGCCGACAATGGTTCGGGCATGCACACGCATATCTCGATCTGGAACAAGGGCACCAACACCTTCGCTGGCGACGGCTATGCCGGTCTTTCCGAGACCTGCCTGTTCTTCATCGGCGGCGTCATCAAGCACGCCAAGGCGCTGAACGCCTTCACCAACCCGACCACCAACAGCTACAAGCGTCTGGTGCCGGGCTATGAAGCCCCCGTGCTGCTCGCCTACTCGGCGCGCAACCGTTCCGCCTCCTGCCGTATTCCCTACGGCGCAGGCACCAAGGCGAAGCGCGTCGAGTTCCGCTTCCCCGATCCGCTCGCCAACTCCTACCTGTCGACCGCAGCGCTGCTGATGGCCGGCATCGACGGCATCCAGAACAAGATTCATCCGGGCGAAGCCATGGACAAGAATCTGTACGATCTGCCGCCGGTGGAACTGGCCAAGGTGCCGACCGTCTGCGGTTCGCTCCGCGAGGCGCTGAACGCCCTAGAAGCCGATCAGGAATTCCTGCTGAAGGGCGGCGTGTTCACCAAGGACCAGATCGACGCCTATCTGGAACTGAAGTGGCCGGAAGTCGCGCGTTGGGAAATGTCCCCGTCGCCGGTTGAATTCGACATGTATTACAGCGGCTGATCCCTTGATCAGACGTTGAACGGAAAGACCCGGCTGTGCGAGGCAGCCGGGTCTTTTTTGTTATCGCTTAATGATCAACGTGCCCTGACCCGCCATCGGGATCAGCGTTCCGGCGCGGCGTGGCGGAAACCTCCGCTCAATCTTCCTGCATATGTTTGATTGGAGACGGGATCGCGCCCTCCCGCTCCCGCCTTGCGCGCCGTTCCTTGTCCTGCTCGATATATTCTTTCCAGGCGCGCTTATGACCGAGGCGGGCCATAAACAGGAAAATGCCGAACGCCACAAATCCGGCCAATACAATGCCAAGGATGATCAAGCCCAATATATGCATGAGACGCTCTTTGGTCTGAGGACAATTTTGCGGGCGTCAGCCCTTGCGGAAACCAACTGTTGATTCCACAGCTTCAATCTTGTTGGCGCGCACAGCGACAAGGCCGGTGGCGGAGACGAGGAATTGCGTCTCATCCATCCCTTCCCCGCTTAACATGCCCGGCATGTCTGGGCTAACCGCCAGTGTCTTCGCCAATAGGGAATGCGATCCAAAGAACAGCGTGACAGTGTGGCCTTCCGCAATGCGTTCGAGGGCATAGGTTTCAAGCGCTGCAGCGATATCGGTCATGGCGCAACCCTAGCCCATATGCGGAATGGGGATCAATCCGCGACGGGAGCTGATATAGGCCCGTACATGTTCGCCCATGTTCCCGTCGCGATCGCCATACAATTTCTGTGCTGGGCATTGGGACGTCGCCTCCGCATACCGACGGCCCCCGCCCTCTGGATGGGCTGCTTCGCGGCAAGCATAGCCTGCATTATCCGTGAGATAACGCAGCATGAATATCGATGGATCGAAGCCTATGGGCACGGCCTGAGGGCCAATATGCCGGTGCTGGAGGGCCTGAAATTCTGGGACTGGAATCGCCATTCGATCGAGGAGACGATTGTAGCGGTCGGCGCCGCGGTGCTGGTGGCGCTGGTGGGAAATTGGTGGAGCCGGAGGGGTTAACGGACACACGGCTGCTATGTGGGGCAGCGGCGGCGAAGGGCAAATTCCTGTCCTACATCCCGGCGTCCATGCTCTACTTCCGCACATGGAACAGCATCAGGCACATACCCTGCGCCACGCCCAGGCGATGATCCAACCCGTGCTTCCGATGCTATGCAACCGGGGCGCATATGGCGCTCCCCTGCGAACACAGTGCGACGCAGGTGCGACGCGCATGAGACCTACATGCGACGCAGATGAGACTCAGGTGAGACGCACCTGCGACGTGGATGAGACGCACATGCGACCCAAGTGCGACGTGGGTGAGACTCAAGTGAGACGTACATGCGACGCAAGTGAGACGCATGTGAGACGTAAGTGCGACGTAAGTGCGACGCACATGAGACTTACATGCGACGTACGTGCGACACATGTGAGACCAACATGCGACTTTGTGCGACCTACATGCGATTTCCCGGCCAAAACCGCTCACAACCCGCAACTTCCGCAACTTCGCCCTCCGGCCGGTCGCATCCCCGTTACACTTTGCGACAAACTGCCCCATGCCCTGCCACTGTTCTGCGACAGTTCATTTCTAGGAGGGCAGGGCTGAACATCATTTGGGGGTTTCATGATTCGTCGTTCTTCTGCGCTGTGCCTTTCCCTGATGCTGGGCACTGCGCCCGGCGCGGTGCTGGCACAGGATGCCGACCGTCCCCGCATGGCGACGGGCGCCTCGCAGGACATGGCGGGGGACGATCTGGGCGAGGAAATATTCGTTACCGGTGAGCGGCAGCGCGGATCGGTGATGGGGGATATCAAGCCGGAGCAGCAGCTAAGCCCCGCCGATATCCGCGCCTTCGGCGTGACATCCGTGTCCGAATTGCTGAGCGAACTCGCTCCGCAGGTCAACGCCGCGGGCGGAAGCCCCGTAGTGTTGCTGAACGGGAAGCGCATATCCGCCTTCGCCGAAATCCAGGACTTGCCGACGGAAGCCATAGCGCGCGTGGATATCCTGCCGGAGCAGGTGGCGCTCAGCTATGGCTATTCCCCCAATCAGAAGGTCGTGAACATTGTCCTGCGCCAGCGATTTCGCGCCGAATTGGCGGATATGCGCGGCGGCATCGCCACTGATGGCGGGCGGGAGAATGGCAATCTGAACGGCAGCATATTGCGGATCAGGGGCGACAACCGCTTTACCTTGGATCTGAAATACAGCCGGGCGGCGCAATTGCTGGAAAGTGAGAGGGGCGTCACATCCGCGGCCCCTTCCCGTCCATTCGCCCTGGGCGGCAATATCACTGCATTGACCACCGGCGGCGAGATCGATCCGTCGCTCTCCGCGCTGGCCGGTCAAACCGTGACGGTGGCTCCAGTGCCGGGAGGCGCGGCGAACGCAGCGCCCGCACTGGGCGATTTTGTGGCGGGGGCCAATAGCGCCAGCGTAAGCGATGTCAGCCGCTATCGCACGCTCAGCCCCGCGACGGAGAGCTTTTCCGCCAATGCTACGCTGGCCCGCGCGCTGGGCAATGTCTCGACCTCGATTAACGGCAGGATCGAGTTGAGCGATAGCGATTCCCTTCAGGGGTTGCCGTCACTGGCGCTCACGCTGCCGGGTGGAAGCCCCTTTTCGCCCTTCGTCAATGACACGCGGCTCTACCGCTATCTCGATCAGGCCGGCGCGCTGGCGCAGCAGGTGCGCGGGACGACCGGCCATGTTGGCGTGACGCTGAACGGCGGGTTGATGAAGGGGTGGCAATGGTCCTTCACCGGTGCGGGCGACCTGTCCGACACCCGCACGCGAACGGATCGCGGATTTTCTCCGAATGCCGCTCAATCCTTGCTGAATGCTGGTGACGGAACATTCAATCCCTATGGCGCGCTGCCCGACGCTGTGCTGTCGGACCGTCTGACCGATCGGGCAAAATCGCGGTATCGCGCCGTTGTCGGTGACCTGCTGCTCAGCGGGTCGCTGTTCGACCTCCCCGCAGGCACGGCAACGACATCGATCACTTTGGGCGCGTCGGCCAATGGCTTCGACAGCAGTTCGATGCGATCAGGGACAGCGTTCAATGCCAGCTATTCCCGCGAGATTGTGAGCGGACAGGCGAGCATCGATCTGCCGATCACAAGCCGCAGCCGGGACGTTCTTGGCGCGATCGGCGACCTGGGCGTCAACATCAATGCAGGCGTGCAGGAGCTGTCGGATTTCGGCACGCTGTCCACGCTCGGTTATGGCCTGCGCTGGACTCCGGTGACACAGGTCCGATTCCTCGTTTCCGCAAGTCAGGACCGCGCCGCGCCGACCGGACAGCAGATCAACGACCCGTCGATCATCACGCCCAACGTGTCGGTATTCGACTATGCTCGTGGCGAAACGGTGTTCATCACCCAGATTTCCGGTGGCAACGCAGCCCTGAATGAAAGCGTGCGCGACCAGTTCCGGGTGGGGGTCACGATCAAGCCGCTGCAGAAAACCAACCTGACACTGACCGCCAACTATCTTAACAGCCGGACCAGCAATCCTATTTCCGCCTTCCCCTCGCCCACTCCAGCGATCGAGGCGGCCTTCCCGCAACGCTTCATGCGGGACGAGGATGGAGCGTTGCTGCAAATCGATTCCCGGCCCATCAATTTCCTGCGGTCGCAAAGCGAACAACTGCGCTGGGGCGTCGACCTCTCCATCCCGATCAAGTCGGCGATCCAGAAAAAGTTCGAAGCATGGCGCGCGAATGGATCGAAGCCTGAAGAACGCCCGACGGACCTGCGCGCGCTGTTCGGCAATCGCGGTCCCGGTGGAGACCGGCCGGGCGGCGAAGGCGGCAACCGGGATGACAATAACCAGCGCAATCAGGGACCGGGCGGTCCCGGTCAAGGCGCCGGCGGCGATCGTGGCCCAGGCGGTGGTGGTCCGGGTGGCGGTGGACCCGGCGGCGGCGGATTTGGCGGCGGCCGGGGACCGGGCGGCGGTCAGGGCGGCGGGCGCATTCAGCTCAGCCTCTACCACACCTGGCATCTGACGGAATCGATCCTCATCGCGCCGGGCGTGCCGATGCTTGATCTGTTGGACGGCGACGCCACCGGATCATCGGGCGGCCAGCCAAGGCATGAGATTGAGGCGCGGGCAGGCTATGTGAATAACGGCCTTGGCGCGCGGCTGAGCGTCAATTGGGAGAGCGGCACGCATGTCGATGGCGCGCTGGGCGGCAATTCGCGATTGGATTTCGGCAGCCTCGCCACCGCCGACCTGCGCCTGTTCGCCAATCTGGGCCAGATGCCGGCGTTGGTGAAAAACCATCCCTTCCTGCGCGGCGCGCGCGTTTCGCTGGGCATCACCAACATCTTCAACACCCGCCGCAATGTGACGGATGCGACGGGCGCGACGCCATTGCGCTATCAGCCCGGCTATCTTGATCCAATCGGCCGCGCCGTGACGCTCAGCTTCCGCAAATTATTCTTTTAGGCGAACAGTTTCTCGACCGCTGCGGCGATCTGAAAAAGCCGGTGATCCTGTCCATTGCGGGCGACCAGCATCAGACCGGCTGGCAGGTCGCCTGACGATGCCGGGGGCATAGGCAATGAGATGGCGCACAGGTCGAAGAAATTGGCAATCGCGGTATTGCGCAGCAGGAGCCGGTTCCGGGCAATGAAAGCGTCCGGATCAGCGACTTCAGCCATCAGCGGCGCGACAATTGGCGTAGTCGGGAGAACAAGCACATCGATATCTGCAAGCTCGGCGTCCATCGCCCTTATCAGCCGCTTCCGTTCTTCCAGCATATGAGCATGATAATCTGCGGTAACGCTGCGCGCCGTCTCTATCCGGCTGCGCACGAAAGGATCGAAATCCGGTCCTCGCGCAGCAAGCCGCTCCCGGTGAACGGCATAGGCCTCCACCGACACGAGCGGCACAGGCGAGTTCACACGGGCCATGTCGTCCAGGATTGCGAACCGCAGGTCGGACAGCTTGGCGCTCGCCCGGCCGAGGGCGGTAAGGGCCTTCGAGAATCGATCCGCAACCGTCCGGTCGAGATCGTTGAGCGGTAGCCCCTGCATAACGCCGAAGCGCACACCGTCGAGAGAGGCCGCCTGTAAATCCCAGGGCGTTTCCCCTGCTATGACGGCATCTGCGCGAGCGCACTGCGCCACATTGGTCGCCAGCGGGCCAATAGAATCCAGCGCTGTTGAAAGCGGAAAAGCGCCATCCGTCGGGATGCGGGCTTTGCTGGGCTTGAACCCCACCACGCCACACAACGCCGCAGGAATGCGCGTCGAGCCGCCAGTGTCCGTACCAATCGCAATCTCGCACATTGCATCGGCGACGGCGACTCCCGCGCCGGAGGACGACCCACCGGGCACCCGTCGGCGGTCTGCCGGGCTGCCCGGCGTGCCATAATGCGGGTTAACGCCAATGCCGGAAAAGGCGAATTCCACCATATTGGTCTTGCCGATGATCACCGCGCCTGCGCGACGCAGCCGCTGCACGACCACGGCATCCACCCTCGCTGGCGGCGCATCGCTCAGGATACGGGAACCCGCGCGGGTCGCTTCGCCCGCGACATCAAACAGATCCTTGATGCTGATCACCGTTCCGTCGACGGGGCCGAGAGAGGTTCCGGACGCAAAGCGCGCATCAGCAGCATCGGTTGCGCCGCGGGCATCATCGCGATAGACGGTAAGAAAAGCGCGCGCCCCCTCACCCGCAGGATCGGCTATACGCGCGAGTGACGCTTCGAGACTATCTCGCGACGGGCGCTGCTTTCCGATCGCTGGCGCTGTCACGGGCGGCATCCCGGTCGAGCAGCCCGTTGCAGCGAACAACGCTCCAGCCCCACCGGCGCGCAACACCGCCCGCCTTGTGACGACCCGTTTTCCCGTCTCATCGCCCATCCCCTTCCCCCTCGCCTGACCAATCCTCCGCCTCAGCACTCCACCACATTAACCGCCAGGCCGCCGAGGCTGGTTTCCTTGTAGCGCGTGGCCATATCCTCTCCGGTCTGGCGCATCGTCTCTATAACCGCATCCAGGCTGACGATATGGCGGCCATCGCCCTGGAGGGCGAGATAGGCGGCGTTGATCGCCTTCACCGCTCCCATCGTATTGCGTTCGATGCAGGGTATCTGAACAAGGCCGCCGATCGGATCACAGGTGAGGCCGAGATTATGCTCCATGCCTATCTCCGCCGCATTCTCCACCTGCTGATTGGTGCCCCCAAGAACCGCCGCAAGTCCGGCGGCCGCCATGGAGCAAGCAACGCCGACCTCCCCCTGACAGCCCATCTCCGCCGCAGAGATTGAGGCGCGTTTCTTGTAAAGGAAGCCGATGGCGGCGGCGGTAAGCAGGATGGTGCGCTCACCTTCCCGATCCGCGCCGGGCACGAATTTGCGGTAATAGGCAAGCACCGCCGGGATGACGCCCGCTGCGCCATTGGTGGGCGCTGTGACGACACGACCGCCAGCCGCATTCTCCTCATTCACCGCGAGCGCAAACAGGCTGACCCATTCGAACACGGCGGCGGGTTGCATCCCTTCCTGTCCCGCGCGCAGGCGGGCATGAATGGCCTTGGCGCGCCGCCGAACCTTCAAGCCGCCAGGCAGAATGCCCTCCTGCCGCAACCCCCGGTCAATCGATGCAGACATCGCATCGGCAACCCGATCCAGAAACGCCTCTGTTTCCGCGCGCGTCCGCCAAGCGGCTTCGTTGCGCATCACCAGCGTCGCGATCGACAGGCCGGTTTCTTCACCCTGAGCCAACATCTCGGCAGCGGACGAAAAAGGAAAAGGCTGGACGATATTGTGACCAATAGGACCGTCCGAACCCATTGCCTCACCCGCGAGCACAGCCCCGCCGCCTACCGAGAAATAATCGCGGCTGATCTCCCGTCCATCCCCAAGCCATGCCGTGAAACGCATGCCGTTGCTATGTTCATCAAGAAACTCACCCATCCGAAAGAGGAGATCGCGATCCCCTTCAAACGGGATCGTCCAGTCGTCGAAGGTGAGCGCATGGAAGGAACGGATACGATCCACCAATATCTCGACCGCATCAGGATCGACGGTTTCCGGCCGCTCTCCTGACAAGCCGAGTAGGATAGCCTTGTCCGTCGCGTGGCCGCGGCCGGTGAGGGCGAGAGACCCGAACAATTCACAGGAAATGCGCTCCGGCTGAGACGGCAGGCTTTCCATGAACATGCGCGCCGCGCGCATCGGCCCGACTGTATGCGAACTGGATGGGCCGATGCCGATCGTGAACAGGTCCGTTACGCTGATTGCAGCAGTTGCGTCTATCCGCAGACGCTGGCGGGCGCCGGCCATATCAATAATCCTTTGAAACGCGGACGTTGGCGCTTTGCCGCCCGATGGTGGAAACACTGGCCAGCAGGGAAAGCCAGCGAGTAACCTGATATTCGATACGGGTTGCGGAATAGCCCTGCCCATCCGTAATCAGTTCGACATAGGTTTTTCGCGTCAGATATTTGCCTGCGGCGACCGAGGTTCCCTGTCCGACTGTCGGATCGGCGGGGAGGATGCGCAGGCGGTCGAGGCCGGTAGCCTTGCGCACAGCATTGATCGGATCAAGCCCGCCGCCTCCGCTCTGCAGCGCCGCCACCGCAGATGCCAATTGCAATGCCTCCGGCGCGGAGAGATCCGTTATCGAACTGCCGAACAGGATGCGCGACAATAATTCATCCTCCGGCAGCGCAGGGATGCTGGTGAAGCTGATTTGTGGCGCAAGGCCAGTGCCAGTCACCTTTATGGTGGCGCTAATGTCGTTGACGTCCGCCTCCGCCTCGATGTCCAGCGTCGGGTTGACTGGCGTCGATCCGTCAAAGCGGATCATGCCTTCGGTCAGATCAAAACGGCGGCCCGCAAATTCATAGCCGCCCCGCACAAGCTGCGCTGTGCCCTTGATGGCGGGATTGACCACCGTCCCGCCCAGTTGCAGATCGGCACGCCATTCACTGTCGAGACCAAGCCCCGTCACCGTCAGCCGGTTGCGCGCGCGTGCGTGAATGTCGAGATTCCATGGTGCCGCGGGCGCTTCCCGCTCAAACTCCGTCCCCCGCCGGTCAACCTCGATCACGCGCAGTTCTGGAATCTGGGCCACGGCCGCCGCGCGACCCATTGTGAAGCGACTGCGGATCAGATCCAGATCACCGCCAATGGTGCCTCCATTACCATTTGACTTGATCGTGATCGGCCCGGTGACAGTGGCGGCGATATCATCACGTTCCAGCAGAGATGCGTTATCCGCCTGCATAGCGAGGTCGATGCCAACGCCCTGTGCGCTGAATTCGAAACGGCCGCTGCCCGTAACTGTCCCGCCGCCTTTCGCTGTGCCGGACAGGTTGGAAATGACGAGTTGAGACCCGTTGAAACGGCCCTGCGCCTTCACATTGGTCAGGTGCATACCCGTCACCGGGCTGTCTATGACTGCGTTGGTGCTGGAAAGCGAACCGGAAATGACCGGATTGTCCAAGGTGCCATGCACGTCTGCACTCACCGCCGCCGGTCCGCTAAGATCGATAATCTCCACCCCGGTCAGACGCCAAAGCGTATCGGCCGTGCCATTATAGCGGAGCTGGGCAAAGAGCGGCGCAGTGCGAAGACGCGTCGCAAGGTCGCCGGACCCCAGCGGGCTGATCAACGCTTGCGCGCGACCAATGGTTTTGCCCTCACTCACCACCACGGCGCGTGCGCCGAGACGTTCGGCGGTTAGCGCCGCATTGAGGCCGAGATCAATCGGCTTGGAGCTGAGCGCCAGGCCCGATCGCGAAAGGCCGCGGATGCGCAAATCCGCCTTGCCGGTCGGCGCACCCTCGCGAGGTTTGAGGAAACTAAGGGTACCGGTCGCGGTGCCGCCAAGGCCAAGTTCATCCTTCGCAATATCCAGAAGCGAGAGCGGAAGCCGTTGCAGTCTTGCCTCAATCTGTGTCGTTTCCCCACCCATGCGACCGGCAAATTGCGCAGTGCCGCCCATATAGCTGACTGTCGCGGGCGAGAGCCGCCAGCCATCCTCCGTTTGTGTAAGGACTGCGGGGACCGTCAGCGTGATCGGCTTGCGATCCAGCATGCCGGTCATAGCGATACGCACTTTCTCCGGCGCAACATCCGCATTGAATTGCAGCCGGAACTGACGCCCGCGCTGCCCGATCAGCGTAGCGTTGGCCGTGCCGGAACCGTTCACAAGCTTTGCCGTGCCGGTAAGGCGTCCGATCCGCACCGTTCCTGCAAGAAGTCCCCGTGCGTCAGCGTTCGCATCAATCGTCGTGCCCGCCGGATCGAGCATGATCGTCGCAGTCAACTTTCCTCGCGAAACTCCAATAGGCAAAGGCCCGTCGAAGCGCGCATCGCGGGCGGTAAGTTCCGTCGCGATTTTCTGCACGCCATTGACCGGTGCAAGCGCGACAAAGCCCGTAAGCGCGCCGCTAATGTCCAGCCGGCCGTTGAGTCCGCCAGTCACCGGATGAATATTGCCCCGCGCGACCGTGCCACTGACAGCAAGCCGTTCTACCGCAATGGTGGCGTCCGCACCGCGTGGCAGATCAATGCGGCCATCCCCCGTAAACGGCCCCAGCACCGATCCGCCCTGGACCGTGAAATCATAGCCAGTCGTTGTCGGATCCAGATAAAGCTTCACATCTTTCAGGCCGCCGGGATCAAACGGGCGGGCGAGAAGCAGATCCACTTCCGGCCGGTCGATCTTGCCTTCCAGCTTCAAATCCAGTGGACCATAGGTTTTATGCGCGCCTTTACCGTCGAAATGGAAAGTGCCGTCGGGCCGGCGATACCCGTTGGCGGAAAGGGTGAGCAGCGGCGTATCGAGCTTGAGACCCGATAGCAGCAGCCGTCCATCCGGCCCCAGTGAAAGGCCGGAGCGCAAGCGCGGCAAGCCACCGCCCAACGTCCGGAAGAAACTATTGTCCAGACGGCGCATATTGGCCTGTGCCTGCCCCTTCAGCGTGAAAGCGCCTTTTATGCCGGGCACCGCCTGCACCTTGGACCGGACGTCGACAATGCCAAGGCCGGGGATGACCAAGCCGCGAATATCTCCGGTCAGGCCGACATCGTAACGGCCGCTTTTCAGGTCGGCGAGAGCGACTATTTCGCCATTCAGCTTATCGGCGCGCACCCGCATCGGATTGCTGACGATCCGCTGGCCCTGAATCTGGAGCGTACCGTCCAGCCGGAAGTTCCGCAGGATCGACGCAACAATATCTCCCTGGCCGTCAAGCCGTCGCGCCGAGAGACTGAGCGGCAGGACCAGAGGAGCGCCGGTGGCTTTCCTGCCCTTGCCCGCCGCGCGCACATCGCTGAGCGCCGTCTTGCCGAATATGAGTTGGCGAGCGGACAGGATATATTCGAAACCGGGGCTTGCGAACGCACCATCCAACCGCGCACGGCCAATCACGTCGCGCCCGGTCATATTTTTGAGCAGGGCTTGAGGGCGATCAAGCCGCAGGTTGAGCAGCAGATTGTCGAACGCATTGCGCGCCAGATCGATGCCACCATCTGCAGTCATCGTCATGGACGCCGAACTGGCCGTCAACGAACCTTTGATAAGGCGATTTTCGAACGTGCCCTTTGCCGAGAGCAGGAGTTGCGGCGCTGTCATGCGCTGAACAAGACCATTGCCTGCAATCGCCGCGCCCTCGACATTGCCGGTCAGGGTATAAAAGCCGCGCCGGGCGACAATACGCATCGCTGCTGCGGATTTGCGGTCGAGCGTCGCGATCAGCCCACCCCGCCATTCGGTCCAGCTACCCTTGCCTCTCACCCGCAGATTCGCGTCCTGACGCAGGCCGCCCATAGCCGCCAGCACGCCGCCCTTTGGCGCATTCATGGTGATATCGACATCAAACTTGTCATCATCCGGCCTGCTATCCAGCGACAGGAGCATCACATCCGCCCCGTCCAGAACACGGACCGAAAGGTCTATAACGGCGCGGCCGGACCGTATGTCGGCATCCCCCCGCAATGTCGCCACGCGACGCTGCCCTGCGATCGGCTTTTCGATGACAAGCCTGCCGACCGAAAACTCCATCATGCGGATATCGAAATCCGGGAGGATCGGCCCCTCTCTGCCTGTGGGCCTCAGCTTCGGCAATTTGTGCAGGGTGGCCGAAGGAATGATGAGCCGGTCAATGTCCAGGCGATTGTAAAACCAGGCGAAGGGCCACCAGTCGAGTTGAACGCGCGGCGCGGTGAAAAAGGCTCCGGTCGGGTCGGACAAACGCAGGTCGCGCAGCACCGCTTTGCTGTAAATGCTGCCATCAATACCGCTGACCTCTATCCGCAGGCCGGATTGCGGCGAAATCCGGGCGATCCGCCCGGCAAGGAAACGATGGCCGGAAGTTGTGTCGAGCCAAAGCATCGCCCCCGCGACGATCAGTACCACAGCGAGAAGCGCACCGAACAGCCATTGCTGCCAGCCGATCCGGCTGCGCGGCGTCGGCGTTTCGATGGCAGCCTCATCCACCATCAGAAGGCCTGCCCCAGCGAGACATAGACAGCAACGCGCGGATCGCCCCGTTGCGGGTTGATGGGCGTTCCCACATCAACCCGGATTGGTCCGAAGCTGCTGTAATAGCGGACGCCTACGCCAGCGCCGATCCGCAGGTCGCGGAAGTCCGGCAGGAACTGGGTGGAGATATTGCCCGCATCGACAAAAGGCACGACACCGAAATTTCCGAAACGGATTCGGGATTCCAAGGAAAATTCCGCCAGACTTTTGCCACCGATCGGATCATTATTGGCGTCACGCGGACCAATATCCTGATAGCCATAGCCGCGCACTGAACCGCCGCCGCCAGCATAGAAGCGGCGGGATGGCGCGATCCGGCGAACGCTGGACCCGAAGATGCTGCCGAACCGGGCGCGTGCAGCCATTACAACCCGGTCACCGACAGGCTGATAGACGCTGCCGTCGAGTTGCGCGCGGACGTAGCCGAAAGTGCTGTTCTGGAAAGACAGCTCTGGGCTGACCCGCCCGCCCAGCCGAAACCCGGTGGATGGATTCAGGAGGTCATCGCTGCCGTCATACGTCAGGTTGGCCGGCAGGGCGCCGATAAGGAAAGTGCGGCGGCCGCCGCCCGCAATACGGCTAAAACTGTCCCGCTCGTCCGACGCAACCAGTTCTGCGCCAATGCTCCAGACCCACTTTTTCTGAAAAATGATGTTGGTCTGGCGCTCCAGCGTGCCGGACAAAGTAAGCGTCCGCGCGGCATAGGCGTCACGATTGGTATTGGCCGCGGAAAGTAGCGCAGTGAACACCTGATCCCGGCGGCGGAAATTGTTCCGGCGGAACGTAAATGACGCAAGCTGCTCCTGCGTGCCCACTACGCCGCGCACGAGCACCGCGCCCTCCGGCGGGAAGAAGTTGCGATGCTGCCAGTTACCCTCAACCCTCACGCCTTCGCCCGTGCCATAGCCAAATTCACCCGCAATCGTACGGAATGGCGCAGGCGACACGTCAATCGCGACATCGACATGCTCACCATCCCCCGCATCCTGAGGCGTCAGCGTGGCGGAGGAGACCAGCCCGGTGGCGATAATCGCCTTGCGCAGATCCTCAACATCCGACGCCATATACGTGTCGCCGGGGTCGAAACGCGCGATCCGCTGAATATGCCGGGCGCTGAACAGGGAATCATCCTTGACCAGAATATGGCCGAAAGTGCGGTAACCACCGGTCGCAATGATCATGTCGAGATCACCCTTGCGCGCTTCATGGTCGATGCGAACGACCGGTTCCTCCACCTTGGCGAAGGGGAACCCATTCTCACCGAGCGCATGTGTCAGCGCGCCCTGAGCCATTACGATATTGTCGGCATCGACCGGATCATCGGCTTTCACCGGGAAGGCAGCGCGAAGAATATCGGCGCGATCGCCTGCAGCCTCCAGCCCCGACAAATCTACCGAAGCTAGTAAATATTGCGTTCCAGGCGTAATCTCGAACACAGCGCGGAGCTTGCCATCGACCGGCGCGCGGATGCTGCCGCGAATGCGCGCATCATAATAGCCTTTGGCCCGTAACAGCCGGTCCAGAAGATCACTGTCCTCTTTTATCCGCCGATTGATCTGAGCAACATTCGCCGGCTTCCCTTCGCCCTGCTTCAATACGGAAAGTTCATTGAAGCGCGTGCGAAACTGGTCGTTCAGAATGGCATCCAGGCCATTGAGGACGGTGGTGTAGCGCTGCTCCGCCATTCCGTCGGAGCGGCCGGCGGACTGCGCGTCCGGCTGGTCCTCCGCCATATCCCCCGGTTCCTGCCCAGGGGCGGCCGCCTGATCAACTACGGCTTCGGGCTGGGCATCGCCTGGTTCGGGTTCGATAGGCGATACCGTGTCCGCTTCTCCCATGTCAGGCCAATCAACGCCAATTCCCGGTTCATTGGCGAGCGGCGTCTCTGTGTCCGGCACAATTTGATCCTGCGCCACAACCCCCATGGGAAGAAGCGCCACAGCCAGCAAAATGGATCGGACAAAGCGGGAATAGCGCGCGCGATGGCGAAGAAACCGCGGGCTTAAGGACATCCGGCGATATCTAGACCACATACCCCTCAAGACGCCAGTGCAGAAGCTACACAATCATCGCTTTTTTGCGGCCAGCCGAGGCCATAGGCATGCTTGTCAGAAGGCCTGCTCCAGCCGGTCCATAAGCGCGCGGGCGCCCTCCGCCGCATCGCGCTCCCCCTGCATCATCGCCTGAAGGCGGGCAACGCGATCATAGAGGTCGGCGCTTCCTTCGATCAAAGCGCGGGCGGCGAAAGGAAAATCGGCCAGAACGGCTGCATCTGTCGGAGCAGCTTCGCCGAGCAGATATTTCGGATCGGCAAGGGCATGCTCCCCTATTTCGCCGCGTTGCCAGCCGCGTTGCGCCATCAACCAGGCGATCACATGCATAAGCCGGGTGGTCACTTTCAGAGACTCGCAGGAAAATCCGATCCGGGCGGGGACCGCCAGTTCATCGCGATCGGCATCGCCCTGCGCGGAAAAATATGCGCGCGCTTCGTCCGCCATGACCATGGCTTCGATATACAGGCTGTTGACCAGGCGACCATGCAGGCCGCGATTCATATGTCCCGAAAATGGCATGAGAAAAACGCTGCCACAGCGACGCGGCGCTGTCAGTCGCGTTAATCTTCTTGTTACAGAGCGGTTACGAAAGCGTCCCGGATCGGCACATCAACGATAATGGGATCAGGCGATGATATCGGGGACCAGATGGTCCTCAAGCATGGCGATTTCATCGCGCAGAAGCAGTTTACGCTTCTTTAAGCGGGCGAGTTGAAGCTGGTCGCTGGTCCCGCTGTCCGACAACGCCATGATGGCGCTGTCCAGATCGCGATGTTCCACCCGGAGGATTTCCAGACGGCGCATGATGTCTTCAGTGGTCATTACCCCGCCATCTCAACCTCGGTCCCGCAATCGGCCGCCCTTGCGCCGCTTACAAAACTCCTGCGCAGCGCAATATCCGCAAAGCGGATCATCGCAGCCACGATTGCAAATATCGCAAACCGCGATTCGCCTAAAGACAGACTCTAAAATTCGTGATCTACTCGATTATCCAGACCCCTCAAGCAAGGAGATTGTCATGGAAGCAAGCCACATCTCAGCACTGCAGGCAAAGCATGCGGGCCTCGACGCCCGAATCAAGGCGGAAGTGAGTCGGCCAATGCCCGACGCCGTTCTGGTTGCCACCCTGAAGAAGCAGAAGTTGCGGCTAAAAGAGGAGATGCGTCCGCGTTAGGCGCATCCCGATCGCGTCCGGCGGGGCAATTGCTCCGCCTGGGCGCGTAATTTCCGGCCCATAACCGCCTAGCGGCGCAGGGTCTTTCCTGTCATACGAAGATAATCCGGCATTTTATGCGACCCGCGGCCCTCGGCCACCGGTTTACGCGCCAATTGCGGATCTATGGCCTGATCAAAGACAATGCCGACCCGGTCATTGCGGGTCCAGGCGATCTTGCCAAACACCTGACCCACGCCGCGCAGATCCATAATAACCTGCTGCCCTTTGGCCAGCGCGGCTTCGCAATCGGCCATCATGCCGGTCGCCGAAAGATTACGGATGCGCGCCTTGCCCAGCGAAGCGCCCTGCAAGGTGGTGAGCGAGGTCAGCAGAAACAGGCTGTCGCGCGGCGCGATACGCGCCGGGCCTCTTTCGTCCGAATCTTCCAATTCCGTTCCCATGATTTCTGCCCGATAGGGTGTTCCACCGTCCGATCGGGACTGTCAGAAAAGCATGGAAAAACCGTTAACTAGACAAGATTCTCCGCCCGATCATCACGCCGCTGACCGGAGTTGCGCGGAGCGGTATCGAATTGTACGGATTATTCAGCGGCTTGCCGAATATGGCGTTAATCGTCGCGTGAGACTTTTTCCTGACGCTCATGACGTTCCTGCGCCTCGACCGTCATAGTGGCGATCGGCCGGGCTTCCAGCCTTCCGAGCGAGATCGGCTCACCGGTTACCTCGCAATAGCCATATTCCCCGTCATCGATGCGGCGAAGCGCCGAGTCGATTTTCGAGATAAGTTTGCGCTGGCGGTCGCGGGTGCGCAGTTCGATCGACCAGTCCGTCTCGCTCGACGCCCGGTCATTCAGGTCCGGCTCCCGCAAAGGCTCATTCTGGAGAACAGCCAGAGTGCCTTCGGCTTCGCTCAGAATTTGCTTCTTCCAGGCCAGAAGGCGCTGGCGGAAATATTCGAGCTGCCGGGGGTTCATGAACTCCTCGTCGGCCGAGGGTCGGTAATCATCGGGCAAATCTATGGCTGCCTTCGAAGGAGGGACTCCGCCCTTGTCAGGGCTTTGGACCGTTGCCATCTGGCTCTCCGAAACGAGGGGCGGCAGGTGGATCGTCCTGCCGACCGATACTGCTGATTGAGCGGGCCTATAGCCAGCGGCATAGGGCGACACAAGCGTTCAATAACTGCAACGGCAAGACCGTTAACGATGGCTGGGGATAAGTCGGCATAACGGCCCGCAGCCAACCCCCTGTTTACCTTTGCCAATCACCGCGTCCCGGCGCGGAACATTAACCATATTCGTTGATCGGACTGTTCAATGTTTCCCGATCCGGCACGCACATTCAGGGTTAATATGGTTGCAGTTAACCCGTCTTTTGCGTTTCTGACCCTAATAGATGCCTCCGCGCGCCAAGGACCAGGCGTTGGACGGGGTGATAACAAGAGTGTCGGATATGTCGGTTAGAATGGCTATGGCGAAACTCTGCGCATGTGCATGTGGTGGAGCAATCATCGGTGGCGGCGCGGTCCATGTCGCTGAATCGCCGCGTCCTGCGGTCGTCAAGCAGACGAAGAAAGCCTATGCCAAGCCGCGTCATGTTGCGCGGACCGTGAAGCGCAAGACGGTGCGGACAGTCACGTCCTGCACGCCCGCCGTCGTCACAGTCGCCGGGCAGCCCGTTCCGCCAATGCCGATGGCTCCCGTCGCACCGCTGGCCGCTGGACCTTCGATCGTGTCCGGCGGCGGGCCGGTTCCTGTCGTGATGGGCGGCAGCGGCGGCTTCGGCGGCGGGTCGAGCGGATTTTTCGGCGGTTTCTTTGGCGGAAGCGGCGGCGGTAGCGGCGGAAGCGTCGTGGTTTCCTCGACCAGCAGTTCTACCGGATCGACAAGCACCTCCAGCGGCGTGTCCACCTCAACTGGCGGCGTGTCGACATCCACAGGCGGTGTTTCCACATCTACAGGGGGCGTTTCGACCTCCACCGGCGGCGTGTCGACTTCAACCTCTACCGGTGGCGTATCCACGTCTACGGGCGGCGTATCGACATCTTCGGGCAATGTCAGCACATCGTCCGGCGTGAGCAGCACGTCCTCCTCGTCCAGCTCATCCTCATCCAGTTCTTCATCGTCCTCATCATCCTCGTCGAGCAGCTCCGGTGGCACGACCAGCAATGGCGGATCGACAGGATCGTCATCCTCGACCGGCAGCAGCGGGTCGTCGAGCACGTCGACGGGCTCCTCCAGCTTCGGCACCACTACGTCGAGCAGTTCAGGCAGCAGCTCCAGCAGTTCTTCGTCTAGCAGCTCCTCCTCCGGTGGATCGAGCAGCAGCAGCGGCGGCACAGACGTTCCCGCGCCGCCAATGATCCTGCTATTCGGTGCTGCCGCGGCGGCTTTGGTCGCTCGCCGCCGCTTCGCTGCTAAGGCAAAGGCGGACGACACGGTTTCGGACGCAGCCTGACTGCAGTCCAATCATCCGCAGCCCTTGCCGGGCGCGGATGCAAGGGCGGGCCTTCGGGGGAGGGCCCGCCCTTTCCATATCCCGGCCGCGTCAGACCTTTGAAAAAAGATAATAGTCGTGCGCTGCGCGAGCAGCCTCCGCCATGATGCGGTCACGGACGTCCCTGCCCTTGCTGTCCTTCATAACAAAGACAGCGATTGCCATCGCAGAACCATCCGGCAGGGTTACAACACCCACATCATTGGCGAGACCGTTCAGCGTTCCGGTCTTGTGCGCAACCGGCGTCCCCGGCGGCAATAAAGCTTTCAGCCTGTTCTGGCCGGTATGGCACCGCGCCATGATATCGAGCAGAGTGCGTGTCGTATCCGGCTTCAACGCCCTGCCCTGCGCGATCCTCGTCAGCAGATCGAGCATCGCCTCCGGGGTGGAGGTGTCGCGCGGGTCTGCGGCGAAGGCCAGGTTGGGCAAATCCCGCGCGTCGCGTTCGCGCAGAACCGGATCAGTCTCCAGCGCCATGTCCACATTGCGCGCGAAGCTGCCGCCCGCCGGGGAAATGCCCATGGCGCGGTAGAGAAGCTGGGCCGTATTCCCGTCCACCCGTTGATCGCGAATGCCGACTGAACGGAGCCATCCGGTGATCGCCTGCGGACCGCCAGCCTGCTTCACCAGCACATCAGTCGCGCTGTTGTCGCTGCGCGTCAGCATCAGTTCGAGAAGATTGTAGACGGACAAGGAAAGGCCGGGATGCGGCATCATGTCCGCGATGCCATCCGACACCATCATGCTCCGATCGACGGGGATCATGGTGTCCAGCGTCACCCGCCCCCTGTCCACCTGGGCAAGGATCGCGCCTGCGACAGCGACCTTGTAAGTGCTCGCCATCGGGAACAGCGTGTTACCATTCAGCATCACCGCATGATCGTCGCCGATCCGGCGTACGGCAATGCCGACCGTGCCGTCGGTCATCGCGGCGAAGCGGGCAAATTCGGCGCGCAGGCTGTCTTCCGCGCTCATATGCGGGGCGGGCGCGTTCGCCGGTCCTATCGCGAATGCCGTCGGCAGCGGAGACACTGCCAGCATCAGCGAAAGCAGGAATGCCGAACCGGAGCGGAAAAGAAGCATGGCCGGACAGTCGAGCAATAAAAGTCTGCAGGCAAGCCCTTTCCGGCCAGTAAGCGCGACCATGGTTGACTTGATCCAGCGCCTCAGGGACAGAGGGGATCGATGAGCGACAGCGTCAAACTGCATGAAAGCTGGAAGACGCCGCTGGCCGGCGAGTTCGCCGCGCCGCATATGCAGAAGCTCCGGCAGTTCCTGATCGACCGCAAGGCGGCCGGGGCGCGAGTCTTCCCCAAGGGCAGTGAGTATTTCCGGGCGCTTGACCTCACGCCGCTCGATCAGGTCCGCGTCGTCATATTGGGGCAGGATCCCTATCATGGCGAAGGGCAGGCGCACGGCCTATGCTTCAGCGTCAGGCCAGGGGTGCGTACGCCACCGTCGCTGGTCAACATCTACAAGGAGCTGGGCACCGATCTGGGCGTCCGCCCGGCGCGGCATGGCTTTCTGGAGCATTGGGCGAAACAGGGCGTACTACTGCTGAACAGCGTTCTGACTGTCGAGATGGGGCAGGCCGCCGCGCATCAGGGCAAGGGGTGGGAGCTTTTCACGGACGCTGTGATCCGGCTGGTAAACCAAAAACAGGACCCGGTCGTTTTCATGCTGTGGGGCGCCTATGCCCAGCGCAAGGCCGGGTTTGTGGACGGCAGCCGGCACTTGGTATTGAAAGCGCCCCATCCCTCGCCGCTGTCGGCACATAACGGCTTTTTCGGATGCCGGCATTTCTCCCAAGCCAATGCCTTTCTGGAATCGAAGGGGATCGAACCGATCGACTGGGCGTTGCCGGAAATCGCCGCATCTGCATGATCACATATATTCCAAGGGAGTTTCCATGCCTTCTGGCCTGATGGCGCTGCTCGACGATGTCGCAGCAATCGCAAAACTGGCGGCGTCATCGATCGACGATGTGGCGGGCGCGACCGGCAAGGCGAGCGCGAAGGCCGCCGGGGTCGTGATTGACGATGCCGCTGTCACCCCTCGCTATGTGACGGGCCTGTCGCCAGCGCGCGAGTTGCCGGTGATTGCAAAGATCGCTCGCGGATCGCTGAAGAACAAGCTGCTGTTCATCCTGCCCGGCGCGATGGCGCTGAGCGCTTTCGCGCCCTGGGCGTTGACGCCGCTGCTGATGATCGGCGGCAGCTATCTATGCTTCGAAGCGGCAGAAAAGGTCGCTGAAAGCTTCCTGCCACATCATGATGCGGGCGGAGAGGCGCAGCAATTTTCCGACCCCGCCGAATTGGAGGAAGCCAGCGTCAACGGCGCAATTCGCACTGACTTCATCCTGTCGGCGGAGATCATGGCGATCGCACTGGGCACGTTGAGCGGCGAGCCTCTATTGGATCAGGCCATCGCGCTGCTGGCGGTGGCTATCGTCATAACGGCGGGCGTCTACGGCGTGGTCGGTTTGATTGTGAAGATGGACGATATCGGCCTGAAAATGGCGAGCGCCGGTAGTGGCGCGCGCCGGGCAATTGGCCGCGGGCTTGTGCATGCCATGCCGCGCATACTTGCAGTGATGGGACCGGTCGGCACGGCGGCGATGCTGTGGGTCGGCGGCGGCATATTGGTCCACGGGATGGAGCATTTCCATATCACCGCCCTGCCCCACGCCATCCACGCTATCGCCGAAAGCGCGGGCCGCGCCGCGCCCTTTGCGCAAGGCGCTGTCGAATGGATCGTCAGTGCAGGCGCGTCGGCCATATTGGGTCTGGCCGTCGGCGCAGTCATTGTGGTTGCAGTGATCGGAATAGGACGGTTGCGGGGAAAAAGCGCACACTAACCGCCGGATATCGAAGGCGGGTGCGCCAGGAAACAAGCCGCATTTCCGCATGACCCACCCCCTTATGCGGGATACGAAGTTGCGGAAGTTGCGGGGTTAGAAATCCGCTCCTAACCCCGCCCGCAAAGCGTTTATCAGCGCGTTACGCTGCCTCGGCCTCTGCATCCGCCGGGGCGAGACGGATCAGATAGTCGAAGGCGGACAGCGCCGCAGTCGATCCAGCGCCCATGGCGATCACGATCTGCTTGTACGGCACAGTCGTCGCATCGCCCGCTGCGAAGATGCCCGGCTGTGATGTTTCGCCGCGATGGTCGATCTCGATCTCTCCGCGCGGCGACAGGGCAACCGCGCCCTTCAGCCACTCGGTATTGGGCACCAAGCCGATCTGGACGAATATCCCCTCCAGGTCGACATCATGCCGGGTATCGCGGTTGCGGTCCTTGTAGCTGAGGCCCGTCACCTTTTCGCCATCGCCATGCACTTCCGTTGTAAGCGCAGAGGTGATGACCTTGACGTTCGGCAGGCTGGCCAGCTTGCGCTGGAGTACGGCGTCGGCGCGCAGGTCACTGTCAAATTCGATCAGGGTGACGTGAGCAACGATGCCGGCAAGATCGATCGCCGCCTCGACACCGCTATTGCCGCCGCCGATCACCGCGACGCGCTTGCCCTTGAACAGCGGGCCGTCGCAATGCGGGCAATAGGCGACACCCTTGTTCCGATATTCGTCCTCGCCGGGCACGTTCATCTGCCTCCAGCGCGCGCCGGTGGACAGGATGACCGTGCGGGCTTTCAACGACGCGCCATTTTCCAGGTGCACCTCGTGCAGGCCGCCTTCCGTACGCGCCGGGATCAGCTTCTCCGCACGCTGCAGGTTCATGATGTCGACGTCATAGTCCTTGACATGCTGCTCCAGATGCGCGGCAAGCTTCGGCCCTTCCGTATGGGGCACGGAGATGAAATTCTCGATCGCCATCGTGTCGAGCACCTGGCCGCCGAAACGCTCAGCCGCGACACCGGTGCGGATTCCCTTGCGGGCGGCATAGATCGCCGCGGCAGCCCCGGCAGGTCCGCCGCCAACCACCAGAACGTCGAAGGGGTCCTTCGCCTTGATCTTTTCGGCAGCGCGGGAGGAGGCGCCGCTGTCTATCTTTGCGACGATCTGCTCTAGTTCCATCCGCCCCTGGCCGAAGGGTTCGCCGTTGAGGAAGATGGTAGGCACCGCCATCACCTTGCGCTCGCTGACCTCATCCTGAAACAGGCCTCCGTCGATGGCGGTATGGGTGATGCGGGGATTGAGCACGCTCATCAGGTTCAGCGCCTGCACGACGTCCGGGCAGTTCTGGCAGGAGAGCGAGAAATAGGTTTCGAAAGCAAAGTCGCCGTCCAGATCCTTGACCTGCTGGATGACGTCCTGCGCCGCCTTCGACGGATGGCCGCCGACCTGCAGCAGGGCCAACACCAGCGAGGTGAATTCATGGCCCATCGGGATGCCCGCGAAGCGGACGCCGATGTCGGTGCCGACCCGGCGGATCATGAAGGATGGCTTGCGCTTGTCATCATCCTTGCGAACCACCGAAACCTTGTCCGACAACGCGGCGATGTCGTTCAAAAGCCCAAAGAGTTCGGTCGACTTGGCGCCGTCATCGAGCGAGGCGACCAGTTCGATCGGCTGTGTGATGTTGGTCAGATAGCCCGTGAGCTGCTGCTTGAGATTGGCGTCCAACATGATGACGGCTCCATTTTCGATAAGGGGTAAAAAAAGGCGCGCCAAAGGCCGCGCCGGAAGGGATCGGCGCCATGCGCCTCCCCTTACGTTCCGGGACCGGCCGAAACCGGCCCCGGAGACGCTGCGACCCCAAGGGGGATGTGTTTAGATCTTGCCGACGAGGTCGAGCGAAGGGGCAAGCGTGGCTTCGCCCTCTTCCCACTTGGCCGGGCAGACTTCACCGGGATGGCTGACCCAATATTGCAGCGCCTTGATCTTGCGCAGCAGTTCGGTCGCGTTCCGGCCCACGCCCTCCGGCGTGATTTCGAGAAGCTGGATCGTGCCTTCCGGATCGACCACGAAGGTACCGCGATCGGCCAGGCCGACGCCAGGACGCAGAACCTCGAAATTGTTCGAGATGCTGTGGTTCTGGTCACCAACCATGTAGTAATTGATCTTGCCGATGGCAGGCGACGTGTCGTGCCATGCCTTGTGGCAGAAATGCGTGTCGGTCGAGACCGAGAACACCTCTACGCCCATGCCCTGAAGGGTCGGGTAGATGTCAGCCAGATCCTCAAGTTCGGTCGGGCAGACGAAGGTGAAGTCGGCCGGATAGAAAAAGAAAACCGCCCATTTGCCTTTGACATCGGCGTCGGTCACGTCAACGAACTTGCCCTGCTTGAAGGCGGTCGCGGTGAACGGCTTGATGGGTGTATTGAGTACGGACATGAACGCTCCTGTCTTGTTGTGTGGCAGAGCGTATTTATGTGCGGTTGCACAAATGTCGAAATTGTTTTTTTGGTCCGCAAAGATAGAAAAAATCGATCAAAGCGCGTCGGCTATGAATCGAGCAGATCAGATATCCATTTCCGGGTCATGTCGCAGGCCTCTGCAGCCGTAAAACTGCTGGTATCCAGGCAAAGTTCAAGCCAGAAGCCATCCACCAGAGCGGTGATGGCGACGGCATTCAGGCGCACTTTACAAGGCTCCATTTCGGGCCTGCAGGCCGCGATCAATCGCTCCATAGCATCCCGGTAAGCGGCATAAATTTCCGCATGTGCTTCCGCAATCGGCGGGGTGGATTTGACCAGACTCCAGAATGCCACCCACGTCGCAAGCAGATCGGGGTCCAGTACCGGAGGACGAAAACTGGCGGTGGCATAAGCGTCCAGCCGCGCCCTGGGGTCGTCTCCGGCGCTCTCCGCCGCGGCATCCATCGCCTCCCCGACACGCCGGCCGACATCGCGATATGTCGCCAGGATCAGCGCTTCAATACCTTCATAATAATGGGTGAGGAGACCGGGAGACACGCCGGCCATCGCGCAGATCACACGCACGGATGCGCCGCCCGCCCCACGTTCGGCCAGGCATCGCGCCGTCGCGTCGATCAGCGCCTGACGCCTGACGTCCGCTGATTCCCTTACAAATGATGCCCTGCCCACCTTGTCCCCCTTGCACGACCCGTTTTCATGCTGCCCCGCACCATCTTTAGTCAGGCTTGTGCGACGGGCAAGGGAAAGACATGGTTGCGGCGGCATACAGGATCAAAGCGGCCGCTCGTCCGTTCGGTCAGCCTGAATGGAGACCAAAGATCATGAAGAAATCCGCTATCATCGGACTGCCATTATTCTTTTTGGCGGTGTCTTGCGGTCAGCCGCAGAATCCTGCTGGCAATGAAAGCACGACCGAGAATGCCGCTGCGTCCGATGCAGACATCACCAATATCGCAGAGGACAGCGATTCGGTGAATGCAGGGGATAACATCGCGGCGGCTGCAGCAGTGGCCGGATGGGCAGGACGCTGGACGGGACCGGAAGGGCTGTTCCTGGACATCAAACCATCAAAGGACGGACAGCCCGGCCATTTCGCTCTGACCATCAAGGATAATCTGGACACCCAGGGCGACTATATGGGCACGGCGCAGGACGGGGCGATCGTTTTCGAGCGCAACGGCAAGACGGAAACGATCCGGCCCGGCGCAGGTGCGGAGACCGGTTTCAAATATCTGGCGGACAAGACGGACTGCCTGATCGTGCAGAGCGGCAAGGAAGGATATTGCCGGTAAGACGCAGAGCAACAGACATAGCCAGATTATAGGATGGTCAGATGAGATGGGCGTCTGAAACAGAAAGCTCCAATATTCGCGCCTGACCCCTCAATGCAAAATGGGGGCCGGCATTGCTGCCGGTCCCCACTTCCGCTGGTTCCTTCACTGGCGGCCCTTGCGGGTCTCCGGCGCTTTCCCCGGCGTGCCGCGCGCTTTTCTCCAAGGAGAACCGCATCGCGTTCGCAATACCATCCCGAAAGACAGTGATTGCTGGAAATAACGTCCTTTCAACCCGGCGTTCGCTTGCGCGCGCACTTGATTGTCTGTCGGTTCTTTCCCGCCTTCCCCTTCGATCCGGCATCTTGCGACGCCCTTTCTCCGGCTCCAGCATCATCGGCTGACTTCGCTTCCGGTTTCCCTTCCGCAACCCCGGATCGCTCCGGCGTCCTATCCGTCTTCCGATGTCTTGAAGCTGTCATGAAAAGCGAGTCGCACAAAGGGAATTCAGATGGATCTTCAACCACCTATGCGCGAAAGCTGTGGATTGATGTGGATAAAAATCCGGCCCGAAAGCAGCCGCGAGCAATAAGCGGCCAAGATCAACGGGATGCCGGGTCCCAGCCCGGCGGCGCAAGGGTGAAGCCCTGAAATTCAAAGCCCGGCGTCACCGTGCAACTGACCAGCACCCAGCCCTTGTCCGCCTCCGCCGATTGCCAGTGACCGGCGGTTATGACGCCCTGCGGACTTTCTCCGGCAAATATGTCAGGCCCAAGCACCATATCGCTGATTGGCCCCGCATCGGTCGCGGCCGTGGCGAGACGAAGGGCATGGCCCGCATGCCAGAACCATATCTCCGTCGCATCGACACGATGCCAATGCGACCTTTGCCCTTCCTCCAGCAGAAACAGGATCGCCGTTCCCCCGGCTCGATCCCCTTCCGCATGCGGCGCGCGCCATGTTTCGCGATACCAGCCGCCCTCAGGATGCGGTTGCAGATCAAGTGCGGCGATCAGCGCCCTTGCGTCCGTCATGCCGCGAGCCATGCGCGCGCGCCGGCAATCTCCGACAGAGGAAAGGTCTTGAGCTTGACCGGGAAGGCCAGCGCAGCCGTCGCCGCCAGGCTGGCGAGCCAGCTTGTGTCCGTCACCAGCGCCACGCGGGAAAAGGATCCCATGTGCCGGGATGACCAGAACAGATCCTCCAGCCATATCTCCGGGCTGATCCAGCCTATGCTGTGGATCGTTTCCAGAACGGCGATCTTCCCCCTGGCCTTGATCTCCGCCTCCAGGTTCTGAACCACGGAACGATAGCTGTCAGCGTCGATGCTGCCATCGACTTCTATCTCGAAAATGCCATCGGCATCATCCATCCGGTGTTTCAACACATGCGACCTCCAAAGCCGGTGTGAGCATATACCCGGCGCGCTGGATTTGCATCAGTCCGGCGTACGGTTTCAACGGCCTGTCTCGTAAAAAGACGGTATTTATTTCAGACATTTGGCTTGTTGCCGGAGGTTCATGCAACCCCCGTCATGATGAGCGGGTTCACTGATTGAAGTTAAGTACCAGGAAGGAGCAACCCATGCGTACTCTCATACTTTCCCTCGCTGCCGCCGCGGTTGCGATCCCCGCGACCTTTGTGCTGCCCACCGACCAGGCGGAGGCGCGCCGGCATCGCGACTATGAATATCGCGAATGGCGCGGCCGCGACGGCCGCCAATATTGCCGCAAGTCCGACGGCACCACCGGCCTGATCATCGGCGGCGTCGGCGGCGCTCTGGCCGGCCGCGCCATCGATACGGATGGCAACCGCACCACCGGTACCGTGCTTGGCGCGGCCGCAGGTGCGCTGCTCGGCAAGGAAATCGACAGCAAGCGTCGCTGCCGCTAAAAGGCCGATCATGACGAAAAAGGGGCGATCCAGATGCTGGATCGCCCCTTTTTTCATCACTGCCGGCTGAACCGGCGCGATCTGATCAGTTGGCTGCGCCGCGCGCTTCCTCAACATTGAAAGCAACCGACTGGCCGCCGGAAATGCCCGAAACCTTGCCGTCACGAACGCGCAGGTTGAAAGCAGTGGCGCCAGGGTAGCGGGTGCCGGAAATGGTCTGCTTGCCGTCCTTGCTGTCCTTCACCTGGTATACATAGGTATAGCCTTCGTGAACGAAGCGGGACTTGGCGGCGTCTTCGGCAATTGCCGGAGCAGCCAGGGAAACGGAACCGGCAACACCGGCGATAACAATCTTGGACAGCATTCGCATAGGTTTACTCCTTTGGAATGCCGATCAAACACCTCTGTCTTTTCTTTCGAGGCCCGACTTATTGTGCAATGCAATGTCGCGGCAATCGCAAAAACCGTTCGAACGATTGCACGCTGCGCAATCGTCACGCTTCCGTTACGGAAACCGGCGTCATCTGTTTGATAATGCCAGGATATGGCGGAATTCCGCCTCGCTGACCGGGGACACCGACAGACGGGACTGACGCAGCATTGCCATATCGGCAAGCTTCGGATCAGCCTTCATGGCCTTGAGCGTCACCGGTTTCGCCAATTTATCCCGCGCCGCGACATGAACCGCGATCCATTTTCCACTGTCGTCGGTGCTGTCGGGCGCGGCTTCTTCCACGATCTCCATGACGCCCACCGCCTCAAGCCCGATATTGCTGTGATAGAAGAAGGACAGGTCGCCCTTCTTCATCGCCTTCATATTAAGCTGCGCTTGATGGTTGCGGACGCCATCCCATTCCGCCTTGCCCTTCTTGACGAGATCGTCCCAGGAAAAAACGTCCGGTTCCGATTTCATCAGCCAATAGTGCATGTGGGCCATCCTGCATTGGGGTCTGCCCGGCCAATAGCGGGGCGAAGCGCGCTTGTCCAAGATGACATCCGCATGCCGCGCCGTTAGAATGCTGAGATCAGACCAAGGAGATATAACCGGTGCCGCAGTCCATTCTGGACACCATGCCCACGCTTTCGATGGCGAACAGCGGCAAGGCGGATTTCGCCCAGGCGCTTGGCGAATCCTTTCATCGCTTCGGCTTTGCGATGGTGCGCGACCATGGCATGGACCGGGCGCTGATTGCGGACGGGTGGGAGAAGGCCGAGGCCTTTTTCGCACTGCCGGAGGCCGCCAAGCAGACCTATAACGCCGCCGCCAATGGCGGGCAGCGCGGCTATACGGCTTTCGGCACGGAAATCGCCAAGGATGCGACCGAGAATGATCTGAAGGAGTTTTGGCATGTCGGCCGCGACCTGCCAGCCGGCGATCCGCTGGCTGCGACTATGCCGCCCAATGTCTGGCCGCAGGAGATAGCGGGATTTCAGGATAGCTTTACCCGGCTCTATGCGGAGTTCGACCGGGTAGGCGGCCTGCTGCTTTCAGCAATCGCGCTTTATCTCGGCCTTCCGGAGAACTGGTTCGCCGAGCCGGTGCATAACGGCAACAGCATCCTGCGCCTGCTCCACTACCCGCCGGTGTCCGCCGACGCGCCTGGCGTGCGCGCCGGGGCGCATGAAGACATCAACCTGATCACCCTGCTGCTCGGCGCGGAGGAAGGCGGGCTGCAACTGCTGACTCGCGATGGGGAATGGCTGCCGGTCAATCCGCCGGAGGGCGCACTGGTGATCAATGTCGGCGACATGCTGCAACGGCTGACCAACCATATGCTGCCGTCCACCAGCCATCGCGTTGTGAACCCGCCGCCGGATCGGCGCGGCTTTTCCCGCTATTCCATGCCCTTCTTCCTGCACCTGCGCCCGGACTTCATCATCGACGCGTTGCCGCAGTGCGTCAGCGCGGACAATCCGCGCCGCGACCCGCCGATCAGCGCGCATGACTATCTGCGCCAGCGGCTGATGGAGATCGGCCTCATCAAGACCTGAGCGCCCGGACATTCGAAGCTCGTTGGCCGCGGTTATTTCCGGCGGCGCGACATGGTGATGCCGATATTCTCGCCCCGTTCGCTCAGTGCCAGTTTCACGATCTTCACTTCGACCTGATCGACCTTGTCGTCCTGCAGAAAAACCGTGTCGATGATATGTTCGGCCACTGCCTCGATCAGCGTGAAATGCCGGTCGGAGGGAATCGCGGCAGTCGCCGCATGTTTCAGGTCCATGTAATTTTTCGACGCGCGCAACGGCGCTTCGGGATCATAGCGATCCGCCATCTTAAGCCGCGCCCTGATGGAGATGCGCAACGGCTGCGGAAGATGGGTCTCCTCCGAATAGATGCCGGTAAGCACGTTGACGTCGAGATTCTCGACCTCAAGGATCAGATAGTCTTCGTTCTGCAATTCCATGATGCCATGCCCGTTGGGGGAGGCGCACGCCGACCCGTTTGTTTTTACTTTTCATTTGAACGTGGGGCGCTAAAGCCCCGCGCTTCGGGGCGCTCATGCCCCTTTGCACACGGAACAGCAAGACTTGGCAACGATTCTCCCTCTCCAGTCCCAGACGACGATCGCGATCGAGCAATTGCTCGACGCAGCCTTCGGCACGGACCGGCGAGGCCGAACCGCCTATGCCATTCGCAACGGCATGGAATGGCTGCCCGAACTGTCTTTCGCGGCGCTGGACGAAGCCGGAGCGCTGGTGGGCACATTGCAAAGCTGGCCCGTGTCGCTGCGCAGGCCCGACGGGAGCAGCGACCCGCTGATCATGGTCGGCCCGGTGGCTGTCGTGCCGGAGCGGCAGGGCGGCGGATATGGCCGCGCGCTGATGGACAAGGTGGTGGCCGAGGCGCGCGCGTTGCGCAGCGCGCCGCTGATGATGATCGGCGATCCAGAATATTATGGCCGGTTTTGGGGTTTTTCGGCCGATTCGACGGGCGTCTGGGCCGTGCCTGGCCCGGTTGAGCGGCGGCGGCTGCTGGCGCTTTCCGTGGACGGCGGGCCTGTTCCGAACGAAGGATTGCTGGGTCCACGGCAGAAGGTCGCGGCCTGAACCTTCGCGTCACCGCTATTCCCTTTTGCGTTCGCGCGCCGGGCACCCTATCTCGGCCCTATGCCGATGGATGCTCCCCCTGACCTGGCGACGCTTTCCCTGAGTGATATCGCGCGCCTGTTGCAGGAAAAGAAATTGCCCCCGGTGGAGCAATGGAATCCGGACCATTGTGGCGACAGCGAAATGCGGATCGCGCGCGACGGCACCTGGTTTCATCAGGGATCGCCGATCGGGCGGGAGGCGATGGTCCGCCTGTTCTCCACCATATTGCGGCGCGAATCCGACGGATCGTTCGTACTGGTCACACCAGTCGAAAAACTTTCCATTACGGTGGAGGACGCGCCGTTCGTTGCTGTCGAAGTGAAGATAGAAGGCGAAGGAAATACGACCGATCTGGCATTTCGCCTGAACACCGGCGACATCGTGGTAGCCGGACGGGACAATCCCATCACGATAAGGCAGGGCGCGGACGGTCCCCACCCCTATCTGGCGGTGCGCGGCGGGCTGGAGGCGTTGATCGCGCGCAGCGTCTATTATGAACTGGCCAATATCGCGCTGGACGAGGCAGGTGAAACACCCGGCATCTGGAGCGGGGGCGTGTTTTTCCCGCTAGAGGGCAGCGCATGACGCTGGCCGACCGGTTGCGTTTCCAGTTGAAGGAAGGGCATGCGCATGAAGCGATGCTGGTCCCGGCGGAAGTGCGCGACCCGCGCATCGTCGGAGACATAGCCCTTTCCCCGGCGGCCGTCCTGGTGGCGATCACCGACCGGCCGGAACCCGGCCTGATTCTGACCCAAAGGTCAGCCGCCCTGCGCAAACATCCGGGCCAGATCGCTTTCCCCGGCGGCCGCGTGGACCAGAGCGACGCGGGTGAGATCGCCGCCGCCCTGCGGGAAGCGGAAGAGGAAATCGCCCTGCCCCGCGATGCGGTCGACATTATCGGCGTATCCGACCGCTATCATACCTTCACCGGCTTCGACATTGTGCCTGTCCTGGGCGTGGTGCCGCCCGACCTTCCGCTCATCGCCCAGCCGGAGGAAGTGGATAGCTGGTTCGAACTCCCTCTGGCCTATGCGCTCGACCCGGTGAACCGGATGCGCAGAACCATGGAGTTTCAGGGCACGGCGCGCTCCTATTATGAGATCATGTGGGAGGATCGCCGCATCTGGGGCGTGACTGCCGCCATCCTCGCCAATCTTTCCAAACGCCTTGGCTATGACCGCGCAGACGCTGCCTGACGCGCCGTGGCGGCATCGGCCGGGCCTGGACCGGCTGCTGGATGCGCTGGGCGCGCCCGGCGGCGATGCGCGATTTGTCGGCGGCGCCGTGCGCGACACGCTGCTGGGGCTGCCGGTCGAGGATATCGACATCGCCACCATTCATGTGCCGGACGAGATCGTCCGCCGTGTGAAGGCGGCTGGGATAAAGGCGGTTCCCACGGGCATTGCACATGGGACAGTGACGGCAGTGATCGAGGGCAGGCCGGCCGAAGTCACCACCCTGCGCCGGGACGTATCCACCGACGGGCGGCGCGCCACCGTCGCCTTCACCACCGAATGGCGCGAGGACGCCGCCCGGCGGGACTTCACGATCAATGCGCTCTATGCTGATCCGGCGACCGGGGAGATCACTGATTTTTTCGGCGGGGTCGCTGATCTGGCCGCGCGCCACGTGCGCTTTATCGGCAAGGCGGAGGACCGGATCGCAGAGGATCATTTGCGTATCCTGCGCTTTTTCCGTTTCCTGGCGCGGTTCGGCGGCGGTGAGCCGGACCGGGAAGCCTATGCGGCATGCGTAGCGCAGGCGAACAGCCTGATGGCCCTCTCGCGGGAACGTATTGCGGACGAGCTGTTGAAATTGCTGGCAACCGCTGACCCTGCGCCAGTGGTCAGACTTATGGTTGATGGCGGCATATTGACGCCGATCCTGCCGGAAATCACCGAACCAGGAGTCACGCGTCTGGCCGATATGGTGCAGCGGGAGAAGCTGGCAGGCGTGGAGGGCGCAGCGCTGCGGAGGCTCTGCGCATTGCTGCCCCAGGATGCGGCGACGGGCGAAGCGGTGGCGGCCCGGCTGAAACTGTCCAACCGCGCGCGCAAGCGGATCGCGCTGGCGCTCGGCCCGGCTGTGGAAGGCGCGCGCTCGGTGGAGGCGCTGGCCTACCGCATTGGAACAGAAGGCGCGATCGATCGGCTTTTGCTCGACAGGTCAATCGGTGTGGAAAGCGTCACTCCTCTGATAGACTGGCAACCGCCAGTGCTGGGCGTCACCGGCGGACGGCTCATCGCCGGAGGATTGACGGCAGGGCCGGACATTGCGGCCGCCCTGAAGGCGGTGGAAGATCAATGGGTGGCGGAGGGCTTTCCCGGCGAGACGCGGGTCGGCGAGATCGTCGATCAGATCGTTTCGAAGTTCCAGCGCGCGCGCCAGTAATCAAAGGCTTCCTGTTCCGGCATCGCCTGCGCGAAATAATAGCCCTGCCCCTGCCAGCAGCGCAGCTTCTGCAACGTCTGGGCAAGCGCCTGGGTCTCTATGCCTTCAGCCGTCACGTTGAGGTCAAGCGAGTCGGCAAGGGACAGGACAGCGCGGACAATGGCGTCCTTGTCCCGGTCCATCAGCATGCCGGACACGAAGCTACGGTCGATCTTCAGCGAATCGATCGGCAGGCTCTGCAGGCTGGCGAGGTTGGAAAAGCCGGTGCCGAAATCATCCATCGCGATGGAAACGTCCAGGCCCTTCAACGCGCCCAGAACATGGCGCGCCTTTTCAGGGTCGGCGACGATGGCGCTTTCGGTCAGCTCGATCGTCAGGCGCTTCCCTGAAATGCCGCCGAAACGCAGGGCCTCCTCGACAATCGAAGGCACATCGTCACGCGCCATCTGGATCGCCGACAGGTTGACGTTCACGCCAACGGGCAGCGCTTCGCCATGCATCAGGTCCCAGCGCGCCAGCGTCTGGATCGCTTCATAGAGCGCCCAGCGGCCGAGCGGCACAATCAGGCCCGATTCCTCCGCAACAGGGATGAATTCGGTCGGCATGACCTCACCCAGTTCCGGGTCGATCCAGCGCGCCAGCGCCTCGAAGCCCGTAACCTCTCCGGTCCGCAGATGGACAAGCGGCTGGAACGCCAGCGTCAGGCCGCCATTGGCCAAGGCTTCGCGCAGGCGGCTTTCCATCTTGAAGCGATGATGCGCTTCCTTGAGCGCACCGACGCGATAGATTTCCAGCTTGCCTGTGCGCTTGGCGACCTTCACCGAGGATTGCGCCTGCCGGACGATATCGTCCGGGTCGTCGCCCAGCGTATTGGACAGCGAACAGCCGATGGCGCAATCGACGCCGATTTGCAGGTTTGAGAGACGGATCGGCGAGGACAGGCTGTCATTGATCCGCTGGACGATATGCAGGGCGTCGGACAACCCATTGTTCAGGCGCGCGAACACCGCAAATTCATTGCCGCCGATCCGGGCGAGCACATCGCCCTGACGCAGGCTGGATTTCAGCCGCTTCGCCACGGTGATGATCAGCTCGTCCCCGGCGAGCGCGCCAAGCGATTCGTTGATGCGGCTGAACCTCACCAGATCGATGGCGAGCACGGCATAGCCGCATTCGGACGGCCAATGGCCATTGGCGAGCCGGTCATCGATTTCCTCACCAAAACCTGTGCGGTTGGGCAATGCGGTCAGGCTGTCGGACAGGAGCTCGCGGCGCAGGTTGCGTTCGGTCTGGCGTTCGCTGCTCCGGTCGATGGCAGTGAACAGCAGGCGGTTGGGGCTGGGCAGGCGCCCCACCGTGCAGGCGAAAAATTCCGGACCAAGCTTTCCATCACGGCGGATTTCGAAGCTGTCCGACTTGCCTTTCGAAGCGTGAAATTCCGCGATTCGCTCGACCCATTTGGTTTCCGCGCCGAACAGGTCCGCCCCCCCGGATTGCTTGAATGCGGGAAAGGCCGTCAGCAGCAGGTCGTTGGCTTGCTCAACGGTCGGAACCTCGCCATCCATGCGCAAAATGGCGGCTGCCTGCGGCAAAGCATCGAGCCAATCGGCGCAGGGAGAGGCGCATGCCCGGTCCATCGGCGAATCGAAAGGAGCGGCGTCAAAGTCCGCACTTTCCCCTGTCCATGTTCGCACCGGCATGCCGTCCATGCGCACTAGATACGGCACGATGGTAAATTTTTGTAAAAACAAAGATATGGTCAGTGCGATCATCGCACCGCCGCGCTTTGTCAGCCGAAACGGTTATCCCTGGGGAAGCCATTGGGCGGCATGCGGCCCGCAGCACCGCGGGTCACGCGCCACGGAACCATGTCCGCCTCTGTCCGGGTCCGGCCGCTTTCGCCGCCCATCGCCCAGCTCAGGCCGTCCTCCATCCGGAATGTGATGGCGTCGGATAGACCGCCGTCCCGGTAGCGCTGAAGCTGAACCCCCTGCCCGCGCGCCATTTCGGGCAGTTCAGAAATGCGGAATACCAGCAGTTTGCGGTTGTCGCCGATAACGGCCACGCTGTCCGCCTCCGCCACGACAGGCCGGACGATGCGCAATTTCGCGCCCGCACGGACGTTGACGACCTGACGCCCCTTGCGGGTTTCAGCGATGATCTCATCCATCGACGCCAGGAAACCGCGTCCATCGGAAGCAGCCAGCAGCAATTTGCCCCCGGATTTCGCCGGGAACAGCGTCACAATCTCGGTCGCATTGTCGAGGTCGATCATCAGCCGCACCGGCTCGCCAAAGCCCCGGCCGCCTGGCAGCTTGTCCGCGCCCAGCGTGTAGAAGCGGCCATCCGACCCGGCCAGCAACAGCTTGTCGGTCGTCTGCGCGTGAAAGGCATGGGCCGGGCCGTCGCCTTCCTTGAATTTCAGCGTGTCGGCGGCGGCGAGGTCGCGATGGCCACTCATCGCCCGTATCCAGCCGCGCTGGGACAGGATGACGGTGATTGGCTCCTTCTCGATAAAGGCCTCGATCGGGATCAGCTTGGCGGGGCCGGCCTCCTGCACCAGCGAACGGCGGCGGCCCTGCTCCGTTTCCGGCGCGTAGCGTTTGCGCAGTTCGGCAAGGTCGCGCTTCAGCCGGGTGCGCTGGCGGGCCGGGCTTTCGACCAGCTTCTGCAGCTCCTCGCGCTCCTTGACTAGCTCGGCATGCTCCTTGCGAAGCTCCATCTCCTCCAGTTTGCGCAAGGAGCGCAGGCGCATGTTGAGGATCGCCTCAGCCTGACGGTCCGTGAGCTGGAACTCCTCCATCATCACCGCCTTCGGTTCATCCTCGGTGCGGATGATCTCGATCACGCGATCAAGGTTGAGGAAGGCGATGATATAGCCGTCGAGCAGTTCGAGGCGGGCGGCGATCTTGTCCAGCCGGTGATTGGCGCGGCGGACCAGCACATCAATCTGATGCGCCAGCCATTCGGTCAGCACCTGCTTCAGCCCCATGACGCGCGGCGTATGCGTGGCGTCGAGGACATTGAGATTGAGGCCGAAGCGATTTTCCAGATCGCTCATCCGGAACAGGCTGTCCATCAGCACGTCGGGATCAACCGCGCGGGTGCGCGGTTCGATGACGATGCGGATTTCGGCGTCGGACTCGTCCCGGACGTCGGCGAGGATCGGCAGCTTCTTGTCGTTGATCAGCGCGGCGATCTGCTCGATCAGTTTCGACTTGGGGACCTGGAACGGAATCTCGGTGACGATCGCCACCCAGGTTCCCCGGCTGCCTTCCTCCTTGTGCCATCGCGCGCGCACGCGGAAGGATCCGCGGCCGGTGGCATAGGCTTCGGAGAAGATGGCGGGACCGTCGACCAGCACGCCGCCGGTCGGGAAGTCCGGCCCCTGTACGATCTCCATAAGCTGAGCATGTTCGGCCGCTGGATTGTCGATCAGCAGCACGGCCGCGTCGATCAGTTCGGCGACATTATGCGGCGGGATGCTGGTCGCCATGCCGACGGCGATGCCGGACGCGCCATTGGCGAGGAGGTTGGGGAACAGGCCGGGGAAAATCTCCGGCTCCTCATCCTCTCCATTATAGGTCGGGCGATAGTCGGTCGCGCCTTCGTCCAGACCCTGCATCAGGTCCGACGCCGCCTGGGTCAGCCGCGCCTCCGTATAGCGCATGGCCGCGGCATTATCGCCGTCGATATTGCCGAAATTCCCCTGCCCCTCGACAAGGGGTGTCCGGAGCGAGAAGTCCTGCGCCAGACGGACCATGGCGTCATAAACGGAGGCATCGCCATGCGGATGGTATTTACCGATGACGTCGCCGACGACGCGGGCGCATTTCTTGTATGCGGTGGTGTTGCGCGCCGGGGCCGCCGCCGCCGTGCCCGCCGCCGCATCCGCATTGCTGGGCTCCAGCTTCAGAAGGCGCATTGCCCACAGCAGGCGGCGATGAACAGGCTTCAGCCCGTCGCGAAGATCCGGCAGCGAACGGGCCGTGATCGTCGAGAGGGCATAGACAAGATAGCGTTCGGACAGCGCAGCGTCGAAGGGATGGTCTTTGATGCTGTCGAAGGGATCGCGAAAGTCGGTCATCGTTAACCGCGATAGCAGGGGTTTTGGCGGGAGGCGAGAGTGCAAAGGCGAAGGGGAATGCGAGGGTATATTGCATAGGCGACAACTGTATTATATAAATAATACACATGAGCCTGTTTACCGCCCTGCTTCTCGCCGTTTCGCCCGATGCCGTGGGAGAAATCCGCCATTATGTGCGGTCCAACAGCGACGGGAGCGAGGCCGAGGCGGTGCATGTATACCGCAAGGATGAAACCACGCTGGAAGTGGTGAAGATACGGGCGCGCTGCACCAACGCCGCCTATGTCATCGCAAAGCTGAACCCGGAAACATGGGAGGCGACGCATCTGTCCGGCGGACGCCTGTTGCCCGGCGCCGGGCGGGAGGCGTTCGCGACGCTGGCCGAGGAGAATGGCCGCATCGTGATGACGTTCGACAGGGACGGCCGGACAGTGCGGGAGCAGGTGGCCATCGGGTCCCGGCCCTGGCACCTGTATGATTTCGACCTCGCCAGCCTGTCCGTGGCGACGGAGCATCTGAAAGACCCCCAAAAGAGCGTCGCGTTCAGCCTCGCATTAGTGTGGCTGGACCCGGCGCGGCCGGACGACATGCTGCATTGGCTGGGCGCGGCGCAGGCGCGCTACACGGGCACGAAGAACGGGCTGATCAGCTATGCGGTCGAAGGGCCGGCCTTTGGCGGCGAAGGCGGCGGCGTAATGCAGATCGACGCCAAGCGCGGACATATTGTTTCGGCGCGGTTCGAGCGGCCCAATCATGCGGAATATAAGGATTTCCGGCTGGAGCTGACCGGCGTGGACCGGGGGGCGGCGGCATGGCGGCAATTGCTGACGGCGCATTGGGAAGGATGCGCGGGGGAGTAAGGCGGCGTGTTGGCCTCTCGGCCTTGTTCGACACGAACGGAGTGGGGAAATCATGTGCAATCCCCGTTCGCCCTGAGTTTGTCGAAGGGCTGTCCTGAGCGCCTGCCGCAGGCCGGCAGTCGAAGGGGGCTGTCCTGCCCTTCAAGAAAAGAACAGGGCTTCGACAAGCTCAGCCCGAACCGGTGTGCATATCCAGCCCGAACGGATGTGAGTATGTTGCCGTGCGGCAAGTTGGACGACCATGCTTCCACTGGCGCGCTTTGCCTGTTCGCTCGTTTCCCGTCATAGGTGTCGCAAGAAAAGACAGGTGGGAGGTTCGCCAATGGATGAGGATATGCTGGCAAGGATCGAGGCCGATCCGCGCTATCACCGGCTCACCAAGGCGCGGACGCGGCTCGCCTGGCTGCTCACAGCCATCATGCTCGGCGCTTTTTTCAGCTTCACCGCGCTGGTCGCGTTCAACAAGGAACTGCTTGCAGCGCCCATCGGCGCAGGCGTCACATCGCTGGGCATTCCTATCGGTTTCGGCCTGATCCTGCTCGCGATCCTGCTGACCGCCATCTATGTGCGGCAGGCCAACGGCGCGTTCGACCGGCTGACGCAGGAGATTATCGCCGGGGCGGAAGCATGAGGCGGGCGTCCGGCATTGCGCTTGCCGCCATCCTGCTGATCCTGCCGGGACCTGCGCTCGCCGCCGCCCTTGAAGGCGAGGCGGAGCAGCAACAGACCAACTGGATCGCGATCGGCATGTTCGCGCTGTTCGTGGCGCTGACGCTGTGGATCACGCGCCGGGCGGCGCAGAGGACCAAGACGGCGTCGGATTTCTACACGGCGGGCGGCGGCATCAGCGGGTTTCAGAACGGGCTGGCGATGGCTGGCGATTATATGTCGGCGGCGTCCTTTCTGGGCATTTCTGCGCAGATTTTCACTGACGGCTATGATGGGCTGATCTATTCCACCGGCTTTCTGGTGGGCTGGCCGATCATCCTGTTCCTGATGGCGGAAAAGCTGCGGAACCTGGGCCGTTATACTTTCGCCGACGTAGCCTCCTACCGCTTCGCCCAGCCGCCAGTGCGCAGCTTCGCGGCGATCAGCACGCTCCTCGTCGTCGCCTTCTACCTGATCGCGCAGATGGTGGGCGCGGGGCAGCTCATCAAATTGCTGTTCGGCCTGCCCTATAGCTACGCCGTCATCATCGTCGGCGTGCTGATGATGCTCTACGTCCTGTTCGGCGGCATGCGGGCGACGACATGGGTGCAGATCATCAAGGCGATCATGCTGCTCGCCGGGGCGACCTTCATCGCGGTGATGGTGCTGGCCCGCTTCGGCTTCTCGCCCGAAGCGCTGTTCGCCAAGGCGGTGGAGGTCAAGACCGGTCTGGCGGCCGCCAAGGGTGCAACGCCCGCCGACGCCGCAGTTCAGGGCCGGTCGATCATGGGGCCGGGCAATTTCATCAAGGACCCCATATCCGCCATATCCTTCGGCATGGCGCTGATGTTCGGGACCGCCGGGCTGCCGCATATCCTGATGCGCTTCTTCACCGTGCCCAATGCCCGCGAAGCGCGGAAATCCGTGCTGTGGGCGACGACCTGGATCGGCTATTTCTATTTGCTGACCTTCATTATCGGCTTCGGCGCGATTGTGCTGGTGGCCACTGACACCAGCTATCTGGACCCCAGTGGCGGGCTGCGCGGCGGCGGCAACATGGCCGCGATCCACCTGGCCCACGCCATTGGCGGCGATGCGTTCCTGGGGTTCATCTCCGCCGTCGCCTTCGCCACCATATTGGCGGTGGTGGCGGGGCTGACGCTGTCCGGCGCGTCGGCGGTGAGCCATGATCTCTACGCCACGGTATTCCGCAAGGGAGAAGTAAGCTCCAAGGATGAACTGCGCGTGTCGCGGGTGACGACGCTGGTGCTGGGCGGCGTCGCGGTGCTGCTGGGCATCGCGTTCGAGAAGCAGAATGTCGCCTTCATGGTCAGCCTTGCCTTCGCGCTGGCGGCGTCCGGCAATTTCCCGGTGCTGATCCTGTCGCTGCTGTGGAAGGGATGCACCGGGCGGGGCGCGATGATCGGCGGCCTGCTGGGGCTGGCGACCGCCTTCATACTGACGGTGCTGTCGCCCGCGATCTGGGTGAATGTGCTGCATCTTGAGGCGGCGCCCTTCCCCTACACCTCCCCGGCGATCATTTCCGTGCCTGTCGGCTTCTTCGCGATCTGGCTGTTCTCAGTGCTGGACAGGTCACCCCGCGCGGCCGTGGACAAGGCAGGGTATCGGGAACAGCGGATACGGTCGGAAACGGGGATCGGGGCCTACCGGGCGGCGGAGCATTAGGGGACGTGTTCACCAATTGAGAATTTAGATCGGGTGGCCGCCAAACATCACCCTACCCCCTCGGCAAAAACCGTCCCTCCGGGTCCTTCGCGATTTCCGCAGCGAACTCCGCGCTGATCCAGTCGCGGAAGGCCTTCACCTTTGGCGTGTTGCGGGCATGGTGCGGGTTCACCACCCAATAGGCGCGGATTTCGATGACATCGGATGGCACCGCCTCCACCAGCAGGCCCGCCTCTATCTCTGCCTTCCACAAATAGGTGTTGAGGATGGCGATCCCCTGCCCCGCTATCGCCGCCCTGCCCTCCATCACCTGGGAATCGAGCGCGATCGAAGGCGGAATGACGGAAGCGTCGACCCCACCCCCATGTCCGCGAACCATTCATACCACCAGATATCATTGGGCGAGAGCCGGGGCAAAGCCAGCAGGGCGCGGGCGTCGGCCAGCGGCCCATTGGCGGCGAGGAAGGCCGGACTGCACAGCGGCGCGAGGCGGTTGTGCGAAAGCAGGCGCGCGTCGAGGCCGGGCCATTCGCCCTTGCCGCCCCGGATCGCCACATCGATCCCATCCCGCGCGAAATCGACCAGCGCGTCCGATGAACTGATCCGCACGGCAAGGCCCGGCTGCCGCATCTGAAAGCCGCCGATGCGCGGAGCCAGCCACAGATTGGCAAAGCTGTTGGTGCAGCTTATCGTCAGCACGGAGCTGTCCTCGCCCGCCAGTGCAGCGAAACCCTGGCGCATCTCGTCAAAGGCGCGGATGATGACCGGGGCGAGCGAACGGCCGCGCTCCGTCAGTTGCACCTTGCGTCCCGCGCGGTGGAAAAGGCTGACGCCCAGCCGCTCCTCCAACAACTTCACCTGATAGCTGACCGCCGCCTGGGTCATGCCCAGTTCCTGTCCCGCAGCCGTAAAATTCTCCAGCCGCGCGGCGGCTTCGAACACGCGGACTGATGCCAATGGCGGAAGATTGGACATATCCGATCCATAAATTGAGCTTATATATGCTGTCCAGCCTTTTGTTGGCGCGCCGTTACGGTTTTCGCCATATGGGCGGGGCCGGAACGACCGGCAAACACAGGCTGCACACAAGGAAGATCACAAGAAAGACAGGAAAATGCATGACGACAATCACGCCATAGGCAGCAAGCTGGCCGCCGCGCTTTTCGCGCTGCTGCTAAGCTCCACCGTGCTGCTGAGCGCCATCGGCCCGGCCAGCGCCGCCAGCCTCTCGCACCCCCAGACGGCGGCGAGCGGCCATTTCCAACCGGGCCTCGCCTGAGCGGACCATAATTTACAACCCATTGATAGAAGAAAGGAATTGACCATGCGCGATGAAATTGACGGCCGCATCTGGGCCGATAATCACAAGGCGATTTCCGCCGGTTTCGGCGATCTGCTGAAGGCGATCATGCAGGCGTTCTGCGTGCTCAACCATATCGAATATGCGGCACCCTGGCGCGCCGTGGCGGGACGCACCACCAAGTGACGGCTGGTCCGCGAATTGGCACCCCGGCGTAGTCCTGGGTCCGGGCGCATGGCCCGGATCCTGGTCTGCGCCGGGGTTTCATTATGAGTAAGCCGGAAAAGGCGGGATGCGGCTAGGGCCAATCGGCATTCAGCCCTGACGACCTGCAAATGGCGGTTTTCCGCGCTTCCGGTGCTCACGTGCATTCAGCACGCTGCGCTCCGGGTCACGAAACACCACCATTTTCGGCACGTCATCTTCTGAATGTCGATTGGCCCTATTGCGCGAGCACCGGTCCCATCTGGGCGGCCCATGTGTAATAGCCGCGCCAGCCGAGATGGACGCCATCAATCGCCATCTCCGGCCTGATCCTGCCCTGGATGGACATGGCTTTGTTCAGGTCAACAAAGGTGCATGCGCCGGTTTTGCATAGTTCGGCCTCATACCGGTTCATCTGCGTCACGGCTGCGTTGCTATAGTCGAACCCGGTATAGAGGGTTGAGAGCAGGATGATCCGGCGGCCGCGCAACATATGGACGATCGCCTTCAGATTGTCCTTCGTCTGAGCCAGCGGGATGCCTTGCATTGGATCGTTTACTCCAATCATCACGGCCACGACGGGAAGGATCTTTTCTCCCCGTTCAAGCCGCTCCCGCACACCGGCGGTGGTTTCGCCCGCTATGCCTCTTTTCTGAATGGAGTAGCCGGGCAGCAATATCCGCCAGTCGCCAAAAGCGATGAGGGAGTCGCCCAGGAACGTGACGTCGCCCTCCAGCGGCTGTTGACGAAACAACTGGCTCTGCACGCGCCAGATGACATCATTGTCCGGCCGGAAGGGTATGACCCAGCGAACCGCCCGGATCGTGTTGCGATATATGAAGCCCATTTGATAGGCCGAGGCAAAGCCCGCGGCAAAGGACAGGATCAGGGCGCAAACAGCGACGCCCGATACAATAATCCATTTCTTGCGCGTCCAAATGTGCATTATGGTCGATGAATAGCGACTTTTGGACAGCGCAACATCCATTTTGGGTGATTCCAGGGCGGGGGGAATCCACAGCGATGAATCTCAACGACTATTTTTTGGGCGGCGGCCGCCCTCCCGGATGCCGGCATTCAGACCGGCGGAAATCCTGTTCGCCTGTCTGCGGGATTGGCGCGGATCGGACCAGAGGTCAGGCGGCCGTTTCTGCCTCCGCAGGGCTGAGGACTTCGCCCGTCAGCCGTCCCGTGAAGCAGGTCCGCCACCAGATCACATCCTGCTGCTCCACGCTGTCCATCATCTTGCGCCAGCGGCGCTTGCGTTCGTCGAGCGGCATGGCCAGCGCCTTCAATATCGCGTCCGCCATCTCCTCCGGCGAATAGGGATTGATGAGCAGCGCATCCTTTAGCTGAAGCGCGGCGCCCGCAAAGCGAGAGAGGACAAGGACGCCGGGGTCCTCCGGGTCCTGCGCGGCGACATATTCCTTCGCGACCAGGTTCATGCCGTCGCGCAAGGGAGTGACAAGCCCGATCCGGGCGGCGCGGTAAACGCCCGCCAGCCGGTCGCGCGGATAGCCCTGATTCACATAACGGATCGGCGTCCAGTCAACGTCGCTATATTCGCCATTCAACCGCCCGGCGAGCGAGTCCAGCGTCGCGCGGATCTCCTGATAGCTTTCCACCTCCCCGCGCGAGGGCGGCGCGATTTGCAGCAGCACGACATTACGGTGGCATTCCGGATTGTCTTTCAGCAGGCGTGCATAGCCGTTGAAGCGTTCTTCAAGCCCCTTCGAATAATCCAGCCGGTCGACACCCACGATAAGGGAACGGCCCTGCATCGAAACGCCGACCTGCTCGCGCATCACCGCCGCCTCCTCGCTATTGCTGGCGGCCACAAATTCCTGTGTGTCGATGCCGATCGGGCAGGCGACCGCCTGTATGGTGCGATCCCCCACGGTGATGAAATCGCCACTGACCGTACCGCCCATCTCCCGCTCGGCATAATGGCGGAAGGATTCCAGCCATTCCTCGGTATGGAAGCCAACGACATCATAGGCGAACATCGTCTCGACCAGCTTGCTGTGGTGAGGCAGCGAGACCAGCAAGCGCGTCGGCGGCCAGGGGATGTGCAGGAAGAAGCCGATGCGGTTGTTGTGACCGCGCGCGCGGAGCATCTCCCCCAGCGGGATCATATGATAGTCGTGGACCCACACGACATCGTCCGGCTCGATCAGCGGGCTGGCGGTGTCGGCGAAGCGCTCATTGACCCGGTTATAGCCGCCCTCAAAATCGCGGGCATATTCGGCCAGGTCGATACGAAAATGGAACAGCGGCCACAGCGTCTTGTTGGCGTAGCCGTTATAATATTCATCGACGTCCTGCTCCTCCAGGTCGATCGTCGCGGTCTTGACGCCGAGATCCTCGTTGAAGGCGATCTGGCCGGTGAACTTTTCCGTGGTCTCGCCCGACCAACCGACCCAGATACCCCGGCTCTCGCGCAGGGCGGAGGATAGCGCGACGGCCAGACCGCCCTGCTCTGCGCCAGTGCCGGGGCGTTTGACCCGGTTGGAGATCACGATCAGGCGGCTCATCGGCACTCACTCCAAGGCTTGCTCAGCAGGACGGCGCAGTTAATGATGCCGACGAGCGAATAGGTCTGGGGATAATTGCCCCAAAGCTCTCCCGTATCCGGGTCGATATCCTCCGAGAGGAGGCCCGCCGCCGTTCTTCGCGACAGCATCTCCTCAAACAGGGTGCGCGCCTCGACCTTGCGCCCTGTTCTATACAAAGCCTCGATCAGCCAGAAGGTGCACACGTTGAACGCTGTCACAGGCGCGCCGAAATCATCCGGGGCGGAGTAGCGCAGCATATTGGAGCCACGCCGCAAATCCTTTTCCAGCGCGACGAGCGTACCAGTGAATTTCGGATCGTCGGCGGTCAGGAAGCGCAGGTCGAGCAATTGAAGCAGGGAGGCGTCGCGGGCGTCATCCTCAAAATTCGCAGACAGCGCGCCACTTTCCGGCCGCCAGGCAGCCTGAAGAATCGCCTCCTTCATGATGCTTGCGCGATGCGCCCAATAGGTTTCCCGCTCATAGAGGCCCAATGCTTGCGCCGCATGCGCAAGGCGGTCGCAGGCGGCCCAGCACATGACGGCGCTGTAGCTGTGGACATGCAGGCGGGTGCGCAGCTCCCACATGCCGGCGTCGGGCTGATTATAGACTTTCCATGCCCGTTCGCCCACGGCCTCCAGAGCCTCAAAGTCCGAATGGCCGGCCATGCGCAGCAGCCGTTCATCAATGAAACCCTGAACCGAGGAAAGAACGATCTGGCCATAGGCGTCGTGCTGGACCTGACTGTAAGCGGCATTGCCCACACGGACCGGCCCCATGCCGCGATAGCCGGGCAGCTTTTCCGCCTCCCACTCCTCCAGCGTCGCATTGCCGCGCACATCATAGAGCGGCTGGATATGGCCGCCCTTCGCGCCGTCGACAATGTTGCGCAGATAGGCGAGATAGCCCTCCAGCACGTCGAGCGCGCCAAGGCGGTTCAGCGCCTCCACCGTGTAATAGGCGTCGCGCACCCAGCAATAGCGATAGTCCCAGTTCCGTCCGCTGTCGGCATGTTCCGGGATGGAGGTGGTGAGCGCCGCGACGATCGCGCCGGTTTCCTCATGCTGGCAGAGTTTCAGGGTGATGGCGGAACGGATCACCGCCTCCTGCCATTCCGGCGGGATCGCGAGACCGCGCACCCAGAGCTGCCAATGCTGGACGGTCTCGTCATACATACGTTCGACGGCCGGGCGCAGGGCGTCGGAAAAACTTTCGTCCGGTCCCAGGAAGAAATGAGTCACATGTTCTAGGCGGAAAAAGCTTTCCTGGCTGATCAGGCCGATGGGCGCATCGGTGGTGAGGCGCATCGCCATATAGGAGAGGACCATACGGACATGGTTGGAGCCGTAGGTGATGGGCACATGCTCCGCGTTCCAGCTCGTTGTCGGGCGCAGCTTTATGCGGATGCGGGGGGAGCCGGCGACTGGCCGCACGATCCGCGCGAAAGCGACCGGGCGATACATACGCCCCTTGTGCGGATGGCGGGGGCAGAAGTCATAGGTTTCGATGGCGTTGCCATCCCCGTCGGTCTGGCGCGTCATCAGGATCGGCGTGTTGCGGACGTAGGATTGCTCAACCTTCGCGCAATTTTCCAGCTCTATCGCCCAGAAGCCGCGCGTGTCCTTCGCGTCATAGTCGCCCTGATCCAGCAGGGCGGAAAACACCGGATCGCCATCGACGCGGGGTACGCAGGCCCAAATCATGCGACCGGCGCGATCGATCAGCGCCGATGCCTGACAATTACCGATAGGCCAGAGGTCAAGATCGCGCGCATGCCCCGGCGCCCAAGGCTCCGGTTTCTCCGTGTCCAGCGTGTCCTCGCCCGATCGGTCGGGCGCCAGGAGCGGCTCCTGCTCTTTCCTCACGCCCGTGCGTCCTGGCCCAGAAAACGGGCGGAAGCTGTTCTCAAGAAAGGCGGGGCCCCAAGCCCAGCCTGCACGGGAATAACGAAAGACTGCAAGATTTCACCCCCGGAGCGGACGCAGGACAAAAGCGCCCGGACCGGCAGGTCAGGGCATTATAGAGAGATAATGCCTGACGGCCCCAACCTGTTCCAAATGCCATTGCGCAGCCGTAACGCGCAGCGGCCCGACCAATATGCCGCATCCGCCCAGCGCCTTCGCCGCCAGCATCCCCTCCTCATCGGTCAGGTCGTCGCCGACGAAAATAGGCATGCCGCCAGCCATCGGCGCGGATTTCATCAGTTCCGCCACAGCCGTCCCCTTGTCCGCGCCGCCGGGGCGCAGCTCATACAGCATCTTGCCCGGCTGGATCATCAGACCGGTCGCCAGCGCCACTTCCTCGGCGAGCGCGCGGCACGCCTCCATCCATTCCGGGGCGCGGCGGAAATGAAGGCCGACGCTCAGCGTCTTGCGTTCCACGAGCAGGCCGGACTTGTCCGCAATGAAACTGGTGAAGATGGCCTCAGCTTCGTCCACCGCCTTCAGCCGTTCGGGGCCATGCGCGGGCCTTCCCGGCTCGGCGAACTCCAGTCCGTGCGTACCAGCCAGCAGGAAATCGCCCAGCCCGAACAGGCCCCGCAAGGTCGCCACGGAGCGCCCGCTGACGATGGCCAGCCGCCCGCCAAGCGCATCGCGCGCACGGGCGAGAAGGCCGATCAGGGCAGCGTCCACCTCCACCGATTCCGGCGCGTCGGTCAGCGGCACCAGCGTTCCGTCAAAGTCGAGGAACAGCGCGGCGCCGTGGAGGAGGGAAGGTGGCGGCGGAGGAAGCCCGGCAAGATCCGGCGAGTCAGATAGTGTCACGGCCCTTATGGTGGGGAGAGTAAGTGCAGAAGGCAATTGCCCCAAAAAAATTTGCGGCGGGATGCCGATTTCTGAAAAGCCGTTCGTCGTAACGATATAAGACCGGCTTGGCCGGTCCAAACCAGGAGACAGAAGATGCGTGTGATGGTGCTGGTGAAAGCCACCGACGACAGCGAAAAGGGACTGTTCCCCGAACCCTGGACGACCGAAATGATGGCCGCGATGGGCAAGTTCAACAACGCATTGCGCGATGCCGGCATCCTGCTGATGGCCGACGGCCTGCAGCCCAGTTCGCAGGCGAAGCGCGTGGCGTTCGACGGCCCCGGCCGCACCGTCATAGATGGACCTTTCACCCCCGCGCGGGATCTGGTCGCGGGCTTCTGGCTCTGGGAAGTCAAGGATATGGAGGAGGCGATCGCCTGGGTGAAACGCTGCCCCAACCCTATGCCAGGACCCAGCGAGATCGAAATCAGGCCCTTTTACGATTTGTGACCGGCATGTGAATTTGCACGCCAGTCGGGCCGGATCGATCGCCGCCTCGCCCGCCCATTTGCACGCCCCCAAATATTGGTCTATGGGCCTGTCCGACCAGCCCCGGTGCTCGCCGATCATTCCGTGATTCGCGTGCCGGGGCGCATTGTTTTAAGGCAAGGACAGCGCAATGGCCCGTCGCCGCCAGATCTACGAAGGCAAGGCAAAGATCCTGTACGAGGGTCCTGAGCCAGGCACCCTGATCCAATATTTCAAGGATGACGCCACCGCGTTCAACGCCCAGAAGAAGGGCACGATTTCCGGCAAGGGCGTCCTCAATAACCGCATTTCCGAGCATATCTTCACCTTGCTCGGCCAGATCGGCGTGCCCACGCACTTCATCCGCCGCCTCAATATGCGCGAACAGCTCGTCCGGCAGGTCGAGATCGTGCCGATCGAGGTGGTGGTGCGCAATGTCGCTGCAGGCACGCTGTCCAAGCGCCTCGGCATCGAGGAAGGCACGCAGCTCCCCCGGACGCTGATCGAATATTGCTACAAGGACGATGCGCTGGGCGACCCGCTGATCTCCGAGGAGCATATCGCCTGCTTCGGCTGGGCCAGCCAGGAAGAAATGCATGACATCGCCGACATGGCGATCCGCGTGAACGACTTCATGTGCGGCCTGTTCGCAGGCATCGGCATCCGCCTGATCGACTTCAAGCTGGAGTTCGGACGCCTTTGGGACGGCGATTTCGCCCGCCTGATTTTGGCCGACGAGATCAGCCCGGACGGCTGCCGCCTGTGGGACATGGAAACCAACGAGAAACTGGACAAGGACCGGTTCCGCCGCGACCTGGGCGGCGAGGTAGAAGCCTATCAGGAAGTCGCGCGCCGTCTTGGCCTGCTGCCGGAAGGGGCCGACACGACGGTTCTCGACCTGGACACGCATCGCAAGAAGCGGGGCGGCTGAGGGTTTTCAGCCTACCGCATTGCCGGAGACATCAGCCTCGCCCTTTCCGAAGGGCGGGGCTTTTCTTTTGCTCAGAGCACGTCGCCGAACATCAGCCAGAGCATTACGAACCAGGCGACGAGACCCACGATTCCGATAATCACGCCCAGACGTTCACGTATCCAGTGGGCGGGGCCGGAGGGATCGTCATTCTCTTCGTTCATCCTTGCGGGATAGCGGAGCCACGCAAGCCCGCGCAATCGGCGATTGCCTTCACCGGAATGGGGGGAGAGTGCGGCGGCATGGCGGTCGTCAACCATGACGAGACGTTTCTTCAGGCAATCAATGTCCGGCACAGGATCGCGCTTGCGTGACAATCTCACACCCAACCCCCTTGCCCCTGCGCCCGCACCGGCCTATCGGGTGCGCGAACCCCCGCAAAGGAAGCGACCGGACATGAAAGCCCGCATCTTCGTCACCCTGAAAGGCGGCGTGCTCGACCCGCAAGGCCGGGCGATCCATCACGCGCTCGAAGGTCTTGGCTTTGACGCCGTCAATGACGTGCGCGCGGGCAAGCTGATCGAACTGGACCTGGCCGACGGCACCAGCGACGAAGATATCGACGCGATGTGCAAGAAGCTGCTCGCCAACACCGTCATCGAAAACTACCGGATCGAAAAGGGCATCTGACCATGAAAAGCGCGGTCATCGTCTTTCCGGGAAGCAATTGCGACCGCGATTTGGCCGTCGCTTTCGAGAAAGTCAGCGGCCGCAAGCCGGAGATGGTCTGGCATCGCGAGACCGAGTTGCCTGACGACATCGACCTGATCGGCGTGCCGGGCGGCTTTTCCTATGGCGACTATCTGCGCTCCGGCGCGATGGCCGCCCGTTCCCCTGTGATGCAGGCCGTGGCGAAGGCGGCGGAACGCGGCGCGTTCGTGCTCGGCATCTGCAACGGTTTCCAGGTGTTGACCGAGACCGGTCTGCTGCCCGGCGCGCTGCTCCGCAATGCGGGCGGGCATTTCGTGTGCCGCGACGTGGCGCTGACCGTCGAGAACAGCCAGACCGCCTTCACCAGCCGCTATGAAACCGGCGAGGCCATCACCTATCCGGTCGCGCATCATGACGGCAATTATTTCGCCGATGCGGATACGCTGGACCGGCTGGAAGGCGATGGCCGCGTGGCGCTGCGCTATGCCGAGCAGGTGAATGGATCGGCGCGCAACATCGCCGGCATATTGAATGACACCGGTAATGTGCTGGGCATGATGCCGCATCCGGAGCGCGTGATCGAACCGGCGCATGGCTGCACGGATGGCCGGCGGCTGTTCGAGGGGCTGGTCGAGAGTTTTCTGACGAAGGCTTGAGTAACTGCGCCCGTTCGCCCTGAGCTTGTCGAAGGGCTGTCCTTGTTACCAAGAGAGTGCAGGGCTTCGACAAGCTCAGCCCGAACGGATGTAAGCGTTACTGCCGCCGCCCTCCTACCCATCCGGCCGCATGAAGCTCCGGTTGCGCCACCGCAGCAATAGCATCAGCACCGTCGGCAGGAACATGGTGTTCAGGATATCGTGGCGCGACGCGGGCCAGTTGCTTTCGATACTGCCCACCGGCTGGTTCATGTCGATGAACTCGTTCATGCACTCCACCACGAACAGCAGCACATAAGGCAGCGGGTGATAGAGCCGCCGCCGGGTGACCAGCGCAAAGAACAGCAGCAGCAGGATGCTGACATGCACATGCAGCGCGTCAGAGGAGAGGTCGAGATAATCCTCTACCGCTATTTTTATGCCGCCCCAGAAAATGGCGATGTCCGTCACGCTCATGGAATGGATCAGACCCGCGTGCGGAAGGGCGTGAAATCCGTGCCGCTGTCATAGACGTCCAGCCCCTCGCGGCGCTTGAGGAAGCCGACCACGGCATAGGTCACCGGCGTCAGCACGGCTTCCCAGCCGACCTTCATCGCCCAGTTCGTGACCATGACCAGCGCGACCTGATGCGTCTGCCAGATGCCGAGAAATGCGAGCGGGTAGAAGATCAGGCTGTCCACCCCCTGCCCCACAATCGTCGAGCCGATGGTGCGCATCCACAGATGCCTGCCCTTCGTCAGCAGCTTCATTTTGGCGAGGACGAAGCTGTTGGCGAATTCGCCCGCCCAGAAGGCGAGCAGGGAAGCGGCAACGATCCGCCAGGTGTTACCGAACACCGCCTCATAGGCTTTTTGGTCCGGCCAGCCGTCGGCGGGCGGCAGGCTGACCACGACATAGCTCATCAGCGCCATGAACAGCATGGCGCCGAAGCCCGCCCAGACGCATCGACGGGCGCGGGCATAGCCATAAACCTCCGTCAGCACGTCGCCGATCACATAGCCGAGCGGAAAGAACAAAATGCCCGCCCCAAAGGTGAAACTACCGACTGTGGACAGCTTCGCCGCCCCGATCAGGTTCGACAGCAGCAGGATCGCAACGAAGGCGGCCATGAAGAAATCGAAATAGCGCAGGGGCCGGCCGCCAATGGCGTCCGCCTCCACCTTCATTATCGTCATGGGTTCGTCCGCGGATATGGCCATGGCCCTGCATATCCTGCCCGTCCCACTTTGCAATGCATCCATGGCGCATTGCAGCATTTGCAACGAAGCGCCGCCCCGGTTATTGCGCTGCCGGGGAGCGCCCGTAGCTCAGCTGGATAGAGCACCCGCCTTCTAAGCGGGTGGTCGCAGGTTCGAATCCTGCCGGGCGCGCCACACAGTCCAAATTTCTCGCCGATTTCAGAGACTTGCCACTCGGGGCAAAAAATCCCCGTATTTCCGGGGGTTTGCAGAGGCGTTGTCGCGGCGGGGCGGACAGAGACCAATTTGTCCGCGCGATGTCGCAGAATAGGCGGATTTTTCTCAGAGTGCCGTTTTTGTGTCCACCCGATGCAGATCGGGGGATGTTTGCGAGGTCAGGAGAAGCCCAGAAGCTGCCGCTGCTCTGCCCAGATGAGCGGCAGATGTGGTGTCCGCAGCAACTGGCGGGGCGTCAGCGACATGGGCTGAGTGCCGTCCAGGATGGCAGCGGTGATGTCCGGCGCGAGATAACAGAATCGCGCGAGCCGGGTGTGCTCCTTACGAGCAGCGATGGAAGCCTTGTCGTTAAGGCCAGCCAGATCGTGAAGCTGGATTTGCGCCTGACGTGCCTTGACCAGCAGCGATATTAAGCCCTCATCGCGGTCGGATGCGCCAGCTCCACGCGCTGCCACGACCAGCCGCAGCTCCGGGCCGCGACGAACCAGGGTCGACACCTTCGGCATCGCTATGCGCGGGGTGCAACCAATAACTGCGTCAACCACCCCCAATGCCTGCAGCAGCGCACGACCATCAAGCGAAGCTTTGATGTCAGCTTCATTGACTATAAGCTCGAGACCGAACTGATCGAGGAATCGCCGGCGAGCCGATTGCGGCAGAGTGCCGATCTCCGATTTCATGGCCTTCGCGACCTCTCGGAAGTTCCGGATGCTATTGGCATCAGCAAAGTGAAGATTCGTTTCCGCTGCCAACCGATCCGGATTCGCCAAGAGGCTTTTCAACCCGTCCATCACCGCAAGCTCGATCTCGCCAGCCGGTATGCGGAATGGGCGATGCGTCGTGTCGGTCATCTCCTCTGCTGGCGTCACATAATAGCGATACCGTCGTGGGCCCTTGGCGGCATGGCTCGGCGTCATCCGCCGACCGTGACAGTCCCGGATGTGCCCAGCGAGCAGGCTCACCTCGGTAGCTGAGTCGTGATTGTGACGCTGCACCGATTGATCCTGCATCTGGCTCTGCACCGCATCCCACAGTTCCTGGGGGACGATGGCCTCATGTTCGCCAGGGAAGATATTTTCGTTATGGACGATCTCGCCACGATAGAGCCGGTTCGAAAGCAGATGGTAGAGAGCACCTTTCCCGTATGTGCCGCCGCCGCTGATGCGCCCAGTTGACCAGGTTTGCCGCTTCGATCTGATGCCTTCGGCTTTGAGGTGGCTCTGCAGTTCCCGAACCGTGCCGCATTCCAGATAGCGGCGATAAATGAGCCGAACCGTCTCAGCTTCAGCCTCATTAATGACGAGCTTGCGATCGATCACGTCGTAGCCGAGCGGTATCCTGCCGCCCATCCACATGCCCTTGCGTTTGGACGCGGAGATCTTGTCGCGGACCCGCTCGCTGATCACCTCACGCTCGAACTGGGCGAAGGATAACAGCACGTTGAGCGTCAGCCTCCCCATGCTGCTTGTGGTGTTGAACGCCTGGGTGATGCTGACGAAGCTGGCGCCAGCCGCATCCAGCACTTCCACGATCTTGGCAAAGTCGGACAGGGCGCGGGTCAAGCGATCGACCTTGTAAACGACGATGACATCCACCCTGCCCGCCTTCACCTCAGCCAGCAGCTGCTTGAGGCCTGGTCTGTCCATATTGCCGCCGGAAAAGCCACCATCATCATAATGGTCAGGCAGCATGACCCAGCCCTCATGGCGTTGGCTGCTGATATAGGCGGCGCAGGCTTCCCGCTGCGCATCTAGGCTGTTGAACTCCTGGTCGAGCCCCTCCTCCGTCGATTTGCGGGTGTAGATCGCGCAACGGACGATCTGCTTGTTCGCTGCTGTCTTGGCTGGCTTAAGCCGCGCCATCGCCTTTGCCCTTCCGCTCGACCAGTCCAAAGAAGCGGGGTCCGGACCAGCTGGTGCCGGTTATCTCCTTGGCAATCTGGCTGAGGGAGCGATAGGTGCGATCACCATAGATATAGCCCTCATCCTGAATGACGACCCTGTAGGTCTTGCCCCGCCATTCCCGTAGCAGGTGAGTGCCCGGCATATAGGCATTTGCAAGGTTCATGGGTGTCCTTCTCTCGTCGCCGTCCTGCTTCATCAGACGGTCGAGAAGCTTCTGATGATTGGGAGCGAGACCACCATGCCATTGCTCCTGCATCTTGTAAGCAAGGCCCAGAGTGAGCAGTTGGTGGCTGTAGGGCGGCGCGGACTTTCCATAGAGCTGGAGCCATTCGCCGCAGAGCTGCGCTGGCGACAGGGTCGACAGCGCAGCCAGCTTATGCGCGATGGTCATGCCGCAGCGACATGATAGCAGGTTTCGCTGCCCCGTTTGATCTTCGTGATGGTCCGGCCCTTCTTGCGGAGGCCGGTCAGGGCTGCCCGAGTGGTATGCGGCAACCAGCCGGTCGCGGTCAGAAGGTCTGCGAGGGTGGCACCCTCCGAGCGGGACAGAAGGTCGATGACCATAGCCGTCTTGGTGGGATAGGCAGGCGGCGAAGGTTGGGGTTCGACAATGGCAGTAATATTTTCAGTCGGTTGGGTTGAACCATTGCCATCTGGTGCGATTGCCGCGCGACCGGCGTGGGTGATGATTACTGCGATTCCCTGCCCGCCCTCCTCGCGCCAGCTTTCGGTGTCGGCGTTGCTAGCGATCTCTTCCGCGAGGCCAGATTTGATGAGGGCTGCGATCCCCTTGCGGATGCGGAGGGCGCTGGCGCCGAGACTTTCCGGTGGCGGCAATAGGCTGCCATCTGGACGGCTGGCTGCGGTGCTGAGCAGAATGAGCTGAATGTCGGTCAATTTGGTCATAAGCGGTCTCCTCACGGAGCGGCACCCTGCCGCTCCCACCACCCACAGCCCCGCCGATCAGGTCGGTCGGGGCAGCGGCCATATTTATGGGCCGCGATTCGATGACCCACCGTTCGCTCCGTTCGGCAGCGAAGTCGAATGGAATATCGAGGCAGCCTAAAAGCTGGTTATGGACTGTAGCGGCGGGTTCGTCCTTGGTGCGGTCAAGGAGGCCACAGCTATGGACGATCCTGATGCGCATGATCTGATCGGGCATTTGTTTGCGTTGATCACGGCCCGGCTGGAAGATGCAGCCACCTTGGCTGCCAATGGTCAGTCGGCAGACTTGACGCAAACGTCCAGGCTCATCGCTGATATCAGGCGGGAGATAGACGACGCCCTGTCATGCCTTGGCGCGGCGGAGGCGGTCGCTCGTGCAGCTGCCTCTTCGATCGACTGATCCCTTCTCGCCTGCGTGGTGATCTATGATACTTGCATTGGGCGGCCCCGGTCTGCCACTGCATGGGCCGGACTTAACGCGACGGAGCGATGTTGGTGGCCCGCCGGGCAAGACGTAGACGGCCAAGCCGGAAGGCAAGGCGGGTTATCCGCAGACGCCTGGTTGGCTGCGCCATCATCCTTTTTGGTCTGGCGACCGCAGGACTTGTAATCTGGAGTTCGGCGAGTTGGCTTGGGCTAGGGAAACCCGAGGCACCGCTCAACCTCACGATGGACGAGGCGCGCGCCATCAACGCCGACATCCCGTTCGTCGATGGCCCCGTTCGACCAGCGAAGCCCTACATTTTCCGCGGTTTGGCGAAAACCAGGCAGGAAGCCGTGGACTGCCTGGCGACGGCGGCGATCTATGAAACGGGCCGATCATCGGACGGGCAGCGGGCCGTTATTCAGGTCATCCTTAATCGTGTGCGCGGCGCTGGATTCCCGAAGACGATCTGTGGCGTAGTCTATCAGGGATCGGACAAGAGCACCGGATGCCAGTTCAGTTTTGCCTGCGACCGATCACTGACCCGCCGTCGTGAACCGCGTGGATGGGGCGCTGCGCGTCGCCGCGCGAGCCGCGCATTGCAGGGGTATGTGTATGCGGCGGTCGGCACCGCCACGCATTACCATACCGACTGGGTGGTGCCCTATTGGAGTGCATCGCTGGATAAAATTGCGAAGGTGGACACCCACATATTTTATCGCAGACCGATGCCGAGGAAAGGATAGTCAGGGCAACGCCGGTGAACAGGCAGGCACCACGTTCCGGCAAGGCTTGGGACATTGCCGAATGTCCGCTTCAGAGTTACGAACCGACCTTAGCTGACATTCGCGGCGTCCGAACCATCGATCAATCTAATGGGGGCTATCCGTTCTATGTAGGTTGCGCCCAACTTGAGCGTCACCCAGAAGCGGTCGTTGAATAGCTATATCAAAGGTCCAACCCCAGGACCTTATCTGAGGCTTCAAACAGGCGCGATCAATCAAACGGTTGCCACCAAGTGAGACGTGCTGGAGCATGTAGGTGTAATCGTTCCGATGCATCCCGAGTTGCGGTTTCAGCATCCGCGGGTGAAACACACAAACTCTGTAGAATCATAGTAGCCATGTGCTCGATGTAGCGACGCGATCTAGGCGCTCGCGTTAATTGTCGTATGGCTTCGGCTTTAGCGCCCATGATGAGGTCGATCGCCGTATCGAGGTCACTAATCTTAAAATCGCCTGATGCAATTCCAGCATTCAAATCCATCGCGATCTGTCGCAAGGTGCCCGCGTCACGACTAAGAAATTGCGCGTGGGAAACGAAGGATCCCCAATGTCGGTCAATTGCGGCACGCGAGAGAAAAAGCTGAAAACCTGTTGCTGCCCGAAGCTTTGGATCGACCAGATCCTCATAGATCAACGCATAGGACACTGTCAGCTCGTCTGCGAGTTGGGCGCCAAGCTCTTCGACGGCTTGCTCGAGTGACGTAAAATATTTGTAGAACGTCGCACGGGAAAGCTTCGCTACGTTGAGAATGTCGTCAACGACGGCAGGCGAAGAAAGACTTTCGCCAGGGTAAGTCGCCAATACCGCGTCGAGAATCTGGGCCCTCGTACGAGTACGCTTTGTACGAGCCGCCCGCGTGCGGTGGTCCTCGGAACGCTTGGGTTCTGAAAAAGCCAGCTCTGTCATAGGTGCCGCTTATCAATAATATCGCGAGGCTGGCAATCTGCTTCTCATCAAAATAGACATTAACGTACATCTTGACTACGAATGTATGCCTTGATAAGCAGCTTCTTGAGCGGAGGCTGCTGCCAAAAAGAAGGCGCGAAAACGCGTTCTTGTGTTTTCGATAAGACGCCCGACAGCAATTTTTCGCTCCACCATTTGAGCGTTCTTCCCAGGCATGGCGCTGGGGAATGATGCGTTTGGAATGAGCGTTGGCGTGATTTTGCAATTGGCTGAGTCGAGCTCGGTGATTTTTAGGCAGCGTTGGAAGATTAGGTTTTTCTCAAGAGGGGACAGTTGGTGAGAAAGCAGAATATCAAATTCGGATCGTTGGGACTGGGTATTGGTGCCTCCCTGTTTGGTTCGGCCGCACTTGCGCAAACGACTGGCGTGAATGAAACACCGCCAGTGGCGTCTTCGACGACGAGTGGCGGCATTGACGATATTGTTGTGACTGCTGAGCGTCGCGAGCAGAGCGTACAAAAAGTGCCTCTAACCATTCAGGTCGTCAGCGGCACTGAACTGGCTAAATCCGGCGTAACTTCGGCCATCGATCTGAATAAAATTACGACAGGCGTCGAGATAGGAAAGGGTGGATCAAACAATCAGATTTTTATCCGTGGCGTGGGTGCTTTTGCATTTAGCCCTTTGTCCAGTCCAGGCGTCGCTTTCAACGTTGATGGCATTTATGTGGGTCGGCCAAACGGTGTTGACGGCAATTTCTACGACATTGCACGGGTGGAAGTGCTGAAAGGCCCTCAAGGGACACTTTACGGGCGAAACGCAAACGGAGGTTCGATAAACGTCATAACGAACGAGGCGACACTTGGTCGGCGTACCCTGGACTTGAACATTGAAGGAGGAAATTATAGCCTTCTACGCGCAAACGGCGCGATTAATCTGCCGGTGGGAGATAATGCAGCCATTCGCGCCGCCTTTAACCTCGTGCATCGCAATGGATATCTTTCCGATGGCGCGAACGACGATATCCAGCAGTCTGCCCGACTGCGCTTCAAGTGGATGCCCGACCCGGATGTAACAATTCAGCTAAATGCCGACTATTCCCATCTCGGAGGGAAAGGCGGAGATTATGTATATCTTCCGCGTCGACCGGGTGCGAGCCCCTATGAGGCGCAAACTGCGCCGGCAGCAAATGCTTACATGCATGGTTTCGCGCCGCTTGGTCCGTTTGTAGCGGATTTGCAACCTGATACCGCACAAAACACAGTTCTTTATAATTTCAGTGCTCAGGTCGACTGGCGGATCGGTGATTTCGCGACATTGACCGTCCTCCCGGCATACCGACGCGTAGAGGCGCGCTATGTGACTCACTTTGCATCGCGCTTTCAGGGAGACGAGGACACGCGTCAGACTTCCGTGGAGGCGCGCCTGGGCAACAGCACGGCCGACTTTACTTGGGTAGTTGGTGCTTATTACTATAATGAAAAAGCGCCTAACTCAATCAATGACGTTTTTGTAAGCGATGTTCTCCAGAACTTTCACATCGTCTATTCCCCAAAAACCGAAGCTTATGCGACTTTCGGTCAGGCAACCGTCGGAATTGTAGATGGACTAAGGCTGATCGCAGGCGGCCGGTACACGTATGAGATGCGCCGATTGCAAGGATCTCTCACAAGTCTGCTGACCACCCCACCCACAGTTCTGGAGGAGTTTGGCGGCGCCAAGAATTTCCGAGGTTTCACTTACAAAGTGGGAGCTGAGTTTGATCTGTCACCGAGCAACATGGTCTTTTTGACCTACAGCACCGGCTTCAAATCCGGTGGTTTAGCACAGACTGTCGCTCCTCTGGCGGTTTTCAAACCGGAAAAGCTGGCATCCCTGGAGCTCGGTTTTCGGAACCGCTTTTTAAACAATCGTCTCCAGCTTAACTTTGGCGCCTATCATTGGAAATATAAGGCTTTGCAGGATCAGCGCGTCGGCATAGATCCGTTAGGCGTTGCAAATTTTCTGACTTTCAATTCGGGCGCAGCGACGATTTATGGTGCAACTGTCGATGTTTTGGCAAAACTAACGCCATCAGATACGCTGAGCTTTGCTGGCGAATATGCCCATTCACGCTATGACAGTTTCTTCATCCAGACACCTGCGCCTTTTTTCCAGGCAGGAAGTTTAGGGTGTCGCCAAGCTGGGCCGTTTGCACCAGGCGCGTCGCTTCCGTACCGCCAATCCACAGGTAGCACGACCAACGATGGACCGTTTCCCGTATTTGTAAATAATTGCGCCGGACTGCAAGTAGCTCGCGTGCCCGAGTGGACCGGGACGATCTCCTACGGCCATACTTTCGATTTGCCCAGTGGCGCATCTCTGTTAATTGATGCATCCGCAAAATATTCAAGCGCCCGCTGGATAAACACCGAATTCATACCGGTTGAGCGCGATGGTAAATATGCGGTGCTGGATGCGAATGTCACGTACACTGCCGCGGATGGAAAATACTCTATCGGTATTTTTGGCCGTAACCTGACAAAAACTGTATACTACACGGGCGGCGTACAGGCAGTTTTTGTTCCGGGCCTCTTTGCCGCGAATATAGCACCACCACGAACCTACGGCGTGCGAGCAGACTTTAAGTTTGGTCAGTAATCCCTGCTGCTTAGATCTGACATTTATATCTCACGGTGACGGGATAAGCTCAGAAGAACGTCAGAGTATTAATTCTAATCCAAGTAGTTTCCGGCGCTCGTAAAGTATTCTGATATCTAGGCGTCAGAGTTGGATCGCCGTTCCTCGAAATGAAAATCCTGGGAGCTTAATTTGACTCGCAAGCGCATTCTGATTGTTGGTGCCGGACCTACGGGGCTTACCCTCGCGATCCTACTTCGTCTTCGCGGCTTTGATCCGATTGTCGTCGAACGCCGTGAAAGCTTGACCAGCTTCCCGGCGGCGCATGTTATCAATACCCGCTCCCAGGAAATTCTAGCGGAAATGGGGCTCGCCCAGATCGTACACGATCGGGGCGATCCTTCCGCCTTGAGCAGCCTTGTTGCGTGGGTCGAAAGCATGGCGGGGCGGGAATATGGTATCCTGCCTATCCAGGTGCCGACCAGCGACGAGCGCGGACCACTAAGCGCTTTTTGCGCGGTCAATATGCCTCAAAATCACTTTGAACAGCTATTGTATCAAGAGCTAAATAAACTTGGCGGATCAGTCCGGTTTGGCGAAGAAGTTACCGGCATCGACAATTTAGACACGGGCGCTGTCGTGACGACTCAAACATTTGGTGGCTATAGCCAGACCACAATCGAGGCCGATTGGGTTATCGGTTGCGACGGAGCGGGGAGCGTGGTGCGAAGATCGCTTGGTATCGACATGGTTGGGCCGCGTACTATCGCTCGCTTTATGACGATCTATTTTCGAGCAGATCTGGATCGTCTGCGCTTGGGCCGCCAAGGCTTGCTCTATTGGATTGGTGGTAAGGACTCTCGGGGGGTCTTCATCTGCTTCGACAAAGAAGGGCGAACTTGGGCGATGCTCGTCCCGATCGGTGAGGCTTCATTAGAAACATTCGGGGAGGAAGCTGCGCGTAACATCGTCCGGAAAGCGATCGGAAGTGAAGAGGTTCCTGTCGAGCTTCAGGGGCTTAGCAGCTGGAACATGAGTGCGCAGGTAGCAACCAGCTACCGACGGGGGGATGTCCTACTTGCAGGCGATGCCTGTCACCGCTTCCCGCCTACGGGCGGCTTGGGAATGAACACCGGGATTCAAGATGCTCACAACCTGGCTTGGAAGCTATCAGCAGTCATTAAGGGACAAGCCCCAGAGACGCTTCTCGATACATATGAACAGGAACGTCGACCGGTCGCTCAGCGAAACACCGATCAGAGCGTGCATAACCTGCAGAAGATGGGCATGATCGACGAGGCCCTTGGCATTCAGACTTTAGCGCCGGTCAGCCACCAAGCAGGAGAAGGCCCAATAACGCCTTACCCACCCGAAAAGTTGGGGATCGACGGCGGGTCCCAAGCGGCTGTCGCTAGACGGGCGTTGGTGCAAGGCGCCATCGACGAGCAGGCGGAGCATTTCGCCCAAGGAGCCGGTATCGATCTTGGCTTCTCCTACGATGCAGGTGCTTTCATCCCAGATGGATCTGCGCCGCCATCAAATAATCCCTGCCATTATCGTCCAGATGCGCATCCTGGAGCGCGATTGCCTTTTGCATCTGTGGATGGGAGCCATGCGCAGTCCACGCTCGCGGCAGTTCGTCGTGACGGGATCACGTTGTTTGTGAATGGACTTCTATGGTCCGATGTCGTCAATCAAGTTTCCAACGAGACGGGCATTCCTATCTATGCTGTCGTTCTCGATACAAACCGCTTCGGCCCGTCTTGCACAAATTTATTGGGCATCAATCCTGGCGGCGCGGTTGCCGTGAGGCCTGATGGTCACGTTTTGTGGCGATCGCGCGACCTGCCGTCCGACCCCCATACTGCGCTACATCGCGCCGTTCGGGTCGGTCACGGTTGGTCCCTGCAGAACGACGGCCAGAATGATAAGACGCGGCTGAAGGAGACTTTGTAGGATGACTACGACCGATGACGATCTGAGCTATCTATCAATTTCGCAGATTCAGCATGGCTTTTCCGCCGGTTCGCTGACCTCCCTAGTCCTTACGCGAGCATTTCTAGCTCGGATCGCAGCGCATGACGAGCACCTTAGATGCTTCGTTCGGGTCATGGCGGAAAGCGCTCTGGCCGAGGCGAAACAAGCTGACGTCGAGCGGGAGTGCGGGTTTGCCCGCGGACCGCTGCACGGCATTCCAGTAGCGATCAAGGATTTGATCGAAACGAAGGGCGTGGTGACCACGTCGGGAATGCCGATCCGCGCGGATTATGTACCGGACGAAGATGCGGCGGTAGTTAAACGGCTTCGCAACGCCGGCGCCGTAATTCTCGGCAAGCTGGCGATGACCGAAGGCGCAACGCTTTTTCACCATCCGTCGATCGCGGTTCCTCGCAACCCATGGAATCCCGATCATGACCCCGGATTCTCATCCAGTGGGACCGGGGTTGCCGTATCGGCTGGTTTTTGCGTCGCGGCGCTGGGATCCGACACGGGTGGTTCGATCCGCATACCTTCGGCTTACAACGGCATCACAGGTTTGAAGCCGACTTGGGGTCGTGTGAGCCGCCACGGCAGTTTCCCTCTCGTGGAATGTCTCGACACGATCGGCCCTATGGCGAGATCGGCGGAAGCGGCGGCAACCATACTTCGCTATATCGCAGGGCCTGACCCACTTGACCCCTCAGCCGAGAAGGTTGGCGTTCCAGATTACCTCGCTACCATCCGACAAGGCGTCAGCGGAGTGACGATTGGTGTGGATTGGAATGCTATTGAAGGCGATTGCTCCGCCGATGTGGTTCGAAATCTCCGGCATGTCGCGCATACACTTTCCGAAGAGGGCGCGAGATTTCGTTGTGTAACTTTGCCGGCAGCCGACCTCCCACTCATGATGACGGTCGCCGCCGCTGGCGCTGCAGAGGTGCATCGCGCATCCTATAAATCGCGATCGGCAGAATATGGACCTTCCATAAGACCGCTTTTGGATCAGGGATTGAGCGCATCTGGAACAGACGTGGCAACAGCGATCAATTCGATAAATATATATCGCGCTCAGTTACGGGCGTTGTTTACAGAAGTCGATCTGGTTTTGGCACCATCCATGACGACCACAGCGCCGCCGATCGGACTGATTGAGACCGAAACTATGGCCGATCTGAACGCGCTGCTTCGACGCACGGCCTACACCATGCCGTTCAATGCATCGGGGAGCCCGACCATCACCTTTCCAACTGGCTTTGCAGAGGGTCTCCCAACCTCTGCCCAAATTATCGCGCCCCATTTTGATGAAGCGCTGTTATTTCGTGCTGCGCACAGCTTCCAATCGAGAACAGATTGGCATCTTCGTCGTCCTCCGATGTACCACGGCGCAGGTTTAAAAGAACAACCGAGGGCAACTTAAACATTCCGCTTTGAAGTTCGGCGCCAATCGATTTTGGGCATGGTCATAACCACTGTTTATTCCAGCAGTTGAAAACCAATCCCCACAGGCGGCGATCAACACGTTTAGAGAGGGCAATAATATGACGACTGAAACTGTGGATCGGACGCACCCGGGCAGCACAATGGTCAGTCCTAGCAAGCTCGCGCATTTTGTCGTGCGTACCAGTCGGTACGCTGAGATGCTTGCATGGTATAAATATGTACTGAATGCAAAACCGGCCTTTGAAAACGAGTCGTTGGCCTTTCTCTCATATGACGACGAACATCATCGCGTCGCGATCCTCAATGTTCCACAACTCGGTGAGCAGCCAGAGGGGATTGCAGGCATTCATCACGTAGCGTTCACTTACGACAATTTCATAGACCTGTTGGAAAATTACGAGCGGCTGGCAGAGCGCGGAATCAAACCGATCTATTCAATCAATCACGGTCCAACGACATCCCTCTATTACGTCGATCCCGATCAGAACCAGCTAGAGTTTCAGGTCGAGAATTTTGCGACTAGCGAGGAATCAGGAATGTTTTTTTTCTCACCAGCCTTTGCCGAGAACCCAATCGGCGTCGAAATCGATCCAGCCGACTTGCTTGTAAGGTTGCGCGCGGGTGAATCGGCGGAAGAGCTGAAGCGACGGGCGGACGTCGGTAGCCGCGACCTTTCTGATGTGAAGCTGCGTTAAGGAAATGGCCGCCATTGATTTGGACGCCCGCATCGCAATCACCGATGCAATTCACCTCTATTATCACTTTGTCGACTCGGGGCAGGCCTCAAAGGTCGCGCGGCTTTTCGCGGCCGACGCAAAACTGACCTTTGGCAAGGGATCGCCTAAACCCGGCACGATTGAAGGCGCAGCGATTGCGGACGCGATGCGAGATAGAGAGGCCCAGACGGCGGCCTTCACACGGCACGCGGTGACCAATATCGTACTCGATGGGGTCAATGCGGATACAGTTTCGGCCAGCCACATGCTGATCCTCTTTCGTTCCGACGATTCAAGCCGCTCCACGTTACCGACCTTTGTTGCGGATGTCGAAGATTGCTGGGTACTTGATGGCGACGCGTGGGCTATCGCCGATCGATTGATCTCACCACGCTTTGCAGCCTGACGCCATACGACCGAGAGATGAAGCCAATGAAAATACTTTCTTATGTGTATGGAGGTAGCGAGGCTCTTGGAATCATGACCGATGGGATCATCCCAATTGCCCGTCACCTGCCTGAAGCTCCAGCAGACATGATTGCGCTCATCGCGGATTGGCCCAATTGGTCCGATGAAATCGCCTCGCTTGCCTGCGGGCCCGCAGAGATTGCGCTCGATACAGTCCGCCTCCTGCCGCCAATTAGGCGACCAGGGAAAATTTGCTGCATCGGCCTCAACTATGCGGACCATGTTGCCGAATCGAACATGGACTCGCCCTCGGACCAGCTCTGGTTTTCCAAGCCTGCGACTGCGGTGATAGGCCCGAACGATAACATTCGTTTGCCGCGAGTCTCTGAACAGCTCGACTATGAGGCTGAGCTTGTGGTCGTGATCGGCAAGGTGTGCCGCTATGCCAACACTGAAGAGGCGCGCGCCGCGATCTTCGGCTATTGCGTCGGGAACGATGTAAGTGTCCGTGACTGGCAATTCCGGACGTCGCAGTTCATGCTTGGCAAATCCTTTGACAGTCACGCCCCGCACGGACCGTGCATCGCGACCGCTAATGAGATCGACGTTTCCAACCTTCATATTCAGTGCCGTGTTAATGGAGAGACACGGCAGTCCTCAAATACACAGCAGCTGATCTTCGACCCGATCGAGCAGATTCAGCATCTCTCGCAGGTTATGACCCTCGAGCCGGGCGACCTCCTTTTTACCGGTACGCCGAGCGGGGTCGGGGCTGGCTTCAAGCCTCCCCGCTGGCTGCGCGAAGGCGATGTCGTCGAAACAGAAATCTCGGGGATCGGAGCCATGTCGAACCGGGTGATCGCGGACTGAATGTTGGATAGCCGAGAGCTGATTGCTGGAAGCGCAACATTCTGTAATTCGTCAGATCGGAAATCACGGCGGCGATTAGCGCCCTTAATGGGACATTCGCGACAGTCTGCTTCGTTGCGCTCCCTTAAAGGAAGCTGCCGTTCCTCATGCGCGGGACGATTGATAACTGGTCTCGCGACAACGGCGATGATCGGCGTTGACGACAAGTCGCAGACGCTTGTCAGCTTGCCGAGCGACTATAAACGCGACATTCTATTTTCGAAGGAATGCTACTAATGTACTCGACCGCAAGCAGCGGAAATGACGGTCTGGTCGGCCAGAATAGTAGCGGTTTGCAAGCGCTGACGCTTACATCTAAGACGCTGGAGGTAGTTCCCGACTGCCACGTAAGCGAACACCTCTTCATATGATCTTGATATCTGGCTTAGGAAACTGATGCGGCGCGCTACGATGCGACCCGATAGGTAACGACTGCGCGTTCACATGGCCTGACGCGTACTCACGCGTCCTCAATTTCGGCTAATTCAATCGCCTTAACGACAGGCGGCATCAAGACTGATGCCAATGTACCCAGCTTGCTTCGTACTGCGCTCGCTATACTCGGGTCGGCCGCGATCTGGGTGAGCGCTGCGTTCTCGTATTCGCTCCTGTTTTTAAATCGCAGGCCCGTTGCCAGCCTGGTCAAAATCTGCGTGCGCCGAATGGGGTACCGTCGCACGATACCTGCCAAATCTTTCGCTTCGATGAGCGCACTCAGGCGAGCGGCTTCCGCTGGATAGGGCGAGTCTATGGTTATGTTCAGCGGAGCGTCGCCGTTGGCGACCAGCGCATGGCGATCTGGAGCGCAAGAGATGATCGCTTGGCGCACATGCTGCGCGCTAACCATCCCTGCCAGCAATTTGATGTCGGCCTCTTTAAGGCTTTCCAACGCTTTAATTTTTGCGTTTTCGAGCAAGGCCGTTGGATTAGCTTCACTACCCAAAACCTGCCTCACCGCGATCGCGGCCATCACTTCGTCGCTGTAATACAAGCTTTCTACGGAATAGGCTGGTAACGCGTAAATATTGCTGTCGGCTAACGAAGCAATCTTTTCAGCCGTCTGGCTGTCGTTATCGACTAGCCCATAGGCATCGATATGATGTAGGGCTTCCACCATCCTGAGACCCGCGACCGCTTTTTGAACTTCTACGCAGTTATTACGCGAGCGGACTGACACCTCGGGGAAAAGAATTTCGTATAGCGGCTGATCCAGGCTACTTTGAACTCCCTCAACGAACAAAATTCTGCGGCGCGATCCGAGTATATCGATACGAATATCTTCAGGCACTTCTTCAATCGATGGCAACAGGTTCGCGTCCCAGCCAACGACGGTGCCCGCCTCCGTCCAAATGCAGCCGCGCACGAGCAGTGCTTGCGCATTTTCAATCTCAGTTGGCAAAGAGAGCTCATGTGTGCTGATTATAAATGCACAGTCCTGACGCTCACTCATAAGCGATACTAACAGCGGTACCACAATTGAACGATGTAAATGAAGTTCGGGTTCGTCGATGAGGAATACGGAGCCCGGTTTAGCCGAAATCACTTCAGCGGCAAGAATCATCGCAGATCTCTCACCGTCCGACATTTTCACGATACCGTAAGGATTAGAGGCGCTCCGCGTCGCCATCATCTCGCCAGTTACCATTTTGAGGCGGATCGGCAAGTTACCCTGCTCAAAAAGCTGATTGGCCTTCTCCAGCGGAGAATCTCGCAGCATTAGGCGGTCGATGGCAGACGATTCTCGACCATGCAATTTGATATCGGCGGTCGCATCGAGGCTATACTGTGCCTCCTTTGCTTGAAGGTCGAACACTGCCTTTTCGTTTCGATTGGTTCCGGAAACAGGCCGATAGCGCGTCTCAAGTTGTCGATCCCAATGGTCGCGATTTTGATCATACTGGCGGCGGGCCGCGGCGGTCATCGTCAGACCTTCTTGATCGAAGTAGGCTGGCCGCGAACCCGGCAAGTAGACAACGTCAGGTGCCATTTCGCTCACCAAACGATGGACAAGCGCCGACTTGCCTGTGCCGTTGCGCCCGAGAATGAAGGTCGGCCTACCGATCGCAACAGGCAATGTTCCCTCAATGCCAGGAACTGCGATCTCTTTTAAAATAGCAGGACCTTCGGTATTTTCGTTAGCGTCTTCGTTGTCCGTCATTGTTACGCCCCGCCGAAAGCCGTGAAATTGTCACCAACGCCCGATTTGGTGGCTCAGCGTGATACTGGCAAGAGGAGTTTGAACCGTTCTGGGTGCCCATGCCAAAGGGCTCCAGCTGATCTGCCTCATCGGTTGTCCTGAGTCAGCACGAAGTCAAATGAGGTGGACAATTGTGACAATATGTTCAGTCCTTCATCTCCAAGAAACGAGAGAAACGTACGATGGCGTTTGGGATCGCTAATTGACCAGTCTACACGGGTGCGGGCGCTTGCCGAACGTCCGAGTTGAACGCCCATGAGTAGGTTCCGTCAGGACCAGAGATTTAACCCAACTGATGAGATTGATCGCCATTGGTCGCTAGCCGTCAGAAACCGGACCGTCCGAATCCGGGAAACGAAAATCCGGCCATGAACGTCGTAGAAGGGTCGACATCGGTAGACCGCAGCTGGGACAAAGCTGCCGATCGCTGCCGCCGGCAAGAACGACCGGTAGCGCCAATACCGGCCATCCTTGAAGTGCCATGTCGTCCTATATTCGCTGGACCGTGTTCGACAAAGGTGGTGTGCGCTCGAAGCGAAGTTGGTGGGTGTTCTGCTCGATCTGCGCGAGCGCGCGAACAGCGATGTGGTTGCCGAAGCGGTGAAGCCAGTACCACCGGGTGAAAGGCGTCAATCAAACCTGCGGCGCTGAACCCCGATCAATTGTTGGCTGCCGCAGCGACATGAACACGACTGCCGCGGTCGCGAGCGTTACAGTGGCGAGGCAAACGGTCAGCGCGCTGAATGCGTGAGTGTAGCCTGTGAGCAGTATCGGCAGCGGGACTTGAGGTGCGAGCGCCGACGCGCCATCCAGGTCGCCCGTAGCAAGCCGCAGCGTGATCGCCGACGAGTTACCCGGCTGCGGAATGAGGTCTGACACCTGCGATTGTGCCAGGCCGTTCAGCAGTGCCGTTACCAGCGCTAAAGCAATGCCCTCTCCTGCCACGCGAACGGTTCCAAAGATGCCCGCCGCCATGCCGGCACGTTCCTTAGGCACAACGCTGACCGCAAGACCGTCCATCAATCCCCACGGGAAGCTGATGCCCACGCCGATGACAAGGAGAGTTGGCGCGGTCGCGGCAATGCCTGCACCGATCGGGACTTGGCCTAGCCAGAAGACTCCGGCGCTGGCGACTACGAGGCCAAGACCGCACAGTATCGCAGGGGACAGCCAACGGGTCAGCGATCCCGCAAGAAGCGGCAGGATCAGTAAGGGCGCTGACATTGCGAGCATCGTTCGGCCGGCTTCCGAGGCGGTCATCCCATCGATGCCAACGAGGCGGATTGGCAGCAGGATAAGAAGCACGACGAAGCCGTAGGCGGGCGCGGCGGCAAGAATTTGTACGCCTACAAATTGCCGATAGCGAAACAAGCTCAGGTCGAGCATGGGGCGAGCAACGCGACGTTCAATCACAATGAACATGGCCAGAAGCGCAACCGATAATCCAAACAAAATCAGCACAATCGGGTGGGACCAGCCGCGGTCTGGCCCGTCAAGGATCGCCGCCGTCAACGCAGCAAGCGCCAGCGTGAAGCTGAAGCATCCCGGCCAGTCGACCGCTGTGGCGTCAGGGTCCTTCGTCTCCACGATCGAAAACATGCCAATGATGAAAGCGAGTAGATCGAAACCGACAACCACCGCGAAGATGCTTCGCCAGCCGAACGCCTCGAATAGATAGCCGGAGGCGATCGGCGCGACTGACAGGCCGATTCCGAAGCTTGCTCCCACAAAACTGAACGCCCGCATTCGTCCGGGCCCATCGAACTCCTGTGCGAGAACGGCCATCCCAGCGGACATCGCAGCAGCGGCGGTGACGCCCTCTGATGCGCGGATCAGGTTGAAACTGGTCATGTCCGGCACGAGGGCGAGCATTAGCGACAGGATAGCGAACCCGCCAGTTCCGATCGCGAATACCAGCTTGCGACCATATCGATCGGCCAGCGTGCCGGCCGCAAGAAGCAGGCTTCCAAAGGCCAGCAAATAGGCGTTGGTGGCCCAGCTGATCGAAACCGGCGAGCCGCCAAGCGCCATGCCGATGCTCGGCAGGGCCACAGTTGGCCCCGTAAACGCCAGCGGCATTGACGCTGAGGCGAGGCACACAGCCACAAGCACAGCCATCGAACGCAACCTTGAATTTTCGTTTGTCATGATGGTTTCCTGGATGTCTGGCGGGCACCGAAGTTCGGTGCAGACATGTAATCCGCCGTGGATCTTTCATTTGAACTGGCTACGCCGCCAGTGCCTATGGTGCGGCCAAAGGCCGAGACCCCCACGATGATTGGATTTTGCAATTTTTTAGTGCTTGATAAATATCCCAACGCACGTCTTACGCAAGGAGTTTTTTAGTGCGCGATAAAGAATCTGGCCGGTCAGGTCGACCTCGGTCCTTTGATGTCGATGCAGCCCTTGAATTAGGGCAGCGACTCTTTCATGAGCGCGGCTATGACGGGGTATCCCTCGCAGATCTGACGCATGCGCTGGGCATCGCTGCTCCGAGCTTCTACGCCGCTTTCGATAGCAAGGCGGCGTTCTTTCAAAAGATCCTAGGTCGTCACGCCAGCGCTACGCCCCCGTTCGATGAGTTCTTGATTGAGGGGCACCCCATCGCCACTGCAATTGAACAGTTCCTGGTCGCGCGTGCCGTCACATATAGCGAGCAGGCTCTGGCAAAGGGCTGCCTGGTGTTGGAAGCCACACACAACTGCAGCGACCCTAGTGCGTTATCCGCCGCCGAACAGATTGCCGAAGACGGCCGTCTGCATATGCGCGACCTTCTAGCCAAGTCGCGACCGGATTTGTCAGAGCCCATCAGCGATCTGGTAGCCTCCATGATGCACGGGCTGTCGGCACTCGCACGTCAGGGGTGGTCAACTGACCGTTTGGTCGCGGCCGCAAGAAATTCGGCTCTTTCGGTTCGAGCGATGGTTGAGAACGCGAAGCCCGGCGCGCCGGGCGGAAGTGCGGCTACCTGAAGCCAGTACAGGACCACGCTGGCCGACGGCAGCTGATGACCTTCGCACTGGCAATGGCTAACGCGCCTAGTCGGCCTGTTGCGAACGCCAGATTTCGAGCGTGTCGATGACCTGGTGAAAACTGACGATCTTGCCATCGGCAACACGGACGACATGCATGTACTGTGCGTCAAATGGCTTTCCGGTCGCAGCCATGATGCCCTTCGATCGGCCTACGGCAACCACAACATCGCCGGCGTCGATCAGCTCGGTCGGTCCGGCCACATAATCATGAAACTCATTGGCGATCCGACCAAACACGCCGTCCACGACCGCAGCGGGAGTCAGGTAAGGATTGCGGTCGCCTAACAGAAAGTTCTCGGATTCCCTCCAGTCGAGATCATCGCTCAAAGTCGCTACGACGTCTTCGATGTTACCTTCCACGAAACTGTCGTAGAACTTCTTGACGATGGCGATGCCAGTTTGCTCAGTCATGATGCACTCCATGAATAAATGGTTCGGTATCCAGATATTGGATTGTAGCTCTGAGCCCGGATGACCCGACAACTGCTCCTGAAGAGCCGCGGTCTGCCACTACACCCACCTGCCGATATCAGACGGTGCGGATCGTTCCGCCGTCGATGACGAACTCAGCGCCGTGAATGGCGGCCGCCCGGTCGGCGGACAAATAGGCGATAAGGTCGGCCACCTCCTGGGGCTCGGCTCCGCGGCCGATTGAAATCCCGCCCAGCGCATCGAGCACGAAGTGACGCGCGTCCTCGATCGTGCCGCCATTGGCTGCTTGAAGCATGGCGAGAAAATCTCCCGTGGCTTCCGTCATGATCCAGCCAGGCGAGACAGCGTTGACGCGTACGCCTTTTGGCCCGAGCTCCTTCGAGATCGATTTGCTGTAGGTCCGAAGCGCAGCCTTTGCGGCGGCATAGCCGGTCGTGGATTCCGGCAGCGGCAGAACGGACTGGATCGAGGTGACGTGCACGACCACGCCCTTGCCTCGTTCGAGCATCTGCGGGATCAGCAAGCGGTCGAGCCTAACGGTCGCCAGCAGGTTGAGGTTCAACTCAGCAAGCCAATGCGCGTCCGTCAGCGCGACAAAGCCGCCGGCAGGAGAAGCCGAACCCCCGACGACGTGCGCCAGGATATCGATCCCACCCAACTTCTCCACAGCCGCCGTGGCAAGTGCTTCGCCGCCTTCGGGCGTGGTCAGGTCCGCCTGGACATATCCGACGCCCTCGATCGTATCCTTGATAGCCCTTGCGGCCGTGATGACCTGCGCACCGCCAGCAAGAAAGCGCTCGACGGTCGCGCGGCCCAGTCCTTTGGTGCCACCGCTCACGAGCACGCGCTTGCCGGCAAACTCAGTGGGATCAGCTTTGATGCTCATAGCGTGATCTCCAGCGTCTTGATGGCGTCGTTTGCGAGCGTAAAGCGGTAGGTGAAGCGGAGCGGGCTGCCCGGAAAGTCGCCGTGCGCGGGACCTTCCACCACGACGTCGTTGCCCTCTTCCCGCACGGCATCGGGCATGAAGATCGCCTTCACCGGGATAACCTCATCCTCGAGCAGATGGCGGATCGCCGCACGTCCCTCGAACCGCTTTCCGTTATCGATGACGACGGCGTCGTGCTGAAAGGGCCTTATCAGGCCGTCGATATCGAGGCGGGCATTTGCCTCGACATAGTCGGCGATTGGTTTGGGTAGATCAATGCTCATCGTCATCTCCTCAGCGGTGACGACGCAGATTTAGCGATGGACATTCCGCCTGATAATCAAGACAAATCGCCATAGCGTGTCACGGAAATCGGGATAATGAGTCGCCATTCGCTGATCGAGCTGGAGGCAGTGCTTGCCATCGTGCGGTGCGGTTCGTTCCGGGCGGCGGCCCTCGACCTTAATCTGTCGACAACGGCCATCAGCAACGCGGTGGGCAAGCTCGAACGCGAGCTTGCCGTGCGGCTGTTCAATCGCACCACGCGTAGCGTCTCACTCACACATGCCGGGCGGATTTTCGTTGCGCAGATCAAGCCAGCGCTCGAAGACATCCAAAAGGCGATGAACACCGCGCGCGCGCAGCAGGAGGTGCCGTCGGGAACGTTGCGCATCAACGCCTTCGCGACGGCAGCGCGCGAGATCATGGCGCCGCTCGTGCTGGCCTATCTGCAGCGTTACCCGCAGGTGCACATCGACCTCGTTACAGAAGGGCGGTTGGTCGACGTCGTCGCCGCAGGCTTCGATCTGGGGGTGCGCAGCTCGGACTTTGTGCCGAGCGATGCGATTGCCATCTCGCTCGGTCAGGTAAGGCGCATGGCGGTCGCAGCGTCACCCGCGTTCTTTGAAAGCCGGAAGATACCCCAAGTCCCGCAGGAGCTGCTTGGCTACCCCTGTTTGCGGATCAGGCTCCCCAATGGGGCCTTATTCCAATGGCGCTTCGAGAAGGACGGCGAGGAGCTACAGATCGACGTCGAGGGACCGATCACGCTCGACGAGGCCTCCCTCTCGCGGATCGCAGCGACGAATGGCGTCGGGATCGGATATTTCATGGAAGCCGATGTTCGCGAGGATATCGTTGCGGGCCGGCTCGTGCGTATCCTCGAAGACTGGACGCCGCCGCTTGCGCCACTGTGCCTCTATTACTCCAACCGGCGCAATTCCTCGGCCGCTTTCCAAGCCTTTATCGCGCTTGCCCGCGACTTTGCCGCCGGGCGGCTTTCGCCGTCCTGAGCCGGACGGCTAAGCCCTTGTGCGCCGATCGCTCGGTACCGCCCGGTGGCGGTCAGTACCGCGCAGCGAGAGCAGCAAACGTTCGCCGGCCTGCCCGCAAGGCCCTGCGCCTGCTGCACCAAGCGCAGGGCCTCGCTCAACATTACAAACGGTGTTTCGCCACCAGTATGTCGCCGGCTCGTTCGCCGACCACGACGCATGGCGCTTGGGTGTTGCCGGTGGTGATCCTGGGGAAGATCGATGCATCGGCGACCCTGAGCCTCTCGAGGCCGTGGACCGCGAGCGATCCATCCACCACCGACAAGTCGTCGCTCCCCATCCGCGCCGTGCCGCACTGATGCCAGTAGGTGACCGCCGCGTCGCGGATGAACCGATCATCTAGGGCGGCCCCCGCCCCAGGTATGACCTCTCGTTTCACGTAAGGCGAAAAGGCCGCCCCGTTTCCGATGTTTCGACACAAGCGTACACAGGCACGCGCTGCTTCCAGATCACGCGGGTCGGACAGCATGTTGGGATCGACCAGCGGCGCCTTGTGTGGATCGGGCGATCGTAACCGGACCTCGCCACGGCTGTGCGGCTGGGCCAGGCCGGCGAACATCGTCCAGCCGTGCTCCGGCACGCCCAACGCCGCGGTTCGCTCGCTGGGGACCGGGAACTCGACCTGACAGAAAAGCAGATCGGGCGCCTCGAGCTCCGGACGGCTCTTCCAGTACAACGTGGCTTCACTGCCGCTAGCCTGCGGAGCGATGGGTTCACGATACTCCCAGGTGCAGCCGAATGATACGTGATCCTGCAGGCCCAGACCCACGCCGGGCAGGTGGCGCGCCACAGGGATGCCGTGATCAGCAAGGTGCCGGTGATCGCCGACGCCAGACAGCATCAGCAGCTTCGGGGTGTTGATCGCGCCCGTGGACAGGATCACTTCCGAGCCGGCGCCGATGGTCAGGATCTTGCCGCCGCGCTCGACCTCCACGCCGGTCGCCCGCGAGCCATCGAGCAGCACCCGTCGAACCAGCGTGTCGGTTGCGACCGTCAGGTTCGGCCGACCGAGGATCGGGTGGAGATAGGCGCGGTAGATCGAATGCCGCCGCCCGTCGCGGACCAGCATGTCGGTGATAGCGACGCCACCCGCTCCCTCCATCATGCGTCCGTTGGGGCTGTCGAACCGCGGGATGGCGAGCGCCTCAGCTGCGTCCAACAGGGCACCCGCAATCGGGCTCGGGTCTCGTGCCGGCTGCACCCAGACCGGCCCGGCCGTGCCGCGATACTGTGGATCGGGCACACCCTGCCAGTTCTCGATGCGCCGATAGATGTCGAGCACCCGCTCATATCCCCACGCAGCGTCATCCGCATGCTTGGCGAAATGGTCCCAGTCGGCGCGGTGTCCCCTGGCCCAGACCATGACGTTGATACTCGATCCGCCGCCCAGCCCGCGCCCCATCGACATGGGGAGCGTTCGACCGCCCAAATGCGGATTTGGTTCTGCCTGGAACCCCCAGTCGCGCTCGGTTCCCAGATTGCTGGGCCACTGGGCCGGGTTCAGGACTGCCTCGTGCTCGTCGCTGCCGCCGGCCTCGATGAGGAGGACGGACACATCAGGGTTATCGGACAGGCGCCGGGCGATCACCGACCCTGCGGCACCGGCGCCGCAGACGATGAATTCATAGACCGGCTTCAGATGTTCTTCGCGATCCCGGCGGGCGCGCGTTGTCAGTGCCCCGAGGACATCGGAGGTGGTGTTCATCGAATTGGACCTTTCTGAATGCGGGTCATCAAGCCGCGGAAGCGAACCTCAGCGCGGGGTCGAGCCCGCCTGGTGGGCCGCTTCGTCGATCACATCGGAGACGACCTTAGGCTGAGTGAAGAAGAGCGCGTGGCTTGCCGCGACAGTGGTGACCTTCGCCCCGATGCGCTTGGCCATGCTCTGCAGCATCCGCTGATCAAACGCCTTGTCGTCGGTTGCGATGACAGCCCAGCTCGGCTTGGTCCGCCAGGCGGCATGCTGCAGCTTGACCTCAAAGCTCGCCATGTTGATCGGCGCTTGCGACGCGTTCAGAAAGTCGGCGTCAGCCTTGGTCGCATCCGCAGCGAAACCCGCGGCGAAGCTGTCGGACTTCACATAGCCGAAACCGTCCTTGGTCGTCTCGATCACGAACTCCGGCGGCGTCGTATAGCCCTGATACTGCTGCGCGGTCGTCTCGCCCACGTCTGGAGACAGGGCGGAGACGTAGACCAGGCCACGCACCCGTGGATGATCCCCGGCCTCGGTGATGACGGTGCCGCCCCAGCTGTGCCCCACCAGTATGGCCGGCCCATCCTGCCGGTCCAGCGCACGCCGCGTAGCGGCTACGTCGTCTTCGAATGAGGTAAGCGGGTTCTGCACGATTGTGACGCGGTAGCCGCGCGCGCTCAGGGTGTCGTAAACTTTGCGCCAACCCGACCCGTCGGCGAATGCCCCGTGGACAAGGACCACGTTCCTAGTCGCAGCCGGCTTGACGGCCGGGGCCGTTGCCTGGGCAAGTGCTGCTGGCGGTGTCAGCGTGAGCGCTGACGCGGAAAGGATCAAGGCCGTCACGAGCGACTTCATCGTACATCTCCTTAACAACGGCGATAACTGTTATCGCGATATGTGTTATCTAGTTGCGATTCGGCGGCCTGTCCACCATAAAGTTTATCGCGATATCTTTTTGTGGAATTTACTCGATGCCGAAGACCGAAAATCCACCCGTGCCGCTCGACGAGCAGCTTTGCTTTGCGATCTACTCCGCCGGGATCGCGATCCAACGAGCGTACAAGCCGCTTCTCGATGCGCTCGGCCTGACCTACCCGCAGTATCTTGTTCTGAATGTCCTCTGGCGCGAAGCTGATCAGACGGTCGGCGCCATCGCACACCAGCTTGCGCTCGAATCGAGCACGCTGACACCACTCCTCAAGCGCCTTGAGGTAGCCGGCTTGATCCGGCGCGCCCGGAATCCCGAGAATGAGCGGCAGGTAATCGTGTCGGTCACCGACAAAGGCACCGCGCTTCGCTCGAGGGCGGGTTGTCTTGGCGATACGCTCCTGATCGCATCCGGCGAAACACCTGCCGCGCTAGGCAGGCTCAATCGTCAGATGGCCGAACTGCGAGATGCGGTTTACGCCCATATTGGCGGTTGGGAGGCGCCGGAGTTACATTGATGCGATCACCCACGGTTCGGCGAGTTGATCAGCGCAGAGGTATTGCCCGCCGTCGGCCTGCGTCCCGAACGCGTCGGGCGAGCGCGCCGAGCTCCTTTCGGGCCGGCAGCGCCGATCCTCCTCGGTAGGAGGGGCCGTTCGCTCGCGTTGGCAGGAGCCACGAAGCGCCGGCGACGCATAAATTGATGTAGAAAGGCACTCTCAGGGTCGCCTTTGGATCGAGCGATGCCACCGACGTCGCACGAGCCCTCAGGTCGGCCCGTTGAAGGCTGATCTTGGGACTTACCTGCCATTCGCCAGAGTTATGGCGAATGACAGCTTTTGCCGTAATCTGCCATGAGGATCCGCAACCTGCAGTCATGCGGCATTTGGTCTCCTTGAGCTACGTCCCATGCGATGTCCCGGGCCGGACGTTAGGGCAGGAAGCGGGATGAACCCTCGCTCGTCGCCACCTTGGCGTCCGCCGTGAGTTGCTGATTTGAGCCGCTTGAACAGGTCACGGTGGACGACGGTCCCTCCATGCATGTCGGTCGTGACACTCATGACTTGGAACGATGTGCCATCAACAACATTATGTGTCCGATAGCAGGGCAAAATATATGATCTCCGTGTTGATAGTCGAAGACGAGATTTTTATCGCTATGGAGATCGAGCGCATTTTAGAGGATGCCGGGTATAACGTCGTCGCGATCGCTACGGACCAATCCGAAGCGCTATCGTCCGCGCAAAATGCTCAGTTGGCATTCGTCGATGTTAATCTGCGCGACGGCCCTATCGGACCACGGATTGCGCACGAGCTTGCCTCGCAACATGGCACGCGGGTCGTTTACGTCACGGCTAATCCATCTCAGATCGGCGAGCTTGCGCCCGACGCAATTGGTTGCATCCAAAAGCCCTTTACCGCGGATGCTATATTAGCCGCCGCTGCCAGGGATCGCACCTATGACCGAGTATGAGGCCGTCATCCGCGTTTAAGCGCTGATACCGGGGCGCGTTGCAGCGAGGAGCAGGGCACCGTCAGTTCCACCCGCAGCCCATCTGGATTCCACTCTCGCGAGATCGATCCGCCCAATTGTCGGACAGCGCTGAGTTCAATCAGTTGGGTGCCGAATCCTGAATTTTCCGGCTGCGAAACCGTCGGTCCGCCGACCTCTTGCCATTCCAGCTTAGCGAACTGTTTGGTTGAGCGGCATTTCAAATGGACCTGCCCGTCGGGCAGAGACAGTGACCCGTATTTGGCAGCGTTAGTTGCAAGCTCATGAAAGACCAGTGCCAGGGGCGTGGCCGAACGATCATCAATGGTGACGTCTTCGCCATCAATAGTGACCCGTTCGACATAGGTCTCCAGGAGCTCGCCCAGCATGCCCAAAAGGCTGTTCTGGCCTACGACCGGGCGCGAGTGTTCGCTGTGCGGTCTAACAAAATCATGCGCGCGGCCGAGCGCCATTATGCGATCACGCAAATCATCTGCCACGCTTCGGACTTCGGGATGATGCCGTGTCGAAAAACTGATCAAACCGGTGATGACCGAGAAGATATTCTTGATCCGGTGACTAAGCTCCTGCGCAATCACCTCGCGCTGCACCTGGATCATCTTCTGCTCATGGATATCGGTGCAGGTACCAAACCATCGTGTGATCGCGCCACTGTCGTCACGGATCGGAAGTGCGCGGCCAAGGGTCCAACGATACTCGCCTTGCGCATTGCGGAGCCGGTACTCAATCTCGTAGGGCTCGCCGCTCTCGAGCGAATGTCTCCATACCGACCACGCTCGCTCCTGGTCTTCGGGATGGAACATGCCATTCCACCCTTCGCCATCGGTCGATCCCGGCTCAACACCCGTATATTCATACCAGCGGGCGTTGTAGTAATCGTGGAAGCCGTCGGGTCGTGTTGACCAGACCATTTGTGGCATTGCATCTGCAAGCACGCGGAATTTCGCTTCACGCTCATTGATCTCTCGGTCGCTGCGACGGCTCGATCGCCGGGACGTCAGAAACAACATAACGTGCGAAGCGAGCAGGTTGAGCCCTTGCCGCTGTTCCGACGTCAAATCCGCGCGGGGTTGGTTGTCTATGACGCAGAGCGCGCCCAGTTTTATGCCATCCTCGGATACCAAAGGAGCACCGGCGTAGAAACGAATATAGGGATCGCCTGTCACCAAAGGATTATGGGCAAAACGCGGATCGTGCGTCGCATCGGGAACGATCATGATATCGTTACCAAACATCGCGAAGGCACAGAAAGACTGCTCACGTGGTGTCTCGCGCACTGTCAGCCCAGTCCGCGCAGGAAACCACTGCCGCTTGTCCTCGACAAAACTTACCAAAGCTACTGGCGTATCACAGAGTGTTGAAGCAAAATCGGTGATCGACTTGAGCGTTTTATCGTTCTCCAGTAATAGTAATTCGAAACTCTGCATGTCTTGCAATGCCTACCGATAAGATGAATTTTCTACAGCGAAATCCTCTAATCATGCCGGTCAAATCAGAGTTCGATTACGCCGGCGAATTAATTGGAGGGAGAGCCGCTTCTGAAAAGGATTTCTGGGATTGCTGCGCCAGCAGCAATCCCAAGATAGATTTAAATCTTATCGCCGAGCGCGCCCTTGACGCTGCCCTTTACGTCCTGACCCGTCCCCTTGAGCTTTTGCGCCGCGCCTTCTGCAACAAGCTTGTCATTATCGGTCGCTTTGCCGATGGCTTCCTTGGCACTGCCAACAGCCTTGTTACCGGCAGCGCTCAATTTATCGGTAAGTTCACCCATATTTGCCTCCTTGCATGCTTTCCGCTCAATGCGGCAACCGGAAAACTCAAGCGGCTGGACGCCGGTTCCCGATCGCGAAGGCGGTAAGAGACGCCGACGATGGTCTATATGCGAAGTGGTCATATTCGCAGCCTCTTCTGGTCCAACTTCTCAGTCGAGAATGGCGCCCGCTGTCCAAACCAAGGAGGGAATGGCGTTCGTGTTCCGTTCCAGCTATATTGGAGTTGCCGCCCGCCCGGCGACGAAACCTAATGACCGGACTAGCGCGTGAAAGACACTGACGAAGACGCTCGCATCCTTGCAGAGTTTGCCCGAACCGGAAGCGGTCCTGATCCCTTCTCGTCCGCGGTCCGAACGACGCGGATGCCAATGCTGATCACCGATCCCGGCCAGCCGGACAATCCCATCGTTTTTGTCAACGATGCGTTCTCGCGACTCACCGGCTATGGCCGTCATGAAATTATTGGACGCAATTGCCGGTTCCTCCAGGGACCAGAGACCGATCGTAGCGAAGTTTCTCGGCTACGCGACGCGATCGCGGCGAAAACGCCCATTGAGTTGGACCTGCTCAACTACAAGAAGGATGGCGCGAAATTTTGGAATCGTGTGCTGGTTTCGCCTGTTTTCGACGTTGATGGCGCGCTGACTTACTTCTTCGCCTCCCAGTTCGACGTTACGCTCGAGCGTGAGCGCTTGGCTCAACTGGAGCGGGAGCGCGGCGATCTTGAATCCGAGGTTGCTCGCCGCGACGCCGAACTGATCGCAAGCGAGCAGCGACTTCGCTTCGCCCTGAAGGCGGGCCAAATGGGCTCGTGGAGCCTGGACATCCAGTCGCAGCGGATGATCGCTTCAGAAGGGTGTAAGGAGAATTTCGGCCGGCCGGTCAGCGAACCTTTCTCTTATGACGACCTCATGGCAGCGGTTCACCCCGATGACAGGCAGATGCGCGATGAAGCAGTAGCGACAGCGATCGCTAAAGGCACGTTGCTCGATGTCGAATATCGACTGCTGACACCTGGTGGGGAGGAGCGCTGGGTCCAGATCCGGGGACAGGCAAACTACCGAGCAGACGGGACACCGCTGGCAATGATCGGTGTATCGCAGGATATCACGCGTCGGAAGCGGGACGAGGAGCATCGCAACCTCCTCGCCGGCGAGCTTAGCCATCGCGTGAAGAACAGCCTCGCCATGATCCAGGCGATCATTTCGCAAACGCTGCGCCGGGCCAATTCGCTGGACGAAGCTGGCGAGACGCTTCAGGCGCGTGTGTTCGCGATGGCTGCAGCAAACGACATTTTGGTGCAGCAAAGCTGGGAAGGCGCTTCGCTACGCGACCTCCTCAAACGCACGCTTGCCCCATTTGGCGCGGATGACGGAGCGCAATTTCACCTCGCCGGGCCAGACGTCAGCCTTCCCCCTCGCATTGCAACGTCGCTCGCGCTTGCCATGCACGAAATGGCAACCAACGCTTCGAAATACGGAGCGCTGTCGGTCGATGAAGGGGAAGTTCGCATTGTCTGGGAAATAGGTACCGATCAAGATACCCGGCGCTTGTTGCTGCGCTGGACAGAGGCTGGCGGCCCTCCCGTTTCTACGCCTGATCGATCAGGGTTTGGGACAACGCTGATAGAGCGGGTGCTCGCGCGCGACACGGGTGGCACAGCCAAAATTGATTATGCGCCTCATGGCGTAACTCTGGTTATCGACGCCCCGCTCCATAACGACGGCTTGTAGATTTGATAATAAGGCCGCCAAGTGCTGGCTGGATCCACAAAGTTGGCCCTAACGGACGTGCTGATGTTCACGGAATCCGGTCGGCCGCCACGATATGCAGAAAATCGCGCAGCGCCGACCGCGGCCGCGCCAAGGGTTCAGGTTCGAGCATGGGAAGGGAGATAGACAGACCGTCCGGTCGAGGCAAATGCCCCGACCGGGTTCAGAAGCGCCGGCCACCCCCAACAAGGTCGCAGTCTCCCCGAAAGGCGTAGTCGGCAGTCCCCACGATCGTGATCCGGCCGCTGCGGCGATCGATCGCAATCCGCGGCTTGTTGAGCCCGTTCAGTCGATAGGTCGCCGTGATCCGGTCGGGCGCGAGTGCAACGTCAGACAGGTCCCACCAGCCATCCTGGCCGTGCGAATTGATCGGCGGGATCAGCTTCTTCGGCAGTCGGATCCGACCGCCGCCCTGCCAAAACTGGAGCATGAGCGATGCGTCGAAATGCTCCTGGGTCAGTCCGTTCTGCGTCCCATAATTATAGCGTCGTCGCCGGTCGTCCCACGTCCAGGTCGGACTGCTGGCGATGGTCGGCCTTTGCCCGTCGCCGAAGCAGACAAGGCCGAGTTCCACCTCACCGGCCGCCGCGGCCGGACCATTCTCGACATAGCTTGGCGCGCCCGTCCGGGGCGCCGGCAAGCCGCCCGCGAGTCGCGGCGGGTCTCTCCGCCGATCGCCGTGGGACGCCGCATCACGCCCGCAGTCGGCCGGCGGCGTGGCCAGGATGGCAGAATAGCGCCCGTCAGACGTCGTGACCGAGAGGCATTCGCGGAGACCGCCATGCCACCAGTAGCTCCATTTGCGATCATCACCGGTTTGGGTGCGAACGAACACATAACCGCGTCGCTGGAGTTCGCTTTCCCCGCTCGATCCCCGGGCTCCCACCAGATCGGCGACTGCCGGCGGTGTCTGCGCTGATGAGGGATATGCCGCGCAGCAAAGCAAAAGGGGTAGCACGCGATGCCTACGCATGAGCCAGTCCTTTCATCCCCCGGCCGCCATTCTAGCGAGTGAACAGAACCCCGACCAGAATAAGCAGGGCGAAGCTTTCCACAAAGCACCGTAGCGTATCGCCCACCGCACGGATTAGGCCGATCTTGCGCTTCGCGGCGAACCAGCGCGCCTCGGCCGTCATGAAATGTAGGAACGCCGCTGCGAGAATGGCAAGGCACGCGATCCGCGCCAATGACCAGCCGAGCGTCGCCAGCGTCGTGCTCAGGCTGAGCCCAAGCGCGAACAGGGCGGCGGGATAGCATTGCGCATAAAATGGCTGGCGCAGGCTCTCCCGGTCGATCGACTGGTGCGTCGCGCGTAAGAGGCGGAGCGCATAGACCAGCGGAAAGATCGCGAAGACGAACACGCGCAAGAGAAGCGCGCTGCTGTCATCGGTGATAGTGGCGGCGAGGCCATGGCGGTCAGCGACGATCTGGTCTGTCTGGCCAAGGGCGACCGCGAGGCCGTGGGCAACCAGCAATGTAAGGATCAGGAAAAGCGGCGGGCTGAGCGCGTTGGAATATTGCTTGTCTTCGGGAAGAAGCAGTTGTCGGTCCGCATAGGCCATCATGTCCAGCGGCCTGGTCATCGCCCGCCAGAATGTAAGCGGATAGAAGACGAGCCAGCTCATCACCTCGTAAAGAAGCTCGTCGAGCGAGTTGAGCCATTTCATGAAGTCCATCGGCCTATGATCAGCCCAAAAGGTGCTTCAAAGCAATTTTGAAATCGTAGCGCGGCGGCGAGCCGACGGGCGAACAGCGATTCAAGTCGACCAGGAAAGCCTCACCGGACCCCTCGTTAATCTGGCGACCGCCCATATTCCCCCTTACGCCTGAATCTGTCAGCCTTGGCGGGCGACCCGCCCCATCCCGTTTCAGGTTGCTTGTCCCAGCATTTGCGCAACTGCCTTTGACCCGAGGCGCGTTAAGTACATGACAGGGCCCTGCCTCCTCGCTATTGGCGTTTCTCGTGCATCGGCTGCGTCGCCTCGTCCTTGCCAATCGGCCCTTCGCCTGCGCGATCATCGCACTTGCGCTGATCATGAAGATCGCCATTCCCTCCGGCTTCATGCCGACCGTGTCGAACGGCCAGATCGTCGTTAGCGTCTGCTCCGGCATGGGACCGACCACGATGGTGATCACGATTCCCGGCCTAGAGCACGGGAAATCGGACGGCGGAAGCCAGCACGGCAAGACGGAGCAACCCTGCGCGTTCGCGGGCCTTTCAGCGCCATCGTTGGCGGCAGCCGACCCGATCCTGCTGGCAGCAGCCATCCTGTTCGTGCTGGCGCTCGGCATGCGTCCGCTGCTGCTTACGGCGGCAAGCGCATCTCCCTATCTTCGACCACCGCTAAGGGGTCCCCCGGCAATCTGATTTCATTGGTCGCATGAGCGAGGGTGGGACGCGGGCACGCATTGGCGTGCCCGCGGACCGCGCGCTGATGCATCCGTATTAGATCGTCCGGCCTGAGTGCGTCATTGCCTCGGCCTGGCGTGCCGAGGAATCATCACATGAACAGTTTTGTCGCCGGACCGGCGGGCCTCTCGCCCGTCGCCGTGACGCGCAACCGTCATCTGGCTGCGCAAGATCCTGCGCCCTTTATATCGTGGCTGCGCCAAACCCGGCGTTCGGCGTGGCTCGCAATCGGCCTGTGTCTGCTGTTCCGGGCCGGTGACGCGCTAATTCATGACGGGTCGCTTGCGCCCGGATCGCCAGCTCTGGCGGCGGGCGTTGCACGATGACGGAGATCCTTTCGTCTGACCGGGCAGGCCCATGGGACCGCGCGGCGGGCGATGCCGCCGAGATCCGCATGGTGTCGCCGCGTTCGACGCTGCCCTTTCCAGGCCGCTATCTGCTGATCGCTGCCAGCGCGACCGCGGCGCTCGTCTCGCTGCGCTTCGTGCTGCTGGGCGCTTGGCCGGTGCTGATCTTCTCGATGCTGGACATCGGCGCGCTCGCTGTCGCGCTGCACATCTTTAACCGCAGCCCCGTGCCCGAAGAACGACTGCGCGTGGTCGGCGGACAGGTCGAGCTGGAACGGATGGACGGTCGCGGTCGGCGATCGCGCATTACGTTGCCCGCCTTCTGGACACGGCTGGAAGCGAGCGGTCGCACCGAACTCGACCATGAGCTGTGGCTCGTGTTTCGGCGCGAGCGCCATCGGATCGGGCAATGCGTGTCGGCGGACGAGCGGCGCGCGATCGAACCGCGCATCCGCGCCATCCTCGAGCACGCGCGCGGCCGGTTTGCATGACATCGCGTACCCGCATCCTGCTTCGCCAGTTCCATCTCTGGCTGGGGCTTGGCCTGGGCGGGCTGTTCGCCCTGCTGGGGCTGACCGGCTCGGCGCTCGTCTTCTACATCGAGATCGACCGGGTGCTGCATCCGGCGGTCGAGCAGCATGTGAGCACGTCCGCACCGGACTGGGATTCCCCCACATGGGACCGTACGCTCGCGACCGGGCGGGCGCGCTGGCACGATCCGCACGGCAGCTGGTCGTTCGAGGCCACCGGAGAGGGCGGCGCGATTCCGGCGCGCTATTACCCGTCCGATCATCACAGCCATCACGCCGAACGCGAGATGGTGTGGTTCTCAGCCGACGGCGAGCGCGTGCTACGCGCCGAGCCGTGGGGCGGCTATCTGATGAGCTGGCTCTACGAGCTGCACATGCATCTGCTCGCCGGGGAGGTCGGCAGCCAGATCGTGGGCTGGTCGGGCTTCGCGATGCTGGTGCTGCTGGTGAGCGGCATAATCGTGTGGTGGCCACGCGGGTCCTGGCGCAAGGCGCTCGCCTTCAAGCGTCACGCCGCGCCGATCCGACGGCTACGCGATTTGCACAAGCTCTCTGGCGTGTGGAGCATGGCCTTGCTCTTCATTCTGGTCGGCACAGGCGCGCTGCTGGCGCTGCCGGCGATCAAGACGCAGCTCCTGACGGCCGCGATCACAGCGCCGGACAAGGTGCCCGACCCGCAATCCAGCGCATCGAGCGGCCAGCAGATCCCCATCTCCGAGGCGCTCGCCGCCGCGCATCGCGCCGCGCCGGACGCGCGGCTGGCCTTCATCGACGTTCCGGGGATCGGATCGGAGCCGTTCCGGATGCGCGTGCAGATGCCGGGCGATCCGCACCGCCGCTTCCCGAGCAGCTTCGTCTTCGTCGATCAATATTCTGCCCGTGTCCTGGCGGTGCATGATGTCCGGCAGGGCAATGCCGGCACGACGACCGCCAAATGGATCCGCGTCCTGCACGACGGATCAGTTGGCGGTCTCGCGACCCGCATCCTCGCCATCATCCTCGGTCTGGTTCCTCTCGGTCTGTTCGTGACCGGGTTCCTTCACTGGCGCCGGCGCCTCGCCGCCCGCGCCCAATCACATGCAACAGGGAGTCTCTCGTGAAAGCATCGCTCATCGCCATCGCCGCCTGTCTCGTCGCATCGCCCGCGCTCGCCCAGAGCGCCGACGACACCGATCGCCCGGAGCGCGACACGATCATCGTGACGGGCCAGCAGCTGGAAAAAGAGCCCGAAGTCTCCGGCCGGCTCGGCCTCACCATCCGCGAGACCCCGGCGGTGGTGGACGTCGTCACGCAGCAGGATTTCCAGCTGCAGGGTGTGCGCACCGCGATCGAGGCGATGAACGCCGCGCCCGGCGTCGCCTCGGGCAACCTGCCGGGGTCGATCGGCTCGGTCTCGATGCGCGGCTTCCACCGTGCGGTGAACTATCTTTACGACGGCGTGCGCATGGCCAATTCCGATGTGGGCCTGCGCAACTTCGACGCCTGGTCGTTCGAGCGGATCGAGGTGATCAAGGGGCCGGCCTCGGTCACCTCGGGCGAGGGCGCGCTCGCCGGCGCGATCAACTTCGTGCCGCGCCGCCCCAATCTCGATGGACTGAGCGGCGAAATGCTGGCGAGCTACGGCAGCTTCGATACCGCGCGCCTCGCGGGCGACATCAACGTGCCGCTCGGCAAGACCGTCGCGGTGCGCGGCGACGTCTCCTTCTCGCGCTCGTCGGGCTGGATCGACGACACCGACGGTCGCACCTTCGCCGCGACCGGATCACTACTGTTCAAGCCCAGCGACCGCTTCTCGCTGGTGGTGTCAGTCGATCATTTCGAGGATCGGTTCAACACCGCCTATTATGGCACGCCGGTCGTCTCGCGCGCTGTCGCGCGCGACCCCTCCTCGGCAGTGTCGGGCAGCTCAGGCCTCGTGCTCGACAAGGCGATGCGCCGCACCAACTACGACTACACCGACGGTCATGACGGGTCGAACACGACCTGGCTGCGCGCGCGGGCCGAGTATGCCCTGACCGACTCTCTCAAGATCATCAGCGACACGAGCTATTACGACAGCTTCCGCGATTATAAGGACGCCGACGAATATACGTTCAACGCGGCGACCGGACTGATCGGCAGGGGCGCGACCTACATCAGCCACGATCACCAGTACTGGAACCAGCGGCTGCACTTCGCCTTCGACGGCCGGATCGGAGGGCTTCGCAATCGCTTCACCATCGGCGCGGAATATGGCGAGACCGACTTCTTCACCGTGCGCCGCTTCGGCACCGGCACGGCGCTCGACCCGTTCAACCCGGTGCGCGGTACCTTTCCGGCCGACACGCCCGCCAATTTCGCCACGCGGCAGGACGTCACCGCCAAGGTCGACAGCTTCGCGATCTTCGCCGAAAACGCGCTCAACCTGACCGATGAGTGGCTGGTGGTCGGCGGCATCCGCTATGATGACGTCAAGCTCGACCGCCGCGTGCTCAATGCCACCAGCAGCGCGGTGCAGACCTACGGCCAGACCTATCATCCGATCTCATGGCGCGCCGGCACGGTCTACAGCGTCACGCCGCGCACCCAGCTGTTTGCCCAATATACCCATGCGGTGACGCCGGTCAGCGGGCTACTTTTCCTCAGCGCAGCCAACGCCGCGTTCAAGCTCACCACCGGCTACAGCTACGAAGGCGGCGTCAAGACCTCGCTCACCGGCACGGGCGTCGAACTGACCGCTTCGGCCTTCTATATCCGGCAGGATGACATCCTGACCCGCGATCCGACCAATCCCGCGGTCGTGTTCCAGGGCGGCGCCCAGCGGTCGAAGGGCGTCGAGCTGTCGCTGAGCCTACCGGTCACCCCGGAACTCAATGTGACGGCGAGCGGTACGCTGCTCGACGCCAAATATCTTGAGTTGATCGAGGCCGGCGGCGTCAATCGCGCGGGCAACCGGCCGCAGAACGTCCCCGAACGGCTCGCCGATCTGGTCGTGACTTACGCGCCCAAGGCTCTGCCGATCACGATCGTCGGCAGCATCCGCCACAATGGCGATTTCTACACCGAGACCGCCAACGTCACCAAGGTCAACGCCTTCACGACGTTCGATGCGGCGGTCTCGTGGAATGTGCCGTTCGGCACGCTGACCTTGCGCGGGCGCAACCTCACCGATGAGTTCTACGCCGACTGGTCGGGCTACGCCTCGGGCCTCGTCTTCGTTGGCGCGCCACGCAGCGTCGAACTCTCGTTCACCCGCAAATTCTGAGCCGCCCCGGCTCTTAAAAAATTCCAGAAAGTAACTGACGCGAAGACATCGATCATCGCACTGACCACGGCAATCGCAGTCGCATCCCCTGCTGTCTGAGCCACGCCGGATTTGCTGGAGGCTTTAACTCTTAAGTTGATGAAGCCTATATGAGCAAGACGATGAACAAGCTTGTGCCCGAGGTGCTCGAGCGGGCGATTCGGATGGAACTGGATCCAAGCGGAATTATGCATGGCGCTGTGCATCGCTGCTATTGATCGGCAAAAAGATCGACCGCTCGCCGCCAACCCTGAATTAGTGTGTGAAGAAGGCTGAGGTCGACAGCGGCAAGCGGGCGCGCGTCACAACCAATGTTGCGGACAAAATAAAGGCGCTGGAACGAAAGGTTCGCAAGCTGCGGCAAGCAAACGAGTGCTGGGCAAAGCGTCTGCATATTTTGCCTAGGCGCGGCTCAACCGCCCGTTCAAGCAATAATCGCATTCATCAACGATCACCGCGATGTCTAGTCCAGCAGCGCACCGATCGGCACTTCAAAATACAAAGCTAGTTTCTCGACCACGTTTATGGTCGGATTACGCATCCCGCGTTCAAGATCGCTCACATAAGTGCGATGAATCCCGGCTTCGAACGCAAACTGTTCCTGCGATAGCTCGCGCTCCTGACGGAGGCGTCTTAGATTGGCAGCGAGGCGTTGACGAACATCCACTTGCCGACCGTGAAACCATGTCGACAATCGTTCTACAGACGATGAGAGACAATTGACTTGACTTGAGCCCCGCATCCGAGCGCATTGCCTGTCACTGATTGTCGACAGGACTAGCATTATGAATATGCCTTGCCAGATTTCGCCGGACAGGTCCGAAAGGACCATCGCCCTCACCTATCATTCGTCCGCCCGCGAAAAAGCGTTCGAGCATGTGTTTCTGGGTCAGCTGTGCCTTGAGTTACTGGAGCGTGGCGTCGATTACTCGGTGCTCCATGCCGAAGTGGACAAGGACGGTTATGACCTAGTCGTGGAAGCAGGCGAGGTCATCCGCCATATTCAGCTCAAAGTGATGATCGCTGGCGGCGCTCGCGCAGACGTGTCAGTCAACACGAAGCTTGCTTCCAAGCCCTCTGGCTGCGTGGTCTGGCTTGTGTGGGATCCGACGATCCGAGACTTCGGCGCTATTCGCTGGTTTGGGGATAGTCCAGGAAACAAGCTTCCCGCTTTAGGCGATCGGATTGCGCGGCACAGCCGCGCCAATGCGCTTGGGATCAAGGCAGAACGCCTTGCGCATCGAATCGTCCCGGTTCGTCGCTTCGACAAGGTGGATAATATGGGCCGGCTGGTCGACATCCTGTTCGGAAAGGCCGGCATCCAGACCGACGGATCGCAGGAGTCGGCATGATGAGCTTCTCACTGCCCTGGTCCCTACCGATTATCTTGGGTGGTATAACGCTGTCCGCCATCCCATCGGCCGCTGTCGCGAAAAAGCCCCCCTCCCCGACCTGGCAAGCACAGCACATATCTGATCCTATCACGGGCGCCGCCCGCTGCGTTGTCTCCGCTTTGGACTATGTCGGGCGTACCCGATTCTCGCGTACCGGCTATCTCTACCCAATCGTCGAACTCAATGGCGCGGCTGGACTGCTGGTGGGGGTAAGTAGCGGTGGACGCTTCCGCCTGCCCACTGGCGATATTCTTTGGCGCGTTGATGATAAGCCATTTCGGGAACTCAAGGCCGCTGACAATCCGCCAGTCGCGGGCGGTGTCACTATGTCGGCACAGGGTGCTTCGGTGGATCCCGCGACGCAGGCTTTGCAGGAGGCCATGACCACGACCATGCGCATGGCTGCGGGCATGTCTGCGACCAGCACCCTGGCCAGCGGCGTTCGCGCCAAGGAGATGCTGGTGGAGTTGCGCTCCGGGCGCACGCTCCTTTTCCGCACGGCATCCGCGGCAACTAACTATGGACTTGCAGATCCAGGCATCAACCGAGTCGGGCAAATCAAGGATGGAGAATTAAGGCCAATTCCCCTCGACGAAAGCTTTGAACCGGCGCTGCGCGCCTGCAGCATTGAGTGACCAAGAAAAATAAATTACAGCAATCTCGGTTACTTATGGCTCATCAGGGACTAAATAGCGACTTATCTAGGTAGTATCTATTTACATCCTGATTGTACCGAGCGTATCACCCTCATCAGATTAGGAGGGTGACGTGACTGAAGCGGAAATGGATAAGATCACAATCGGCATGAAGGCGAAGGCCGAGAAGGTGCGCGCACTCAATGCGGCAGGGGTCTCGACGAGCGATATCAGCCGGTACCTCAAGATCCGCTACCAGCATGTCTATAACGTCCTCCTCCGATCGGGCGCGATCACCAAGGCTATGCCTGAAGCAGAGAAGTTAGAGATCGTCACCGCCCAAACGGACGTGAGCGGCAACATCATATTGCCCAAGCGCCTCCGCGAAAAATACGGCATTGTGCCAGGTGAACCGGTTTTCCTGCAGGTAGGCGAGACCGGGCTGACCCTGATTGGCAGGGCCACAGCGCTGCGCCAAATCATGCAAAGCGCCCAAGAGAAAATGCCCGATCAAGCCGCCCTTATTGAGGCGTTGCTAAGTAGCAGGCCGTCGGGGGGTTAACCTCTGGCGGCTGGGTAAATACATAGGAGTTACCTGTGAACATCACTGACGTCACCCGCGGGGAGGGATTGATCCACTCCCTGAAGGTAGAACTGCGCCTTGCGTCATCAAATCCGCCAAGCGCAATACCCGTACCCATAGCGATCGGCAGATCGAGCAAATTGCGTCCTCGATCCGCCAGTTCGGTTTCACCAATCCCATACTTATCGATGAGGAAGGGCGGATCGTTGCTGGCCATGGCAGGTTCGCTGCTGCCAAACTGCTCGGTATGGATGAGGTGCCGGTCATCGTCCTGACAGAGCTGTCGGAGGCTGAGCTGCGGGCTTATGCGCTTGCTGATAACAAAATCGCTCAGAATGCCGGCTGGGACGCCAAGCTCTTGGCGATCGAGTTTGAAGAACTGCATGCCATCGAGAAGGCGTTCGATTTGGAGATCACAGGTTTCTCCACCACCGAGATTGATCTCCTGAGCCAGATGACGCCGGAAGAGGCCAAGCTTGAGCATGTGCCCGAACTCGACAAGCGCGCGACCCGCGGCGTTGAGCGCGGTGACCTGTGGGTATTGGGTAAGCACCGCCTGTTATGCGGCGATACCCGAGATCCGGAGAGCTTCACGCGGCTCATGCAGGGCGACCTGGCGCGGCTCGTCTTCTCCGATCCGCCATTCAACGTAAAAATTGATGGGCATGTCGGAGGGCTGGGCAAGACGAAGCATGCCGAGTTTGCCATGGCCACGGGCGAGATGAGCAAGGAGGAGTTCACTCGCTTTCTTGAGACCGCATTCCGTAACGCGGCGGACGTTAGCATGGACGGCGCTATTCACTATCAGTGCATGGACTGGCGGCATATCGACGAGATGACGGACGCGGGGTCGGCAGTGTATAGCGACCTCAAGAATATCTGTGTCTGGGCGAAGGATAATGGCGGCATGGGCAGCTTTTACCGCTCTCAGCATGAGTTTGTATTCGTCTGGAAGGTTGGGTCGGCGCCCCACCTCAATACGGTCGAGCTGGGCAAGAACGGTCGATACCGCACCAACGTCTGGAACTATCGGGGCGCTACGAAGACCGGCCCTGACGCCGAACTCGCGCTGCATCCCACAGTAAAGCCTGTTCCTATGATCATGGACGCGATCAAGGATACGTCCAAGCAGGGCGAGATCGTGCTCGATCCTTTTGGCGGTTCGGGCTCGACGTTGATCGCAGCAGAAAAGACGAAGCGGCGGGCAAGGCTGATCGAGTATGAGCCCGGCTACTGCGAGGTGACGATCAAGCGCTGGCAGAAGCTGGTGCGGATGCCCGCAATCCTGGAAGCAACGGGTGAGACGTTCGAGGCAGTCTTGGCGCGCCGGTGCGAGGAGATGGAACGTCGGGCTGATGAGGCCCTGGGCCTTGGAGAAGCAGCATGACAGCCCGGAAAGCAGATGGCCGATTCAAACAGGGGGTGTCCGGCAATACGAAAGGACGCCCGAAATCCACGCGAAAGGAGTTGCGCACGCTTGCCGATTTTGATCGCGTAACACTCAAAGTCGCAAACCAGACGATGTTGGTGAAAACGGCGCAGGGCAAAGAGGAAACCATCTCGCGCTTCGAAGCGAACCTCCGCGCTCTTGCTAACGGCTCGGCCGAAAACAGGTTGGGATGCAAGAATTTCATTCAGTTCACCAGGGAGGCGGCGGCCGAAGAAACTGCTCGATTAAAGCGCCAGGCCATTCGGGAAGAATATGACAGCCAAACGGCCCTCGGTCGGCGGCCAGCCTATATGCGACCGGTGGACGAAGAGTTTTGATGCGAGGGGATTTGGATCGCTCCGTGCAAGAGCCACTCTCAGCGCGTAGAGAAGCTTCTTCGACGCACGCCTATCTCCGGATTCTGACGCAAGCTAATCGCCGTGTGACTATCAGAGACGCATTAGGCAAACGACGATATGTGACGCTGTTTGAGGCAAGGCTGATCGAACTCGCTTCTACGCACTGTCAGCGCCGGCTTCTTTGCGAGAACTTTATCAAAGCGGTTAGGCTCGCAGCGACGGAGCTTGGGCGCTTGAAAACATAGGCCACGCGGTCTGGAGCGAAAATACCGCCCGATATTCCGGAAACCCGCCCATATCGCCAAATGGCCCGGAATATCGGAGCTTTGTGCCGAAATACGCCAAATGCGCACCCAGCTTCAAAACAGGCAAAAAATGCCTGATGCATGGCGCGTAACGTCCTGAATCTGAATTATTTGGCGCCTGTTCTGCCTGATATGGTTTTTTGGCGCTAGACCGCAATAATATCACAAAGCACTGAAATATGGCTATATTATCCGGAGTTTCGCCGCTTCGAAAAGTGAGAAGCGGGAGAAAAAGTTTCAGACTAGTTCGCTCTGGACTGCAAGCCGCGCCAACCCCGTTCGCCGTCAGCGTTTCGCCATGAACAGGCCGATGACGGCCAGCGGCAGGCCGACGCCCAGCCATGCCGCCACATCATTCAGCCCATCGTCAAGCAGGCCGAGCACAAGACCGGCAAGCGTCGCAACGCCGATGATAGCTGGCCAGATCAGCGTCCGGCCGAGGCCGCGGCGGGGAATGCGGGTCATCCAGCCATAGTCAAAGACATGGGCGCGCGGCCACGTCCATTGCCCTTGCTGATCCAAAGATACAATCCGCTGCCAAGGACAATGATCGACACAATGTCGAGCAAGGCCCAGATGATCTTGAGCGGCAGGCCGCCATAATCCCCGAAATGCAGCGGCTGCGAGAGCAGCAGCGCCTGCATGTACCAGGGCATGGGCTTCACTGCGCTGAGCGCGCCGCTCCGCGCATCGACCAGCACCGGGGTCAGCAGCTTTTCCGTCGCGGTAGTCCGGCCCTGCAGGAAGATGGCGAGATGATGGCTGCTGCTGAACGTCCCGCCGGGAAAGGCCACAAATTGGGGCCGCATGCCGGGCGCCGCCTGCATCGCCTTGTCCACCGCATCCTGAACCGAGGACAGTTGGCGCGGCACCGGCAATCCCCGGTAGGGCGTAATCAGGGCCGCCAGTTCGCGCGCCTTCCAATAGTCGGTTACAGGCGTCGCGAGGGTATTGATGACCCCCGTCAATCCCACGACCAGCGCCCATAGCAGCGTCGTGACGCCCAGCAGGTTGTGATAATCGGTCCAGCGCACCCGCATCCTTTTGGTCCGCCGGATCGCGCCGAACGGAAGGCGCGCCATGAACGGCGCATAGAGTGCCACGCCGGAGACGATGGCCACCGCGAACAGCAGGCCCATCGCGCCCAGGAACAGCATGCCTGGCAGGCCAAGGAACATGTCGGTGTGGAGTTGCAGCAGGAAATCCATGATGCCGGCGCCCGCCCCCTCGTCGGCCGGCAGCACTTGTCCGGTCCGTTGGTCCAGCGACATGAAATGCATCGCCGCAGGCGGCGCGTCGGGCACTGGCCCGGTGGTGACATTGACCACGGGGCGATCCGTATCGAAGCTCATATAAAGCGGCACCTCGCCAGGCCGCGTCCGCAATGCCCGGTCAAGAATGCTGTCCAGCGAGAGCAAAGCCGTCCCTTCGGGCAGGCGGGCAAGCGCCGCCGGTTCCCGCGTCAGTCCATCAATCTCGTCATGGAAGATCAGCGGCAGCCCCGTCACGCACAGCATCAGCAGGAATGCCGTACAGACGAGGCTCGACCACTTATGGACGAACGCCCATGCCCTTATTGTGCCCGTACGCATCGGATGCCGATAGCATCGCGATCGCAGCAGGTCAGAATTTTTTGGTCACGGTCGCTATGATCTGCCGGTTCTGACCGAAGAAGCAGCCCTGCGGCGTGCAGCGGCCGGCATAGCGCTTGTCGAAGATGTTGCTGCCGTTCACCGCAAGACGCCATCCGGGAATGTCATAGTGCAGGGCGGCGTCGAACAGGGTGGTCGCCGGGCTGACCAGCGGAAGGCTGTTCGACTGGTTGCCCCAGCTTGAGCTGAGATAGCGGACGCCGACGCCTCCGCCCAGACCCGCCAGCGGACCAGTCGCCTTGATGTAATCGATGAACAGAGTCGCCTTGCTCTTGGGCGTCGCAGGCAGGCGCGCACCAAGCTGGTCAGCGTCATTGGCATCAGTCACCCTGGCGTTGGTGTAGGTGTAGGACGCATTGATGCTCAATTGCTCGTGAATGCGGGTCACCAGTTCCAGTTCGACACCCTCCGACGTCACTTCTCCGGTCTGGACCTGCGCATTGGCGGGGACGCCGCCAGTGCCCGCGCGCGGATCCAGCGTGGCCACATTGGACTGCTTGATGCGGAATATGGCGGCGGTGGCGAACAGCTTGATGTCGTTGCTCAGGCCCCGCGCATCATATTTGACGCCCGCTTCCCACTGCTTGCCTTCTGTCGGCTTGAACAGCGTACCGTCAAATGTGGCGCCCACGATCGGCTGGAAAGAGGTCGCATAGCTGACATAGGGCGCGATACCCATTTCGGAGACATAGGTGCCGCCCACGCGCCAGGTGAACTTGTCGTCCTTGGTCTTGGTGACCGGCGGGAAGGCGTAGCTGGTGCGCTCAACCCAATCCTGCCGTCCTGCAAGGCTCAGGATGAAGCCGTTCAGCTTGATCTGATCCTGCGCATACAGTCCGCTCTGCTTCAGCCGCACGTCCAGATAGGGCGCGCCCAAGGTCAGCGCGGGGATCGGGGTCGCGCTATACACCGGATCGAACAGATCGATGCTCGTGGCGCCGCCAAAGGCAAAGGCCGCTTGATTGCGGTAGTTGCGATAATCGAAGCCGGCGAGCAGGCGATGTTCCAGCGGGCCAGTGGCGAAGTTGGCGTCGATGCGGCTGTCGATCGCGAACTGCTTGCTCTTTTCCGACGATGGGAAGTTGGCGCGCGACACAGTGCGGTTGTCAGGGCCAAGGCCGGTTGGATAGACGACTTGCTGATATTCATCATAGTCGCGCCAGCTCGTATTCTGGGTGAAGGTCAGCGCGCTGGAGAAACGGTGCGTGAATTCATAGCCCGCGCCCCATTGTTCACGGCGATAGAAATTATAGTCCGGTTCGCCCAGATTGATGCCGCGCGACACCTTGCCGACCGGATTGGGATACAGCACGCCCAGCGCCGGCAGGAAGCCGTTGGTGTCGCCGCGCACCTTGTCCCACTGATAATAGCCAAGGCCGGTGATCTTCGTGTCCGGGCCGATCTGATAAGTGACCGCGGGTGCGGCATAGGTCCGCTTGGCGGTAACATAATCGGTTTGGCTGTCGCGATCGCGATACAGGCCGGTCAGCCGGGCGCTGAGGCCATTGGTCAGTTCGCCAGTGACGGTGCCTGCGATCTGCTTGTAATCGTCCGTGCCATATTTCGCCTGCACCTCTCCGCCAAATTGAGCCGACGGACGGCGGCTGGTCAGATTATAGATGCCGCCTGGCGGCGTGGTGCCATACAGAACGCTGGCCGGACCGCGCAGGATATCGATAGCCTGAAATCCATAGAGGTCGATGCCGACATTATCGATGGTCGAGCTGACCGGGGCCTGAAGTCCGTCGATATATTGCGTCGGGATGAAACCGCGCTGGCGGAGGAAATCGAAACGCAGGTCAGGACCATAATTTTCGCCGACCGCACCCGCCGTATAGCGCACCGCCTGCTGCACATCGATGAAGTTGAGCAGGTCGATCTGATCGCGGGAGATCACGGAAACCGACTGCGGCGTTTCAATCAGCGGGACGGAAGTCTTGCTCGCGGTGATTGCGCCATCGGGCACGAAGCGGCGGGCGGTGACGATGATCGACCCGTCATCCTGCCGCGTGGTCTCCACGCTGGGCGCATCCTCCGTCACGTCCGGCTCGGCGGCCTGAGCATAGGCGGCCATGGGCGCGAGCGTGGCGGCGCCGGCCAACAGGATCGCGAACAGATGAGCAAAATTGCGGCGCGTAACTGACATGATCAAACCCCTCAGACCGGCTTCACCGCCCATTGCGGCAGCCGCCTTAAATGCGCCATTGCAGCAAGTGCGAATTAGTTGCAATAATTGAGATAGTCCGGATGCGATTTTTGGGGGCCACTGTTGCATTCTTGTCAAACAGCGCAAATACGCCGGTTCCGGTCGGTTAACGGCCAGCGATGGCACCTTCACAATCATGGCATGACCCATGGCGCTGACGGCCGCGCCTGATATCGGCCGCGACGGCGGCGCGGGGGCCATCGGCAAATGGTCGGGGCCTGCGCTGTTCACGGTCGGCTTTCTGGGCGTGACCGCTGGCGTGCAAATGAGCGACCGCGGCCTTCAGGCGATATTGCTGTCCGCCATTCAGAACAGTTTCGCCGTCAGCGACGCAACCATAGGCGCATTGCAGGGGCTGGCCGGCGTGTTGGTTGGCAGCGCGATCGCCGTGCCGCTCGCCCGCCTGGCCGATCGCCTGTCGCGCAAGGGGGTACTGCTTGGCCTGATCGTCGGATGGACCGCCCTGATGGCGCTCAGCGCGATCGCGCCGAATTTCCCTCTGTTCTTCATTGGCCGCGCGGCCTCCGGCGTTACCGAATTCGCGATGATCCCCATCGTCTATTCAATGATCCCCGACCTTGCGCCAGAACGGCATCGCGTGACCGCGAACCTGACCTTCGCGGCGCTGATGGCGGCCGGGGCCAGCGCAGGCTATTATTTCGGGGACGCGATCCTGCGGGCGGCGGACCTGCTGATACCCTTTGGCTTGGACCCGTGGCGCAAGGCGATCCTGCTGCTGTCCCTGGCGGGCGTACCCCTGTTGGCAGTCGGCCTCCCGACCGTTGACCCGCCACGGCGCATCATCGCGTCCGACATCGGAACGACCGGCTCGCTTGCCCTTTTCCTCCGCGACCGCTGGCGAGCGGTCGGCCTTTTCGTGGGGGTGGCGGGCAGCCTGATGATCGCGGTGCAGGCGCTCAATCCGTTGATTGCACTGGCGCTGGAGCGGCGCTTCAACGCGGACCTTGGCGTTATCGGGCACGCCCTGGGATGGGTGACGTTGATCACCAGCATCGGCTGCCTGCCGGTCGCCGGTTTTCTCGACCGCATGCTCGGCAAGCGCTTCGGCCTGTCCGCCCGGCCGATCATCATGGGGGTCAGCGCCGCCGCCGCGATCCCCTGCGCCGCCATGCTGATGGTCGCCAAAGACGTCGACTGGGCGCTGACGGTCGTGACCCTTTTCCTGTTCCTCACATGCACCGCGAACGCTCTGGTTCCGACAATGCTGCAGGACCTGACGCCCGCGTCGCTGCGCGCCCGCAGCTTCGCGATATGGAGCTTTGTGGTGTCGATATTCTGCGCCATTGGGCCGCTTGTCGCGGGCGCATTGTCCGACCTGTTCATGCACGGCCAGTTGCTGCTGGCGATAGCGATCACCGCCATCCCCGCCCTGTGCATTTCCGTTGGGTGCGCTGCGCGTTCCGCCATGCGTCCGTCCCGGCAATAGCTTCGCCTTTCGGCAAAGCTGCCACCCTCGTTATGACGCGGGCGTTATCATTGCCGTAACGGAAAGATGGGCATAGGAAGCCGCGGAGAAGGAATTCGACACGTCCAACCCGACATACGGCAGCGGCGTCACATCCAGCGCCAGCTTTCAGGAGATATAATCCATGTCACTTCGCATCAACGCTCAGGCCCCCAATTTTTCGGCGGAGACCACACAGGGCACGATCGATTTCCATGAATGGATCGGCGACGGTTGGGCGATCCTGTTTTCCCACCCCAAGGATTTCACGCCCGTCTGCACGACCGAGCTTGGTTATATGGCGAAGCTGAAGCCGGAGTTCGACAAGCGGAATACCAAGATCATCGGTCTCAGCATCGACCCGGTCGGCAACCACGCCAAATGGGCGGAGGACATCGCCGAAACCCAGGGAACAGCGCCCAACTATCCGATGATCGGCGACACCGACCTGAATGTCGCCAAACTCTACAATATGTTGCCGGAGGATATTGACGGCGGTTCGGACGGCCGCACCGCCGCCGACAACGCAACCGTGCGGACGGTGTTCATCGTGGGACCGGACAAGCGCATCAAGCTGATGCTCAGCTATCCCATGACCACAGGACGCAATTTCGACGAGATACTGCGCGTGCTGGACTCCATCCAGCTCACCGCCCGGCATCGCGTTGCCACCCCCGTCAACTGGCGGGATGGAGACAAGGTGATCATCGCCGGGTCGGTTTCGGACGATGAAGCCAGGACCATCTATCCCAATGGATGGGAAGCGCCCCGCCCCTATCTGCGGATCGTGCCCCAGCCGGAATAATCGGCACGGCCAAAGGCCATCCTTGCGCGTGGCGTTCAGCGTTCGCGCGGCGGGGCGATTGCAGCATATAGGCCGGGCGAAACCGGAATCTTCGCCCGGCCGCTCTCAACATTACATCTGAGTCAGATGCCTGATAAAGCGACCGGCCGGATTGCGGCGTGGGCGCACCGCGTCTAGGCACCTGATCAATGCCCTTTGCCTCCCCCCGGCATCTGTCTGACGACGATAGCGCGCCGTTGCGGCGCCGGAGCCTCGCGCTGTTGCTGGCGGTGGCGCTGCACGCGCTCATCCTGCTGCTGTTTTTCACGCTGGCCCCGTCCGTGCATCTTCCCAAGATGGAGCGCATGCCGACCACATTCTCGCTGACGCCCGACCGGAAACAGGCGGCAGAGCAGAAGGAGTCCGGGGCCGAGACGAAAAAGGCCAGTGGCGGCGCACCGAAAAAGCCTGCAGAAAAGCTTGTCGAAAAACCCGTTACGCCCAAACCGCCCCTACCCGATCTGCCCTTCGTGACGTTGAGCAGGGAGGATTTCGCCGCCGCCGACATTTCCAAGATGCCTCCGCGTGCGGGAGCGGGACAATCGGCGGGACCGGACAGCGGCAAGGGCAGCGCCGCCGCCTATGGTCCCGGCGAAGGGCCCGGCGGCGAACAGCTTTATGACGCCGACTGGTATCGCAAACCCACACATGCCGAGCTTGCGACCTATATGCCGCCGGGCAATAGGCAGACGGGCTGGGGCCTGGTCGCATGCAAGACGGTCGAGGATTATCATGTGGAGAACTGCCAGGCGCTGGGCGAATCGCCCATGGGGTCGGGTTTTGCGCGCGCGGTCCGGCTTGCCGCGTGGCAGTTCCGGGTGATCCCGCCGCGGATCGGCGGACGGCCGCAAATCGGGACATGGGTGCGCATTCGCATAGATTATATCGAGGGGGAGATTAGGCCCCGATAAGAAGGCATCCCCGTGGCCGCGCCGCTGGCGAAAGCCTGCAGACGCGGCCGACACCGCGACTGGCGGCATCAGTCCGAAAGGGGATGGACCAAAGCCTGCAACACGGCAGCAGGCAAAGAGTTCCGCTCAGCCCTCCGCCAGCGCCTCTGTGATCAGTTTACGGCTGTTTTCTATGCCGTAGAGCGCGATGAAGCTGCCCATGCGCGGGCCTTGGTCGGCACCGAGCAGGGTCTGATACAGCGCCTTGAACCAGTCGCGCAGTTCGGCGAAGCCGAATGCTTCATCCTTGCCGATGGCGTAGACGATATTCTGGATGTCCTCCCCAGACGCATCGCCGGGCAATGCCGCGAGTTCCGCGTCCAGCTTGCGCAGCGCCGCCGCCTCATTGGCCTCCGGCGCGCGGCGCTTGAGCGTCGGGGCGACGAAATCGCGATGATAGGCCAGCGCATGACCGATCAGCCGGTCAAGGTCGGGATAGGTTTCGGGGCTGGCGTCCGCGACATAGTTGCGCAGATAGCCCCACACCTGATCCCGGCTCGCGTCGCCCATCACGCCGACAAGGTTGAGCAGCAGGCCGAATGTCACCGGCAGGCTGCCCTGCGGCAGAACGCCGTCATGAATATGATGGACCGGATTGCCCAGCTTCTGCTCAATCGCTTGGTTCGGATAATTGCCGCGGAACTGCCAATATTCATCCACGGCGCGCGGGATGACGCCCATATGGAGCTGCTTCGCCTTTTTCGGCTCGCGATAGGCGTAGAAGGCCAGGCTCTCCTGCGGGCCATAGGTCAGCCATTGTTCGAGGCTGAGGCCGTTGCCCTTCGACTTGGAGATTTTCTCGCCCTTTTCGTCGAGGAACATCTCGTAATTGAAGCCCTCCGGCGGACGGGCGCCGAGCGCGCGGCAGATTTTCGAGCTTTGCGTGACGGAATCGATCAAATCCTTGCCCGCCATCTCATAGTCGACGCCAAGCGCGACCCAGCGCATCGCCCAGTCGACCTTCCACTGCAGCTTCGCGCCGCCGGACAGAATCGATTGCTCGACCGTCTCTCCTTCGTCGACAAAGCGGACCAGCCCTGCCTCGGCATCCACCACCTCGACCGGAACCTGAAGGACGATACCGCTTTTCGGGCTGATCGGCAGGACAGGCGAATAGGTCGCCTGCCGCTCCTTGCGGAGTGTCGGCAGCATGATGTCCATGATCGCCTGATAATGACGCAGCACGCCCTTCAACGCCTCGTCGAACGCGCCCGAGCGATACTGCTCCGTCGAGGACATGAATTCATAGTCGAAGCCGAAGCGGTCGAGGAAATCCCGCAGCATCGCATTGTTATGATGCGCGAAACTCTCAAACTTGCCGAAGGGATCGGGAATTTCGGTCAGCGGCTTGCCCAGATGTCCGGCAAGCATTTCCTTGTTCGGCACATTGTCCGGTACCTTGCGCAGGCCGTCCATATCGTCGCTGAACGCGATCAGCCGCGTGGGAATGTCCGACAGGGCATGGAACGCCTGCCGCACCATCGTCGTGCGCAGAACCTCATTGAAAGTGCCGATATGCGGCAGGCCGGAGGGGCCATAGCCGGTTTCGAACAGCACATGCCCTTTATCCGGCGCGCCATTGGGATAGCGCTTCAGCAGCTTGCGCGCTTCCTCATAGGGCCAGGCCTTCGATGCGAGCGCGGCGTCGCGCAGGGTGGTGATGTCGGTCATGGCGCTGGCCTTTAGCGGTAGTTTCCCGTCTCTTTAAGTCTTTTTCAGTCTCCGCCGTTATTGGAAGGCGCATGCGTAACGATCCCGTCCTCCGCGCCCAGGCTCATGACCGGTCCATGCGCGCCTTGCTGCAGGCCGAACTGGCCCCCGGCGAGCGCACATTGTGGAGCGGCGCGCCAGACGCCCGGCGCATGAAGGCGGATTTCGTCATCTGGGCCTTCGCCATTCCCTGGACGGTCTTTTCCTGCGTCTGGACAGGGCTTGCCGCCAGTAGCTGGCTGGTGCGAATGCCGCGCACGGAAATGGAATGGGGCTTCGGCATCGCCTTCCCCCTGTTCGGCTTCCCCTTCATCCTTGTGGGCGTGTGGATGCTGAACCAGCCCTTCGCCAACCGGGCGAAAGCGCGCCGGACCATTTACGGCCTGACCGACCGCCGCCTGATCCGCGTGATCGACGGCAAGCAGCGCAAGGTCGAATCCGTCCGCATCGACCGGATGGGACCCATCGACTTTACGGTGGCGCGCGACGGCTGGGGCACGCTCAGCATCCAGACCGGCAGCCATGTCGACAGCGACGGCGACCGGGTGACCGACCGTTTCGTGGCGGCGGCGATCCCGGAGGCGGAGAAGCTGCACCGGATGATCGTCGCGCAGCAGGGCGCGTAATTGGACGATCAGTGGCGCGATGCGTTGGAGATGAATATCATTCCCCCGTTCGCTTCGAGCGTAGTCGAGAAGCCGCGCGCAAGGCTTCTCGACTACGCTCGAAGCGAACGGAGGTGGTATGACGAAGGCGACCGTTACGGTTTCCGAAAAATTAACCATGCAGGCGTAACGATACACGCGAAAGGGTGGAACGATGCAGGCACGCGGACGTAAACGGATAGCGGTTGAGATCGCCGTGACGGTGACGACCGTGCTTGACTCCCAACAGGGAACCATCGTCGACCTGACCGAGGACGGCGCGCTGATCACGGGCGCGAGCATGGCGCAGGGCAGCCAGATCGTCATCGACCTTGACGGTGACAGCATTTTCGGCCGCGTGATGTGGTCGGAAGTCGATCGCATGGGCGTCCGCTTCCCCTTCCCGCTTGGCGAAGGCCCGCTCCATGCGGCGCTGGAAATGGCGCGCGCGGCGGTGAACATGCCGCCATTGCCGAGGCAGGCGGCAGCAGCGCGCGGCGGATTCGGGCGGCGGGTTGCCCGCTGACGGCTGCAATCCGGGGGACCCGAAGCGCGTTCGGGCCGATAAATCCAACGAAGTTGCGGAAGTTGCGGGTTGTGGCGCGATTTGGCCGGATTTTGCCCGGAAAGTCGCATGTAGGTCGCACAAAAGTCCCATGTAGGTCTCACCCGCGTCCCACTTGCGTCTCACATACGTCCCACTTGCGTCCCATGTGCGTCTCACTTGAGTCTCATCTACGTCGCACCTGCGTCCCATGTACGTCCCACTTGCGTCGCACTTACGTCCCACATGCGTCGTATGCACATCGCACATAGGTCGCACTTGCGTCCCGGTTGCGTCGCATCGGCGCGTTGGCCGGATCGTTGAGGCGATGCCCCGCAGGCGGGTTTTGCATGCTGTTCCATGTGGGGAAGTAGAGCATGGACGCCGGGTTGTAGGACAGGAGTTTGGCTTTGGCCGGGCGTTCCAGAACCGCCAGATACGAAGGCTTCGTCATGCCCTCATCCGTCATCCCGGACTTGATCCGGGACCCATCGCGCCATGGGCACCCAAGGCGTATAGAGGAGAGATGGGTCCCGGCGTTCGCCGGGATGACGAAGGGTTGTGTTGGCGAACGACCATAAGCGGACTCTCTCTCTCCGTTCGCCCTGAGCTTGTCGAAGGGCTGCACTTCTTCTCAAGAACAGGACAGGGCTTCGACAAGCTCAGCCCGAACGGATCAGGGAGAGCTGTCAGACCGCTAACCACCCTTCTCGTCATCCCCGCGAAGGCGGGGACCCAACGCGCCTTGGGCGTGCAAGGCGTAGGAGGGGAGATGGGTTCCCGCTTTCGCGGGAATGACGAGTCATACGAGAGCTAAGGCAAGTATCCACCCATTTCAGCCGCCAAGTTCCCCACCCTGCAAGGGAGGAGCTAGGGGTAGGTATGCCGCGTCAGCGGCAGCTTGTCGGGGTAAGCCGGGTGCTCGCTTCGCTCGCGACCCACCCCCTTCGTCATCCCGCACGTGATGCGGGATCTATTGGCTCTACGCCCGCGTGACTGCACAAGCTCTTGCGCTCATGAATCCCGGATCACGTCCGGGATGACGAAAATGTGTTACGGCACAATGTCCACTCCCCTCATTTCAGCCGCTCACTCTCATAATGGCGCGCCAACGCGAAAAGCAGGTTTCCCCTTTGTTCCGCTTTCCCTAAGAGGGGAAGCGCATGGCATCTCCCTCCCCCCTTTCCTTTCCGGCGCTGCACGCCAGCCATGGCGGCATCTGGATGCGCGAGGGTGGCGAGACGCGGGAGGCGTCCAAGGGGCGGGCCATCTCCATCGCGGCGGAGACGCCGGTCATTCTGCTGAATGCGCCGCTGGCCGGGCAGCGGCTGGGCTATCCTGAGCTGAACGGCCTCGATCTGCTGGAGCTGTGGGCGTTCGTCCATCCGGCGCGATTTCTGGTGCCGACGCCGAAGGGGCTGGCCGAAGCGCTGGGGCTGGAGACGCCGCAGCGGGAGGGCGACATTCCCGCGCTCTACCATGCCGCCGCGCAGGCGCTGATCGCGACGCTGGCCGACCCGGAATGGGCGGAGCGCGAGGGGGCGTGGACGGCGGCGCAATCGCTGCACCGGCTGCGCTGGCCCTGGGCGCAGCTTGTGACGCCGCATCTGCCGACGCCGAAGGAGGCCGAGCGCTGGCTGTTTTCCAAGCTGCCGGAATGGGAGGAGGGCGCCGCCCGTCCCGCGCCGCGCACGGTGACGCTGAACGGCGAGGC